>NZ_CP009505.1:1804914-2406553 GCF_000970045.1 Methanosarcina sp. MTP4
GCAAAAGCAGCGTTCCCTTCATGATTGCACCTATAAAGGCAGCAACCGCAATTGCAAGCAGCAGCCCTCCCACCTGTAGCTTTACCCCACGGGAGGTAAGTTCCCGATCATTGATGACCGTCCCTACGCTTGCGGAGATTGCCGGGCCCATGAGCGGGGCTACGACCATTGCTCCTATGATTGTTGCAGCAGAGTCAAGCAGCAGCCCCCCCGTAGCGATAATAGTGCTTAGAACAAGAAAAGCAGTAAAAGTGGAAGTTGCGGGTGCGAGATCCTCCGCACGTGCGATGAGTTCTTCCCGGGAAATGCGAAGTCCGGAATAACGTTCCTTCAATGCTCCGATACGTTGGGAAACAACAGTCTCGGGTGACAGGACGATCGTGTATGTATTCTCGCCGATTCCCGCTTCACGCAGCCTGACCATAACCGGCTCGACACCGATCGGGGGTATGGGAAACTGAACCAGGGCTTCGAAGTCCCCTCTCCCCGTTTCATCCCATACCGCATAGTCGATCTTTTCGTCGTCAAGCACGGCCAGTACTGGCTCTCGCTTCCCTACCGGAATGAGTACCTGTACAATACGCATAATATAATTTGCGTTACTATAATATATATATTTATTTTATTCATCGTCTAGTTTGAAATATAGTAGACAGTAAATAATGTATAAAGACAAACTTATCCAAATATATGAAAAATTGGAGAAGAAATCCTTTGCTGCTACAAAAGCTATGTCAAAATATGGCAAAAGCTACGGAAAAAAAACCGAATCAGAATGCAAAAGAGGAGCATTTTGGGATACGGCGCTCAGCACTAAGGATAGGAATTTCCCGTAAAAATTAATAAAGGGTTATGGAAAGGTTTCAGGGACTATTTTTTACACAGTACACTTTTACACAGTACACTTTTACACAGTACACTTTTACACAGTACACTTTTACACAGTACACTTTTACACAGTACACTTTTACACAGTACACTTTTACACAGTACACTTTTACACAGTACACTTTTACAGCCCGGATAGCTCTACGAAGCGGGAAACTGCCGTAAGGCAGGCTGGAGTCAGGTTATTCCTGATCTGCTGTTCCCGTAGCTTAATCGGTGATCTGCTGAGCCACAATGAAGCCGAGAGTGATCTTAACTTCTTTGCCAGTAGCCTCTTTCAGGCGGTCGTCAGCTACCCTGCCAATATCCGGGGGAATTTCTTGCCCGGCTTGATACCCCACTAAAAAAGTCACCTCTACAGGTTCACCTAACAGGAAGTCTGAGGGCCCATAATTGACTTCTATGCTCTCCCCCAGTATAAACTCTGCTTCTGCATACTCGGGTTCCTTGAACATTTCCTCCAGTTCCTGGTTAACCTCCTGTTCAACCAGAGCTGCCTGGAAGGAGGTGTAAGTGACAAGAGCGAGAACTATGGAGAGGAAGGCAATTGAAATGGCGAGGACTGCTGCGCGTGAGATCACCGCAGCGCGGGCGCGACTAACAGCCTTTTTCTCAGCAGGGCGAAAACCTGAAAGCCAGAACAGGATGAGAGCCGATACGTTGATAGCAAGCAGGTTTACGAGCACCAGCACAGCCGCTTCTGCCGCCACTTCGTAGAGTCCCCAGGCAAGCCCGAGCCCCGATGTTGCAGCCGGGGGGACGAGGGCTACGGCGATTGCCACGCCCACAAGGGTAGACCCGGAGCCCCGCATAATGCTTATGCCGCCGGCAAGTCCCGAACCCAGCGCTAGGAAGAGGGACAGGAAGTTCGGGGTGGTACGCTCGGCAATCTGGCCTACTTCGCGGATATCGAGTCCCGGAGGCAAAAGCAGCGTCCCCTTCATGATTGAACCTATCACGGCAGCGACCGCTATTGCCAGCAGGAGCCCGATCACCTGCAGTCTTACCCCCCGGGAGGCGAGTTCCCGTTCATCGACGACAGTCCCGACGCTGGTGGAGATTGCCGGGCCCATAAGCGGGGCAACGACCATCGCCCCTATGATTGTTGCAGCAGAATCAAGCAGCAGCCCTGCCGTAGCGATAACAGTGCTTAGAACAAGAAAAGCAACAAAAGTAGAAGTCGCGGGTGCGAGATCCTCCGCACGTGCGATAAGTTCTTCCCGGGAAATGCGAAGTCCGGAATAACGTTTCTTCAATGCTTCTAAACGTGAGGAAACAACCGTCTCGGGTGACAGGACGATCGTGTATGTATTCTCGCTGATTCCCGCTTCACGCAGCCTGGCCATCACCGGTTCGACGCCGATCGGGGGTATTGGAAACTGGACCAGGGCCTCGAAGTCCCCTCTCCCCGTTTCATCCCACACCGCATAGTCGATCTTTTCGTCGTCAAGCACGGCCAGCACCGGCTCTCGCTTCCCTTTCGGAATGAGTACCTGTACAATACGCATAATATAATTGTGCCACTATAATATATGCGTTTATTTTTATGTTCTGCGCCGTACTGTACCCGGGATACAGAGTCTCAGCCGTAATGATTCCCAGGAAGGCCAGCACACCCGTAAGGAAGAGCAGTGCCCCTGAATATTTTTTACTGTTTAATGGGTTGTGAGTTTTCAACCATCGAAATTTGATAAGCCCAAAGATGCCCGGATATTTATTCGCTACGTTGGAAGGGTTTACTGTAAGGAGGGAGAGTTTCATTTGATCTCAGTATTAAATTTTTTTAACCCATTTCACATATTTTTTGTATTCATTTCTTTTTTTAAACAAAAGTAATAAAATATAAAACAGGTTTCTTTTATACATTTAGTGCATACTCTTATACATATCCGAATCTGTTCCGTCATATTAATTGAAAAATAAAGGTAAAGTTTTATGGTTCTGAATGTCATTCCAAACAATTATTTTAAGCTAACAAACGGGGAAACAAAAGTCGTCAATAAGGTCAGGGCTCTGTACCATAAGGATGACAGGGAATGTTTCTTATATGTCCAGCCCAGGCTGAGGGAGTATAATCCTGATTTTATCCTTATTGACAGTTATAAAGGCGTCTGCATTATTGAGGTGAAAGACTGGGTCTTGAGCCGTATAGAGTCAATGAACCGGGTCGAAGTTACTTTTAAGAATGGAAAAAGCGGGGAGAATCCCGTCGCAAAGACAAATGAGTATTTTAATTGTGCCAAAGATATTTTTGAAAAAGATAGATTTCTGCTTGATGAGGAGGGGAAATTAAGATTTAAGGTTTACTCTAAAGTTGTTTTTACCGGGATGGACTCAAAGGATATCGATGATTCCGGCCTTAAAGATGTTCTTTTTCAGCCTCCTACAAGGTGCCTTGGTTCCGACCGGCTTAAAAAGGTGACCATAGATGATTTATTCAGCGCGGAAACCAGTTATCCGGGTCAAGTAATTATTTCGGTTATCCGGGCTCTTCTTTTCCCTGAAATCAAAATTCAGCACAAACAACACGAGTTGCTGGAATTTGATAATGAGCTGGACGAGATAAAGAATACTATTAAGGCGCTTGATTGCGAGCAGGAAAAGTTTGCTAAGAAGATCCCTTACGGCCATTATATGGTAAGCGGGGTCCCCGGGAGTGGAAAGACCGTAATATTGCTGGCCAGGGCTATTTTTTTCCTCAAGGAGCACCCGGACTGGAAAATTAAAATCATAACTTTCAACCGTTCCCTCGCAAAGAAGATGCAAAACAGGTTCAAGGCCCTTTATAACGACCTTCACCTGATGGGCTCCATTATGAAAACATTTCAATTTCCACTTTCCATAAATTAGCGATGGATACGGCAGGCATCGTTCCTCCCCAGGGTGCGAATTCGAATTTCTGGAACCGGGAACTCCCCCTAAAAGCCCTCGAAAAAGCCAGGCCGAAATACGATGCCATTCTCATAGACGAATACCAGGACTTTCGAGACGAGTGGTTGAAGCTCTGCCTCGTTCTTTGCAAAAAGCAGGAATACAACGGGACGGTGAGTGAAAACCTTTTCATGGCCGGGGACCGTTTACAGAGCATTTACAATCCTCACGAACACACCTGGAAAAGTCTGGGGGTAAACGTAACAGGGAGGTCCAAACTCCTGAAACATTCGTATAGGTCCGGAAAATCCCACATTGACCTTGCCCTTGATTTCCTGATGTCTGACGGCAGCATGAAAAAGGAAGTCGAGAGATTTTACGAAGGTAGGGAAGGAATCGAAAACGAGCAGACCGGTGAGAATTTTATCGACTTTCTTGAAGGTGGCTTTGAAGTAATCAATGATATCCTGAATAAAGTCTTGCTGGATATGAGATATGATCCGGAAGATGTGCTTGTCCTTGCTCCCACCCATGCAGCCGCAGAGCGGCTTTACTTTAAACTTGATCCTTTCCTCAAGTCAAAGAGCATAATAACAAAAGACATCGTACCCGGGAAAATAATCATAACAACATATCATTCTTCCAAGGGCCTGGAATGTAAGGTGTGTGTCCTGTTGAATGTCAATAAATTAAATGTTAATAAGGCTCAGGATAAGAAACTCCTTTACGTAGGGATGACCCGGGCATCCCAGAGACTGTATATCCATGCCCGTGATTTTGAGTCCGAAAGTTTTGCCAGGCAATTGAAGTACGGGGAGTTTGATCAGGCTACCTGAATTTGGCTTGTATTTCAAAAGTTTCTGGGGGCTATTTTCCTGAGTTTCCCCGGACTTCACCACGAGAACATGCCATTTAATTATTTTTTTACATGGCTTTTTTGCATGGCTTTTTTGCATGGCTTTTTTGTACAGGCAGATTCAATGTCCGGTATTTTACCATCTGGCCTCAAAGTTCTTCTTATGGAAATTTCCATACATATATTGATATCCAGCAGGTGTATATCTAAATCTCAAAGCCGCTACTTCAAATAGGTTTACAGGATTATTTTAAATACGATTAATGAGTTTGAAAGAAGATTTCTCTGAGAATTTGCTGCTCATCAGGGGAGATGGGGTTTGCCGAACTCTCGTTTACAAAAAAGAAGCGCCACCCCTTAAAATACAAGACTTTCTTCTTGATATAGAAGGTTTGCTTCTGAATATAGGTAGATTGCTTTTTACAAAATAATGCCGGACCGATACTATGACAAATGACCCTAAAAGAAAGACAGGAAATACAGACCCCGGAAGAAATGCAGGCAGGACTGGTAAGGCAGGTAAGACGGATCAGACAGGTAATACTGCATCCGGCCGCCTGAAGAAAGCCCTTGCGCCTTATGAAAAAGTCCTTACAAAAAACCCTGATGATGCAGCCGCCTGGGCAGGCAAGGCAGCGGTGCTGCTCAGGTTCCACGTGTACAAAGATTCCCTGAAGGCCTTTGATAAAGCCCTTGAAATCGAACCTTTAAACCCCGGATACCTCTTTGAAAAAGGTTTCGTGCTCTTAAAGCTCGAAAGGGAGGAAGAGGCCTTGCAGGCTTTTGATTGGGTGCTCGAAATAAAACCGGAGAGTGACAAAACCTGGAACCTCAAGACCTCGGTCCTCTGCAGGCTCGGACAGCAAGAAAAAGCTCTTGCAGCCTGTGAAAAAGCTCTTGCTTCCAATCCCAAGATCGCGGGCGCCTGGCACGCAAAAGGCACTGTGCTTTCTGACCTTGACAGCTACGAAGAAGCCCTCAAAGCCTATGATGAAGCTCTCAAACTCAACCAGAACCTTGCAAGAACCTGGGAAGGTAAGGCTTTTGTCCTCTACAAGCTGGACCGGTTTATGGAAGCCTTAAATGCATACGATACCGCTCTCAAACTAAACCCGAACAATGCAAAGACCTGGGTCGGCAAAGGGCTTGTCCATCTCAGGCTCAGCAGGCAAAAAAGGGCCCTGGACACCTTCAATAAAGCCATCTCAATAAAGCCTGATTTTGCAGAGGCCTGGCTCTATAAAGGTGAGGCCCTGGCCCTGGTAGATAAAGATGAAGAGGCTCTGAGGGCTTATGAAAGAGCTCTCAAGATCAAGCCGGACTATGCTGAAGCCTGGAAAGCCAAAATTTCCGTAAGCTCCAAACTCGGAATTGAAATGGATGAAGAGGATATGGAAGAAGAATGGAAAGAGGAATGGAAAGAGGAAAAACCGGAAATAAAGAGGAGTACATGGACACGGAAATCGGATATCGGGGTGGAAATTAAGAACGCCGCTAAGGAAGGAAAATATAATAAGTTCGGCAAAAAAGAAGATCAGGGTCCGGAAATAAAGAGGAATACATGGACAAGGAAGGCGCAAGAAGGAGAGGAAACTAAGAAATATATGGGGAAAAAGACTGATAAAAAGAGAGGGGGAACAGAAAGGAAAACAGGGAAAAGAAAAGAGCAAAAGAAATGATTTAAACCTGTTGCATGCAGACGTGCGTTCTTTCAGGTAGTTGATCAAAAACCCACTTTGAAAAGGCATTTTTGAAAGTGGGGCATTTCTTCTGTATTTTATACGTTTCAATATAATGAAAGGTTTCAGGGCAAAATCGATTGTTATATTGAACGCTATTTAACTCAATTTTTTTTGGGAACCAGCTCCAGTATTCTTGTTGTGGATACGATGAGAAGTTCTGAAGCCGGCCCCCTAAATATAATATTCATTCTGGTTAAAAAGTTTACGCAGTACCTCTTTTCGGGGAGGGTGCGGAAAAAACTGCACTTTTATAACTACGTTTTTCCGGTTGTTTCCACATTCAGGGGCTCTTTGCGAAGAGTTACAGAAGCAGCAAAAATAGGGATACAGGCACTGTAGCATATTTTCCACTGATCTCATATTTTCCTTTTGAAACAAGAATCCCTTTTTCAAAAGCAGTCAGCCCTCGGTAATCGCTGCTATTTATCTGTCTCTGGTATTTCAGTTCGATTCCAAGTAGTTGATTTCCATTTGTTTTCAGTACGAAATCAACTTCTTTTTTGCCACCCTTGGTTTTCAGGTAAAAGACGCGTTCATGAGGAGAGAATACGTCACTTGGATGTTTTTCGTACATAAAATGAACTAGATGGGAATGGAAAACGGATTCAACGAGTTTGCTTTTGGTTTCAGGGTTGCTGAGGTAGAGATTCGCGGATTCGAAGTAGTCTGTGAAGCCTGAGGCCCAACTGTGAAGGGCATGGAAAATAAAGGGGTCCTGGAAGTAGATTTTTTTGTCTTTCTTGAAACTGGCGGTTTTTTTCGGTAGGTCAAGGGGATAGAGCACATTCAGGACAAAAGAGTCTTCGAGGGCAGTGACATATTTCTGTACTGTTACGTGGGCTCCGATATCTGTTTCGTCGGTGATGCCCCGCCAGCTTACCGGGGTAGTGAGTTTGCCGGATATGCTTCTGAGAACCTGTTTTACAGGCATTTCGGGGATGTTCCAGCGGGCCAGATCCCCTATCAGGGACTGGATATATATTTCATATATGCTGCTGTCGATTTTGTTCTTCGTGAAAAATTCGTTGATGGATCTTGGGATTCCTCCCGTAATCAAATATTGGTCAAAGAGCTGGTCGATTTCGGGTTGGTAGAGGAGGAGAGTGCTCTGGAGGAGGTCGGCTTTGCCTTCAAACAGATCTGAAAGGATTTCCTGCCTTTTTGAACCCTCGATAAGACCGTTTACCTCCATGAACTGCTTTATGTCGGGATTCAGGGTTTCCACATATTCTGAAAATTTCATAGGGAAGAAGATCTTGTCCAGGGTTCCTTCCCCTTCTCCTCTCCTTCCAGGAAGCCTCTCTATACTGCTCTTTATGTCGATTGAGTGTGACCCTGTCAGGACCACGGATGTATTTTTAAGGGCTCCGGTATCGACAAGGTATTTGAGTCCCTTTTCCCAGTCTCTTACCGAGGAGATCTCGTCCAGAAAGATGTATTTTCTTTCAAGCCTGAAAGCTGCCGCCCAGTTTAGGTAGAGGTTCAGGACCTCGAAGAGCTCTTTCTCGTCAGCCACAAGGTCACAGGTAAAATAAAAAACACTCTGTGGATGCTCGATTTCATCTAGCAGGTCCCGGATTATGAGCTTTACAAGCGTGGTCTTCCCCACCTGCCTCGGCCCTCTGAGAGTGTATATCCTGTCCCTGTCGAATTTCAACTCTCCTTTAATCCAGGGGCTCCATTTAAGGACAGAATCTTCCCATTTTTTCAGTTTGTCATCGTCCCTGATCGCAGCAGGATTCTTCCACCAGGGGTTCTGAACGGAGAGGTTCATAAAATTCATGTAAGATAAGCTATGTAATTTGTGGTTTATATAGATTGGTCAAGCATCTAACCACCTATTTATAAACTAGTGGTTAAATGTCTAACCACTTGTTTATAAATAGGTAGTTAAGTGTCTAACCACCTATTTATAAACTGCCGGTTAAGCATCTAACCACTCATTTATAAATGAGTGGTTATTCTGGTTTCAAGAGTTAAGAATAGATTCATCGTGAGTGAATAAAATCCGTTTTTCCGGGTGTATCGGTATCGGCAAAATTCTGAGTAATCCGATATATTTTATTTACTGCAGGGCTAGTTTTTTGCTCCAGCCCCCGGAGAAACTTCGGAACGATCGGCTTTCAGGTCTCCGAGCTCTCAACGGTCGTGCCTGCACGACCGGCCTTTTCAAAAAAGTTCATAGACAAAGCCGTTTTAATTTTATATTGCCAACTTCACGCTTCCTATCCTGGCACCCAAATATGCTCAATTCTTATTTCATTCCTTCAGCTATGTATTCTTAATAGCAAACATTTGCTTTTTCTTTTCAGTCCTGAAAAAACCCGTGCTGCGCACGGTGACAAGAACGGTTTGAGACAGCTATTCCGGTAATTTTGGAACAGATCCAGGCGGTCAACTGCTCCGCTTCCCTGGAATCATAAATCATAAATCAGAAATCATAAACTATCAAAACAATCCGGGATTCGCCTGAATAGTTTGAATGGTCCCCATGCCGGGTTAAATCAATATTCGAAGGCCTGCGCCCTGAAAACCCCTTAAATTCCATGGAAATAATGACCTGTGCTGTACTCCACATCCGCGTATTTCAGTTTCCCTTTCTTGCCTTCAAGGGTCAGGCTGTATGCCCTGACGATATCCTTTATTTCCTTTTCGCCATTCAGGGTGAGGTCCAGCCTCAGAACATCCGCGCCGCTCCCTTTCAGGCCCTTAATGTACTTTAGCATGGAAAGGACTTCCGAGTTGTAGATAAGGGTCCGGGTACCCCAGCGCTTAACCGGGAAGCTCCTGTCCTGCCGGTCGAGGAGCTGCACTTCGCTTTCGGGTTTGAGGACATTCCGGTCAATGAGAGGTTTGAGAAGGTCGTTTTCCGTTACGAGCAAGAGTTCCCGGCCGTGGACCGTAAGCTCGATTTCTTCGGTTTTTCCGCAGGCTTCGAGGGCCTCGCAAACGGCCCTGATTTCTTTCATGTTCAGTTCGCTTGAAAGGCCTACCCTGTAGGCTCCGGCTTTTTTGAGGGTGTCGACCGTAAATGAATTAAAAGGAGTCAGGTCTTTCCGGGCGACAAAGGGGATTCCCAGTTCCTTTGCGAGCTGTATGGTCCCAAAGTCGGAACAGGCTACAGTGAAGCCGGCTTCTTTCACAGCTCTCAGGAGGGGGGTGAGAGCTTCCATTTCCCTTTCATGGGCAATCAGCGGGAGGGTAAAGACGATTTCAAGCCCTTTCTTAAGCAGGAACTTCAGTCTCTTCCGGTATTCAGGAGACCTCAGCTCATGGAAGCTTTCGATTGGGATATAAACGATATCCGCCTTCCCGTTCACTGCCTGGAAGAGGCCTTCCGGGTTGTTTACCTCGACACTCAGGCGCAGGCTCTGTGGGCTTTTTGCGGAAGTGGAACTTTCGGACTCTGTTGGCTTTGCGGAGACGGTCCCGGAAACTTCTGCCTGGGTATCTTCTGCTCCGGAAACTTCGGCTTCGTTTTTGCACAGGTAGGCAAGGCCCGAAAGCTGCGGGTGTTTTAGCTCTTTTTTTCGTATACCCGTGGACTTTTCCAGCAGCAGTTCCA
Source organism: Methanosarcina sp. MTP4 (assembly GCF_000970045.1). Taxonomy (NCBI): domain Archaea; kingdom Methanobacteriati; phylum Methanobacteriota; class Methanomicrobia; order Methanosarcinales; family Methanosarcinaceae; genus Methanosarcina; species Methanosarcina sp. MTP4. The sequence goes on from NZ_CP009505.1 coordinate 1,814,837, forward strand.
GAGCCTGCCGCCTTGCGCTTTTGAGGGCTCCGACGGGGATGAAGATTTCTTCATCGGCTTCTATCTCGATGGACCCTATATCGTAAGGGGTCTCTCCGAGCTGTTCCATTGCTTTCCTGATCGCCTCTTCGGGGGTAGGGGACTTCCGGGAGGGCTGGACAACGTATTCGTCCTCAAACTCCACGAGGCTTTCACCGGGGCTTTTGCAGGGGCTTTCGACTGTGACCTTAAGCTGCTCGCCTTTCCTGGCTTTGACCTTAATGTTTACTGGCAGGGGTTTTACCTTCCTCTCCTGCAGCCCTTCCAGGAAGCTCCTGTCGGTTGAGAGGAATACCTCGTCCTGGGGGTTGACGACTTCTCCCGTTTTGAAACTGATCTCAAGGGTTACTTTTTCCCCTTTCCTGGCTCTTTCCAGGTGCTTTCCGTTTTTCGAGATGATGCCGTTTACTATGGACCCGAGCATTCCGGTTTTGGTATTTACCTGGGTGTGGATCCCGATCCCGTCGTTTACCTCGATTTCTTCATGGAGGGTGAGGGTTATCAGGCCATAGGGTTTGGAACGGACGACTTTTGAGACTTTGCCGAGATAAACCCCATAGTTCGAGTCGTATTCGAGATGGGTGACTGTCCGGTCCCCGAGGATGAAACCCCTGGTAAACCCTCTGCTGAAAAGTTTTGCAAGTTCCTTTTCTTTCTGCTCGAGTTCTTCCAGGTCCAGGTTTTCCCCGCTTTTGTAGATCCTCTCGACTGCCTCTTTGTAAATTGCCGAACTGCCGGTCACGTATTCGGGCTTCTTCATCCTGCCCTCGATTTTCAGGCTTTCGACTCCGCTTGCCACGATTTTGTCCAGGCCCGGAAGCGTGCAAAGCTCGGCACAGCTTAGTGGATAATCTCCCCTGATCAGTTCGTTCTGCGGCTCTCCGTCCACGAGAAACCCGTACTTCCACCTGCAGGGCTGGGCACAGGCTCCCAGGTTTCCGCTCCTGTCACTTACGAAACTGCTGAAGAGGCACCTGCCCGAATAGGAGTAACAAAGGGCTCCATGGACGAAGACCTCGACCCCAATCTTCGAAGAGTCCACGATGTCCCTGACCTCGGCAGTGCTGAGTTCCCTTGAGACAATTACCCTTGAAGCCCCGAGCTCTTCCACAAAACGGACCCCTGCCTTATTGTGGATTGTCATCTGGGTGCTGGCGTGCAGGGGCAGTTCCGGGAAAGTTGCTTTCAGGAGCCTGAACAGTCCAGGGTCTCTGAGGATGATCGCGTCCACGCCGGCGGCATAGGCCTGGTCTATTAAATCAAGGGCAGGCTGGAGCTCGTGTTCCTTGATCGGGATGTTAAAAGCGAGATAGACTTTGACTCCATGGGAATGAGCCATGTCGATAGCCTTTTCGAGTTCCCTGGAACTAAGGTTCTTTGCACCCCTCCGGGCGTTGAATTCTCCTATCCCAAGGTAAACGGCATCGGCTCCGCCTTTAATGGCGGAAAGGAAAGCGTCGTAATCCCCGGCAGGGGCCAGGATTTCCGGGGGGCAGCGGTTTGCGGATGTTTTCTCGGACATGTTAAATCAGGGTTTTCTTAAGAAAAGGTTTTTTTATGCGTGCAGATGGCGGTGATTATGGTAAAAATAAGGTTTTTGAAACCCAGTGATGCTTTTTTAGCATAAAAAGGAGTGGTTCTATATTATTTTATCTCAGAAAGAGCCGGTCGTCCATTTTCTACGGTTTGGGTTTCTTTTCTTGAATCAAGGAAGCATCGGCATTTGGCATATTTTGACACATCTACCTTTACTCTCTTACCTGTCTTTATTCTCTAATCTATCGGTATCTGCAAAATTTTAAGTAATCCGATATATCCTCTATAAGCAATATATAAGCAATAATTTCTTAAAGAATTAGAAATCTCAGGCACTTTAATTTATTCCGCAAGCCCTGGCTATAAAGTGTTCTTTTATTTATGCGGATACGTTTATATATCATAATTCCGATGTAGTTCCATTGAAAATAATGAGACGTATAATAATCTGTTGTTAAAAACCATTTTTTGTTTTTAATCAGAATTCTATACAATCTTATTTTTAAACTATTAACTAACAAATCAAAACCAAGGTGAAACAAAAATGGCTTTTAATGACAGAAATTCCAGAGGAAATAATAATTTCGGCGCACCCAAAGAAATGCACAAAGCAACCTGTTCAGATTGCGGTGTTGAAACCGAAGTGCCTTTCAAACCTGACCCCGAAAGACCGGTTTACTGCAGAGAGTGTCTTCCTAACCACAGGACACCCAGAGAAAACCGCAGATATTAAGCTCTATTTTCACTTACAGAGTTTCGCTTCATTCAAGCGGACTCATATCTTTTTTTAAATATGGTAAGTCTTGAATATTCTTTTTTCTTAATCCGTTATCTTTTGCGGCTATTTGAATAATGTACTTCTTTAATTATAGATACATTTATATATTTTAACTGCAATGTATGCGTGTTGAAAATTAAGAGACGTATAATAATCTGTTATTAAAAACCAATTTTAGTTTTTAATCAAAGAGTTCTATACAATCTTATTTTTAAACCATTAACTAACAAATCAAAACCAAGGTGAAACAAATATGGCTTTTAATGACAGAAACTTCAGAGGAAATAATAATTTCGGCGCACCCAGAGAAATGCACAAAGCAACCTGTTCAGATTGCGGTGTTGAAACCGAAGTACCTTTCAAACCTGACCCCGAAAGACCTGTTTACTGCAGGGACTGTCTTCCTAACCACAGGACACCCAGAGATAACAGCAGATACTAAGTGTTATTTGTGTAATTGAGTTTACATCAACACTTTTTCTTTTCTACTTTTTTTAAATACATCCTGAGCTCGGAATATACTTTTTTTACCCTTTATCTTTTGCAGCCTTGAGAAGTAGCACTTCGCATGGCAGATCAGTTTTAAGTTGAATCAAGAGATATTTCCAGGGTTAATATGGAGAATAAATACGATTTTTGGCTGGAGGCGGCTTTTTCGAATAGGACTTGCCTGGTTGAAAAGATGAAAGTTAAAAAGTTGCCTGGAAAGCAGGAAACTGCACAAATCATATATATCTTATATTTTATAAAAGTATGAATATAAATCATTATAAGTTCCGGGATAAGATAAACTCTCTGCTTTCACGAAAAAGAGATTCTGTAAAATGCAATGCTTAATGAACCAGGAATCTATAATATTTCTCGAGTCTCAGGAGCCATGGAATTGGTGGTGCTACCTGATGATTAAGCATGAACTTACAACATTGCCCTTGCTGCTTTGGAGTCGGGTGTGGGATGGGAAAAAAACTTACAAAATCCGGTATTGATGTTGTTGGGGATATTCCCTGGGAAACGCACTTCTGCCAGTTTTACCGGACAAAAAAAGATTTACTGGACGTGCTTATTCCATATTTTAAAGCGGGGCTGGAAAATAATGAATTTTGCATGTGGGTTACGCCCCCGGTCCTTGAAGTAGAAGAGGCAAAAGAAGCTCTGAAGAGGGCTGTTCTTGATATTGATGCTTATCTGGATAAAGGACAGGTCGAAATTATTCCCTGCGCTCACCGGTGTGTAAAAGAGGGTGATGTAAAAGAGAATGTTTTCGATTTGAAGGGAGACTTAAGCAGATTGGTTGGAAAACTCAATGAAGCCCTGGAAGGTGGCTACGAAGGATTGCGGTTAAGTTTTGACTCTTTTTGGCCGGACAAAAAAGATTGGAACGATTTTATAGCGAATGAGGGAGAACTGGACCTTGCAGCCGGAAACTACCGGATGCTATCCCTATGCACCTATTCCCTCAACAGTCTTGACGCAACAGGGATAATCCATGTAGTTGGGAACCATAGTTTTGCTCTGGTCAACAGGGATGGAACCTGGGAGCGGATGGAAAGTTCCAGGCACAAAATGGGGAAAGAGGCAGTTCCTCAAATAACTCCTCAACCAGTTACTCAAATAGCTCCTCAAACCACAAAAAGTTGGGAACACAATAATATCCAGCAGGTGCATGAAAAGGAATACCCCGAATTTGACATGGACAGTGCGTTTCACCAGAGTGGAAAGGGTCCCGGGCTGAAGCTGGAAAGCATTCCCTCCTCTGCTCAAGAGAAGGTAAACTTTGAGCTTGCTGATATTGTTGATTCCAGGGCGATCCAGTCCCTCATGGATGATTTCTATAAGCTTGCCCACGTTCCCATAGGCATAATCGATTTCAATGGTAATGTTCTGGTAGGCGTTGGATGGCAGGATATTTGCACCAGATTCCACAGGGTTCACCCCGAGGCCTGCATGTACTGCGTGGAAAGCGATACAAAACTATCCACGGGTGTTCCCCCCGGAGAGTTTAAGATGTACAGGTGCAAGAACAACATGTGGGACATAGCGACTCCAATCATTGTGGGCGGGCGGCACGTCGGCAATATCTTTTTAGGGCAGTTCTTTTTTGAGGGTGAGCTTACGGACTATGAGCTTTTCCGGGCTCAGGCCAGGAAATACGGTTTCAATGAGGAGGAATACATAGCCGCGCTTAAAAAAGTTCCACGGTTCAGCAGGGAGACTGTTAACACAATCATGTCTTTCTTCATGAAGCTTGCCAACATGCTCTCACAGCTGGGCTACAGCAATATCAGGTTGACCCGGTCGCTTGAGGAGCGCGAGGAGCTTGTGGACGCGCTCAGGAAGAGTGAAGAGCGGTTCCGGACGCTGGCTGAAAATTCTCCTGACTTAATTGCCCGATATGATAGACAAAGCCGCCATATGTATGTCAATCCTGCCGCTGAGGAAATTTCTGGCTATCCTCAGGAAGAAATCATCGGGAAGAACTATAGCGAACTGGGAGCAGGCTCGGAGATGGCGAAGTTCTGGGAAGAACATCATCGGAATGTTTTTGCCACAGGGAAACCGGAAACAGTAGAATTCCAGTATATATCACCTCAGGGGAAGGAATACTACTTTAATACACGAATAGTGCCGGAGCTTGTTGAGGGGGAAGTTTCCTCCGTTCTTGCTATTTCCCGGGATATTACGGATAAAAAAGAAGCTGAAGCCAGGTTGAAAGAAACCCTCGATAATCTGGAGGAACTGGTTGAAGAGCGGACCAGACAGCTGGAACAGGCTTATAAGTCGCTGAAAGAAAGTGAAAAAGGCCTGGCTGAAGCTCAAAGAATGGCTCATATCGGAAACTGGAGCTGGAATATCAAAACTGATGAATTGTTCTGGTCTGATGAAGTTTATCGTATCTTCGGACTAAATCCGCAGGAATTCAAAGTAACTTATGATTTGTTTTTAACTTATGTACACCCCGAAGATCTGGAACGCCTGCTTAATTCTATTAATGAAGGCCTGAACGGGAGACCCTATGATGTTAATTACCGGATAATCCTGGCTGATGGAGAAGAGCGTGTAGTCCACACAGAAGCAGAGATTATTTTTTATGAGGGAACTGTCCCTGTTCAAGCAAAGGGAATAGTTCAGGACATTACCGAGCGCAAAATGACTGAAGAATCCATGGAAAAAATGGAGAAATTCCGGATAAAAGAAATCCACCACAGGATCAAGAATAACCTGCAGGTAATTTCTTCCCTGCTCAGCCTCCAGGCAGAAACCTTCAGGGAAAGGGACGTGCTTGAAGCCTTCAAGGAGAGCCAGAACCGGGTATTTTCAATGGCTCTCATCCATGAGGTGCTCTACAAAGGAGAATCCACGGATACCCTTGATTTTGCAGCTTATCTTCGGAAGCTGACCGCAGACCTTTTCCGTTCATACAAATTGGGAAGTGACAAAATTAAACTGAACCTGGACCTTGAGCAGGTCTATCTTGGCATGGATACTGCAATACCTCTTGGCATTATTGTAAACGAACTGATTTCAAACGCTCTGAAGCATGCTTTCCCTTCCGGAAGCGGAGGTGAAATATATGTAAACCTCTGCAAAAATGAAAGTTTTGCCGCAAACCATGCCAGTCCTGGCCCGGATCCGTCCTGCACTGATAAAAACGGCTTCCATTACCTGCTCACAGTAGGGGATAACGGAAAAGGCATCCCTGAGGATATAGAGTTCCTGAATGCGGATTCCCTCGGACTCCAGCTAGTAAATATTCTTGTTGAACAGATAGATGGCTGTATAGAACTCAAAAGGGATCATGGAACAAAATTCTCGATCTGGTTTAGCAATGTACACGAATTATAAATGTCCCGGGCATAGTCTTACTTGTGGATTTCAATCCCTCTTCAGACGGCTAAACCCAGAAAACCAGCCGGATGAAATTCCCGCTACATAATACATTTTAAGATATAAAACCAGTAGCATATCATTCATTTAACTGTACGGTCCTGAAGTTTTGCCTGGATAGTATGAGTGTCGGTATCGGCAAAATTTTGAGTAATCCGATATATTTGACATATTTTATGGTCTGAAAGGTTTGTCATTTTGCTTCACTTTAGTTTGTTCATTTTGCCTCACTTTCCGAAGTAACATTTGAACAATCTGCTTGCAAATCCCCTGGCTCTCACCGGCCGAGCCTGCGAGACCGGGTTTTCCAAAAAAGTTAATGGATAAAGGCATTTTAGACAAAAAAGTTCAAATTTGATATTGACTCATTCGCGTTTTCTGTCCTGACATTCGAATATATTCATTTTAGGATAATCAAAAGCGAAAGTCGTGAGTATTTATATCTTTCATTATAATGACGATTTTAACTGCAAATATCATCATTATAATGACGATTTTAACTGCAAATATCATCATTATAATGACGATTTTAACTGCAAATATCATCATTATAATGACGATTATTGCTTGAAACATCGTCATCGTAATGAAGATTACTTAGATGAAAGTGGATTTTTGAGGAACCGGATTAGAGATGGAATGAAAATGCAATAGTTAAGTCCAGGTGTACTGGAAAAAACCTGCAGGCTGCTCTGCAAGCAAGAAGAATTTGAAACTCTTCTACCCTCAGGAATTTAAGTAAAAAGGCTTATTATCAGTATTATGAGGCTCAAAATTATCCTTGAGGAAGACGAAAAAACGGGGGGATTTATTGCCAGCTTTCCTGGCTTTCCTGGCTTTCCTGGCTTTCCTGAATGTTTTTCGCAAGGGGATACGGCAGAAGAAGCAATTGAAAATCTTAAGGAAAGGATTCAGGCCTGCCTGGAATCTCTTGCAGAGGATGAGTTGCAGAAACCCTTTTGAAGTTTAAATTTTTGTGGGCTTAGCTTTTCAGGATCAAAAAATCTCTTCTTACAGATAGAGCAGCTCCATTTGGATTCGGTCAAGGTACAAAACGTCAAAAAGTGTTTTTTATGCTATATATCTAAGAATTATGCTGGATAAATCACTATATAAGGTATTCAAAGTTGTGCATAAAATTCGTTAACCGAATCCAGATGAAGGTTATTTATAGCATTTTTAAGCAAAGAGATAGGGGGGTAATTTTCTGGAAATACCAAAATTTAAAAGATTGCCAAAACATATTGCCATAATACCGGATGGTAATAGAAGATGGGCTCTGGCTAGAGGCCTGGAAAAACATGAAGGATATAAATATGGAATAATTTCCGGCCTGGAAGTATATGACATATGCGTGAAAGCTGGAATAGATGAAGTTACTTTTTTTGGATTTACTCAGGATAACACAAAAAGACCTCAGGTTCAAAGAAAAGCGTTTGTAGATGCCTGTATAAAATCAGTTAAAGAGATTGCTATACGTGATGCCGAACTGCTTGTAGTAGGGAATACTAATTCTGATATATTTCCGAAAGAGTTACTTGCATACACAAAGAAAACTAAAGTTGGAACAGGTAAAATAAAGATAAATTTTTTGATAAATTATGGTTGGCAATGGGATTTAGCGTATGCATTTGATAACTCTTCAGATAATAAAAAATTGCTAGAAAACATTGCATCGGCAGACATCCCAAGAATAGATTTACTTATTCGCTGGGGAGGAAGACGCAGGCTCAGTGGAATGCTCCCAATCCAGACGGTATACTCAGACATATATGTAGTTGATGAAATGTGGCCGGATTTTAAGCCGGAACACCTGTATAATGCAATAGAATTTTATCAGGATCAGGATATTACATTAGGCGGGTAAAAAAAGTCGTTTTGTGTTGTTTGGTTGCTGTTATTTCAAAAACACTGAATGGAGGAAATAGGGGACAATCCTTCCGTGCTTTCCGTGTCTTCCGTGGTTTATAACTTAAGTGTAAATGTTTACGTTCGGACTATATTTCCAAGCAGTATTAAAAAAGGCCGGTCGTCTTCGCCGACCGGTGAGTTCCCGGGCTATCTAAAATTAGCACGTAAACAGAAGGTTTTTTGGATAATCGATAAGACTTTTTGCGTGGGGTTTTTCGAATTGCAGTGGTACGTTTTCCTCTCGATCCCAATTCAGTAAAAATATATTTTTTCGGTCGGCGGGCTGCTTCAATCTGATCAACCTGGGACCGCTTGTTCAGATTAGGTGGTGATTAGGCGATCGAAGTTTGGTTTTCAGACATTAACCTTATCTAACTTCATTCAGGGTCGGTCAGAAATAATATGTAGAATGTGAAATATATTGAGAAGTACAATAAATGAAAGAATTGCAGTCTTAATGTTGACGACGGTTTCAATGCTCTTGTTTGCGGCTACTGCAGGCTCTCAATCAGGGGAAGCTGCATGATTTGTTTTTTTGTAATGTATTAATTGATGTTAAAGTGGGTGAAATTTATGAGTGAAAAATTTCATATTCTTCAATTATTTCCGTCCTTAAAAAAGAAGACAATAATCAGGATTTATCTTTCTATAGGCTGGTTATCAATTGCATTAATTGCGATGACAGCAATTGAAGTGGTTTCATATGCCAATATCAAATATTTCTTCTGGGTATTGCCAGGCTTGCTGCCTTTGCTATATCTGCTCTATGTAAATGGGACGCCAGCACAACTATCGAAAGAAGAAGAGAGAAAAGAAATCCTTCCACTTGTCTTCACTTTTGCCTGTCTGATAATTACTTTTTTTGCAGTGATTTTATTGGGCAATGTCTGAGGTGGCTGTTTATCCTGTCAGTATAGATAATCATAACACAACTCTCAAATGAAGAACTGTAAAATCAAGGGGAGATTAGCAGTTCCCATCCCGCTCTTTTCTCTTCAGGCTGTTCAGCTGTTGAAGTTAGCTTCAAATTACTCAGGAAGGAAAAGCCCTAAATCAAACACCCTTCTTTCCATGGTCGGATTGATATTTTTCGACAGCACGTTTTGAACTATGCCAGGTTTTTCCTATTTTCACCGCGTCCAGGAGCCCCTGCCTTGCACGCAGGCTGAGATATTCCTGGGAATATGGAGTTTCCGGGGCAAGTTCTTTGAGGGGAAGCAGTTCGTCGGATCCGCCGGAGATGGAAAGGTAGAGGGTCAGGCTTTCATCAACGGCTTTTGCAATGAAATTGGCAAAAGGACTGAGGTTTCCAGAATCTGCGGCTCTGAGGGCTTTGTAGTATTTTCCTCTTTCCTCCTTTTTGAGCACTATGGGCGGATAGTTCCTTGCTATCAAATACAGGTTTGTAAGGAGCCGGGCAACCCTGCCGTTCCCGTCGGTAAAAGGATGGATTTCAACAAAGCTGTGGTGCAGGAAGGAAGCTGTTTCAATGGGATGTCTTTTGCTTTTTTTTATGATCTCAGTCAGCTCGTCCATCAGTTTTACTATCTTCGACCTATCAGGCGGGCTCTTTATCGCGCCACTTATCCTTACGTTTGTTGTGCGGTATCTGCCGGCATTATCGAGTATGCCTCCGGTCACAATTTCATGGATTTCCTGAATTGTAACGTTGTTTATTGCTTTCTTATTCTTTGCAAGCTCTTCTATCCGGTCGAAAGCTTTTGCGTTATTGACCGCTTCAAGGTGCTCAAGCACCGATTTCCCACCAATTGTCAGCCCCTCTTCCAGGACGAGTTTTGTTTCCGAGAGTGTGAGTGTATTTCCTTCTATCGCATTGGAGTGATATGTATGCACCAGCCTCATCTCTTCATGCAACCTTCCCAGAGCATCCGCTGGAAGGGGGCGCATGGAGTTGAGCCGCTTCATTTTTTCATCAATACGTGCAAGAAGTTCTTCTCGAATCAGGGATATATCGGTATCGGACATAATTTGTCATATCCGATATTGGTCCCACGCTATATATCGGTATCGGCATTTTTTGAATCAATCCGATATTGAAGTTTTTTCCCGATTTAATGAAAGTATACTTTTTTGGCATTGGCACTGGCAGTGATTATGAAATTTAACTGTAAGGTACGGAAGTTTTACCTGAATCGCATGAGTATCGTTATCGGTTAAATATTGAGTAATCCGATATAACTCGTGATTCTTGCAGCTTTAGAAGGAGCACTTTGCAGGACCTTTTTCAGATTACTCGATTTTATTACTTTGCTCTCCTTGCTAAAAAAGTAGAACTGTCTCCGAGATGAATTCTAAATTCGCCTTCCAGTACATCTTTTTCTTTTATCCTGACCCAACCACTACCTAAAGCGTGGTCGCACTCATCATTTCCTTCCCAGGTGAATTCAAACCTTTTGCCCTCAGCATAATCAACAATCCTGCCGTCGATATAACCATAAACCAGACCAAATTGAAAATGTCCCAGGTTGTCTGGCTCTATCATAATATAAGCCTGAACTTCCATATTGAAATACTCTTCATCCCACATTTCCATCTCATAAATGTGCCATGTCCCCGTGAAGTCCATACTTTTTACTTTCCTTGCTTGTATAAGAAACATCGCTACACATCTCATGAAATTGAATCTTTTGGAGAGCGTCACCCGGATATTTTTCAGTGGAGCCTTTAAAAGCGGACTGCTTATTCGAAACGAAAATCCCCCTCGTGGCCAATCCTGTAAAAATATATTTTTTCGGTTGGTGGGCTGCTTCAATCTGATCCAGAATTCGTACCAGGTTATTTTTCAAACTGATGCAGTCTTCACCATCTTTATCGCGCAGAACAATAAACTTATATTCAACACCTCCGCAATCTTTCCAAGCTCTGAGTTTTTTTGGAGAAGCCCTGGAGTCTTTTGATAAAGAAATGCAACTGGGATTTGAAAATGAAAACTCCTAGACTGAAAAAGGAAACTCATTTGAGGACCTTAAGGAATATGAAGAGGCCATAGGGGCTTACGATACGGTCCTTGAATTCAACTGCAGGTGCAGGGAGGCCTGGAGCCGGAAAGCAAAAGTGCTGGGTGAACTTGGAAGGTTCGAGGAGGCTGAGAAATGCATTGAGAGGTGTTCCGATCTCGAGGGCCTGGATATTTGAAAAAACTCGTTTTACTGGAAAAGCACCAGCTATTTTTATATACCCGTGCTAATATTACATAGGCCAGGCTCTCGATATCCGGCCGAAATACCCTAAGGCAAAGTACGTCATACAGTGGATTCAATTTTTAGAATTTTCAGGATTTTTAAAACATTTGACCTGGCTTCTGGAGTGTGCCAAAAATGGCTAAAAGAAAATCAATAAAAAAGAAAGTAAACAGGGAAGAACTGGCTAAAGAGAAATTCTTTAAATTAAATAAGAAATCCGATGAAAATGACGCCAGTGTCTGGTTCAAAAGGGGTATGGACGTCAGCGACCCGGAGAAAAAACTTGCATGTTTCAAACGGGCCTACAAACTTAATCCAAAATTTGAAGACCTCCTGTTTCAAATGGCCGAAGTTTTATTCCAGGCAGGGAAGAAAGATGAAGCTTTCGAATTATTTGACATGATCTTTGCCATTAACCCGGACTCTGAGAATGCTTTTTTGAATAAAGGAGCCTTTCTATTCGAAGATGGAAGGGATGAAGAAGCTCTTGAACTCTACGCCCGGGCCGTTATCCTTTACCCGGAAAATGATTGGATGTGGGTTAATAGAGGAAATTCTTTTTCGAGGCTGGAAAACTATGAAAAAGCTCTTGAATGTTATACCAGAGCTCTCGAAATTGACCCTAAAGCTGCAGAAACCTGGTTTTCCAGAGCCGGAGTATTGAACACTCTGGACAGGAATGAGGAGGCCATAGAAGCCTATGATAGAGGCCTGGCCCTCAACAAAAAAATCTTTGAGGCCTGGCATGGGAAAGGAGCAGCTTTACAGAAACTTAAAAGGTACGAGGAAGCCCTCGAAGCCTATGAAAAGGCCCTTAAATTGAATCCCAAACTTGCAAATCTCTGGATTTCAAAAGCAGATATGCTGCAGATGCTTGAAAGAGATCCTGAATCCCTTAAAGCTTATTACAAAGCCCTTGAAATAGAGCCTGATAATTTTTATTCCCTGCTAGCCAGCGCCCGAATACTAATGAGATATTCAAAGTTTCAGGACGCACTGAACTATGCCGACGCTGCCCTGAAGTGCTCTCCGAAGTCCCTTGAGGCTCTCAAGATAAAAGGAGACGCCAACTATTTCCTTGGCAGGCACAGGCGAGCTCTTCAGGCCTTCAACAAAATTCTGGCCATCAGCCCGAAAGACCCGGAAATCTGGATTTCGAAAGGGTGTGCGGCCAATTATTCCGGAAGCTTTGAAGAGGCAATAGAATCCTTCGACATGGCTTTTGCCCTTGGTTCCGAAACTTCCAGTGCCCGGGCTCAGCGTGGATATTCCTTTCAGGAACTTAGAAAATATGGGGAAGCAATTGAGAACTATGATCGGGCACTTACTTTGGACCCTGAAAATCTGAAAATCTGGAACTCAAAGGGTGTTGTTTACTCATATCTCAAGGAATACGAAAAATCATTCGAATGTTTTGATAAGCTTCTGGCCATACGTCCTGATGATTTTTCTGCCCTGAACAACAAGGGAACGGTTTTGTATGATCTGGAAATGTATGAGGAAGCTCTCGAATGCTTTAACAGGGCTTTCGAAATAAACCCCAATTTCCGAGAAGCAAAAAAGAATAGGCAGATTACAACCGGAATCCTGAAGGAAAAAAAGACTTCCTGATCGGAGGTCAACTACCCCATCACTGAACAGGCTGTGTAGCTACTGGCTCCACCCGGATCAAGGTAGAGAAATATCCATAAGGCCATTGAAATGCATGTCCAGGGCCTGCTGGAAGACAATTTGCCAATTCCGGAATCGGAATCCTTTGCCGAGTATGTGGCTATTGCTGAGAAATCCTCCACCAGTTCAGAAGTTGTGTAAATCCCATTTTTTTAAATATATATTTTTACGGTTGGCGGGCTGCTTCAATCTGCCCCTCCCCACCCTCTGCCTGTCCGAATTCGAGCGATCGAAGTCCCCCGGCAACGTACATTTAAGAAGCAGCAGTCTCCCCCCGCACATTTTTCTCACCCGAGTTTCGCTTCCCGAGTTTCGCTTCGGGAGAACGAGGTCCGTTTCGCTTTGCTCAAGCGGACTGATTATTTATCTCAACTTGGCAACCTGATCTCTTATACTGACTCCTTCGGGGCTGCTTTTAGATAATCAATATCTTTTTTGGCGTGGGGTGGTTTTTCTCAATCATTGAGGGCTTTTTCGACCCCAAATCAATTAAAATATATTTTTTCTGTTGGCGGTCACTTCAATCTCCCTCGCATCCGCTTGTCCGAATTTGGGCGAACGAAACCCCGGCAACGTACAGTTAAGAAGCAGCAATTCCCCTCCCGCCTATTTTCTCCCTCCTGTCCTCGATCGTTTTCCTTCGGGGCTGCTTTTAGAAAATCAATACGACCTTTTACGTGGGATGTTTTTCGAATAGCAGTGGTATGTTTTTCCTCTCGATCCTAATTCAGTTAAAATATATTTCTTTGCTTACCGGTGGCTCTGGAAATTTAGTCCTTAATCTCCTTCACAAATACCTCTCCAATAGAATTGAGTGGAAATGGGAGGCACAGGGAGTATACAAATACATTTAAGGTTGGAAAACCAAATTGGTAATTAGGTGGTACTTTTGGGCGATGCTATTGAATATGTAAAAATCCCCAGAAAAATCTTTGAACCCATTAGCGATATGGTAAAAGTAGGCCTGTATAAAGATGAACAGGAGGCTTTGAAACGGCTTGTGCATGACCAGGCCGAACAAAAGATGGATTACTATGGCAAAATGATAGCAGAAATGGAAAAGAAATACGGCATGGACTTTTCTGCTTTTGAAAAAAGAATCCATTCGAGAACAGGTGAAGAAGACTTTGAAGAATGGGATGATTTCATAATCTGGGAAAGCTACGTCAAAGCAGCAAGGTACTGGGAACAGTTCCTATGACAATAAGCAAAGCTTTTTCTGCTCTTTCTTCCAGCGAGATTGTACTAGAATTAAACGTAATCAAAGCAATAGTTGAACCTCCGGTCCAGGCCCTGAAAGCAAGAGCGACTCTCAAAGGTGGTTACGTATTGCAGATTAATGAGAGTATAAGCCCAGACTTCAGACGATATTCCTATCACCTTCAAAAAGGGGATGAAATGGTAAGACGATGGGACAATTCCCCTCACTGGAATGATCTGAAAACATTTCCATACCATGTCCATCTAGGAAACGAAGCAGAACCCAAAGAATCTCCCGAAGTTTTTATAGAAGACGTTCTATGGGAAGTGAAAAAACTGCTGAGTTCAAATCTCTGACTACCAATTATTTTTCATAGTACTCGCTAATGATCGGCTTCCAGAAAGGATCTTACCGCTTACATTCTTCTTTTCATCGCTTTGTGAGAAAGTCTTATGCAATTTTAAAGCAAATTGAAATATATTTTTTCTGTCAGCGGGATGCTTCAATCTGCCCCTCCCCCGCATATCCACCTGTCTGAATTCGAGCGATCGAAAACCCCGCAACGTACATTTAAGCAGCAGCAGTTCCACCCAAGTTTCGCTTCGGGATCACAGTAAATCGAAGATTTACTGGGAGTTACACTGCAAGTGCAACAGCACGAGGTCCGTTTCGCTTCGCTCAAGCGGACTGATAATTTATCTCAACTTGACAACCTGATCTCTTATACTGACTCCCTCGAGGCTGCTTTTATATAATCAATATCTTTTTTGACGTGGGGTGGTTTTCCTCAATCATTGAGGGCTTTTCCGACCCCAAATCAATTAAAATATATTTTTGCTGTTGGCGGTCACTTCAATCTTATACCCCGCATCCGCCTGTCCGAATTCGAGCGATCGAACCCTCCAGCAACGTACAGCTAAGAGCAGCAGTTGCCATCCCGCCCATTTTTATCCTCCCTCTCCTTTTCCGACTCCCTGTGGGCTGTTTTTGGATAAGCAATATATTTTTGGCGAGGGGTGGCTGCTTTCAAATTATAGTGGTAGGTTTTTCAAGCAATTCTGGTTTCAGGACATGTCAGAAAATGGGTTGTTATTTCTTATTCAAGTCATGCCTGGAAAGAGTTCTCTCATTTGAGAGAGTTTACTTATGCAATTATAGATATATTTATATATTTTAAGTGCGATGTATGTGTGTTGAAAATCAAGAGACGTATAATAATCTGTTGTTAAAAACCAATTTTTGTTTTTAATCAAAGAGTTCTATACAATCTTATTTTTAAACTATTTACTAACAACTAAAACCAAGGTGAAACAAAAATGTTTAATGACAGATCCAGAGGAAATAATAATTTCGGCGCTCCCAGAGAAATGCACAAGGCAACCTGTTCAGACTGCAAAGCTGAAACAGAGGTACCTTTCAAGCCTGACCCGGAAAGACCGGTTTACTGCAGAGAGTGTCTTCCCAACCACAGGACACCCAGAGAAAACAGGTATTAAGTATCATTTGTGTAACTGAGTTTACACCAATACTTATTTCTTTTCCACTTTTTTTAAATAAATCCCGGATCCGGAACATAATTTTTTCTTAACCCGTGAGCTTTTGCAGCGTTCGGAAGTAGCACTTTGCATGGCAGATCATATTTAAGCTGCGTCGAGATATCTTCATCCTGGCTATTTTAGAGCATCAATCAGATTTTTGGCATGGGGTGTTTTCCTGAATTTTGGAGAGTTTTCCCGACCCCAAATCAATTAAAATATATTTTTGCTGTCGGCGGTCACTTCAATCCGATTCCCCGAATCCACCTGTCCGAATTTGAGCGATCGAAACCCCCGGCAATGTTTATTTAAAAGCAGCAGTTCCACCCGAGTTTCGCTTCGGGATCACAGAAAATCAGAGATTTTCGGGGAGTTGCACTGCAAGTGCAACAGCACGAGGTCCGTTTCGCTTCGCTCAAGCGGACTGATACTTTTTCTTAACCTGGTAACCTGATACTCTCTCTCGACTCCCTCGAGGCTGCTTTTAGATAATCAATATCTTTTTTGATGTGGGGTGGTTTTTGATTGCAGTGTTAAGTTTTTCCTTTCGACCCCTATTAAGTTAAAATATATTTTTTCGGTCGGAGGGCTGCTTCAATCATCCCTGAATCCTTTTTAAGAAACCTGAAAAATCGACAACTAAAAACTTTATTTCACTTCTCCACAGAATCTATATAAGATTTAAACAGCATAAAACTAGATATACCATTTTCGGACAGGTGTAATCATGCTTATCCAGTATATCCAGGCAGCCCTTGAAAAAGCTGGATACGAAATAATTGATGATGAGGAACCCTATTACGGGGAGGTTCCCGAACTTGAAGGTGTATGGGCTACCGGCGAGACCCTTGAAGAATGCCGCAGAAACCTGGAAGAAGTCATCGATGAATGGATTATTTTCAGGTTGAGGAATGGACTGCCTCTACCCCGGATCGGAGAACATATTATCAAAGAACCGGGAAACATAGTGGTGGAAAATAAAAGTGCGTGAGGTTATAAAACTCCTCGAAGCCGACGGCTGGTATCTGGTCGCTACGAGAGGTAGTCACCGACAATATAAGCACCCGACCAAACCAGGAAGGGTAACAATCGCGGGTCATAGCCGAGAAGATCTTGCACCAGGCACATTAAACAGCATATTAAAGCAAGCTCAGTTGAAAATGGAGGATTGACAATGTACCGTTTCCTTGTTGTGATCGAAAAAGCAAACAACAATTATTCAGCGTATTCCCCTGACCTTCCGGGCTGTGTAGCAACCGGCTCCACCCGGGCTGAGGTAGAACAAAATATCCATGAGGCTATTGAAATGCATGTCCAGGGACTGCTGGAAGACAATTTGCCAATTCCGGAATCGGAATCCTTTGCTGAGTATGTGGCTGTTGCTGAAAAACCTTCCACCAGTTCAGAAGCTGTGTGAATCCCAATTCTGTATTAATATATTTTTTCGGTTGGCGGGTTGCTTCAATCCGCCCCTCCCCGCCTCCGCCTGTCCGAATTCGAGCGATCGAAAAAAAGAAATCTTGATCAATTCGATACATAAGGCCTGAAAAAATGCCTTTTCAAAATTTTTTCAACCTTGTTTAAATGCATAATTCATTGTTTCCTTATACCCTGCCTTACATATTTGAGTACCGATTGAAATATTATATTTTCCAGTTCACCTATCTTTTTTATACATTGTTTGTATAGTAACTGTATCAAGCTCTTAATATACTTACTTTGAAGTTTTCAGAAGGTGTTGGGATAACTTTAGATGAGGCGAATAATGGTGATTCAAGGCTTAAACTAAAGCATATGTTGCTTTTATTTTTCCTAGCTGCAATCTTTTTTCCTGAGTTTGTCGTTCCACTCTTAATTTTATTTTTACTTTCGCTGGTTTTTCTTAAAAAAGATCATCTCGCAGATTATTCGAGCTATGTATATAAAATTTTGAGATCCGAGAAGGAAAGCATAAGTGAAGAAGCAAAAGAAAATATTGAAAAAACTATTTTAGACTTGTGCAAAAGTTACGAATCATACAAAATAAGAAAGGAGACTTACTTAACTTATCATGAGAAGGAAAAATTAATCAACGCCTGCAAGAGTTGTTTAGGTAACTGTTCTATTTATACGCATAAAAGTAGACTTTTAGATGAGCCTTCTAAAGACTTTATCGGTAGATCAGTGGAGCAACTAACCTGTTTATTGAATGAACTTAAGGCACATGACAATGAGGATTTCATACAGGAAAGAATCCAAAAATACGACACTTTGTTTCAGAAGTCTCCTTTTCCTCTGGACGACTCACAAAAAAGATCCATAGTAATTGACGATACACATAATTTAGTTGTAGCAGGTGCTGGTTCTGGAAAAACCGAAGTCCTGATTACCAGAGCTGCTTACCTCACGGAAAGGGCCCCTGATGGGGTTGACTCTAAAAAAATACTTATTCTTGCGTTTCAGAATAAAGCGGCTGGAGAAGTTAGAAAGAGACTTGGTGAAAGGTTCGGGATTGATGCTATAGAAGTCAGGACTTTTCATTCATTGGGAAAGAAAATTCTTGAAGACGCCTGTAAAAACTCAGGTAAAGAGACCCCCGAATTAAAATTTTCTGGCTACAATTTTGAAAGAGAATTTTCCAGCCATGTAAATTCCCTATTCAGTCTTAAAAAAACGGACGGGAATTTCCAGAAGAAAATTATGAATTACATGAAACGTTACCATGATAATGAGATAGTCAAGAGTAAAGATGATTTCGAAGAAAAAGAAGAATTTTACAAATACATGAAGGGTCTAACGTATACGGCTCTTGACGGCACTAAGGTCAAAAGTGAGGCTGAAAGGGCTATACTGAACTTTTTCCTGAGTCACAACTTAAACGGAGAAAGGATAAGGGTATTTTACGAAAATCCTGCGGAATGGATGGCTTATACCGATTCCAACGGCGATAAAAAAGTCCCAAGACCTGATTTTTTCTTTCCGGATTATGACATATACCTTGAACATTGGGCAATAGACAGAGATGGCAATGTGCCGGATTGGTTTGAGGGTGAAAATGCATCTGAAGAATACAGAAAAGGCATGGCGAAAAAAATTGAGAAATTTTCACAGCAGGAAAAGTATTCTCTTGTTGAAACCAGGCATTACGAATTCAAAGAAACTGATTTTGAGAAATCTTTGACCGAAAAGATGACAATTGCTTTAAAGGCAAAGTACCCGGATAAAGATTTTGAGTTCACCCCTGCTCCGTATGAGCAAATTGTTAATAGATTGAGTGCTGAATGCAGGGAATCTGTCAAAGGTCTTTCTTTCAATATTGGTCGATTTATAACAATTGCTAAAACGTATAACGTGTCCCCGAAAAAGATTGAGCAAAGGCTCTTAAATGGGAGATGGTCTGCAAAACAAAAAAGGTTTGCAAGCATCGCTTTAGATATTTATGAAACTTATGATAATGAATTAAGAAATGAAAACAAAATTGATTTTTCTGATATGATCAATCTTGCTGTGAAAGAACTAAAAGAAGACAGGGAATTATACAAAAACTCTTTTGACCAGATTTTAATTGATGAATATCAGGACATAAGTGCTCAAAGATATGAACTTATACGTGAACTTATGAATAAAAATGAAGGGTGTAAGCTATTTTGCGTGGGAGACGATTGGCAGAGCATAATGGGTTTTTCAGGGTCCAACCTTGATTTTTTCGTCAACTTCCATGAATACTTCGATCATCCTGCAAGGACTGACCTTTCTATAAATTATAGGAGCTGTAAGTCTATCGTGAACACTGGGGCTGAAATTATAGTACACAATAAGGGTTCACAGATCGAAAAAGAAACCTTTGCTAAAAATAATGATGAAACTCCCATCAGGGTCTACACCTCAGGTTATGGTCGCAGGTCCTCATACAGGTACTATTCCCAAATTACCACGCATTGTGTCGATTTAATAAAGTGTTATCTTGATGAAGGTTATGAGCCAAAAGACATTTTACTTCTATCCAGAATTGGAAAAAATATAATGATGCAGAATAAGTTAAGGGAACATGCCGAAAAGTTGAATGTTCCTATTTCTTTTGATGGAAGCAAAAACCCGAATAAAGTACCCTTCATGACGGTTCACAGAAGCAAAGGTTTGCAAGCAAAGGTTGTTTTTCTGCTGAATGTGGTGGAAGACCTGTACGGCTTCCCCTGTGAATTAGAAAACCCTGACATTTTTGGACCCGCAACTCTTTCAAGTAAAAAAGGTAGATACGAGGAGGAAAGAAGACTTTTTTACGTTGGTGTGACGAGGGCTATGAGTGACTTGATTATTTATACCCGAAAAGATTCGGTTAGTAAATTCATAAACGAGATTGAAAATAAAGTAACTGTTTGTGAGCTGAAATAACGCAAATCAAATGTTTGGCAATTCATAATAGGTTGATATTAATTCCCGGCTCCTCGGATTTTTTTGTGAGTGAAACTTCCAAATTCTGTAAAAATATATTTTTTCAGTCGTCGGGCCGCTTCAATCTGCCCCTCCCCCGCCTCCGCCTGCCTGAATCCGAGCGCTTGAAAAACCGGCAATGTTTATTTAAAAGCAGCAAGTTTCTATCTCGCTCATTTTTCTATGCCTATAATGTTTTTTCAGGAGTTGTAATCTCATAATCTGTTATTTCTCACTTCACTCTTTACTAAGAATACAGTTCCCTTCAGTAACGGATAGCCCAATCATAAATTTTTGTCAACTTCCAAATATATTGTGCATTATTTATTTTATATATTATTTATGATCTAATTTATATATTATGTTATATCCATAATAATGGGGAAGATTTGCTTTAAAAAAATAAGTCTTTAAATTGAAACACTGGGGGGAAGAAAATTAGAAATGTTGGTATTTGTAAGAATTGTGCTCTCGGAATAATTATCGGAATAACATTTCTGGTATTATTGTCGGGATCAGCATTGGGATGCGGGGTAATTGTGGATGCTGAATCCATTGATAAAATATCCCTGACGCCACCATCTGATAGATGGTTCGGCTGGTCGGTAAGTTCCGGAGATTATAACGGAGATGGATTGGCGGATGTCGTAGTGGGTAATCCATTTCGTGACGGTGAAGTTTACGTTTATTATGGAAAGAACAGTTTTCCAACAACAGCCAATAAGATATTAAGCTCTCCAAATGCCGAGGATGGCTTTGGATTTTATGTTTCTTCGGGTGATACGAACAAAGATGGATTTGATGATCTTGCCGTCGCAATGGATTGGGGCGTTAACAAAGTTTATGTTTACGAGGGAACTGCAGCAGGATTAAAAGACACTCCTGATAAAATACTCACACCGCCTGCCGGGTATCCAGAATATGGATTTGGTCACGAAACTTCTCTGGAAGGCGATATAAACGGAGATGGATTTTCGGACCTGTTGATCGGCGCACGCGATGATGACAGGTTGTTATCAAATTTGTCAGATAGTTCTTCATACCTATACGTTTATTATGGGTCTGAATCAGGAATAGATAATCAGTTTTCTTCATTTATCTCGTATCCTGGTACTGGGGGGATTAGTATTTCATCAGATGGAGATTTAAATGCTGATGGCTTTGACGACATAGCAGTATCAGTAGCTAAAGTTCCTCCTGCAGGTTATTTTGATGTTTATGTCTACAGAGGTTCATCTAATAAAAACCTCGCCTCTCCTCAAAAAATTAGTATACCCACTCCTGTCATAAATGTCTTTAATAGGGGTACAGTTTCATCAGCTGGTGATGTAAATGGAGACGGCTTTGAAGACCTTTTAATCGGTCATGAATATGCGGATGGCGCTTTTGAAAGGGAGGGAAAAGTCTATTTATTCTTTGGTTCCTGTTCAAGCCTTTCTTCTTCTCCAGATGTGGTTATTGATAATCCCAATCCAGAGTATAATGTAAGGTTTGGATCAGCACTTTGCGGCATAAATGATTTCAATTTTGATGGGTTTGATGATATAGTGATCGGATGCCCCTATAGTTATGATGGGGACGCCTACATTTATTGTGGATCACCTTCAGGTATCACAAATTCTCCTTCCTTACATTTGACTGAAGAAGGGTATTTTGGATGGTCAGTGTCGCCAGTTGGTGATATCAAAGGAAATGGGCAAAACTTCTTCATCGTGGGTGAAGAGATGGGCGGTGCACATTTATATGCGTTGAACTTATCAAAAGATACAGATGATGCAACTTTGCCATGTATCTCAATCTGCTCGCCAACACCTAAACAACACCTTGATACATGTACCGTACCCGTAAGTGGAATAGCCTCTGATAATATTGGGCTTGGCAGAGTTGAAATCAAGGTAAATGACTGTGAATGGCAACTTGTAAGTGGAACATCTCCATGGACTGCTTTAGTAGAACTTTCAAAAAGGGGGAAAAATACTATTTATGTAAGAGCAATCGATACTGCTGGAAATACTAAAGAGACTTCTGTGGATGTTATTGTGAATATAAATTCTTGCAATAAGGACAAAAATAAGTAAAAAGCTGTCAGTTCAGGACGACCACTCTGACTTGCAGTAAAAAATAATCACATGAGATGATAATTTATAAATTGAGGGAATGTTCTTTTTAGGGAGCATTTATTTAAATTTTTTTCACTATTCTCCTGGCTTCACATTATTACGACTTTCCGAAACTAAACCGCTAAATATTGAATGATCTTTGATTCTTTTCAATTCTGTAAAAATATATTTTTTCTGTAGGCGGGCCGCTTCAATCTGACCCTCCCCCCGCCTCCGCCTGTCCGAATTCGAGCGATCGAAACCCCTCCGGCAATTTTCATTTAAAAGCAGCAAGTTTCCATCTCGCTCATTTTTCCTGTTCTTTCAATCCCGTAGACCGATCCCACCCATAGGAATTTAAGCAAAAAGCCTTATAATCGATATTATGAGGTTCAAAATTATCCTTGAGGAAGACGAAGAAGCCGGAGGATTTGTTGCCAGCTGCCCCGGCTTACCAGGCTGTTTTTCGCAGGGGGATACGGCTGAAGAAGCTATCGGAAATATTAAAGAAGCGATTCAGGCCTGTCTGGAATCCCTCGCAGAAGATGAACTGCAGGAATGCATAGGGAAATCCTCCTGCAGAGTGGTTGATGTGGTTGCTTGAATGTCCGGACTTCCTGTAATTTCCGGGATGCAGGCGATTAAAGCCTTTTCTAAAGCTGGCTGGTTCCCGCACCGGCAGGTGGGCAGCCATGTTGTCCTTCGAAAAGAAAGTTCAAGAGTTACGTTGACTGTTCCGAAGCATAAGGAACTGAAGCCTGGACTTTTGAGAAAGTTGATAAAAGCCTCAGGACTTACGGTAGAAGAATTCGAAGCTCTTTTGAAGTAAAGTTTGTGGTTTGGCCATTTTTGGATTATATAGAGTTTTTCCAATCCCATAGCAGTTAAAATATATTTTTCCGGTAGGCGGGACGCTTCAATCTGCCCCTCCCCCCGCCTCCGCCTGTCCGAATTCGAGCGATCGAAACCCCCGGTAATGTTTATCTAAAAGCAGCAAGTTTCTATCTCGCTCATTTTCTCCCTCCTATCCTCGATCGTTTTCCTTCGGGGCTGCTTTTAAATTAGCAATACGACTTTTTGTGTGGGGTGTTTTTCGAATTGTAGTGGTACGTTTGTCCTCTCGACCCCAATTAAGTTAAAATATATTTTACAGGTTGGCGGTCACTTCAATTAATCCCCCGCATCCGCTTGTCCGAATTTGATCGATCGAAAACCGTGATCCTTTAAGAACCTTCAAATAAACGTTCTTTTTTGCTCTCCTTTCGATATTTTATATTATCCTACTTTCAAAATTCAAATGAGAAAAATTAATATGTAATACAGTTATCTTTTTATTGGTGCTAGATGGTTAAATGTAGTTTTTGTGGTAAAAAAATAGGATCTCTTCCATTTAAGTGTAAATTCTGTGGACTTTATTACTGCGAGGATTGTAGATTACCGGAGTTTCATAACTGCGTTGGATTAGATATCTATAATATTGAACATGAAATAAAATTTCAGGAACAAGCTTCTTTTGTTGTAAATAATTACG
Organism: Methanosarcina sp. MTP4; assembly: GCF_000970045.1. Lineage (NCBI taxonomy): Archaea > Methanobacteriati > Methanobacteriota > Methanomicrobia > Methanosarcinales > Methanosarcinaceae > Methanosarcina > Methanosarcina sp. MTP4. The sequence continues at coordinate 1,838,636 of NZ_CP009505.1, forward strand.
CAAAAGCAGATGATAGAGGCTATACCGTTATAGTGCAAAAACCTGATCCAGAAAGCAATAGGGGCAAAATAAATTCTTCTACTTCCATTCCTGAAAGGAAAGTATCCAGTACTAAATCAGGAAGACACAAAAAGAAAATATCGTCTCCACATTCTACTTCTGGCAACAAAGTGGCAAACAATGAAAAAGGATTCGCTATTTCAGATAAAACCACGAAACCCATTGTTACAGCTAGTTTTAAAAATCAGTCAGAGAACAAGGAAAACAAATTAAAAAGTTCAAGGACTAAGCATACTAAGCCAAATAATCCAACTTCTACGCCCAAAAATAAAAGTAAGCATGAAAAATACAAATCTAATAAATCAAAAAGCAGCATCAGAAAACCAAATGGGCAGGGTACTGGCTCAAGACCAAACTCTAAAGCACAGAGTCCAAAAAACGCGACCCTGTACTTAAGTTTGCTGTGTATCGCAATTCTGGGCACGTTATTTTTTATGAATAGCTATGAACCAGATGATACAGGTCCACTGAAAGATAATCTGGGTAATTTCCTGGACGATGGGATTAGCAAAAAAGAAATTCCAATAGTTAAAGCCTCTGGAGAGTCTGTCCAGCTGGTTAATTACAAAAATGCGACCGACCCCACATGGGATGGGTTAATTTCTTTTCTCAGGAATGATCCGACGGATGGATCTACCTATAATGGCAGTTTTGTTTGTGCGGACTTTGCCGAAATGCTTCACAATAACGCTGAAAAAGCAGGACTTAAAGCAGGATATGTCAGTGTAGATTTTCTGGATATGGAATCCCACGCCCTCAATGTTTTTAGCACCACGGATAAAGGTCTTGTCTTTGTGGACTGTACCGGCGATACTGAAAAATTGGGTGCTCTGGACAGCAAAGATAAAATTGCTTATGTACAAATCGGAAAAGAGTATGGTATTGTATCGGCTTATAAAACAGACTCCCCGGATTATGAATTCTATGAGATACACAAAAGAAAAAGGTCTCAGGGAGTGCCAGGGGTTTACTTTGACCCGTTAGGTATCGTGAAAGACTTTGAGATCTACTGGTAAGGTTCTTGTGTTTCTGGAGTACAAGTGAGGTAGAAAATCATCTCGAAAATGAAAACATTTATTTTGTTCTTCTACAATTACTTTACATGGTTCAACAGTGTCCTAATTGTGGAGTGGTGGTCGGGAAACTCCATATGCGGTGTGTCTGGTGCGGAATGTACTTTTGTGAGGATTGTGTTGCTCCAGAAAAACATGACTGTCCCATATTTAAACAGCAGCTCGAGGAAGATGAGATCTCTTCAAATGAAGGTATTCCTGCTTTTTCCTATGACCTGTACAAACCTTATATTTCCGAAGATGATTTAGAGTTTGAGGAGGAAGCTCAGGAGTTATCAGAAAGCGAAAAAGCCGAAAAGTTAGAGAAAAATAGAAGATTTATAGATGAACAGAATCGTATCTTCAAAGAAAGGGTTAAATCTGTTTTTGCAGAATCCGAATGTTTTGAAGATGATTACGAATTCTCGGAACCTGTTGTACTTGCTGAAAATGTTCTTGAACTGGATCAAGAAGTAACCCGGGAAAACCTGGAAACTGATTTGGTGCCGGATAACTCAAATTCAGATTTTAAGGACAAAAAAATATCTTTATGGGGTAAGATTACTTCTAAGTTCAACAGGTAAATTGGTTATTGTATAGAATCGGAATGATGAGAAATGGCAGGAAATGGTTAGTTGGATAGTAAATGAAAGTTTTTCCTTTCGATCACATTTCAGTAATAATATATTTTTTCTGTTGGCGGGCTGCTCCAATTTGACCCCTAGCAACCGTTAGTCTAGACTACCCCTCGAAATCTTGTTCACTTTTCCTTATATTTCAAAACAAGATTCTTCAACTCAGAAATCTTGTCGGCTACAAGCTTCGGAACATTTGTTTCCATCTCATAAGTAGCAAGCATTGGAATTAGTGGAATGGCAACCTTCAGTTTCTGAGTTGTACTTAAAGGAGAATACAATTCATAGAGCACTTCATCGATCTTTTCTTTCATTTCAGGTATGTTGTCTTTGATCTCTTCCAGGTTCCTTTGGATCGTATCGAGATATTCCTGCGGATTTTGCAGTTCATCTACAGACTCTGTTAATCTGTCAACTGAAACCCTTAGTTCTTTAATCTCATTCAAAACTGGAGCTGTTTTTTCAGAAACCTGTATGTCTATAATTTGTGGAATAAGGTTATTGAGAAGAGTATACTGTTTCACTATGTCAGGTTCTCTTAGAATCCTATCAATTCGATTGAGGATTGAACTGTTTTCTTCAATTTTAGGAATGTATGATTTGAGAAGATTAACAAGGCTCTCAACTTGGATTTCAAGATATTCCTGACTCCCAATTTCCCATTTCTGAACCTCTCGACTGACAGCACATGCAATTTCTTCCGTATCAGTACCTTGAGATTCCCGGCACGCGGTCTTTGCTCTCTCCTGGATTTCTTTGAGGGATAAATCTAAGGTTTTGCAAGACAACAGTATATTGAAATCTTTACATGATTTCTTTTTGCTACGGCATTTCCTGTGAATCTCTTCCTGATCCAGCAATTCCCTACACCATTATATCCTAACACCACAAAAATTATAAATCCTTCTTTTACCGGAGTTTCTAAGATCTTGAAAAATAAAGGCTCTTGGCTACGATAATTTGAAGTCTAATAAAAAATTAATTAAGTTAACGATTTCAACTTGGGATATACTTCCCAAGTTGAAGTTTTGTAAATATTTTTGCAGTTTCTTTGTTCATTTCTTCTATAACAAACTCTGCATTTTTCTCTTCTTTTGCACTATAGACAAGACTCATTCTTATCTTTTCGAGATTAGTGGCCAATTTTTGAATTGTCAGTTCAGGATCATCAATCAAATGGAGTAAATAATTGTGGAGCAGTAATCCCATTACACAAAGAAACACGTGTGCTCTTATCTTCACATCCTTCCTTACATATACAGGTTTTATCGGTATCAGTAACCTGTCCTTTAGCCACTTTATGTCCTCTTCAATCATATTTCGGGAATCATACATTTCCACAATTTCTTTTGTTGCAAGGTTTTCCTTATCAGTAAATACAACAGTCTTTCCCATCCCTGAAAGAAACTCTTTCTCCCGACTTTCATTTAAACTGAAATTAAGTTGTAACTTCCCTTCATTTTCAATGACATTGTAATCAAAGAGTCCTCTATATTGCTTTGGTACCGTATCAACGACCCGGTTCATAAGGCCTTTTGATGTCATTTTTCTTCCCCTTCCTTTGTGGTTAAGCCTTGATCTTAGTTCTTCGATTTTCTCCAGAATCATGACTCTTTTTGTTTCCCACTCATGCATCTGTTTTCTCCTGGTAATTTCACTGTACTTTATTGCTCCGGTGAAATTCTGTTCATACCATTTCCCCATAATACGATGAGCTTTAATGATATTGTTTTTTCCATTTTCCCATTCCTCTTCAAAGTCGGACAAAGGAATTTGAAACAAATCTTTACACATCGAAGAAGGTAGAGCCCCAACAACATGCATTTTATCCAGAACATGTTCTATGTTATCTATTGAGTTCATTCCCCTATCAAAAACGATAGTAATCTCATCAAGAGGAATCTCGATTTCTTCTACACGTTTGCAAATGTTGTCAATTAAACCTGAAAACAAAGTTACATCAGGTATGTTTGCCGGGTAGGTAATTGTCTGAAAAGGAATGTTCTTGTTTGAAGTTGTTAAGCCAACACCTATCAGGTTCTTATCATACCGTTTATCCTTAGAGAACCCCTTTTTTGGGAGTTCCTCTCCATGCTCGATATGAGTGTAAAAGTTAGTCGTGTCAAATGTTAGTTTAGTTGGCCTTATTCCTTTTTGGATTAGTGTTCTGGAGACATCAATTTCGATTTTACGGATTGTTTCTTCATCCAATCTTTCCATGTAGTTAAGGAAGTTCTGACTTGAGAGTTTATATGAGGGATTCCAGAAAAATTTGAGTAAACTTTCTTTGAAGTATTCATCAAGAACATTCCTGCTAAGGATATGTTCGGATCTTCCGATGATGATTAAAAGGAGATATTCTGCAGGCGTAAGGCCTTTTATGCTTTTTCTGTCAATGTGTTTGTTCATAGCTTCAATGAGGCCTACTTCTTCAGCTGCCTTGAGTAAGGCAGCTGGTTTGCCAAAAGAGTAGGATGCTATTCTTGTTTCTTTTGTTTCCATTATGAGGTCATAAACTTGGTCAGCAGTCCCAACATACTTTTGAATTGTTTGGACAACTTTTCCATCAATTCGTTCATTCTTTATGACGTAAAGGTATTTGTGGCCCGATATAGTTTTAATCTTGAAGTGCATATGTGTATTATACCCTACTTATTAATAAATTTTTCTAAAATATTAGTTTCTATTTCGAAAAAATAATGTATATTGATTGTTTTTTTTATCAATTCATATTACAGATCTGATAACAATTATTTAATTATAGTTAGACCCTACAGGAATGAAGCCGCAAGATATCGTTTTTAGTCACAAAGTATAAACTCCGGTTTTAGCGTGCAAAGTTGGGTGTATCTTTTATTTTTCTGTTTTCAAGCAGTCATTAAGAAAAAGCCGGTCGTCTTCGCCGACCGGTGAGTACCTCGGTTATCTAAAATAAGCATGTTAACGAACGGTATTCTTAGATAATCATTATGATCTTCACTGTGGGGTGTTTTTTAGAATTAGTGAAGGGCTTTTCCGACCCCATATCAATTAAAATATATTTTTGTTGTCGGAGGTCACTTCAATCTCCCCCGAATCCGCTTGCTCGAATTTGAGCGAACGAAAACCCGGCAACGTACAGCTAAGAAGCAGCAGTTTCCAGCTCGTTCATTCCCCCTCTCCTCGCCCGACTCCTTCGGGGCTGCTTTTAGAAAATCAATATCTTTTTTGACGTGGGGTGTTTTTCCTTACTTATCGAGGGCTTTTACGACCCCAAATCAATTTAAATATATTTTTTCTGTCGGTGGTCACTTCAATCTAATCTCCCGAATCCGCTTGTCCGAATTTGAGCGATCGAACCTCCGGCAATACAGAGACTTAAAAAACATTCATTTAATTAAGACTTAATTCTTGTTTTATCTTTGCAATTACGTTAGTTGGAGTTTCTCTAACTGCTTTTGCTGGTACTCTTAGAACTCTAAATCCTTGACCTTTTAGATATTCATCACGAATATTATCTTCTTTTATAGACACCATTGTTTGAGTAACTGGATATGAACTTCCTTGGATCTCAACGAAATCTTGATTTCCAAGAGTTCGGAAGTATAATATTTCGTCATCAACTTTGATATATCTGCGGCTTCCTTCAAATTTAACAGGATATTTTTTTCCATTGATCTCCGCGAAGTGGTGTTGCTTTCCATCAACTTCAATTACCAATTTTACGCCTCGAGATTTGTTGATAAGCATAAAATCAACTTCAATTCCACCAATTATTACGTGTACCTGTGGTGTAAAACCTTCTATTATCATCCAGCTAAAGAGCTCCAGTTCTTCCCTGCTTGTATCCCGCAAGAGCATGACTGTATCAACATAGTTAATGAGGTTGCCTACAATCCCACCACTATTTTTACAATACTTAAAATCTCCAACAACAAAAAGAGCTTCGCGTGCCCTTGTCATAGCTACATTAATGAGATTTGGAGAATTTGCAAATTTTATGGCTCCTTTTCTCATTCCCCCAGCAATAACTGGACTGAAAATTATAATATCTCGTTCGTCACCTTGAAATGCGTGTGCTGTGCCAACTGATATGTTATTTGTTAAATCCAATTCATTAAGCTTTTTTTGTATTTCTTTAATCTGTGCAGAAAAAGGAGATACAATGCCAATATTTAGGTGACTGAAATGATCCTTATTTTGAAACTCTTGTACCAATTCGCAGATGACTTTAATTTCGTTAGGATTTATCCAGCTTTTCCCACCACTACCTCTATCGCATACTCCTGAAACATTTATCCCAAAAATTCCAGATTTAGCTGATTGCGCATTATCCTGTAGCAGCTCTTTTTTAAGTCTCAAACGTTTCTGATAAATATAGTGATTTGAAAAACCAATTATCAGAGGATGACTTCGATAATGTTCTATAAGTGAAATTATTTCTGCTCTACCACGTGGAAGACAATGCATTCCTATTTTAAACACATTATTATTGTTATGACCAAGTAAGTCTAACCACTTTGAAATTCCATGCTTAGATGCAAGGGTCAGTTCTTTCCCGGCACTTATATTGGATATTGCAGGTAATTGATTTGTATCTCCTATTATCGCTATTCTTTTAGCACGATAAATTAGAGGGAGGATATTGGTAAGTGTACATTGAGATGCTTCATCAATTATAAGCAAATCAAATATTTCTGGTTGCATTGGAATTGACTGTGGGGAAAGAGCCGTTGTAGTCCAAACTGGTATTGCATTGAGTGCCTTTTGGTACTTTTCAGGCGAAAAACCCTTTGCCATGTTATGGTTTTTTCTGTAATGATCGTAAAGGCTTTCAACGCTATCTAAAATTATTTTTTCTTTTTTAACCCTTTTTTCCCACCATTCTTTTGCACGAGTAAAAGATAATATTTCCAGTTCGGAATCAATTTTACTTATTTCTCCTTTTATTCGATCCGGATCAAAGTCAATAAAAAGTTCATTTAATTTATCGATTGGCCAGGAAGCGGTTGATTGTTTTATTAGTGGTAAAATGAAAGATTTAATATGTTTTTTATCTATATGATCAGGGATTTTGTCCATGGCAATTGTTAGATATTTTATTGCCCAATCATAAGCATCTTTCATTTCTTTATTTTTGGCAAAAAGAGTTGTTTCAGAGTATTCTTTCCATTTCTTATCCAACTTATTACATTCTTCTAAGTGTTTCCATAAAAGATCGTTTTGCTGGGGAAGCAATGTATTGTCTAGCTTTTCTATTGCAATCTGCGGTTTTTCATTCCACCAGGCGGAAATTCTAATTTTATCTGATGGGATTTGATCAATTAGTTTGGTGTATTCTTGAACTTTATTTTCCGCTTTTATGGCCCCATCCCATTCTGAAATCAAAGCATCAAATCTAATAGTGTTTAAAGAGCGTTGAGCAGATGTTATATTTTTTTGAGTAGGCCCGGAGATTAAAGACAACACTGTTTTGGTAAACTCTAATTCATTTGAATTCATCCAGGAATCAAGTACCTGAATGTTTACTAAGAGTCGTTGAAATTTCTGTGAGGCTTTTAATAACTCATGATTGAGTAAGTCAGATTTCTGTTTTGCTTTCCATGCTTCTGCAGCCTGAAAAGCTATCTTTTTCTTTAGTTCAATCTCCTTTATTAGTTTTAACAATGTTTCAGTATCTGTAATATCCACTTTTTGAGATAAATTAAGCTCTACAGCTTTACCTTGAAGAGATATGAACTTAGTTTCAATTTCTTCCCAGATTGTTTTCTGAGGATCCCACTCTTTTTGAATCTCAATCCAGCTAAGGCTTTTGTCAATTGCTTCATTAAGCAATTCACGTCCTTTTTGTTCACTCTCGCTAAAATTACTCCAGATCTCAATTGAATAATAGTTTCGGATTTCTTCTTCCGTCTTCTGGATTTGCTTTTTAGCTCTTTTCCTTTTAAATATGTTAGTTATACCGCCTGGGATTGAAGAAATATAAGCATACTCGTTTTTCCATTTTATGAGTTTATTTTCATCATGATTTGTACTTTCTGATAAACCTGCAGCTATAAGCTCGTTCCTTGTTTTATCAAGCTTTTTTCTGATCTCATTTATGCTTCTGAGCTGTTTAGAATAATCCGTTAATACTATTTGTATTTCTTTCATTAGTTCTTCTGCTTTATTCGTCCATTCAATAGCTTCTTTTTCTTCTTGCCATTCAAGGAATTCGTCTTTCATCTCAATTGGATTAAGGCATTCATCAACAAATTGATTGATTAGAGACTGATAATTTTTGAGCCACTTTTCAAATCTTTCCGGGCCCTGTTCCTTAATTACCCAATCAAAGTTGGTAAATAAATCTGGATCTACACAAAGTTTTTGTAGCTCTACATTTCTCTTCTTTGTGGCTATATCCAATTTATTTTTAATCTCAATTCTTTGTTGGGAATCAATTTTAATTTGATATTTGCATCTGTTGATTCCGTCCATCCATTTTTGGAAGGGAATTGAAACTGTTTCAGTGAAAGATTCAGGAGATACATTATAGCCTATTGAATTAATTTCAAGGGAGAATTTTTCTCTTTCTAGCTCGATTTCCGCTTTTTTATCAAGGAAATACGCATAAGATGTTAATGCTGATCTAAGAGCTTCGGTCACTTCTTGTGGTGTTTTTTTATTGAGAAATGTTTGCATCTCTTCTTTCTTAGAAACAAGTTCATCTATCCTTTTTTCAATTTCATTTAGTTCTGAGTGTTTCGTGCTTGCAGATACGTTGTTCAGAATCTTACTGAAAGCCTCGTCTATATTGCTTATATTTTTTCTTCCAGCACGTATTGCAATAGGGTATTCACAGTCAAAATTTGAAAGTCTGTCAAATACGATATTTACTGCAGCGTTTGTTGTGCTTGAGAATAGTACACTGATATTGTTTGCCCATGCATTTAGAAGTAGAGATACAACAACCTGGCTTTTTCCGCATCCTGGAGGTCCACTTATGACGGTAATTGGCTTTGATTTCAGTATTTCAGATACCGCCATCTTTTGTGAATCATTGAGAGGAACTATAGGGAGCAACTCAGATTCATTCACATTTTGACGTGAAGGCCAATAATCAAGTAATTTTAGGCCACCTATTACAGAAGGTTCATCTCTTAGTTGCTTTTCAAGTTCTGAATAATCTTGAAGAATATGATGTGTATATGGGGAACTGGTGGTAGGGGGAAGAAAAAATGCCCATGGATGATTTGTTATTTTTAAATTTTCATTTTTAGTGGATGTCTTAGTGAATATTTTTTTAAGTTCTGGTACCAGATTAAATATTTCATTGAGGAGACATTGAGAAAGATTTTGTTCATCTTTATCAGAAAGAACATGTGCTTTTTCAATGATTTCTTGTGTAGTATCTTCAAGTGGTTTTTCTGATTCTATTTCATTTTCACTCAAAATTTCATAGATTTTTGGAGATAAATTCCAACTTCCTTCACTAGGTAATATACGTATACATTCCTCATCCATTTCAAGTTCTACACTTCTGTAAAAGAGTGGATTTAAATATTTTACAAATGAATTTTTATCCCATTTAGAATTTATCCAGCATGGACCACCAAGATACCCTTCTAAAGTACTTTTACTTGATATAAGTTCTAATAATGGTTTACTTGTGATGGATTCGTATGGAATTTCCCAAGGACCGGCCATATCTTCAATTGGAAATTGATCAATAAGTGTCCAACGGTCAGAATTTAATTGGTTTTGGGTCCCCAATGGTAGACTAAAGAAATTATCCTGACTCATTTGAACAATTTCTTTATGAAATTGGATTACTTTTAACCATGGAATTTCTCTTTTTTTGCACACCACTGTTAAAAATAGTCTCCAATGTATTTATGATTATTTGAGAGTGTTGGTAATGTCTGGAGTTTGTAGATAAAACACAATAATTGAACTTTAACTCCAAAAATCTTCACCATATGGAATTATTGGATTTACTAACAATGATAAAATGGTCGAATTTTGGGTGATTATGAAGTTTTTTGACTACATAAATATTAAAATATATTTTTTCTGTCGGCGGGCTGCTTCAATCTAAACCCCCTGAAACCTTTTGCTCGAATTTCCCCCTAATCGATAGTTTCAGCTTAACTTTTCAACGAGATCTTCTCTGTCATTCAGTAACAGATAGCCTTTAATTTTCCTGGCTAATCTATCCGGAAGCCTGGACAATTTGGTAATGTGCTTCCCTTTTATTCTCTTCAAATCGTCTTTTAGCTCATCATAAGAAATTTCCTGCAAAGGAATTGTTACTATGTGCTTTGCCCCTGTCCCCAAAATTTCAATTCCCGAAGATATTTCGATTTCTTCTTTTATTCCAGGCTTCAGACAAATCCTTATTTCGTTCATTTCCTGAGTAAGTCCATCCAGTTTTGTTCCTAAATCCTGCCCTACTTTGCTGATATTTTCGACAACAACATCTTCAGGAACAACTTTCACCGTAGGGATCTGACCAATCACAAAAAGCAGGGTTTCATACTGTTTCGTCAGATCTCTTTCATGCCTCATTACTTCAATCTTATTCAGAATATACTCGTTTTCGGGTAGATCTGCTACTTTCGATTTTAAAAGATAAGCAGCGTCCTCTACTTTTTGAGTCATTTCTTCCTGACTCCCAATTTCCCATTTCTGAACCTCTCGACTGACAGCACATGCAATTTCTTCCGTCTCAGTCCCTTGAGATTCCCGGCACGCGGTCTTTGCTTTCTCCTGGATTTCTTCGAGGAGGGATTTTAGTTTGCGATCGAGGATGGGAAGGCCTTTTCTTAGTACTATTGTGGCAGAAGGTGCTTTCTTTTTGGCATTCTTCATCAATTTAGTGGCTTGTTCACAATATTTTCTGTAAAAGTTAAGTTCTTCCTTCTTGGATTCAAAGTCCAGATATTCAGCATTTTGCACTTCTTTTAGTGCATTTGCTAAGTTTTCAAGTATTTCTAAAAGTTCTTGTTTACTTTTTGAACCTTTCACAGCATTTCTCGCTTCGTAGAGATAACTATCTATCACTTCTTTAGATTCACTTTTGTCGAATAATATTGAATGAAAAGATCGATAGAATGGAAGGCAAAATTGCGAAGGATTAATATCACCAGATTCTTCAGATGTTTTTTCAAAGAATTCTATTGCTTTCTCTAGCTCTTTCTGATAAATGTCTTCTTTTTTTGCTACAGATGCTCTATATATGGAAACTTTCCCTAAAGAGTGGTTTGCTCTAATTCGAATGAATCTATTTTCATCTATAGATAGTTTATATAAATCTTTAAAAGCTTGTGCTTTATCTGGAATGTAGGGAAAGGCGGAACCTATGGAACCTGCCAAAGCAATCCGCACAAAGAATTCTTCGTCATTAACCAATCGGTGCAAATCTTCCCACCCTTGATCTCTGTCTGAGATATATGGGAATGCTGAAGCAATCGATTCGATTGCACTTCTTCTTAAAGCGCTGTTCAAATCGAATGTCATTAAATGCAAATGATCCCATGCTTGTTTTTTGTTTGGTATGAATAAAAAAACCTGTCCAATTGATGCTATTGCACTTTCTCGAACATCAACATTTTCATCATTAGTAAGCTGATTTAAATCCTTCCAAGCTTGTTTTTTGTCTGGGATATGTGGGAATGCTTCACCGAGTGAATAAGCAGCATTAATCCTCAAATCTGAATTTTCATCGTATGTTGCATTGTGTAATATTTTCCAGATTTGTTTTTTCTCTTTAGCATATTCAAATAGCGATCCTATCAAACCTAGTGCTGTAACCCGAACATCAAGTTTTTTACTCAACATCAAATTGATGAGATCATTTAGAGCTTTCTCTTTATTTGGGATAAACTGAAAAATTTTTCGTATCCTACTTTCGGCATTTATTACAACGTCTACGTCTTCATCAGCGATTAATTTTAAAAGATATTCCCAAGCTTCTTGCTTGTTAGGAATTGAAGTAAAAGAGTTTCCTATTGAAGTTACAGCTCCGATTCTTACCTCACTATTTTTGTCTTTTGTTAATCTGCATAAATCTTCCCAAGCTTGTTGTTTATCAGGAATAGAAATAAAAGAATCTCCTATTGAAATTGCAGCTCCAGCTCTGACTTCACTACTTTCATCTTTAGTTAATTCGTGCAGGTCTTCCCATGCTTTTTGTTTATCGGGGATGTAAGGAAATGCAGTGCCAAAAGAATCTGCTGCAAAACTTCTTACTTCGCTATATTCGTCTTTTGCTAACCAATGTATATCTTCCCATGCTAGATTTTTATCCGGAATAAATGGGAAAGAAATAGAAAGTGAATAAGCTGCATTACTTCTAACATAAGTTTTTTCGTGCCTTATTAATTTGTGCAAATCTTCCCATGCTTTATTTTTATTTTCTACATGAGGCAGTACAAATCCAAGAGAACATGCTACACCTCTCAGGATTTCACTATCTTCTTCTGATGCAAGTCTGTGTAAATCCTCCCAAGCTTGTCGTTTATCCTGAATATATGGGTAAGCATCACCAATGGAAACCGCTGCTCCCCACCGAACACCTTCTTGCCCGTCGGAAGTTAACCTATGTAAATCTTCCCAAGCTTGTATTTTATCTGGAATAAAGGGAAACGCGATCCCTAATGAGGAGGCTACTCCCCATTTTATGTAAATTTCTTCGCTCTCGGTTAGTTTGTGTATAAATTCCCAAACCTGAAATTTATCCTGAACATGTGGGAATATAAGGCCAATGGTGCATGATGCAAGCCACCCTACTTCTGGCTCCCCACTTTTTGCGAGCATTACTAAGATCTCTAATGCAGTTTTTTTATTGGTTAGGTTTGTGAATTCTTTTTTTAGTTGTTGAATTCCTTCAATGCATTCTTCCGTACTAATACTAAGACATTTATTGAAAATTTCTTCTTGGTCCACCAATTCCCTGCACCATTATCCTCTAACACTCCAAAATTTATAAATTATTCTTCTTTCTGCCTCCATCATTTCTAAAACTTTTTGTTTATACATACAATTCTATTTTCAAGCAGTTATTAAGGAAATGCCGGTCGTCTTCGACGACCGGTGAGTTCCCCGGATATCTAAAATAAGCACGTTGACTAACGGTTTAAAATTCACAGAAAAACGAAATCGGAAAAAGGCTAAAAAGAACTCAATAAAAAAGGGGGGCCTGCCCCCTCTAAGGGAACAGGCAAAAAAACGTTTTATTCCTTATCCACAAACTTCTTAAATAACCTTGCCTGGAACCCGTGATACTTCGCAAACCCTTCGGCATCCTTCTGGTCAATAGTCTGACTATCAAACGAAACCAGTTCCTCAGAGTAGAGCGCATTCGGAGAACTGCGAGCCAGGATCGTCAAACTTCCCTTGTACAGCTTAACCTTGACCGTCCCGGTTACCTTTTCCTGGGACTTGTCGATAAACGCATTCAAATCAGCATAGAGTGGGTCATCCACGAGGCCGTAGTAGGCAAGTTCGGACCACTGGTCGTCCACGCTTTTCTTGAACTTGAGTTCACCGCGGGTGAGGACGAGTTTTTCGAGGTCGCGGTGGGCGGCGAGGAGGACGGTGGCTGCGGGGTGTTCGTAGTTTTCGCGGGCTTTTAAGCCGAGCACGCGGTCTTCGATCATGTCGGTGCGGCCTACGCCGTGGGTGCCTGCGATTCCGTTGACCGTCATGATGAGGTCGTAGCCGGACATCTCTTTGCCGTCAAGGGAGACGGGGACTCCTGCCTCGAAGCCGATGTCAAGGACGATTGGCTTTTCAGGGGCTTCTTCGGGGGACTGGGTCCATTCGAAGATTTCTTCGGGGGGGACGAAGGAGGGGTCTTCGAGCTTGCCGCCTTCGATGCTGCGGCTCCAGAGGTTTTCGTCAACGCTCCAGGGCTTGGCTTTGGTGGCTTCGACGGGGATGCCGTGTTCTTTGGCGTAGTTGATTTCCCATTCGCGGGTCAGGTTCATCTCACGCATCGGGGCGATTACTGCCATGTCGGTCTGGCGGAAGATGGCTTCGAAGCGGAGCTGGTCGTTTCCTTTTCCGGTACAGCCGTGAGCTAGGGCAACTGCCCCTTCCTTCTTTGCTGCCTCGACCACTTTCTTGGCGATCAGGGGGCGGGCAATGGAGGTTCCCATCACGTAGCCTTCGTAGTCGCCGTTGGCTTTGATCAGGGGGAAGACGTAGTCCTGAACGAACTCTTCCTTTGCGTCGATCGTGTAGTGGGCGTCGCTGATCTTTGCGGCTTTATCGTCGGCTTTCTTAATATCCTCTGCCGGCTGGCCCACGTCAACTGCAACAGTGACTACTTCGTCGTACCCGTACTTTTCCTTGAGGATGGGGATGCACACTGAGGTGTCAAGCCCTCCCGAATATGCTAATGCTACTTTCTTTACCATGTTAACTACCCCTTGGTAAATCTTTTCATGAATGCATGAACTCATGAATTCATGAGCCCACGAATTCACGGAATCATGAACCCACAAATTAATGGATTCACGAACTACTGATTTCTATGAATAATTACTGATGTTTGTGAATTGTTTGTGAATATAAGCTGAAAACAAATAACTGTGGAGAATTTTACCAGGAAACCAGGCTCTTTCTCCATGCCCTTTCTTCAGGGCTTTCATTTTAAATTATTTTGCAGCCCTTCCAGGCCATCCGGATGTATTTTCCGGTCACCGGGTGGCAGGTCGTTCAGATGTATTTTTTAGTTACCAGGCTGCAGGTCATCCGGATATATTTTTAGGTCACAGTGCTACCTTTGCTTCGTCATGAATTCTAAGTACCGGCGTTCTCACCGGCCGCGGAGCAAAGCGACGCGGACGGCTTTTCCCTGAATTCATATATAGAAATTTGTAAGCAAGCTTTGAAACCTCTACTTTCTTGCCAGAAATTTGTAAGCAAGCTTTGAAACCTCTACTTTCTTGCCAGAAATTTGTAAGCAAGCTTTGAAACCTCTGCCTTCTTGCCAGAAGTCTTGCGCCCTAGAGTATAGCCCGAATTTTAATTTATTCGTTACGCTTCGTATTATATTTGATTATATTCAATGTCCTTAATTCCTTCACCAGTTTAAAGTGAAAGTTTAACCACGGAAAGCACGGAATTAAGGAAATGAAAAAGGGTACAATCCTTCCGTGCTTTCCGTGTCTTCCGTGGTTTTAATGTAAGTGAAAATATTTGCGTCCGGGACTATTTTCTCTATTCATTCCAGATATTATTCCAGAAATTGTCCCATACATTATTCAGGCACAATTCAAGACGTTGTTCAATATGTTATTTCAGGCGCAATTAAAGGCGTTGTTCCGGACATTATTCCCTGTATCTTTCTTTTTTTATTACACAGGAAAAGCCGGTCAGCAAGCTGACCGGTGAGTATCCCGGTACCCAAAAGCCAGCGAAAGAAACGGTTCTCAGGCTGAACATTCACCACCCGGTCATTTTTACGGGGCTTCGGATGTTCAATCCCGTATGATCCCGTTCACCTGTTACCTTTCTTATAGTACCTGCCTGCTCAGATCTCGGCGTGGTACTCGTTAATCGATTTGATGGTAAGCTCGCCGGTCTTCATTGCCTCGATGGCATCAGCTGCGGCTTTGGCTGCCTGGATTGTGGTGATGTAGGGCACCTTGAAGTCCACGGCTGCCCTCCTGATCCTTGAGCCGTCCCGCCTGGACAGCCTGCTCGTCGGGGTGTTGATGATCAGGGAGACTTCGTCCCGGCGCATCATATCGATTACGTTCGGGCTTCCGTCGTGTACCTTTTTGACCGTATCCAGGAAGATCCCGTGGTCGGCAAGGTAGTTGACCGTCCCGCTGGTGCCCATGAGTTCAAGGCCGGCAGCTTCGAGTTTCCGTGCTATTTCCACGAGCTTGGGCTTGTCATCTCTCCGAATGGAGAGGAAGACCTTCCCTGTCAGGGGGAGAAGGTTTTCGGCAGCGATCTCGGCTTTGAAGTAAGCCCTTCCGAAGTCGTAGTCAATGCCCATGACTTCGCCCGTACTCTTCATTTCGGGGCCGAGCACCGGGTCTGCTCCGGGGAGCTTGTCAAAGGGCAGGAGGACTTCCTTTACCGAGACGTGTTTGACTTTGGGCTCGTCGGTGTAGCCAAGGTCCTTCAGGCTGTGCCCGGCAATGACTTTGGATGCGATCTTGGCAAGGGGGATTCCGACAGCTTTTGAAACGAAGGGGATGGTGCGGCTGGAACGCGGGTTTGCCTCGAGCACGAAGACTTTCCCGTCCTTTTCTGCCATCTGGATGTTGATCAAACCCTTTACCTTCAGGGCAAGCCCGATCTTTCTCGTGTACTCCCTGACCGTTTCCAGGGTCTCTTCCGAAAGCGACTGCGGGGGGATCACACAGGCGGAGTCTCCGGAGTGCACCCCGGCTTCCTCGATGTGTTCCATGATTGCGCCGATGAGCACTTCCTGCTTGTCGCAGACGGCATCGACATCGATTTCACAGGCGCCTTCCAGGAAGTCGTCGATCAGGATAGGGTGTTCCGGGGAGACCCTTACTGCCTCTTTCATGTAGCGTTCGAGGTCGGTCTCGTCATAGACGATTTCCATTGCCCTGCCGCCAAGCACGTAGGAGGGGCGGACCAGTACCGGGAAGCCGATGCTTTTTGCAACCTCGATTGCTTCGGCTTCGGAGGTCGCATACCCGCCGTCGGGCTGTTCGATCCCGAGTTCTTCCATCATCTGGTGGAACTTTTCCCTGTCCTCTGCAAGGTCCATGTCGTCAGGGTCGGTGCCCATGATAATGGTGTCAAGGTCCGTCCTGCGCTGAAGTTCCTTTTTCAGGGGGATTGCCAGGTTCACCGAGGTCTGCCCTCCGAACTGCACCAGGACCCCATACGGTCTTTCCCTCTCGATTACGTTCATCACGTATTCCAGGGTCAGGGGCTCGAAGAAGAGCTTATCCGAAGTGTCGAAGTCCGTGGAAACGGTCTCAGGATTGTTGTTGATGATGTGGGTCTCGATTCCCTCTTCCCGAAGCGCCGTTACCGCGTGCACGGTACAGTAGTCAAACTCGATTCCCTGTCCGATCCTGATAGGGCCGGCGCCCAGGATAAGGACCTTTTTCCTGTCCGTGGGGTCGGTTTCGCAGACGTCTTCGTATGTAGAGTAATAATAAGGAGTTGCAGCCGCAAACTCGGCAGCGCAGGTATCCACCATCTTGAAGGTTGCAACGATTCCTGCCTCGTGCCTGCGATCGCTGATTTCCTCCATGGCCTTTCCTGTCAGTTCAGAGAGGCGCGAGTCCGGAAAGCCCATCTTTTTTGCTTCGCGGAGAAGCTCCGGAGTGAGTCCTTCTGCGCGGATGCGCTTTTCCTTGTCCACGATTTTCTTTATTTTTGAGATGAAGAAGGGGTTGATCCCCGAAAGGTCGCAGATCTCCTTTATGGAATACCCTTTCTCAAGGGCGTTGTAAATAACAAAGAGGCGTTCACTGGTAGGGGTCTTGAGGAGCGTCGTGATCTCATGCTCGTCCCATTGTTTTATCCCGACCTGGCTGTCGATGTCAAGGGACTTGAAGGCCTTCAAGAGGGACTCTTCAATCGTCCTGCCGATTGCCATAACCTCTCCGGTACTCTTCATAGCCGTGGTCAGGGTCTTGTCCGCGGTTGTGAACTTATCAAAGGGCCACCTGGGGATCTTCGTAATCACATAGTCCAGGGCCGGTTCAAAAGAGGCCGGGGTATTTTTAGTGACACTGTTTACGATCTCGTCCAGGGTCATTCCCACAGCGATCTTGGCAGTCACACGGGCAATCGGGTAGCCTGTTGCTTTTGAAGCGAGAGCCGAAGACCTTGAAACCCTGGGGTTGACTTCCACAATGCGGTAGTCCCCTTCCTTCAGGGCATACTGGATGTTGCAGCCCCCTTCGATCTTGAGGGCGCGGATGATCTTGATTGATGCTGTCCTGAGCATCTGGTGCTCTTCGTCGGTCAGGGTCTGGGACGGCGCCACAACCGCGGATTCTCCGGTGTGCACACCCATGGGGTCGAAGTTTTCCATGTTACAGATCACGATACAGGTATCGTTTGCATCCCTCATGACCTCGTACTCGACTTCTGCCCAGCCGAGCACGCTTTCCTCGATCAGGACCTGGTTGATGCGGCTCCTCCTCAGGCCCCTTTCCGTAATCTCCAGCAGTTCTTCCCTTGTACGGGCAATCCCGCCGCCTGCTCCTCCCAGGGTGTAAGCCGGGCGGATGATCAGGGGAAGCCCGAGTTCCTCGACCACTTCTTCGGTTTCCTTCAGGGAAGAGACCGCCTTGCTCAGGGGAACTTTCTCCCCGATCCTGAGCATGGTCTCCTTGAATAGCTCCCTGTCTTCCGTGTTCGTGATGGCTTCCACAGGGGTCCCCAGGGTCTCTACCTCGAACTTTTCAAGGACGCCCATCTCGGCAAGCTCACTGGTGATGTTCAGCCCGGTCTGACCTCCGATTCCGGCAATGATCCCGTCGGGCCTTTCCTTTTCGATGATCCTGGCAACGACCTTGGCGTCCAGGGGCTCGATATAGACCGCATCCGCCATTTCAGGGTCGGTCATGATGGTTGCCGGGTTCGAGTTGACAAGGACGACTTCGTATCCCTCTTCTTTAAGGGACCTGCAGGCCTGGCTGCCCGAAAAGTCGAATTCTGCGGCCTGCCCGATAGTGATCGGGCCGGAGCCTATAAGGAGAATTTTCTTAATGTCACTGCGTTTTGGCATCAAACCTCACCTCCGAGGACCTTTACGACCTTCCCGAAGAAGACTTCCTCCGTATCTGTGGGTCCCGCGTGGGCTTCCGGATGGAACTGCACGCTGAAAACGTCTAGGTCTTTGTGGGATACGCCTTCCACGGTCCTGTCGTTTGCGTTCAGGTATTTTACGTAGAGCCCTGTCCCGTCCAGGGAATCGGCGTCCACCGCAAAGCCGTGGTTCTGGGAAGTGATAAAGACCCTGTTTTCCACCAGGTCCTTAACAGGCTGGTTTCCTCCCCTGTGCCCGAATTTGAGCTTGTAGGTCCTGGCTCCCATGGCCAGGGAAATGATCTGGTGCCCGAAGCAGATCCCGCAGACAGGGACCGTGCCCGCAAAGTGCTTGACCGCGTTGATTGCGTCCTTTGCAAGTTCGGGGTCTCCCGGCCCGTTGGAGACAAAGAGAAGGTCGGGCTCGTAAGCTTCGATTTCCTTTGGGGTTGCTGTTGCCGGGACAACCGTCAGGTCAATCCCTCTCTTGCTAAGGTTCTTCAGGATATTCCTCTTGATCCCGAGGTCGATTACAACCGCTCTTTTGGGATTCCCGTTTCCTTTCCAGGCTCCCTTTGCCGCCGGGATGGAGTAGGGTTCCTTGCAGGTAACCAGGGAAATCAGTTCCTGGTCCGAGATCTGGGGGAAATTCCTGGCCATTTCCACGGCTTCCTCCCCATCGTCACTCCCCGTGATCAGGGCAGCCCTGAGGGTCCCGCGGTCTCTGGTCTTGATGGTAAGGGCCCGGGTGTCCACGCCTTCGATCCCGGCTTTTCCCTCGTCCTCTAAAAATCTGTGAATGGAACGGGTAGATTTGTAATGGTAGGGGTTTCTGCAGGCCTCCCGCACCACAAGCCCCTCCGCATGGATGTTGTCGGACTGGAAACGCTCTCCGCTGACCCCGTAGTTCCCGATCAATGGACTGGTGAACATAAGGAGCTGTCCCTTGTAGGAAGGGTCTGTCAGAGCCTCTTCATATCCAGTGAATTGAGTTGTAAAAACAAGTTCGCCGCACGCTGTTCCTTCGGCACCGAAACCCGTGCCTTTAATAACTGTTCCGTCTTCTAAACCTAGTACTGCCTTCATCATCTGAACCTGCGCATAAATGTCATAGGTGACCTATAAGTGTTACGATGATTCTGAACTCTTTCTGGTTTTCATATGCCTTTTAATATATATATACTATAATGATAGGAGTCCCAGGTTTCCTCCAGGCTGACCTCCCTATCCTCCTGCTCTCCTGCTTCTCCTGCTCTCTTGCTTTCTTGCTCTCTTGCTTTCTTGCTCTCTTGCTCTCTTGCTCTCTTGCTTTCTTGCTCTCTTGCTCTCTTGCTTTCTTGCTTCCCTGTTCTCTTGCTTTTCTGCTTTCTCTATTCCGATCTCCCTATTCTTCTTTTTCCCTGTCCTCCCGATTTCTCCTGTCCTCCGATCTTCTCTCCTTTAATGCTGCTTTTGTTTCCAGGGGCCTGTTTTTTATAATGATACATAATCTCGTTTGCTTGCCGTAACCCTGCATGTAGCCCTGATAGTATTATAATACTGTGAAGAGCCTGTAGGGTCCGCACTGGTCATAAGCTGATGCGGGATAGCTAATTCCTATTATCTACTGCCGGTGTTGTCAGATGACATAATGGGGCACTATATTATACTGTGACCTGTTATTGTGCATCGCAGGTTATTGCCCATACCGCAGGTCGGTTATTCTACTGTTTATGGCGTGTTATCGACGTAACTGTGGAAGGTAACACGATTAAAAACGGATATGTAATCCGGGTTTACTTACGTTTTGGGCTCTGCCATGAAGCTATTTTCTTTCAAAAATTATTCTGCCATTCTCAAAAGTTTTATCCCGGGACGGAAAATCTATTTATTCTGTAAATTCGAATCAGTTGACCCCACATCTTAGATCTTTTCCCTCTAATGAGAATAAATATATATAATTTATGCCAGTAGCTATATATAATATAGTCAAAACACTTATACTAATTAATGTAACGATTTTCTGACTCAATTATTCCGACTTCTGACTCAGATTTCCCAAAGGAGCCACCATAGTGGTTTTCCCGAGGTTTTATTGTGGATAGGAAAGTAAAATTGGAAATTAGAAACATTTCAAAGATTTTTGGTAAAAACCCCCAGAAAGTAATTTCTCTTCTTAATAAAGGTTACTCCAAACACGAGATTTTTGAAAAAACGAAACAGACTATCGGACTTAACAATGTCAGTTTCGAAGTTTATGAAGGAGAAACGTTTGTTATTATGGGACTCTCGGGTTCGGGAAAGTCCACTCTTTTGCGCTGTATAAACCGCCTTATTGATCCCACGGCCGGGAGCATCTTCATTGACGGGCAGGACATCGCGTCCATGGATGCGGAAGCCCTGAGGAAGATCCGCAGGAGCAAACTTGGTATGGTGTTCCAGAACTTTGCCCTGCTCCCGCACAGGACCGTGCTCGATAACGTGGCTTACGGCCTGGAAATCCAGGGAGTTCCAAAAGAAGAGCGTTACGAAAAGGCCGAGGTCTCAATTGAAACCGTCGGGCTTAAAGGGTACGAGCAGAGCAAAATCACCCAGCTCAGTGGGGGAATGAAACAGAGGGTCGGGCTTGCCCGGGCTCTTGCAAACGACCCTGACATCCTGCTCATGGACGAGGCGTTCAGCGCTCTTGACCCCCTCATCAGGTCCGAGATGCAGGACGAACTGCTCTCCCTGGAAGACGCGATGCAAAAGACCATCATCTTCGTGTCCCACGACCTTGACGAGGCCCTTAAACTGGGAGACAGAATCGCGCTAATGAAAGACGGGGAAGTTGTCCAGATCGGCACCCCGGAAGAGATCCTGACCAACCCTGCAGACTCCTACGTCTCGAAGTTCGTTGCCGGTGTGGACCGTTCAAAAGTCCTCACTGCCGAAGCCGTGATGTGGAGGCCCGAACCCCTCGTAGCCGTAAGTTCCGGACCCAGGGTTGCCGTGCAGTTGATGAAGGAACACGGGATTTCCTCGATCTTTGTGGTTGAAGGGAAAAACAGGATTTTGAAAGGTATCCTCATGATAGACGATGCCGTGCAAGCCCTGAAATCCAAAAAGAGTTTCGAGCCCATGATCAGGGAAGTCCCCTCCGTACCCCCGGAAATGCCCCTGAACGAGATCATTCCCCTTATTGCGGACAGCGAATACCCTCTGCCCGTGGTCAATGAAAACAGGAAGCTTAAAGGAATCATCGTTCGGGGTACCGTGCTCGGAGCCCTGGCAATGTCCGAGGATACCGCAAACGGTGAAGCCGAAGAGCTTGGAGCTGACACAAAAAGCACAGCTGAAATGGAGTCTCCTGACCGGGTTTCCGGGGAAAGTACGCTTGAAGGGAGCAATACTTCAAAAAGCCCTGTCTCGGACGGACCCGAGGGAGAATTAAAGGGAAAAGCTCCTCCTGAGATCGAAGTGAATAAAGAGCTTGATAACAGGGAGCTTGATAATAAGGGACCCGGAAGTCTCGACAAGGACCTGGATGTGAACGCATGTTAATCCCCAAGCTTCCTATAGGTGACACCGTTGAGTTTGCGGTGGACTGGATCGAGGACCACTTTGGAGTTGTGCTGGACCTGGTAAGTGACCAGCTGGATTTCCTGATCTCGGCGTTGAAAGACGTCCTGCTTTTCCTGCCTCCCGAAATCTTCATTCTCGCCCTCTCTCTCTTTGCGTATTTTGCAGGGAAACGGAATACCAAGCTTGCTGTCGGGACGGCTGGAGGCTTTCTGCTGATCCAGAACATGGGGCTCTGGGCCCTTTCCATGGAAACCCTTGCCCTTGTGCTCTCGTCAGCCATGCTGGCCCTCTTTATCGGGATTCCGGTGGGCATCCTTTCCGCAAAAAGCGAGGTCCTTAACCACGTCGTAAGGCCGGTGCTTGACCTGATGCAGACTATGCCCTCTTTCGTCTACCTTATCCCTGCCCTGATCTTTTTCGGGCTCGGAAACGTCCCTGGTATGATCGCAACCGTGGTCTTTGCCATGCCCCCGGCAATCAGGCTCACGGACCTGGGGGTCCGGCAGGTCCCAAAAGAACTCGTGGAAGTTGCTGACGCCTTCGGGTCCACAGGCTGGCAGAAACTTGTGAAAGTGGAACTGCCGGTAGCCCTCCCGACTATTATGGCAGGGGTTAACCAGTGCATCATGCTCGCGCTTTCCATGGTGGTAATAGCGGCAATGATCGGGGCAAGGGGCCTTGGCTACCAGGTGCTTTTCGGCATCCAGAGGGTGGACATCGGCCTCGGTTTCGAAGCAGGCCTCGGGATCGTTATTATTGCGGTTGTCCTGGACCGGCTCACCCAGCACCTGAGCCCCAGGTAATTGCTGTAAAAAATAATTGTTGTAAAAGATTATAGAAATCCTTTTTACATTTTTTTATTTTTTAAAAAATATGTAAAGTTGCATGCATCTTTGTCGATGTGTTTTTTGAATATCCCTCCGAAATTAAGTCCCATATCAACTTAATTAAATATGTTACTTGAAATTTAAAAATATTTGCAGAAAAATAGTTATCCTATTTAGTTGTTAAATTAAGTTGTTAAATTAAGTCGTTGAATTAAGTCGTTATTAAGTCGTTGAATTAAGTCGTTGAATTAAGTCGTTGAATTAAGTCGTTGAATTAAGTTGTTAAATTAAGTTGTTGAATTAAGTCGTTGAATTAAGTTGTTAAATTAAGTTGTTGAATTAAGTTGTTGAATTACAAGTGGTTGTGTTATATTGAATGATATAAAGACAAATAATATGAAAAAACTTAAATTAATTTTCATAGTCGGGCTTGTCCTCGGTCTCTTCATTTTCGGAGCAGGCTGTGCTGACAACGGAGAAGAAGTTGAAGACGGCTCTGAGGAAGGTGCTGCAGGAACTGCTGAAGTTTCCGAACTTGATCAGCCTGTGAAGATCGGGTACGTCCTCTGGGATGGGGAAATTGCCAGTACCAATGTAATCCAGCAGGTCCTCCAGCAGGCTGGGTATACCAATGTGGACATCATTGCAGTGGATGCAGGACCCCTTTACCAGGGTGTGGCCTCCGGTGAGTTCGACTTCACAACATCAGCGTGGCTCCCCCAGACCCAGGCAAACTACTGGGAAACCTACGGGGACCAGCTTGACTCCGTCCAGGTGAACCTGGAAGGCTGCAGGATCGGACTTGTTGTGCCCGCATATGTGGAAATTGACTCCATCGAGGAACTCAATGCCAACAAGGACCAGTTCGACGGCGAAATCGTCGGAATCGACCCCGGATCGGGCATCATGCAGGTCACCGAAGATGCAATCACGGAATACGGACTCGACTACAACCTGGTATCGAGCAGCAGTGCAGGCATGACCGCTGCCCTAAAGAAAGCCGTGGACGACGAGGACCCCATCGTTGTAACCCTCTGGTCTCCCCACTGGACCTTCAACCGCTGGGAGCTTAAATACCTTGACGACCCCAAAGGCCTCTACGGAGAAGCCGACCACGTTGAGACCCTCGCAAGACTGGGTCTTGCAGAAGACATGCCAAACCTCTACGGCATCCTTGAAAGGTTTGTCTGGACCCATGACGACATCCAGTCCGTTATGATGGACATCGAAAACGGCATGGCTCCTGAAGAGGCTGCCTCAAAGTGGGTCGAAAACAACCCCGAAAAAGTCAACGAATGGATCGGAGAGGAGTAAATTTCTCTTCTCTTTCCCTTTCTATTTTTTGCATCTATTTAACATCATTTTAACATCTTTCTTAATATCTTTTATTTTCATCTATTCTTCAACGATTACCGATAACAGCTAATAGCTTCAGTTGAAAATAACTTTACAGCTGAATATACCTCTCCAGCTGAAAATAACTTTCCAGCTAAAAATACCTCTCCAGCTGAAAATACCTCTCCAGCTGAAAATAACTTTCCAGCTAAAAATACATCTTCCACCAAAATATCTCTCCAGCTGAAAATACTCTTCCACCAAAATACCTCTCAGCTAAAAATACTATTCCGGGGCAGTTTTTATGGAAAAACCAAACTTCAGGAAAGAAATCCTCAACGTTCTCTCAGGCAAGACCCCTGCAAACCCGCCGGTAGGCAGTTTCACAACCACCCCTGTCCTCGAACTGATGGACCTTAGCGGGGCAGCCCGCCCGGAGGCTGACAGCCAGCCCGACAAAATGGCTTTGCTTG
This sequence comes from Methanosarcina sp. MTP4, assembly GCF_000970045.1. Taxonomy (NCBI): domain Archaea; kingdom Methanobacteriati; phylum Methanobacteriota; class Methanomicrobia; order Methanosarcinales; family Methanosarcinaceae; genus Methanosarcina; species Methanosarcina sp. MTP4. Next base: position 1,863,283 of record NZ_CP009505.1, read on the forward strand.
CCTTTTCCCAGTACGTGAACGCTTCTTTTGAAACCCTCAGGTATCCCTTTGACGTGGTTGTGCTTGCAGAAGCCCTGGGTTGCAGCATTGACCCTGGCACGAAAGCCAGGCCCCCGGCAGTGACAAAAGGCATCGTCGGTCGTCCTCCTGTAATCCCCAAACTCCCCGAAGCTCCAGAAGTTCTCCTTAAAAAGGGCAGGATTCCGGCTGTCCTGGAAGCCACGGAAATCCTCCGGGAAAAAGCAGGCTCGAAGCTCCCGCTAATCGTGGGAATGGAAGGCCCCGGAGACCTTGCGACCTCCCTTTGCGGGATTTCGAATTTCCTGAAGTGGACGATCAAAAGCCCCCACCTCGTAACCAGGCTGGTGGACCTCTGCACCGACGCCTGCATTATGTACGGCAGGGAGTGTCTGAAAAGAGGAGCAGATGTAGTCGTCATAGCCGATGCCGTCTCCTCCCCTGTCATGATTTCCCCGAATGCCTTCAGGAGCCTGATAAAACCGGGCATGGCAAGGATCCCGAAAGCCCTGGGGGGCAAAAGCGTCCTTCACATCTGCGGCTCCGCCGACCCGATTATTGCGGATATGGCCGAGTGCGGGTATGACGGGCTGAGTCTTGAGGAGAGCATAAAGGACCTGAAAAGCGCCGTGCACATAGCCCATGAGTGCGGGACTGCCGTCATCGGAAACGTCTCAACGTCGAGGACACTCTTTGCCGGAAAGCCGGAAGACGTTAAAAGAGGAGCATTCGAGTCCCTGCAAGCAGGCGTTGATGTGCTTGCTCCGGGCTGCGGGCTTGCGCCGGAAACCCCGCTTAAAAACCTGAAGGCTCTGGTGGAAGCAAGGAATGAGTTTTGCGGGAGAAAGTGAGTACAAAATAACCGAAGTGCCAAAAAAATAATAATTGGTTTTAGGGCAGGGTTTGTTCGACTACTGCAAATCGAACCCCATGCTCTCACCGGGCGCCGAAGGCGGCCGGCTTTTCCCTGAATAAATCCTTGAATACGCAGAAATTGTTCCTTTCCTGCCATAAATTTCTGAAAATCTTCTCCATTTAGGGATTCATCAAGGGTTTCTGAATTGATTGAACTCAAAAATCAATCATCAATCTTTTTTTGAAAGTTTCTTCGCTTCACCGGCTTAGCCTCACTCCTCAGGCTCACCGGAGAGCCTCTGCCATCTTTTTTCCGCTTTCAAACGCCTTTTCGAGCAATTCTTCATTCTTTGAAACCGTGCCCTTCGCAAAGCACTTTGTAGCAAGGAATTTTTCCACCACTTCATAACCCAGGGCTTCAAGAGGCATACCGAGGGCTTCGAGCGTAAAGCCCATTTCTTCAAGTTTCTCCTGCTCGCAGACTGTAAAAACAAGGGTCTTTCGTCCCTGGTCTCCAAGCTTGCTCGAGTAAGGTCCCGGGCGTTCGTCGGTGAAATTGTAGTAGGGGTAGAGCCGGTCGATGAAGGCTTTCATCGGGGCGGTTACGTTGTAGTTGTAGGTCGGGGAACCGAGGATAAGCCCCTTAGCTTCCTCGATTTCGGGATAAAGGAGTTCCATCCCGTCGTGGAACCTGATGCAGGTCCCGGCTTTCCGGCACCCTTCGCAGCCGACACAGGACTCGATTGAATATTCCCTTAACAGGACTTTTTTCGTCTCAGCTCCTGCTGATTCCGCTCCTTTCAAAAAGTTGTCGAGCAAGATGTCGGTATTCCCGCCTTTCCGGGGGCTTCCGCTTACTCCGAGAATTTTTACGGCATTCATTATGTAAACCTCGTATTGTATCGGGAATAGCGGGTTAAATAAGTTCGGGAAATGGGCTATGTAGAAGCCCTCAACAAATGCAATTTGTTTTGGATTTGTGGAAATTAGGTTTAAAGGCAGAAATTAGATTTGCAGTCCCGGAAGTAAATATTTACACTTATTTTAAACCACGGATGACACGGAAAGCACGGAAGGATTGTTCCCCATTTCTTTTATTCCGTGTTTTCCGTGCTTTCTGTGGTTAAACTTTAACTTGAGATTGATGAAGGAATTTGGGGCATTGACTGTAAAGGCAGAATATTGACGTCAAGTGAGTTGAATAAAAATAAAATCCAGTAATGGCAATTTAGTTTGCAAGCTCTTTTTTTTAGATATTTAGGGAAAGGCCGCCCGCAAAGCGGGCGGTGAGAGCCCCTGTTATCAATGCGATGAGGGAAAATCCCGGAACTGGGGGTCTATAGTAAACCCTTCCACTAAAAACAGGGCCGTTTCAAGCAATATGTCAAGCAATACGACTGGATTTCTAAGGGATCTGAAAATGAGCTTCATATTTTGTAGAATCAGGGCTGGAAATTCTAGTCAGAATCAATGAACCTTATTAAATCTCAGAACATTATATATTATAAAACTTCAAATATTTATCTGGATAAATAACAGGTTTAATAAACTGGTTTTGAATCCGGATACAAATTCTAATAATTATATTGATTCAGGTAATTTCGATAATTCCGGTAATATGGCAGTACCGGTAATCCCGATAGTTGTGGATATGAGGTAAAAAAATGGCAAAAATGGCAAAAACGCTTAAAACCCTTGAAAAAGCCGCCGAAGAGAGCTCCGGCAAAGGCAGGGTCTTTTTCGAGATGGATAAATATGAAGAAGCCCTGGAAGCATATGGGGAAGCCGCTGAGACCTGGAAAGAAATGGCAGACCTCCTTTTCGAAAATGGCAAAGAGGAGAGTGCAAACACCTTCCTGGGAAAGGTCTTTGAAGCAGAGTCCGGCTGCGGGATGGCTCTTTTCAAGCTCGGAAAGTACGAAGAAGCCCTGGAAGTCGTTGACAAAGCCCTGGAACTGAACCCCGACAGCCCAACCGAATGGTCCAACCGGGGTTTTGTGCTCTCGGCTCTCGGGCGAAATGAAGAAGCGCTCGAAGCCTTTGATAAAGCGCTTTCCCTGGACCCAGAATCCCCCAAAACCATGACCAGCAAGGGCGTGGTTTATTTCAGGATGGGCTTTCCGGAAAGAGCCCTGGAGGTTTTCGAAGAAGCCCTGAAAATGGAGCCCAAAAAGGCTTCGGACTGGGCATGTAAGCTTCCCAGGTTCAGTTTCTTTTCCCGGAACAAGGCTCCCCTCATGCGTCCCGACAACGCCGAGACCTGGTACTGGAAAGCCAAAGCCTATCTGGAACTCGGGGAAAGGGAAAAAGCCCTGGAAGCCTACAAACATTCCCTGGAAAGTGACCCCGACCACCTGAACTCCCTCTTCAGCGGAGGCGGACTCCTCTGCGAATTCGGGGAATACCGGGAGGCTTTCAAGTGCTATGCAAGGGCGCTGAAACTAAGCCCCGGGAATGAGGCTGCAAGGAAAGGAAAAGAGTTCTGTGAAGAGAAGATAAACGAGAAGCTTGAGGACGAAAAGTAAAGAGGGAAAAATAAGGGTTGAAAGTGAAGATGTAAATTGAAGGCAGATTGAAGGTGGAAATAGAAGACGGAAATTTCACCAGAGTTTCCAGACTAATTGAAATTAGCTTCTAACAATGGAAAATATAAAATCAGATAGCGGAAGCTCTGCTTTAGATTGGAATTGCAACGCAGTTGAAAACTTAAATACCTTTCAGAATCAAACTTGCATTCTTTTCTGTTTCATTGATGTACAGGTTTCGATTGGATTCCCTGATTTTTATGACCATTGTCACCAATTTAGAATTTACTTCGTAGATAACACTCATAACTTATCTTGTGACAGTTCCTTAGATTCTGAACTGCGTTTCTATAGTTTATAATATATATAAATTTGATAATAATTTTTGTGGCTTTTTGTGATTTCATTTACACATAGGTCGTCAATCATTACGGGCTGATATTTTGATAATAATCAGCATGTTATCAAATTCGATGAATAAAGGAAATTCTGAGAGTGTCAATTTGTGAATTTTCATCAAACTAGACACATTGTCCCTTAACCGATGACCAATGAAAATCAGTTTGTAATGGAGGAGTGAAGTGCCGGATGACGAGTCTTATAAGAATGCTTTAACTGAATGGAAAGAAGCTCGAGCTACTATATCTAAATGTGATGAATGTTTAGATGGTTTACGAAGATATGGTTTTACTGTAATTACTGGATTATTAGCCGTTGATGCTATTCAGTCTTACATCAAGTTAGGCAACCCTGCGAAAATAGGTCTAATTGTGATAACCATCGCATTTATCATTGGTTTGTATATTTTGGATATATACTATCAAAGAATAATTGAGGCAGCCACAATTAGAGCAAGAATTCTCGAAACAACAGTATTAAATTTCGAGTTAAATGAAACGCTTTCCGACAGATTTGAGCAAGAAGATTTGAAGAAATATATCAAATGGATTTATATCGGGTTTATTTTGATAGCGGTATTAATTGGTATCATGGTTGTTATTTCCGCAGCTCCTAGTCCACTAACAACTACTTCAATAAATTCAAGTATCAATACTACTTCATCAAATTCGGGTATCCCATCAAATATTTCAGTAAATTCTACTTTAGTACATTCTACTAGTACAAACATAGTAGACTCTGGCACTTTATCAACTAAGGTAGTAAATTCTAGTACTCTATCAACTAATGAAACAAATACCAGTACTTCATCAACTAAGGTAGTAAATTCCAGTACTCTGTCAACTAACGAAGCAAGTTATAAAGATTGGTCGCTTATTCAAGAAAATGATAAAAAAGGTATTTTGCTGTTTATTTCGCTTATATTTCTTTTTATCATTATGCATAATAGGTATAAATCTCAAAAAGCCGATGATAAGAGAATAATATTATCGACGATTATTCATATGATTCTTGTGACTTTTGTTTTTGTTACTATTGCATATTATATAACTCCAAATTTGAATTACGAAGTTAATATCGTAAGTATTCTTATTTTTATCTTAGCTATTATCGGAGTGATTGGAGCATTCTTTATAGAGTTATTTACAAATATACGTATTAATTATTCAGTTAAAACGGGGAAACTTAAAAGAGAGTCAGAATATTTTGAAGATTGGGTAATTGACAGAGTTTCGTGTAAATTAAATGAAAAAATAAGAATTACAGTCACAAATTTGGATAAAAAAAAGGAGTTAAAATTTAATTCAAATGGTGCATTTTGCGTAATTACATCAGAAGACAAGCGTTATAAAAATGGTCGTTATGAGCTTACTATAGATGCAAAAGCCAATATAGCTATACCCAAATATGGCACCTACTCATGTCTTTGGGATACAAGCCAGAAAGATGCTGCTGGAAATACACCATTAGATGGGATTTACAGAATCACGCCACGCGACTGGAAAGTTCCGTTGAGACGTACAATAGTTGTCTCAAAGGGCGCGAAGCAGGAGGAACCCACAGTCACAGGCAAGTGGAACTCCACAGTCACTAAGGGGAAAGGGGAATCCACATTTGCTCATGGCAATTGGACAGTCACTAAGGGTGAGAGGGAAGCCCCAACCATTAAGGGCGAACGATATAAGGGGGAAGACACAACATAAGGGGAAAGCCCCCACCCCCTAAGGGTGAATAACATTAATGATTCATTGGTGCACATTTTTTAGCACAAAACCTGTTTCTTTTTTTACCTGCAAAGGGTTTCTAAATGTGCAGATTTAGAAACTTTTAAGGTTTTTAGGTGAGGTAGCAATAAAAACGGCCAGGCAAAACATTTTTTAAAAGGTATAGTCAGCAAAATAACCGGGTACAGGGTTTCCCATAGGTCAGACTCTACGCCTTCTTCTCTGGGGCCCTGGAACACTTCCGCGAGGTCTTGCGGCCTAGCCGAAGGTAAAAGTAATCCTTTTAATCCCGAGCGTATACAGGTATGTAACCGGCTGGCGATGTTTCAATTATACAGATATCTGAAGACATAACTTTAAGAAAAGTAAAAATTAGTGAACTACTGATTCTCACGTTATGCTTTTAACCTACACTTCATCCAGGTATCTCTGCAGCTTATCTGCAAGTTTTCCAATATGAATACCATCAACAAATGCATGATGAACCTGGACTGAAAACGGCATCATAAGTTTGCCTTCTCTTTCATGATATTTACCCCAATCAAATATGGGCTGCGCTTTTTCCCGATTTCCAAAATCCGTGTGCGAAATATGCGTAAATGTTATCCACGGCAGGGCAGAGAATTGATATACATCATTTTCTACAGGTCCTGTAAAGTGTTCTTTTTGATTTTCTGCCGTTACGACTGCCAATTGTACAAACTTCTCAATCGTATCCTGCATGGGAACATTTACTACCTTAAATAATTCTGTTTCTTTATCCAGATATGTAAATGATTTATCAATGGATTCATATAACACAACTTCACCATCAAGAAAACGATACCGAAATTCCTCGATTTCATTTGCGCATTTCGTAACAGCAAATATAAACGCCATCGTAAATGGCCAATTATTTTCGGCTCTTCGTCATTCTCGATGGATTAGGTGATTTTCACTTCAAGCCCATGTTGTTTTTTGTGATGGCTTCCCACACAAGACAACGAAGAGCCTTATTTTCTTTAACGTGCTTTTTAAAATTTGTCACATCAAGTTCAAAACTCACACAATATTGAGGCTGCACAGCGCTCCTGTATATTTGACAATACTCTTTTCTTTTCCATGTTTCAAAATCTGTTATCTGGTATCTGTTTCCCATAGTTTACACCTTCGTTCAACACAATCTACATTACGATATATTTCCTTTTTAGTTTCACGACCTATTTTCGCTATAGATCTCATACATTACCGTTTCCTTAAGCCGTTTTCCTGACTCTTACCGCTCCACCTCGTGCCATGTCCCTTTGAGATACAAATATTCAGATGTTAAAAGCTTGGGGAAAACAGGCCGCTTCCTTGATTCTTACTTGCTAGGGGTTTAACATACATATGCGTCCAGAATTTCCAGCAAAATGGACGTTTGCATTTCCATGTAATCATATTCGGTATAAACTGGCTCCTCCTAATTTAGGCTTTAAAAAAATATGGGTCAGCTATGGTAGTGGTCCTATAGTGGATATATATGCTCTCCGACAGGATCGGGGGGCTGGACCTGGGCTCGTGAATCTCCTAGGACGCAGGCGGGAAGGCTCCTTCAGTATATCTATCTGATTATCTAGAAAAGAGCATGAGCCCCAAACCTGGCCTGACTTACTGGATATATAACATTCAGTTCAGGACAGCTTCCCAGAATATCAAACAATCTCCTGAAATGTACGAATTGCGAGGATATGGGCTCGGTTTGGTGTGGTTTCCAAATTAGAAAATAGAATAGACTGGCATTTGAGCTATTTATGCAGGAGTGAAAAAATGTTTAAAGATTTGGGTTTATTTTGTAAATCTGGGGGCTGCTCTATAGGATATTTGAAAGAGGAAAATGTTATCCTGACCTGTTAGAGCTGTAAGGAAATTGCTCATAGAATCAGGGAAACAATTCAGAAACTTGAGGTTACAAGTAGAACCATTTATTTTATACTTCAGCATCTTCAGTCATATTGATGAAATTTGTTATTTCTGTACTGTTTATTTCATCCCTACAAAAAGGATTAGGATAAAAGAAACAGTCACTACTGTGGTCAAGTATTAAAATTGCACTTACATCATCCATTTTATCTAAAACAAATATTCCCTCCTCATTTATATATGAGTTATTTGATGAATTTGGAATCAAGGAATATTTACTCAAAAAGGATCCCCATCCTTTACTTATTGCCTTCTGGATTTTTATCCATGAATCACGAGTCTGCACATCAGTGTTAACTTTTTCCCAATCTTCGAGTTTCGATCTTTCGTAAGCCTCTTCTGGAATACCCATAGTGTTTGAACCAAAACAGCATATATTCCCATATAATATTTTTCGAATATCCTCGTCGTTAATTCCCCATTCATGAATCTCGATGGCAATAATAAATGGATTTTTTGTGAGTTCGCTGGGAAAATCTTTTACTTTATTTTTGCCATCTATTTGTTTGTTTTCTAAAAGTTTCTTTGATCCAGGGACAGGAACTTCAATCCATTTATCAGTCAAATCTGAAGAAAGGAAGATAGATAAAAAGTCTTCAAATTCGGTTCTATTTTTGAGGCTAGTTACTTCTATGCATATCGTAGAATCATTGTCTATGCAAATTATGTCTGGAGATTTGTATGTCTCACCTTTCTTTTTCTTAAAACGTGGATCTTTTTCAGATAATAATTCAACGTCATACTTATTATTCAGTAATATTTTTGCAACTTTTAGCTCAGAAACTGTTGACTTAAATGTTTCATTGGTATCTACACTATCGAATTTTGAGTTAAGTCCTCTACATCCAAGCTGATTAAGGTCGCAAATTAAAGTTTCGACTTCTAAAAGTTCCTCATCTCTATCTTTGTTTTCTTCAAAAATTTTAATTTTAACGTCAGAACTTTTGAGCAAACAAGATAGTTTGGGACATTTCACATCCATATCATTAACTGTTGCAAACACGATGACGCCTTCGATAAATAATTCTATTTTTCCTTCTATTCTTTCTTATAAATTATTTTCATCTATTATTAAAGATTCATACACAGGTTTTAAAGTAAAACCTGTGTGTTTTCTTTGTTTCCTGCTAACAATGTGTTTTTCTAGTCTTATCCTCATTTCTCCATAAACATAGTTTTTGAGTTCTTATTTAAAATTGACCCTGAATCTTAAATAAAATTATTAATATGTTGTAGTCAATTTGGTTTATATGGAATGTCTTAATTTACTAGAAAAAGAAATAGAGTCGATAACAGAAGAAAGAAGAGAAATCTCAGAAGATATCCTTAGTATCTCTAGAAGTATCAGCGATAGTTTGTCCACATCTTTGCAAAATCATTGTGACAAAATGTTCGACATATGGATACAGGAATTAAATAATAATGGTCTATGTAAACATGAGAGCGAACTTTTCTTACATAAAATACCTTATACGTCAGCATCAGGCTATAAAATCTATCCTCTTTTTAAGCAGCCAGGAATTTACCTTTGGGGTCGTGATGACATACCCCGATATATAGGCAAAACAGAAAAATCATTTGAAAAGAGATTATTTAACAGATATATACCTCGAAAAAATGGTACAACATATAAAAGTCCAACTCAATGTGGCATCTCTGAAATTTTAAGAGATTATTATTCTAAACCAAAATTAGGCGGCTTTAAAAAAAAGTTAGAAAGTTACGATAAGAACGATAAGAAAATGATTAAGGAACGGATCGAAAAAGACCTGAAAATAACAATACGATCATATGAACGCCTATATGGAGCATTAGATTTCTCACAATTCGAAAAAGAAAGTATCTGGTTTGCAATACTTCCTTTTGAAGACACAAATAAAAAATTTATAGATATATTTGAAACCCTATTTATACACTCGGCTCAGAAATATAACAAGAAAAATGGGTATGATGAACTGCTAAACAAAGGAAAAATAGACAGTGAATAAGGGTAAATCTTTTAGTGTTTCTTTCAAATAAATGAAAGATGGTAGCTGAATGTTTTAATTATAATTCCACAATCTAGTATTTCAACCTACATTCGGCAGCAACAACATTTAAACATATGAATATTTTAGATCGCATTATTATTGATACAAATCTAAAAATCACTATCAATATAACTAAATATTTAAAGTATTTTGGAATATTCCTCTTCCACTATGAACCTAAATTTTAGAGGATATTGTCAACAGAGCAAAGGAATTTACACTAAATAAATTCACAAACTATAGTAATAATCGATAGCGGTAAAAAATAAAATGAATTTTTATGTTTACCTGCCGAAAGCAGGTTTCAACAACTAAGTTTGGATAATTTAAGTATTTTTAAGGCGTTAGGGCAATGTTAGCAACAGGGAAAACAACTCAGGTAAAGACTTTGGATTCCCTTTCCACTAGATACTGTATGAACTAGATTAAATTTAAACAAAATCGAAAAAGAAATAATTATGGACTTAAATACACCTAAATGGTGTAGAAATGAAAGTTAGAGCTTTAGTCTCCTGTATCCTGTTGAAACATTGACAGCATGCATTGTTGACTTTTCCTAGACTCTTATTGATTGGTTTTAAAGGGTGATGTGCGTGAAAGAATTTATTTTAGAGTCCCTTAATAGTATTATTGATATGGATAATTTTATGGATAATTTTAGTCATTGCTCTTATGATAATGTTGAAACAAATTTTGAAATATCACCAACAGATTTTCTTACATTTGCTGAGAAAGATTTGACAGCTAAGTACGATCACCACTTAGTAAATTCATTATCTAATTCTAAAAGAGCTATTGATGCTCAATTGGATTCCTTATTAATTGGATTTGGCTTATCTGAAAGATCGAAAAAATGGAGATTCCCCCAAAAAATTGATTTCTTAAATAAAGTAGGGGTAATTTCACCTAGAATTTTGACTAAAATCAACAAGAAAAGAAATCTTTTAGAACATGAGTACAAGAATCCAAGCGAAGAAGAAGTTGAAGATGCTTTAGATGTAGCCATACTTTTCATAAATTACACAAACAAATATCTGTTTCAGGCAATTTCTGATTTTGGTTTCAGTTATGGGGATGGCGAAGGAAGGTATTTAAATATATTAGAACTAGATTGTATTAATTCGAAGCTAATCTTTTCATGCCCTTCTCTTGGAGCAGAGGTAGAAATAAAAGCTGACGAAAAAGACTATGATGAATACCTGAGATTTTACCTTGATTTGTATAATTTTATAAAGTAAAGACTGAAAATACAACAAAGGTAGACAAGGTATATAAGATTCCTCATAATCCTTAAATGAAATTCCTATAAACTCTAGAATCATTTAATTGTAAAAAATAGCTTATTTTATACAGTTTATGTTTGCTTCAGGGTCACGATTCATTAACCTCTATGCGTCATTATCAGGATCTTGTCTTTTCAGATGATGAATTAAGGAAGATAAAAAAAGCAATTAATAGCATGGGGCTTTTCTTTATAATGAACCTCCCCCAAAAGTAATGCGGTTAAATCAAGTTTTGGAATTAGCTAATTCGTTAATTATACAGTTTCCCATCCTGCAGTGTTTCCGGGAAGAAAATAGCTTGCATTAAGTTTCCAAAAAGTCGACATGAATCATTCATACCAGCATGTTGCTTGCCATTCTTAAAAATGGTATCATTGCTGGCTCCTATTTCTATCTTTGAACCATCTCTAAGATTAAATGTGCATGTCGTATCAGCAGGTCCGCCATTGGCTTCTCCAAATCGAAAACTTAATACTTTTACAACATTGACCGCTTGCTCAATATCTTCATCATCAGTGAGAGTAATGGTTTTGTTTCCCTGCATAAGTTGTACAGATGCGATATTATCTCTTCCCATTTCGTGAACAAGAGGGATACCATGTGCAAGATAAAAATATCCCAGTAAAATAATAGTTGTAATAATAGTTGAAGTAACAATTGGCGTGATAAACTTTGTAATCTTTTTGATCATTCTATTTTACTCCATCACATTTTACAAAGAATTTACTTTATTTTTCTCGTTATTGGGCCTTTCCCTCCGGGAAGCTCTTTCAAATATCCTTTGTGGATCCAGAGAAAATTATTTTGGCTCGCAAGACCCGGATACATTATGCGCAAACCCCTCGTATAATTGATATACCTTTGAGACAATTCATACTGGTATGATAGGCAGTAAATCCGAGGACTCAAATTCATCTTCACATTCATCCGAACATTCCAGGCAGGCCGCAGTGGGGGAAAATAAGGCATTAAACGTGACTCCGAATTACGAAACCGCAGCTTTTTCCAAACCCGCCCTTGACCAGTTTGACGGCGTATTTCCCGACCTGAACAGGCGGCTTTCCCAGGACAGGGATTTAGGGCTTTCCCCTTCCGGTCAGCCCAGACTCAGCTCCGAGACCAGACCAAGGCTTTTTTCAGGCCAGGGCTTCGGGCTCGGGACAGGCATGCCCATGGAAGCAAAACCTGAAGGGCTTGATTTTCCAGCCGGGAAAAGGCTTGAAATTAAACCCGACATCCCGGGAAGAACACTTTCCGGAGAGAAAGTCGTGTCCTTTTCCATTGGCGCTGATCTTCCACAGGGACCGGTTGAGAGCAGGCTGATGAGTCTCAGCAGCACCGGAGAGAAGCTGAAGAATGCTGAAAAGAACAGGAAATAATCAGAAAGTAATCAGAAATAAAAAAGAATAAGGAAGTAATCAGGAAGTTCTCAGAAGTAAAAAGGAAGGAATCAGGGAAGCTTTCCTTTCTGATATGGGGCAGGGGGGCTGCTCTTTTTTCATTTTATTAGGCGGCTTGAAGCTGGCTTGATTTCAAAAAATCAGTGCCGGTTCAGCAAGGCTAATGTTATTTTTGAGGGGGGTTGGGAAAAACGGCGACTCTCACTATATATAATAAAAGAGTCAAAAAAGTATGTGGAAACTTTAGGGTTTAATGCTGAGGGTTATTCTCCAAATAAAAATTTCCGCCAGATAAATGGAAGAATAAACACAAAAACGGCCAGACCAAGCAGTAGGAAAAATACCACTCCTATGCCCAAGAAATTTAGCAATATATCCCATACTCCCTCTCCCACAACTTCCATAATATTTTCAAACACAATTTCCAATGCACCCTCTTTTATATAATCTTTTTGATGCCATATAATTGTCAATAGAGATCATTATTATTTTTTAACTATTATGCAGGAGCTGTGTTTTCTAAAAGGTCCTTGTTGCGCACAGTGAATAAACCGTTTCTTTCTGACAGTTTGATGGTTTGGCCATAAAAGGCATATATCCCTTTGTTCAACTACAAATATGAAATATTTGGGGCATGTTGTGAAGTTGTTCTCCAGAAGAGGGGATGCAAATGCGAGATCTTAAGAAAATACTCATCCTTGTAGCAATGGTGCCCCTGGCTGCAATCGTGGGTTATTACGTATTGATATTTCTGCTCGGCGGGCCGGCTTTGCCCCACTTTTTTGAGGTTGTAAACCATGATTCCGGCAGCCATGAAGTAACTGTCGAAATACTGGATTCGAATAACAGATCCGTACTCAAAGAGACATACACCCCTGGCCCAAATGAAAAGGTCTCGGAAGAAAAGCCGTTTTCCCTCCGAAACTCCATTGAGATGAAAGAATATACGTTCAGGATTACGCTGGATAACGGAACCGTAGAGGAAGAAGTACACGTAAGCCTGCACCGTTGGAGCACGGTTTTTATACATGTATATCAAGACAGCGAGTCCCCTATACTGATAGACATGATTACGGTTTGAGAGTCCACGTCGAGAAAGAGAAATATAAGAGGACGATTGGAGGACTATCCTGAAATTCATATTCGATTTTCCAGGGTTTCATTCCTCTTTTTGAATATATTTCAGGTTATCGTTATGCCTTTAGAATTCCTTAATGGTAAAATATCAGATAAATCACCCGGATATCATCACCTTTTTCACCATTGTCTTCTTATCGATATCCAGGGAACTTTTGTGGGGTAAGTTATGCACGATGACAGGGCCTTGAACAATGACCAGCTTGTGGACGACGGCCAGGTTCTAAACGACGACCAGGATGCATACGGCCACGAAATCTACGACTGCTTTAGAGGAAAATGCGCATCTGAGCTTGTAGAATGCGAATACGGGCACTTATGCGTATCCGAAAGCCCGGAGGTTTATCTTTCCGAATATGAAGACTGGCCTTCATACCAGCAAAAAGCCATGGGCTACGTACGAGGGCGGGTTCTGGACATAGGTTGCGGAGCCGGAAGGCATGCCCTGTATCTTCAGGAAAAAGGGTTCGATGTCCTTGGTATAGATACTTCTCCCCTGGCGGTTGAAGTCTGTAAACTGAGGGGCCTTAAAAAAGTAAAAGTGATGTCCATAAGCGAGGTCTGTTCCGTGATTGATTCCAAAGTAGATTCCGGACCCGGAAAATTCGGGACCATTCTCATGCTGGGAAATAACTTCGGGCTTTTCGGGAGCTTCGAAAGGGCAAAGCTGCTGCTTGAAAAGTTCCATGAAATTACGGAGGATAACGCGAGGATCATTGCCGAGAGCACCGATCCGTATAATTCGATTGATCCTTCTTACCTGCAATACCTGGAGTCCAACAAAAAGAGGGGGAGGATGCCCGGGCAGTTGAGACTTCGGGTTAGGTACGGTGGCTACGTGACTCCGTGGTTTGATTATTTGTATGTGTCAAAGGGCGAAATGAAAGAGATATTGAAGGGGAGCGGGTGGAGGGTTAGAAAGTTCATTGATTCGGGGGATTCGGTGTATGTGGCAGTTATTGAGAAAGAGGGAGGAGAGGAGAAGGGGTTTTTAGGCAGGGTTGTCGGGTTGATAAAATAAGATGGTTAAGGGGTGTTTTCATTGCTTGAGGGATGGGTGGTAAATTGTCCAAAGATCGGGAAAAGCGTAAGGTTTACGGAGTGCAGGAAATGCGAACACTTCACAAAGCTGGACTGCATTTTCATAATCTGCGGGTATAGAGGGAGGTATTCCAAAAGAAATATAAAGTATGGGAAGGTTAGCTTGTAGACTAAAAGGGTATTTTAAGGAAGTTGATGTGATTCTCTATCTGGGAATCTTTTTCGGGTTTAAAATTCAGTTGAATGAATTTTTTCAGAACTCCGTCTTGGGTTTATTTTTGTTTATTAACCTAATGGTTTGATTTATTTCCATCCGATCAACTCCTTCCAAAAACAATCCATCATCTATAAATTCTTCAGTTATTAAGCCTTCTTTTAACAGGCCAATACGATGAATTAGCTCAATTTTTTTTAAGCCAGTTCCTTCTAAGTTTCCAGCTAGCATAACTTGACATAATGCATGATCTTTCTTAAATTCGATATCGTTTAATGATATCACTGGATGATTCAGGGGACTAACAACAGAATCATCAGGTGACAAAGGTGTTGGGTCATCTGTTACTTGAAATGTAAAACCATTATCAAACATTCCCCCCATCAAAGCTTTAAATCCTTGGTCTGTAACCAAACCTCCACTTGGAGATACGTTGAAATATCTTGATACAATCGCATGCCAGATTTCTATCAACCTTCTGTATTCTGTTGAAACCTGTTCAGGGTTTAGAAGTGCATGAGGTAAAATTACTTTATCTTTGGCATGAAAAAGGGGACATCGCGTTGATATATACTGATTTTTGAAAATAAAATCTACAGGATTTTCCATCCTTTCAGATGGTACATATTCTGAAAGGTTAATCTTTTTATTTATACTATACAATGCATCTTTTAGCCACTTTCCCTCTCCCTCTTTACTTTTTGTATGTATTTCATTTAATAATGATTCGAAGCCCAAGTAAAGATTCCTATAGGCTTCATACAGGTCGTTAGTTGACTGAGATAGACGATAGTATCGAAATGCTGGTAACCATTCAGGTTCTGGTTGAACCGGTTCGGGAACAATATTTCCATTCTTGTCCATTTTAGTAACTGATACTTCAAATGAAATAGCTAAATCTACCATTGAAACTTCTCTGAGTATGTACTTGTTTTTTTCTTTGAAAAGTAATATGTGTGAAGTTCCTGGATCTTTAAGTATCATATTTTTCTTATGAATGACAGATATGAGATCCAAAGCTTTCTGGCATGCTTCGAAACCATATTTTAATATTTGGCCGGGGCTTAAAGAGTGGGGGCATCTTGCAACAATCGATTTGTGGTCTTTTTTTACTTCTACTTCCCACATACCGTCATCTAAAGAAAATGTCTCATTATTTTCAATGCTTAAAGGTGGTGTTTCATCAAAAAATGAAAATGTTTTCTCAATTTCAGTAACTAATGGAAAACTTTCATTTGACCTACAATTTAATGAATAAAGTTTGCTAATTTCACTATTTGAAGCAAGAAAAAAACCGACACCACTATTAAACGTTTGATTTGGACTTATATTCTTAGTTCCTCCAAGGTGAATGCCGCCTAACCTAGCCATGATACCACATCATAAAAGTTATCACGACTTTACGGTTAGATTTTAAAAACAGATTAAGTTATCGGAGTTTGGGATTCAGATTTTGAAAAACTAATTTTATGAAGAAAATTGAGATGTTCTATATATTAATCCGATCTTTCATTTCCTCTTACTCCACTTCTTTCCGGAAAAGCCCGTGCTGAGCACGGTAACAATAACCATGTGAGACGGCTATTCCGGCCACACTGGCTTTTTTTTCTATCAGACTTTTCCGGCTACAGCAATTTTCAAAAAAAACACGAACCTTCTTTCACCTCACTCCCCTCTTCACCGCCTCTTCAAACCTCTCCAGCCCCTTATCAGCCTCCTCTTCTGTCATAACCAGCGGCGGTGAAAACCTTATCACAGATTCCCCGCAGCCCAGGAGCATGATGCCCTGTTTGTAGCCTTCCCGGACGATGCGGTTCCGGGTTGCGGGGTCGATGGACTTGTCGGGTTTGACGATTTCGGCGCCGATCATGAGGCCGAGGCCCCGGACGTCGCCTATGCAGGGGTAGGAGTCCTGGAGTTCCCGGAGGCGCTGCTGGATATGGGAGCCGAGGGACCTGGCGTGGGCTCCGGTTTTTTCTTTTTCCATGAATTCCAGGGCTGCAAGGGAGCCTGCTGAGGCGAGGAGGTTTCCGCCGAAGGTGTTTGAGTGGACACCGGGGGGCCAGTCCATGAGAGAGGCGTCGGCGAGCATTGCGCCCATGGGAAGGCCTGAGCCGAGGGCTTTTGCAAGGCAGGAGATGTCGGGTTTTACTCCAAAGTTTTCCATGGCAAGGAAGGGGCCGGTGCGGAAGCAGCCTGCCTGCACTTCGTCGGCTGCCAGGAGGACGTCGTTATCGGTGCAGATTTTCCGGAGCTCTTTGTGGAACTCGGGGGGAGGGACGATGTAGCCGCCTTCGCCCTGGATGGGTTCTACGAAAACGGCTGCTGTGTCTTCGGGGTTCAGTTCTTTCCTGAAGATCAGGTTTTCGATCTGCTTTGCGCACTCGACCCCGCAGCCGGGGTATTCCAGGTTCAGGGGGCAGCGGTAGCAGTAGGCGTAGTGGGTGTGCACGGTGCGGATGCCGGGGAAGTGCTCTTTCTGCCGGGCTTTGGAGGAGGTGAGGGAAAGCGAGCCTAAGGTCCTGCCGTGGAAGGAGTTGTAAAAGCCGATCAGGTTCTGCTTACCGGTCTTCCAGGTGGCAAGTTTGATTGCGGCTTCCACGGCTTCGGTCCCGCTGTTGCAGTAGAAGACTTTCGAGTAGCCGGAAAGTTCCCGGAGTTTTCGGGCAAGTTTCAGGGGAGGCTCGGCAAAAAAGTCCGCAGAACAGCAGTGCGTCATTTTTTCAAGCTGGGCGGAGATGGCAGCCTGTACAGCCGGGTTCGAGTGGCCTGCGTTCAGGACCGCGATCCCGGCAACGAAATCGATGTACTCCCTGCCGTCCAGGTCCGTTACTACGGAACCTTTCGCCCTGTCCACCACCAGGGGGTAGGGACGGGTCTCGCAGGCGGACATCACGTTGCAGTCCTCTTCGATCACTTCAAGGGACCTTGGACCGATGGTGTCAAGCATTCCGATTTCCTGCATCTGAGGATTCATTTTATCTCCTGTTCCCATTCCGTGCTCTTCCTTTCTTTCCCTTTTTCTTTCCCCTTTTCTTTTATCTTCCACAAACCATTCCCCCTCGTTCTTAATCCTTTTAGCTGGTATCCCCTATCTTTGATCTTTTTATCTGGTATCCCCTGCTCTGAATCCCCTTTTTCAAATCCTTTTCGTCAATTCCCTTCTTTCAGCTCTTTCTTTCAAATCCCTTCAATCGGTATCGATCTGGGCCTTTTGCAGCTTCCCGCTGTAGTCGATGTACACGGCTTTTACTTCCGTAAACTCCCTTATGGCATCGGTCCCTGCTTCCCGGAAACCGTTTCCTGTCCCTTTTACGCCCCCGAAGGGCAGGTGGACTTCGGCGCCTATGGTGGGAGCGTTGACGTAGGTGATCCCGGTTTCGAGCATTTCGACTGCCCGGAAGGCGTTTCCCATGTTTTCCGTGTAGATGGCAGAGGATAAGCCGAATTGGGTGTTGTTTGCGACTTCTATTGCTTCTTCGAAGCTTGAAACCGTGATGATGCTGAGCACCGGGCCGAAGATTTCCTCCTGGGCGATTCGCATGTCCGGATTAACGTCGGTAAAGACCGTGGGTTCGAAGAAATAGCCGGAGAGGCCAGAGGTTTCCGGGGCAATGAGCTTTCCCCCGATAAGCAGTTTTGCTCCTTCCTCCTGCCCTATCCGGACGTAGCGTTCGATCTTTTCGAGCTGGGCTTTGTTAATCACAGGTCCCACGTCGGTTTCGGGAAGGAGGCCGTCCCCTACCCTGAGGGCTCTGGTCTTTGCAAGCAGCCGGGCGGTAAATTCTTCCCTTACCTTTTCGTGCAGGATCAGGCGGCTGGTTGCGGTGCAGCGCTGGCCGGTTGTCCCGAAGGCTCCCCAGAGGACACCGTCAAGGGCAAGGTCCAGGTCGGCGTCGTCCATGACTATCACAGGGTTTTTGCCACCCAGTTCCAGGGAGACCCGCTTCATGGCTTTTGCGCATTCCCCCATGATCCATTTCCCGGTCTCAAGGCTGCCGGTAAAGGAAATTGCCCGGATATCCGGGTGCCGGACGATTGCTTTTCCGACAGTCCCCCCGGGCCCGGTCACCAGATTTATGACCCCCGGGGGCAGACCGGCTTCCATCAGGATTTCCACCAGTTTGATTGCAAGGAGCGGGGTATCGCTTGCCGGCTTGAAGACGATCGAGTTTCCGGCGGCAAGGGCTGGCATGATTTTCCAGGCAGGAATAGCAATCGGAAAGTTCCAGGGTGCAATCAGGCCCACAATCCCCAGGGGCCGGAGCACGGTCATGCAGAACTTGTCCCGGAGTTCCGAAGTCGTGGTCTCCCCGAACATCCGGCGTCCCTCGCCTGCGGCGTAATATGTGATATCGATGGCTTCCTGCACGTCCCCCCTGGTTTCGGCAAGCACCTTTCCCATTTCCTGCGTCATCAGGGAGGCAAGCTCTTCCTTTCGCCCCTGCAAGATCCGGGCAGCCCTGAAAAGCACCTCAGCCCTTTTCGGAGGCGGAGTCTTGCTCCACAGCTCAAATCCCGCCTTTGCAGCTTCAACTGCCCTGTTCACATCATCTATACCGGCAACCTGCAGCACAGCTAAATTCTCCAGGGTTGCCGGGTTCATATCATCAAAAGTTTCTCCTGTTGAAGAATCCGTCCACTCTCCACCTATAAGCAGTCCATACTCCTGCATATTTCATCCCCCAGAATGCATTGAATATAATAGGAGGTGAACTACCCGCTAAATCTAAAGATTTAACGGGCTTCTTGCTTCATTTTCCCTAGCATCCTAGACGAATCCACAAGCTTAACCCCACGTTCCATAGGGATTATATGACTATCAAATTTTGATCTTGCAAAGCAAACTTTTTAATGTTTATAGCTGCGTTTATGTCCCTATCATGTTCTGTTTTGCATTTGGGACATACCCATTCCCTTATTTTTAGGGTAATGTCCTTGTTATGATAGCCGCAAACATTACACAATTTTGTTGATGGCTCAAACTGGCCTATTCTCAGAATGGTTTTTCCGTACCATTCGGCTTTATACTCCATTTTTGTTATGAAGCTTGACCATGAAGCATCACTTATGGCCTGTGCAAGACAGTGATTTTGTACCATGTTCTCGACTTTCAGAGTTTCAAACGCTATTGCTTGGTTCTCGCGGATTAATCTTGATGAAACTTTGTGCTGAAAATCAGTTCTTTGATTTGTTACCTTTTCATGGATTTTAGCAAGCCTTTTTATTGCTTTTTTCCGGTTATTAGAGCCTTTAACCTTCTTACTTACTTGTTTTTGAACTACCTTAAGACGCTGTAAAGATTTTGAAAGATATTTCGGATTATCTATTTTTTCTCCATTTGACAAAACAGCAAAATCCTTTATTCCAACATCAACACCTACTGTAGTATTTTCTGTGAATGTTTGCTTTTCGGGCAAATCCTTTTCATCATCCACCAATATACTAATGAAATATTTTCCGGTTAAAGTTCTGGATACTGTTGCTGTTTTTAATTTACCTTCAAAATTCCTATGCAGGACAGCTTTAATTTTCCCTATTTTAGGAAGTTTTATTATATTTTTGTCAAAATCAACTATGTAATGTTGAGGTATTTCGAAGGATTGAACTGGATTCTTCTTTGATTTAAAGTTTGGAAAACCTGCTTTTTCTCTAAAGAACTTAGTAAAAGCATTTTCCACATTTTTAGTCATTGCTTGCAATGACTGAGAATTTGATTCCTTTAACCATTCATGTTCTTTTTTCAGTTCTGGAATCATCTTATTAATGTCATATCTGGAAAACGATTTTCCTTCTTCTTGGTATGATTTAATTTTTAGTTCTAAAGCCCAATTAAAAACAAATCGACAGCTACCTATATGTTTTGCTATCATCGTTTTTTGTTCAGTTGTAGGATACAACCTGAATTTATAGGCTTTTAACATCATATCACCATATGCTTTAACGGTTTATATACGTTCTAGTAAACGTAAAAAGAAGTTAGCAGGGAAACTTTAGAAATATATATGCGGAATCAGGGTTAAGTTTACGCTTATATCCCCTAGGCTAAAGACCTAGGGTTTTTACGCTCTTATTTATAAATATATTCCCGGAAAATAGATCCAGCAGAAACTAAGAGCAGGAGCTCAAAACAAATTCCTCAAAGCAGATCTCTTAAAACAAATCTCTCAAAAAAGATTGTTCAAATAGGCCGTTCAAAGCGGTTTGTTCGGAATTGTTGGAGAATAAAATGAATCAAAAAAGGGTAAAGAGGGAAAAAGGATACAAGGGTAAAGAGGGAAAAACCGTGCAAAAGTGCAGGAACTCTTTTTCACCTTTGGAAGAAGCTTGCAGCCCTGTTTTCTGCGATCCGTTCTATTTGCCTGGATAGTTCGGAATACTGGGTTTTGGGGTCTCCTCCCTTCTGGATATAGGAATTTGCACCGTTTTCAATGGCCCTGTGCATGACTTCTTCTTTTCCTATGCCCGTAAACAGGATGAAGGGAACGTTGATACTTTTCTCACGGAGAGATTTCAGGAAGGTGATGCCGTCCATGGCAGGCATGTCATAGTCCGAGACTATCACGTCATAGGCATCCTTTTGCAATTTATTGATTGCTTCTCCTGCAGAATCCACCGTATCGGAGTAAATATTATGGAACATTTCCAGGAACGTTTTTGATAATTCCAGGAATGAGGGGTCGTCATCTACAAGCAGTACTCTCATGGGGTTTTCTCCAATTTTCTTATTGGGGTTAAATAAATCCGTTTTGCAGGAATGATATGTTCCGACTTTTTGTGTACTTTTAGTACGTTTATGAGGGTTGGATTTCTTTGATTTTATATTATTTTACGGGACTACTAATTGTTACTATGATGTATATATTAGTTAAATGTTATACTGTGAATAATAGAAACGATTCAAATAATATAAAAAGTTAACATTCCAACTTATTTTCATATTCTAACTTATTTTCATATTCCAACTTATTTTCATGAACCTTGCTCAATTTTAAGGCTGCTTTTTTTCGGGTCCTGCTTCCACTCCCGGGTTTCCCAATAGAGATTTCGGTGATAATCAGGATTTTCCGGATCAAAAAACCTTATCTCGTGAGATTTGCTTAATTCCTTTTCGAAGCCCGTTCTTTTATGCCCCGGGAAGCCTGTCCAGACTTATCCTGTTATGGGAAAGAATCCGGTCTCAAGCTGTGTTTTCCTTCCCACGGCTTCCTGGATATGTTCAGAGAGTTCGGCATACAGGGCTTTCGGTTCTTTTCCTTTCTGCAGGAAAAAGCTGGCTCCGCTCTCCAGGGCTCTTATCAGTACATCTTCTTTGCCTGCACCGGTAAACAGGATGAAAGGTGTTTCAATACCCTTTTCCCGGATAGTCTTCAAAAAAGTTATTCCATCCATGCCAGGCATCCGGTAATCCGAGACCACGGCGTCAAAGGTTCCGGTCCTGAGTTTGGGTATGGCTTCGCCTGCAGAACATGCAGTATCAACTTCAATCTCGTAAAAAATTTCGAGATAATCTTTTGAAAGTTCCAGAGATGCTGGGTCGTCATCCACGAGTAAAATCCTTAACATGTTTGTCCCTCCGGCTTCTTTCATGTGCTGGCTGGGTTTGCTTGAACTATTCAGGTTTCAGGGACATAAGGCTTCTATGAGTCCTTCATGACAGGTCAGGTTTGAGTTTTTCTGGGGTGGGACAAGTACTCGGGTCTGGGGTTCGTTTTTCAATTTTCTACTCAGTCGAATTTGCCTGTCATTCTATATAAATTTTAACTCTTCCTTCACATTTTTGTGACGTAAGGGTCAGTTTCCCGTTAGAATTTCCCTGAATTGGAAAATCGCCGATGAAGTATTCCATTTGAAGCATTAACAACTCAAGCTGAAGCATTAACAACTGAAATTTCTAATAACTGGCTGGGCAAGACCCGAAGCCCTGCAGAATTCCTAATTCATCCCGCCTTTCTCCCTGGCAGCCTCTTCTATCTGTCGGGAAAGGGCTGAATACTGGGCCTTAAGGTCTCCCCCTTTATGGAGACATGCACTGGCTCCGTTTTCCATAGCTTCAAACATGACGTCTTCTTTGTTTCTTCCGGTGAACAGGATAAACGGGACATTGATACTCTGTTCCCTGATTTTCTTCAGGAAGATTATGCCGTTCATCCCTGGCATCTCGTAATCCGAAACCACTGCGTCATAGCCACCTGTCTGCAGTTTTGGAATTGCTTCACATGGCGATCCTGCAGTTTCAACCTTAATGTCCGGGTATGGTTTAAGAAATTCTTCTGATAGCTTGAGGAAGAAAGGATCATCGTCTACTAGTAAAACTTTAGCCATGTTCTTTGCTCCGATTTTCGGAATTAATGGATTTGTGTGATACGAGTTTGTTCCAGTGTTCAGCGATGTTTTCGGAAATCCCGTTTTTTTTAAAATAAGAGACCTTGATCCCGGTATAAGTACCGATTTTTTATGCTAATGATCGTTAGTTTTATAATCAACATCTTATGATCATTTGTATCGATTTTTTAGCTTTCAAGGGATTATTTATGCTAATATTTTATGATTATTTCATATTTTAAATTAGTTTTTTCATACAAAATACATGTCTTTGTATATAAATTTTTATAAATTATTCGGTTTTCGTGCAGCCAAATTAAAAAATGGAATTAAGAAAAAGATCAACAAACAAAATTAATGTGCTATATTAAAATGGAATTAAGAAAAAGATCAATAAACAAAATTAATGTGTTATATTAAAAAAGAAAAAAAATAAAAGCTGGACCGGGTTTTAGCCCTGGTCCATGAAGCTGTCGATTTCCTTTTTGAGCATCTGGCTCAGGATTTTCCCGTCGACTTTGCCCCTGTACTCCTTCATGACTATGCCCATGAGGGGGCCGAGGGCTGCCGGACCTTTCTCCCTTATGAAATCGCCTCTTTCCCTTACCATTTCCTTGATGAAGTTTTCGATTTCCGCAGGGTCAAAGGTGCTGAGTCCGAGCTGGGAAATGGCTTCTTCGGCGCTGAGTTCCGGCTCTTTTGCAAGGGCGGTCAGGAGCTCCTGGATGGCTTCTTTTGCAATCTCCTGGGCTGAGATGGCTGCAAAGAGTCCTTTGAAGTGCTCTTCGTTGAGATGGTCGGTCTCCACGCCGCTCCGCCGGAGTTCCGGGACGAGTCCAACGAGCGTCCTGGCTATTAGGGTTGCGTTTACAATTGCGTCTTTTTTGTAGGTTTCGAGCAGGTTTTCGAAGAGGGGAAGGTCCTTTGAGTAGGCGACCTTTTCGGCAAGTTCCTTATTCAGCTCGAATTCGGATACAAAGCGTTTTGCCCTTTCGGTCAGGAGTTCCGGGGTTTCGATTGAATTGTAATATTCGTGGGAAATTTCGATTTGCGGGACATCGGTTTCCGGGTACATCCTTGCTGCTCCCGGAAGCGGGCGCATATAGGCGGTGTTTCCGTCAGGAAGGGCTCTTCTCGTCTCTTCGGGGATGCCTTCCAGGACTTCCCTTGCCCTTGTGATGACGGCTTCGATGGCGAGCCTCGCTTTATCTGCGTTGTCTGCGACCATGACCACGGCGTCATCGGGTTTTGCCCCGATCGCGTCCCTGAGGGCCTGGACTTCATATTTTGTGATCCCGTAGTTCGGGAGTTCGTCGGTGTGGAAGACCCCGCCTACTCCTGCGGTCTTTGCCCGGTCCGAGAACTCGGTCCCGAGCCTTCTTCCGGGCTGGACTTCTCTTCCCACTAGCCCGTCGAACTTCCGGAGGTGGGCTGCAAGGATTGCCCCTTTCTTCACTCCCCGCTGCAGGACCTTGGACTTGGTGTCCAGGAAAAGCCCGGTCACGTCAAAGACTTCCTGGCAGACAAAGGCGTTTCTTTCAATAAGTTCCTGCCTGATGAACAGGAGGTTGAGCTGCCTTTCGACTTCCCGCCGGACTATGTCCTCGATCAGGTCCAGGGCCTGGACTCCTTTAATCTCGACCCTTGCCCCTTCGGCAATGGAGATGTTCACGTCCTGCCTGATGGTCCCAAGCCCCCGCTTGACCTTCCCGGTGGAGCGCAGGATCATCCCGATCTGCTCGGCAACTTCCCGGGCATGCCTGGGGGATATGATATCGGGCGCGGTTGCGATTTCCACTAGCGGGATCCCAAGCCTGTCCAGGGAATAGACGATGGAATCTCCTATTTCCTCGATCTTCTGGGCGGCTTCCTCTTCCACACAGAGACTGTCAATCCCGCAGGGCCCTTCCGAGGTCTCGATTTCCCCGCCGCTTGCCAGGAGCGCTGTCCTCTGGAACCCGCTGGTATTCGACCCGTCCACGACGATCTTCCTCATGACGTGCATCTGGTCAACCGGCTTCATGGTCAGGAGCTTTGCAACCCCAAGGGAGATCTCCAGGGCTTCCCGGTTCATCCCTCTCGGAGGCTCCTCATCATTTTCGACCAGGCAGGTCGTATCATAAGCCTTATAGATGTACTTTCTCCTGACTTTGGTCTGCTCCACGGCAGCCCTGTCCTTTTCTCCCATCTCACTTTCCGTAGCCCGGAGGTACCTGAAAAACTCGAAGTTCGACTCTCCGGTATCCCTTATCCGCGTAGGACACCTGCAGAAAAGTTTCTCCTCCGAATCCAGCTGCTGATGAATTTCAAGCCCGGCTTTTAGCCCTAGTTCACTGTAATCGTATTTTTCCATATTCTCACCCGAATCTAAGCAGGAAGCGCCCGTATTTTTCTTCAAGTCCAGCTCTTTTTGTTCTCCCTTTCCTTTTAACTCCATCGCCTAAAACAGTCTCTTTGGGCTCCGGATTTCCTTTCTTAGCTCTTTTAGGTGCTGTAATTCTTGTATTTGATGATATGAAACTGAATGTAAAAGGTGTGCCTGAAGGTATAAAGGTATCTATTGGCAAAGTTGCGCCAGCCGAGTTGCGGCTCGGCATCAGAAAAATCTTTGATTTTTCTTTTAGTTGCGATGAAATCGCAACAGTACGCTGTCCGTTTCGCTCGCTACGCTCGCTCAAGCGGAATGAAATTTTCAAGACTTGATTTTTATATTATGCCGGTTGGAGGGCAGCTGCGTGCACTTCACCAAAGCAGCCTTTAGCTAATAATTTCCAATAATTTTTCAGATAAGGGTTGTTATGTCTTACAAATTGCTTCTTCTTTTTCATTTCAGTCAAGGAAAAGCCGGTCAGCAAGCTGACCGGTGAGAGCCCCGTTTCCCGAAAGTCGATAGAACCCCCGCATCCATATCGATACTGAAGAAAAAAGAGATACTCTGGATTTGGGGTTTTCCCCTCAATCCGGAAATATCAACGTATACGTCACCGGAGTCCCCTCACCCATCTAAAAATTATAAAGTTGAAACCCCGTTTTTTCAATTATCTTCTCCGTCCTCACCCCGAGCCCAATGAGACAGGCTTACGAAAGGAGATTGGGTGAGGCCCTGTCTGGGTCTGCGCCGTACAGTTTCACTTATCATATCAACATAAACTGTTTTGCTAAGAGGTATAGTAAAATGATCAGGCAAAGAAAAAGGAATGAATGCAGCAATATTGCAATCATTACTTCACGATTTACCTTATGAGCTTTCAAAGAGGAGATGTTTTGTTTCAAAGGGGAGGGGGAATTCTTAGGAGAGTCTGTCATAAATTATACAATAATTTCCTCCCATATATAGAATTATAGTTTTGTCGTTAATCGAAACTTCCTGCAATTACTAATCCAGTCTCTAATTTAGTATTGGGGGCTCAACCCCGGAAAAAGGGGCAGAAGCCCTGAAATGCCTGATTTTCTTCAATCCAGCAGAACCAGTGTATAAGGCGATGGAGCCGTATCATCCATCGGGAAGTTCTGAAGGGGCGTTCCCAGCTTTTCAAGCGTTTTGTCCATTCTTACCCCGAGCCCCATGAGGCAGGGCCTGCGGAGGGTCGGGTGGTGGCAGGGGCCAGAGCCTGCGCATTTTACGTCCGAATAGTCGCTGGTAGCGCACCAGGTGCACATGCCCGGGAAGGTGGCAAGGGCGGTGTTGTAACCAAGGGTCCAGGCGAGTTTTTCGATTTCGAGGACTCCGGGCTGGATTGTTTCTTTGCGGTCTTTCATTACGGTTTTCAAATTTTCAAAAAACCGGTTTTTCGTTTCTTCGCTTTCGGGGGGTTCGACGCTGAATTTTATAAAGTTCTCGCTAACTTCCCGGGAAAAGACGTTTTCGGATTTCCATTCAACGAGGAGGGCCCAGTCGTAGTCGGCAAGCATTTTCTTGAACTCATCCACGCCTGGGATGTAAGGGGGACAGACCCGGCTTCCGTAGCCGTTGCAGCCGAAGATGCACTTTAAAATTGTCCGGTTCTCGACCACGATGGTTTCTGCGGGGATCAGCCGGACGGCTTTTGCGCCCAGTGCTTTTGCTTTTTCTTCAAGGAGGCGGTAGTTGTCGGCGTTGATCATCATGGCTTATACAACAGGGTATAAAATAAAAATAGTTTCGTGCATCGGGATGACCCACGGAGGTGCCTGATGCATTGGGCTGACCTTTTGAGATGACCTTTTGAGATGACCTTTTGAGATGACCTTTTGAGATGACCTTTTGAGATGACCTTTTGAGATGACCTTTTGAGATGACCTTTTGAGATGACCTTTTTCAGGACAGGCCTTTTTCAGGACAGGCCTTTTTCAGGACAGGCCTTTTTATTTCCGGAATTTATTTTCCTGAAAATTCGATGCCATTATATTTCTTGCATGCGGATAGTTAATAGTTAATGGGGGGGACTGCATGGCAGGTGCGAGAAGTTCTACTTTTAAGAAAATCATGGTCGCTACGGACGGTTCGGAATGTTCGAAGGAGGCTGTCTCTGCAGGGATCGAACTGGCCCGTCTGAGCGAGGGAGTTGTGTATGCGGTGTACGTCGTGTCAACGGACTATTTTTCTTCCATGGCGGTTGACGCGGGCTGGGAATCGATGTACGAGTTCCTGAAAAAAGAGGGAAAGGAAACCCTTGAATACGTAGCTGCTGCCTGTAAGGAAGCAGGGGTCCCGGTAGAGCCCGTCATGCTTGAAGGACATCCGGCTCCCGAGCTGATCGATTTTGCAGAAGATACCGCGATGGACCTCGTTGTCATGGGGACGACCGGCAGGACAGGCCTGAACCGGATTTTGCTGGGGAGTGTTGCAGGGCATGTTGTCAGGCATTGCAAGGTACCGGTGATGGTTGTAAGGAGAAAAAGCCAGCCTGGAAATTAAGCTAAAGTTAAAGGTTCAGTTTCAGTTTCAGGATTGAGGGAGCGGGAGCAGGAGAGGGAATTGAACGTTTATCTTCTTCAAAGCTTCCTACACAATTTTATTCAGGACAAGAAGGGCATAAATGCACAGAAAGCCGGATGTGAGGGGCATTAAAGAGACTGAGCAGCCTGAAAGGCAGTTTGAAAAAGGGGAATATCAGGAACACTGGATGGAGGAATTCCTTGCAACAAGCCAGAATCTCGTGTTCCTGACGGGAAAAGACGGAAGGATTCTCTATGCAAACAGGGCAGGGGATTTTCTCCTCAGGGAATGGGGACTCCGGGTAGGAGATAAACTGCCGCAAACAATTGAAAATCCTGCGAAAACATCGATTTCCCGGGGTGAGCAGGAAGAGTTAGAGCTCAGGGTCGGAGAAAAGGTTTTTTTACTTGTGTTTCACCCTGTCCCGGAAAAGAGGTATGTAACTATCTGCGGCTTTGACATAACAAAGCAGAAGCGTACGGAAGAAAAACTGAGGAAAAGCGAGGAAAAGTACCGGCACTTTGCAGAACAGGCAGGACAGTTCATTCTGGACTACGATGTAAAAACAGGATGTTTTGAGTGGGCGGGAGCCATTGAGGAACTTACGGGATACTCTGCGGAAGAGTTCCGGAAATTTGACCTCCATACCTTTACGAAGCATATTCACCCCGAAGACCGGGAAAAAGCCCTGGAAGCTCATGCAAGATGCATGAGAACCGGAAAAAAGTACCACGGGGAGTGCAGGTTCAGGAGGAAAGACGGGAGTTATATTTGTGTAGAAGGCACCGGGATCTGTTTAAGGGATGAGTCAGGCTCCGTCTACCGGGTTCTTGCCATGGTAAAGGACATAACGGATAAGAAACTTGCACGGGAGAGACTGGAAAAGAACGAGGAGCGTTTCCGGCTCATTGTGGAGCAGACCGGGCAGGGGATCTACGACTACGACGTTTTTGCGGACCGCCTGAGCTGGGAAGGGGCTGTGGAAAAGATCACGGGCTACTCCTGTGAAGACCCCTGCCTGGCCTCAAAAAAACTCTGGATATCCCACATCCATCCCAAAGACCAGAAGAGGGCAGCCGAATTTTTTGGAAAGGCCCTGAAAAAGGGCGGGAAGTACCATCAGGAATATCGGGTGGAAAGAAAAGACGGAACTTATGCCCACGTGGACGTTAGCGGGATCTTCCTGAAAGACAAAGCCGGACGGGTCTACCGGTTGATCGGGATAATAAAGGACATTACGGAAAGAAAGCTCTCAGAAGAAGCCATCAGGAGGGCTGAAGAAATCAGCAAGAAAGAAATTCATCACCGGATCAAGAATAACCTGCAGGTGATCTCCTCCCTCCTCGACCTCCAGGCCGACTTTTTCAGGGACAGAAAAGTAATAGATGCCTTCCGGGAAAGCCAGAACCGGGTGATTTCCATGGCTCTTATCCACGAAGAGCTTTACAGGTCCGAAGACGTCGAAACCCTTGATTTTTCGGCTTACCTCATGAAACTAAGTTCCGGCCTCTTCGAGTCCTACCGGGTAGGAAACAGTAAAATCCGGCTCCGAGTGGAGGCTGAAAAGAAGATTTACCTCTACATGGATACCGCAATTCCCCTGGGGATAATTGTCAACGAACTCGTCTCAAATTCCCTGAAATACGCTTTTCCCGAAGGGGGGGAAGGGGAAATCCGGATTCAGCTCTACAGCATGGAAAACTGTGCCAGGAATGGGGACAGTGGTGGAACAGAAGGCGATATGAAAAAAGGCAGGTGCTGCGAAAATTTCAGGTGCCTGCTGATCGTTTCGGACAACGGCTCAGGTTTCCCGAAAAACATCGATTTTGAAAACCCCGAGACCCTGGGTCTCCAGCTCGTAAACACTCTGGTGAAACAGATCGACGGGGATATCGAGCTTAAAACAAACGGGGGGACAGAGTTCAGGATAGGGTTCGGGAAGGCAAAGTAATCGTAAAAAGCAGACGTTAATGGGCAGAATAATGATCCAGAACAAATTTTAGAATCAATACTCTTATTCACATTTTTGGTATAAATATGAATCCTGAAGCTCTCAAACAATTACTGACCTTTCTGGATATCGATCCTGATAACATTGAAGATGAAACGTATGCCAAAATTATTCGTACTCTACTTTTTATCATTAAGGGACAGAACAGAGAGATTGAATTCCTTAAAGCAGAAACACAGAAGCTTCGAGATGAAATCAACTTAGAGCCTATCCGAAAAGTCCCGCTGCTCTGAAAGTAACCCATGAGCATGCGAAATGAAGCATAGCAAAGTAATTCTCAAGCTTCTTTTCCCATCGAATTAGCAGTCTTCTGAATCGATTCAGCCAAGAATACGTCCTTTATAGAACCCACCTTCTTGCCTTATGACTTGGTATCTTTTTCTATTTTTTCTTCTCCACGTCTTGGGATATGGGCAGTATATCCATATTCTTCAACCAATTTTCTGATATCAGGAAAATCATATCCCTTATCCATGCACATATTCTGAATTACTTCATGTGAAGGTCTTTCAATAATTGTGGCATCAAGAGTTTCTTTTACAAGCATTTTATCGTGACGATTGGCTCCATCCACGGCAACAGAAAGTGGTATGTCTTTACCCTCAGTAAACATACTCCCTTTTGTTCCTTTTTTACCACGGTCAGTAGGATTAGCACCGCTTCCATCTCCTCCCAATGGTGCTTTTGTCATAGCTCCATCAATTGCTTGCCACTCCCACTCTAATCCTTTTTTGTTGTCATACTCTGCCACATTGTCTCAAATAATCCTGCCCTTTGCCATTCCTGAAATATATCATGTACAGTGCTTGGAGCTCCATAACATCTTGGCAAGGCTTTCCATTGACAGCCAGTGCGAAGGAGATAATAAATACCGTTCATTATTTTCCGATCGTCTTCTCGCCGTCTTCCAGGCTTCTTTTTCGTCTTTGGGAGTGGTATTTAAGATTTGACTATATTCCAGAATTCGTCTGAGATCTCGTAGTTATGTCCCTTTTTTCGTTTTGTCACTACTACAAATTACCATACATAGCAGTTCTTTTACTTTTCGGATAGGCTCTAAAAAAGGATATGAAAATTTCGATGATAGAACCAGTAAGACGAAAGAAAACAATTAAAGTCTATTGATGGTATTAACTTTGCCAGAGATTCCTTTGCGTAACAATGCGGCAGAATTAGCAGCAAGAGCAAAGATCTGAAAAAGGAATGTAAGCCTTAACTCTGTGACAGATGAAGGAACAAAGGCAAATGATACATTCATGACAAATATTCAAAAAGCAAAGAAATTGTGTTTAAATGCATATGATTACATCCTTGATAGAATGAGCAATAAATTTGAGATGCAATCTCTGGTTCAACTCATCAAAGAAAAAAGTGCATTGAGTTGAAAGTGAAGAGCTTGCCACTAAATTTGAAAAGGATAGATAATTCTCAATATTATTTATAACAATAATCTAATTTTATATTGGACTAAGCCGTACTCAAGAAAGAGGGAAAAGGGGTTTCTTTCCAGTATCATTTGTCCAATAGGTGTTCACACGAACACTGTAATTGAAAGGTGATTATGATGGGTCAGCGTATAGTATTTGAATTCATTGAAAATCCCACCCGAGAGCCAGAAAAGTGGGCCAAGGTCAAGAAGATTATTCTGGACGCAGGAGGAACTCACCTTTCCGAACCACACGGAATCCCTCCTCACATTATGACGGCTGTTTTGCCCAACGAAGTGCAAGCACGCAAAGTAATCGCACTACTTCGTACAACAGATGGGGTAGACCAAGCCGATTTGGATGCAATGAGCAAGGCGCTCGGGGGAAATGATGATGTCTAATAAATTAAAAGAAGGTGAATAACAAGTGTCTACAAAAGGAACTAAGGATATTCAAGAAGGTATTCCGTTCGGTCCAGACTTTGATAATCGCGTTCCTGGAGAGTTGCTAGTGAAGATTAACCAGGAAGCCGAGATGAGTATAACTGAAAGCATGCCTTCTGGACCTATTCGTCGCGTCTCTTCAACGCTACCGACTCATTTTGGTATCGAAGCTTTGGATCAGGTAATTGAGGAATTCGAAATCAAGTCTATCTCAAAAGTTCACAGTCCCATATCGAATATAACCATGGCGGGGATTGATGAACTCTTTACTGAAGAGATTCCTGGTCTCGTCTCAAGGAGACCTGCACAAACTCGGTTGGCGAGCACAGCTGAAGAAATGAGTGCGACCTATCGCCTGCGTTTTAACCCTGCAAAGGATTTGAACAATGCGGCTGAAAAGCTCTCCAATGTCGAATCTGTAGTCGAGGTATCTCCTAACTACTTTAGGTTCTCTTTGGTGACTCCAAACGACCCGCTGTACAGCACGGAATGGGGCTTAGAGAAGATTAACTGCTCAGAGGCGTGGAACCGGACTACGGGAAGTGCTTCCGTGACTGTGGCTGTTGTTGATACGGGCGTAGACCTCGATCATCCTGATCTCCAAGAGAACCTGCTGCCAGGCTATGATATGGTTGATCTGGTTGGCGTTTCTCCAGAGCCAGGATGGCATTTTGAGGGCGATTTTCTGACTCGTGACAACAACCCACAGGATGAAGTAGGTCATGGCACTCATGTTGCAGGCACAATCGCTGCCCTTACGAACAACGCCATTGGCGTTGCAGGAGTTACTTGGAAATGCAAGATACTGCCAGTGAAAGTCCTAGCGCGCATTGTGCACAATATTCACGGCTGGGTTTCAGGTGTTGGTTCTGCTGTGGATATCGCTGCTGGCATTCGCCATGCAGCAGACCATGGAGCACATATAATCAATTTGAGTTTGGGCGGCTATAACGATACCTTCGTTGAGAGAAATGCTGTCGCTTATGCTATAATGAAAGGTTGCGTGGTGGTTGCCGCTATGGGCAACGATGATGTTAGTGATCTATCATATCCTGCCGCCTATCCTGATGTAGTGGCTGTTGGAGCCATCAATCAGAGCGAACAGCGTGTAACGAAAAAGAATACGAACGGTTGGTGGGGATCCAACACTGGCTCCCATATTGATCTCGTAGCCCCTGGTCTCATGATTCGTAGCACCGATTGGAACAACACATATTCTCACAAAAGTGGCACTTCGATGGCTGCGCCTCACGTGTCCGGTGTAGCCGCACTGGTTAAGTCTTGCAACCCCAACCTGACAGGCTCCCAAGTTGCTCAAATTCTGCGAGACACGACTCGTGCACTTAGAGACAAAGCAGATGATCCAGTGCCAAATGATAACTACGGTTATGGTCTTGTGGATGCTAAAGCTGCCGTTAACAGAGCATGCCCTAAACTGAAATTTGTAGATGGTCCAAAGTTTAAGTTTCAGGATGATCAACCAAAGTTTAAGTTTCAGGATGATCAACCAAAGTTTAAGTTTCAGGATGATCTACCAAAGTTTAAGTTTACAGATGACCCTATAAAGCTGAAGTTTCGGGATGATCCACCAAAATTTAAGTTTAGAGATGAACCTAAGCAGCCGGGCCTTGATCAGGGCCGTCCACCTTACTTGCCAGAAAGGTGTGCACCATTCATACTTGCAACACCTCACCATTCTGATGCCTGGGTTGCATCTTATCCTGCAGATTATCCGGCTATGGCTGGAAACTACGAGGTCAATCTCGCAAACCTTGCGTCAAATATAGCTTTGCTAGAAGAGGTAGGTCAACAGAATGGACTAACTGAAAATGGAATGCAGAAACTTGAATATTTGCGCCAGCAGTATCAGGCATTACTTTCAGAATATCAAGAAATAACTCAACAGGGTTAATAGTGTTGTAGATGTGGTGGCTTGCCGAGTTGAAGTTCTCTCACTTGGTTTGCCTCCTCTCTACGAGCTAACGGAGGTAGGAATTTGATTCTTATTATTTCATCACAAAGCGACGACCACGCGAAAATTGTAATGGAGAAACTGATGCAGATGGGAGCAAATGCCAGTTTGCTTGACCTGTCTAAATTTCCCCAGCAAATGCATCTAACCATGTCTTATAAAAACTCCATCCGCAATTTTTCCCTATGCCTATCAAATCAGGTCGATCTTCCACTAGGGGACTGCAAGGTCATTTGGTCTCGACGCCCACAACCGTTTGACCCACATCCTGAAATTGTTCAAGAATCGCATCGCAGATTTGCTTACAGTGAAAGTCATGAGGCGTTTTCTGGTTTGTGGCAGGCAATAGATGCCTTTTGGATTAACCATCCAATTCGTGACGAGGTTGCTAGTCATAAAGCCTACCAACTTCGGATCGCTCAAGAAGTAGGTTTTAACATCCCAACCACTCTCATCACCAATGATCCTGGCGCTGCACAGAACTTCATAGCCGACCAAGGCTATGACAAGACTGTTTACAAATCATTTCTTGCGACCGAACAGGAATGGCGCGAAACCCGCCTCCTAAGACATGAAGAACTAGCTCTAATAGACTGCGTACGCTATGCACCTGTAATCTTTCAAGAGTATATTCCTGCGGGAATTGACCTCAGAATCACAATTGTTGGAGAGCAAATTTTTGCTTCAGCAATTCATTCCAAAGATGTGAACTATAAAGTCGACTACCGCATGGAAATGTCACGTGCTCGAATCGAGCCTTTTCATCTTCCAGAAGATATTGAGCAAAAATTGCATAAATACATGAAAAAACTCGGCATAGTCTATGGCGCAATCGATATGCGTGTGACTCCCGAAGGACGCTATGTATTTTTTGAAATAAACCCGGCGGGACAGTGGCTTTTCATTGAGGAACGAACTGGCCAACCAATAACAACTGCCTTTGCTAACTTGCTCGCTGAACACGATCGATAATTTTGTCGTATAATTGGTTGGTTTTGTAGAAAATCTCAGGAATAGCAATACTATTTTCCACAAAACCAACAGATATGCAATTAATCGTATCCTCTTTAAATCTGATGGATTTTCAATCACAGGAAAAATATAATAGTTGTTCCATGTACTCTTATTCACATTTTTGGTATAAAAATGAATCATGGAACTCTCACAAAATTATTGACATCTTTATATGTCGATCCAGATGACATTGAAAATGAAAACTATGCCAAAATTATTCGCACTCTACTTTTTATCATTGAGGAACAGAACAGAGAGATTGAATTCCTTAAAGCAGAAAACCAGAAGCTTCGAGATGAAATCAACTTACTCAAAGGTGAACAAGCCAAACCTCAAATTCGTGGCTCAAAAAAGAATCGTGACATCTCTTCTGAAAAAGAAAGAAAAATAAGAACCCCTCCATAGATTAGGGGTTATAATTCAAGAAAAGATAAAATCGAGATTCATCATACTGAAACTTACAAAGTTGATAAATCTACTTTACCTGGCGATGCATGTTTTAAAGGTTATCGTTGCGTAACGGTTAGAGATATCATTGTGAAACCCTGGAATACCAACCATCTGATAGAGGTTTTTTACTCACCTTCAGAAGGTAAAACATATTCAGCCTGACTTTGACAGTTTCCACTAATTTTAATTAAAATTTCCTTCAGTTTTCCCGATTTTTGTCAGAAAAAGGTATTTGACAGTTCAAATAAATTTGTCAATTTTTCTAAGAAATTCCCTGTTTTTGGGTTAAAATCAAGCGATTTATGGAATCAAAATTGGCATAAATATAAGTTTTATTCTTATTCTTCGATAGCGTACCGAAAGTTCTGTAAAATATGATTGACTCTGTATCCTTTTCCTTTCACCACAAAAAAAACAGGATGCAGAGTCAATGATCAATGTATTACCACTTATTAGAGATTATCTTATCGATCAGGAAGAAGGACTTCGCCAGTTAATTACCTGGTTTTTAAACCTTGTAATGGAAGAGGAAGCCCTTCTACAGTCAGGTGCAGAACGCTACGAGAGGACTGATTCCCACAGAGCCAATCGAAACGGTTACAAACCTCGTACTCTCCTTACGAAATATGGTCAACTGGAACTCTCCAAACCTCAATTCCGAGAGTTTTCGTTCGAGACAGAAGTGTTTGAGAAGTATTCTCGAGTTGAGAAGGCCATCTTGACAGCCGTAACAGAGTCCTACTTACAGGGAGTCTCCACCCGAAGGGTGGATAAAATTATGACTGCCCTGGGAGTGGGAAATATCTCAGCATCTTCTGTATCCAGGATTACTAAAGAGCTGGATGAGAAGGTTGAAGAATTCCTTACAAAGCCGATTGAGCATGAAATTAAATATCTTTTTGTTGACGCAACTTATTTTAAAGTAAGAGACGGGCTCCATTATAGAAGCAAGGCCCTCTTCGTCGTTGCCGGCATCAGGGAAGACGGTTACCGTGAAATCCTTGGAACAAGATTAGCAGACAGTGAAGACTCTCTTTTCTGGGAAGATCTCTTTGACGATTTGAAGGAAAGAGGCTTGAGAGGTGTTGAACTAATCGTTTCTGACGGCCATAAAGGGATACAGAAGGCAGTAAAGGAGTCTTTTATCGGTGCAAGCTGGCAAATGTGTCACGTACATTTGATAAGGCAAGCTCTTAAGAAGGTACCAAAAAAGAAGCACAAAGAGATAGCAGACAAGATTAAAGAAGCATTACAAGACCCGGAAAAGTTGAGGGATTTAATCAGGGAACTTGATGGAAGTGGATACAAAAGTGCAGCAAATACCATTGAAAGTTTCCAGTTTGATTTACTGAATTATATGCAGTTTCCAAAAAAACATTGGAGAAGGGTAAGAACAACCAATATGGTGGAGAGGACAAATAAGGAGCTCAAAAGGAGAAGCAGGGTAGTTGGAGCATTCCCGAGTCAGGAGTCAGTATTGAGACTTGCAGTCTCAATACTGATAGACATCAACGAAGATTGGATTACAGGCAACAGATATTTAGTAATGGAAGAGTAATCAAAATAGAGAGTAGAGGGTACAGAGAGAATTTTACAGAAAACAAGGGACACTATCTATTCAGAAAATCTACGGTAACTGTCAAATTCGATAGGCTCTTTTTTATGAATTTTGTTGACGTATGCTTGAGTTCTTTGAACTCATATCGCATCAGCGATATGAGTAATTGAGCAATGAATCCTATGATTATTGCTCCGTAGATGCTTTCATCCGTCCAGACCCTTAGTGGTTTTATTTCGATTTCGTTTTTCAGCGAGTTAAATATTTTTTCAAGTGAGTCCTTTTTCCTGTAGGTTTCAAGAGCATCTATAAGTGTCAAATTCTTTCTTGATTTTAGGCAGAAAAATCCTTCTCTTCCGTTAATTACCTCTTCTTCAAGGAGATCAAAGGCTTCTTTTTCAGTCATCTCAACCAGCTTTGTCTGGTATGAATAACTTATATCAATGAGTTTATTATTGATTCTGAATTTCTTAGGAAGTTTCTTATTCTCATCAATTGATTTCTGTATCTCTTTTGCCTCTTCCACCATTCTCTGCACTTTTCTGACTCTTGCTTCCAGTTGCTGTTTTTTTAAAGCTTCTGAGAAATAGAGGTAGTTTGTACTACTGGGTTTTGCGATCTTTATTCCATAGATTCCCTTCTCTTTATCAACGACTTCAGTTTCAAGCTGATCAAACCTTTTAATCAGCTTATCATCACTGGTGTTGAGCTTTTTCGCAGTAAGGTAATTCATTTCATCTTCTTTGATCAGAGCTAGATTTTTTATGCTATTTGCACCTTTGTCAAAAACAACAAGTGACTCTTTATTAAGTCTGCTTTTTACCTGCTGATACGTTTTTTTAAAATGAGTCTGATCGGGAACGTTTCCTTTTTCTACAGTAATTCCAACAGGTAAGTTTATTGGATCTGCAAGTTCGCTTACTCCTAAAGTAATCTGTTTTTTATCCGGACGATGGTTGCGGCTGTAACCATATTTACCAAGTGGAGACTTGTCACCATAAAGAACGATACTTGTCCAGTCCATGTTGATATTAGTGTGTTCAAAATTGTATATGGAGAACAAAACATCCTGAATATCCAGAATGATCTCTTCCTTATTACTTCCCAAAGTTTGAAGGGTTCTGTACAGAACCCTTTCATTGAATTTTTCAAGATTGAAAAATTCCAGGACTTCGTCCTGGTTAATCCATTTATGAGCCCGATCAATGCTAAAGTTCTCTGTAAGTTTATAGCTAAGCAAAGCTTTGATCAAAGAATTGAAGTCGATACCTCTAGTCTTATGCTTTCCTAAAATTGAGGAAAAATTAAGCTGTTCATACAGGTTTTCAACAGCAAGAATGGTTCCGATGGGAAAGCATATATTCTCGTTAGGAGTTATTTCGTATGTTCTTAGTTTTGCTTGCATTTTGGTCGATCAAACATTACTAAGAACTATGATTTTTATTTAACTGTCAAACTTAGGATTCAGGTAAATTGCCAGATGGTATCAAAGGTGAATTTGGTCCTGGACTCAGGACCCTTGTCCTGACGTTATACCATGTTGCCAATGTTTCAGAACCTAAAATCCACGAGTTTCTGGAAAATATGGATGTTTTCATATCCAAAGCCACAATTTCTCGGATGCTGACAAAAAATATTAATTACCTCCATAAAGAGAAAACTGAGATTTTTCAAGCAGGTCTCAATTCCACAAAGTACCAGCAAATCGATGACACAAGTGCTAGAGTTAATGGAGATAATTGGTATACTCAGATCCTTTGCAATCCTCATTACACTGCTTATTTTACAGTTCCATGTAAGAATCGGGGAACAATTTTAGAGATACTACAATGTGGAAATGAAAAAACATACTGCTTCAATGAAGAAGCATTTGATTTGATGGAAACGTTTAACATAGCAAAAAAGTGGCAACAAAAACTTTCTGCTTTCAAAAACAAAGTATTCAGTGACGAGGAAATGCATCGGAAACTGGATCTTCTTTTCTCACCTGATGGATATAAAACCATTAAGAAGAGAATCCTTGAAGCCTGTGAAATTGCTTCATATCATCAGATGACAAACATACCTGTGGTTACCACTCTTTTAAGTGATGATGCACGTCAATTCAAGCAACTTACATACCATCATGCCCTATGCTGGATTCATGATGGGAGGAATTACAAGAAGTTGCGTCCAGTAGTACCTTATCGTAAGGAAAAGCTGAAAGCTTTTCTGGATAGATACTGGGATTATTATGGAAAACTTTGTGAGTTTAGAGAAAATCCAAAATCAGAGGTAGCGGAGCGGTTATCCACTGAGTTTAATAAGTTATTTTCGACCAAAACAGGATATGAACAGCTCGATGATAGAATCAGTAAGACAAAAGAAAACAAGGAAAGTCTATTGATGGTATTAATTTTGCCAGAAATACCTTTGCATAACAACGCAGCAGAATTAGCAGCAAGAGCAAAGGTCAGAAAAAGAGATGTGAGCCTTCACTCTGTAACAGATGAAGGAACAAAGGCAAATGATACACATGACAAATGTTCAAAAAGCAAAGAAATTGGGTGTAAGTGCATATGATTACAACTTTGATATAATGAGGCTTTCCACCCAATTTGAAAAGGATAAATCTTCAAAACAAATTCGCACTTAAAAATATAAAGAAGTTTGATGCCAATCAAACTTCCATCTTCTTTTTCACCGCAATAAGGACGTTTTCTGCAGTATCCTTTTCCCAGAGTTTCCTGACCTTTGCGTTCTTGAGGGCAGGCATAAGTGAGTCGATCTTTGCCTGGACGGCTGCAAGCCTCTCCTCGTCGACTTCGGGAGGTTCGACTCCCAGGAACTTCTGGGCTTTGAGGGTCTCGGTTTCCCGGAAGACAGCTTTGTCCACTCCGCTCCGGACGCCGGTCTTCAATGAATCGATGGCGTCTCTCCACTGGGCTGCCCAGGGGGTCTCGGGGATTTCGGTGTGGTGGACTTCGGTCCTCTCGACTTTTATGGCTTGCAGGTGGCAGGCCTGTACGCAGGCTCCGCAGTAGGTGCAGTATTCCTCGACAAAGGCGATCTTCCGTGGGTCTTCGGGGTCTGTGGGGACGTACCAGAGGTCCGAGGGGCAGACGTTGAAACAGCCGCGGCAGCCCTGAGGGTCACACTCTTTCAGGTTTGCTTCGATGAGGCTGAGCTGCCCTTCCATGGGCTTTTGCAGGTCCACGGCCTCATAGGGGCAGACTGCCTGGCAGCGGCCGCAGAGGGTGCATTTCTCGTCGTCCACTTTGACGTTGCCTTCCACCTTTGGGGCTTCGCAGGGGCGTTCCCCTTTGACCTTTATCGCCTCTTCCGGGCAGATGTCCTGGCAGAGCACACAGTAGTCGCACTGGTCCTCGTCTACCAGGAGCTGCTCGAAAGGCACCAGGTTGTCCGGGGTGGGCTC
Organism: Methanosarcina sp. MTP4; assembly: GCF_000970045.1. Classification (NCBI taxonomy): domain Archaea; kingdom Methanobacteriati; phylum Methanobacteriota; class Methanomicrobia; order Methanosarcinales; family Methanosarcinaceae; genus Methanosarcina; species Methanosarcina sp. MTP4. The sequence continues at coordinate 1,903,383 of NZ_CP009505.1, forward strand.
GCGTTCGAGCAGGATGAAAGCGTCACAGAAACGGGCGCATATGCCGCAGAAGTTGCACTTGTCCATGTCGATTTCGATTTCCCCTTCGGCACCTTCTTTCAGGGGCGCGATTTCTTCTTTTTTCGGGAAGGTGAACTCGACTTCGATTGCGTCTTGGGGGCAGGCTCCCTCACAGAGGGCGCAGGGCAGGCACTTTTCGTTGATATCGACGTAAGTGTCGTACTTCGGGTACTTGTCCTCCTCCGGGACCTCGCCCACGGCTTCGAAACTGATGGCGTGGACAGGGCAGAGGTTCGAGCACATTCTGCAGAAGGTGCACTTGTCAAGGTCCATCATCACGGCAGGGGCGTCAAGCCCGGTTGCAATCTCGTGAATAGGCCCCAGTTCCAGGGCGTCCGTGGGGCAGATCTCCACACAGATCCCACAGCCGTTGCAGCGCTTGTAATCGTAGTCAATGGTCTTGATGGACTTTTCCGTGGCCTGGGTGTAGAGGAAATGGGAACCCTGCAGGTCCATGGTCGTGGTGACCGTGATCTTGTCCTGGCCTTCTTCTTCGGCTCCGGTTTCTTCAGCTCCGGTTTCTTCGGCTTCCTGTTCGGAAAGCTCTTCGGGGTATTCTTCGCTCACTGTGCCACCTCCTCCAGTTCGGTCCCGATCGGGCCTATTTCTTCCAGCTCCTTAACAAACTCGGTAATGGTATTCGAGAAGCGTTCTCCTTCCGCAGCCGAGATCCAGAGGGTCCGGATCCTCTTCGGATCAAGCCCGACTTCCCCGATCACGTCTTTCAGGACTTCTATCCGCTTCTTTTCGTCGTAGTTCCCGTGGATGTAGTGGCACTCATCCATCCGACAGCCCGCAATAAGGACTCCGTCAGCTCCTCCTTTCAGGGCTTCGAGCACGAACTCGGGGTTGACCCTTGCCGAGCACATGGTCCGGATTACCCTGATGTTTGTGGGGTAGCGCAGCCGCGACATCCCGGTCAGGTCGGCACAGGCGTAGCTGCACCAGTTGCAGAGGAAAGCCACGACAAAGGGGCTCTGGGACTTGTGGGCAGTTGCTTCCCTGACCTGGGCCAGGATCTGTTCGTTTTCGAAGTTCCGCATCTGGATGGCTCCGACCGGGCAGGCTGCACTGCAGTCCCCGCAGCCGTAACAGGAGACTTCGTCAACAACGGCTTTCTTGTCCACGATGCTGATCGTCCCGAACTTACAGACTTCCACACAGGTCCGGCACCCGATGCACTTCTCGGGGTCGACGTGGGCTCCCATGGGGTCGGCTTCGAGCTCACCTTTCCCGAGGAGTTGCATTGCTTTTGAAGCACAGGCGCTCCCCTGGGCAATCGAGACCTGGATTTCCTTGGGGCCCGAGGCGCAGCCTGCAAGGAAGACCCCGCTTACCGGGGCATCAACAGGGCGCATTTTCGGGTGGGCAGGAGCAAAGAAGCGGTCCGGCCGCCTTGCAAGGTTCAGCATCCTGCCTATCCCTTCCGCGGCTTTTGTGGGCTCGTAGCCCGTGGAGAGCACGACCATGTCATGGATGTCCTCTGCAGCCCGGCATTCCAGGGTGTTTTCATAGCGGAGGGCAAGCCTCCCGTCTTCCGAAGGCTGGATTTCCGCTACCTTTCCGCGGATGAAGTCCACACCCATACCCTGGGTCCTTGTGTAGTATTCCTCGTACATCTCCCCGGCTGCCCGGATGTCGATGTAGTGGATGGTAACGTCCGTGTCCGGGTAACGCTCCCTGATCATCTGGGAGTTCTTGAGGGCTGCCATACAGCAGGCTCTTGAACAGTATTCGTTCCCTACGGTCTTGTCCCTTGACCCGACACACTGGATAAATGCAACACTCTTTGGGGGTACCCCGTCGGAGGGTTTGAGGACTCTTCCTCCTGTCGGCCCTGCGGAGTTCAGCATCCGCTCGAGCTGCATGTTGGTGATAACGTCCGGGTATTTCCCGAAACCCAGTTCCGGTTTCCTCCTGGCATCAAAAAGCTGGTACCCGGTTGCAACGATGACGGCTCCGGCTACGAACTCGATTTCCTCGGGTTTCTGTTCGTAGTCAACCGCTTCGGCAGGGCAGGCCTGCTGGCAGAGCCCGCAGCCCACGCATTTTTCCGGGTCAATGAGCACGACCTGGGGGACCGACTGGGGGATGGGCATGTAGATTGCCCGGGTTTTTCCAACCCCGTAATTCATGGGGTTTTCGATCTCCACGGGGCAGACCTCGGAACAGAGGTCAACGCAGCCCTTGCACCTGTCCTCCAGGATGAACCTGGGTTTTTTGGTAACCTTTACGTGGAACTTTCCGACCGAGCCTGAGATGTCGGTGACTTCGGAATAGGTGTAGAGGTTGATGTTGGGGTGGTTCTGGACTTCCGTCATCTTGGGGGCGAGCACGCAGATGGAACAGTCGTTTGTGGGAAAGACCTCGTTCATCAGGGCCATCTTTCCCCCTATTGTGGATTCCCTTTCAACCATGGTCACGGGAAAGCCGGCCTCGGCCAGGTTCAGGGCGGACTCTATCCCTGCAACCCCGCCTCCCACGATGAGGACGTTTTTGCTTGCTTCCGAGTGGCTTGCGCTGAGTTCCTTGAGGAACTTAGCTTTTGCAACCCCCATCCTGATCAGGTCAAAGGCTTTCTGGGTCGCCATCTGGGGGTCGTCGGCATGCACCCAGGAACACTGTTCCCTGATGTTTACCATCTCCATCAGGTAAGGGTTCAGGCCTGCCTTTTCCACCACGCCCCGGAACGTTTTTTCATGAAGGCGGGGGGAACAGGCTGCTATCACAATCCTCTCGAGTTTTTCGTCCTTGATATCCTTGATAATGCCTTCCTGCCCGGAATCGGAACACAGAAACTGCACTTCCCGAGCAAGCACTACATCATCCAGTTTGCTTGCCATCTCCTGCAGTGCAACGACGTCTATGACGCCTGCAATGTTCAGTCCGCAATGGCAAACATATACTCCGATTCTCATTTTTGTAACTCCTTGTATCTATGGCTAATGTTAAAGGGTTTGGGCATGATATAGCTTTTGATATGTTTTCCTATATAATTTATAAGTTATAATTTCAGGTCTCGAATTTTTTCCGAATAATATTCCTCTGAATAATATTCCTGTGATTTTATCTCTCTGAACAATATCCCTGAGATTTTATTTCTCTGAACAATATCCCTGAGATTTTATCTCTCTGAATAATATCCCTGAGAGTTTCCCTTTTGGGCACAGAAAAAATTAATTCAACGAGGATTTCCCCCGGAATCCGGAAATTCCTGTTTTTTGCGGTTTCCGGGGCTTTTCAGTTCTTAATATAATTTTTCTCCTGAACCGGATAAAAATATAGTTATTTTGTACAAAATCAAAACCTTTATTTTATAAGGGTTTTTTTAATTTTTTAACTATAATGTGCTAGCTTGCCTGCGGCCGATGTTTGATATATAAAGGCTCATTTGCAAGAAAACGTTGCGGAGGACGTTGCAGAGGACGTTGCAGAGGACGTTGCGGAGGACGTTGCGGGAGAAAGGCATGGCAGCCTTAAGTGAAATGACTTCCGCCGGGCTTGAGGTCATGGCTTCAGGAGTTATATGTATGATGAACATCAGGTGGCTTTATTGCCAGGATCTAACAATAAATATCATTATGCATTTATATGACATCCTTTATATATAAAACCCAATATTAAATATTTTTGATATTCGGTAACTGATATCCTGCAAGCATTGTTCTGCCATTTGCCGCTGAACCATCTGCCTGACCGGGTATCTCCCAACTACTTTATAGTTTGAGATATTATTCGTAATCGAGTTTAAGGGCTGAAATTTGATTGTAGTTTAGCAAGCAATTTCCAATTCTACCGGTTGCTTCTTTTAATTTAATGATTATATAAGCAACTGATGATATTTTGGAATTACCGGTTACCTGAAATTCGGTTACCTGACTAAGAATTCGGTTACCTGATCATTGTTATTTCTAACCAAAAACAAAGGGATTTCACATGAGTGAGCACGAAGACTTAAAAAATAAAATGTACGAATGGACGGAAAAATACGCTGACAAAGCAGGCTATCAGCTCAATCCCGATAAGGAGGGACTTGATTATGTGCTTGACGGGCTTGCTGCAAGGCTTGAGAAGTTTGGGAAACGCTACTGTCCCTGCAGGATAGTAACCGGGAATGAGAGTGAAGATAAGAAAATAATCTGTCCCTGCATCTATCATAAAGATGAAATCGAAAGGGACGGCAAATGCCACTGCGAACTCTTCTTCAAAGCCGATTGACCTGTGTTTCCTTCAGGACTACCGGCCCGTTCTTTTGCTCGGTTCCCTCCCGGGAAAATGCCTTTTTCGGGGATAAAAGGCGCATTTCGGCTTGTTTAAATATATTTCCCTTTCCGGAAGCCGGGACTTTAAGATGCGGCTTTCATTAGCTCCTGATAGGGTTCGGGATTCCAATATAGGGGCCGAAAAGCTTAAAAAAGGTGTTAACGCCGCAAATATGGCTTAACGCTGCAAATTAAAATGCAATAATTTAAGATAAGGTACTTAATACACTTTAATTAAATAATATTTGATTTAAATTCTAAGGGATTTCACTAAACTAATTTGGTTCATGGATTTCTGTCCAATGGATTTATGCCCAATGGATTTATGCCCAATGGAATTTGACTCAAGGGTGATGTGAAAATGACAAGTACAATGGAACTCTATCAACTGCTTCCAAAGACCAACTGCAAGGAATGTGGGAAAAACTCCTGTATGGCTTTTGCAGCTGCTCTCATGGCCCGCGAGCTCACGCCGGATGACTGCCCTCCTATGAAGAATGACCCGAAGTATAAAGAGAACTATGAAACCGTAAGCGGTATGTTCTCCACTACCGAAGGTGCGACAGAAACCGGCCTGATCGTGCACGAGGAGCTTTGCTTTGGCTGCGGAAACTGTGTGGTTGCCTGCCCGGTAAACGTGGCAAACGACCCTCACGGAGTCGGGGCGGGAAAAGCCCCGAAAAGCACCGATAAGCTTATCCTGATAATCGAGGATGGGATCGTAAAAGCCCAGAATGTAGACGAGTGCCGGCGTTTCGGGAAAAACAAGATTCTCTGCACTGGCTGTATCGTGACCTGCCCGGTAGAGGCAATCGAGTTTGTGTGAGGTGAAGCTGATGGAAGGGAACTATTATGTATGTACCGGCTGTGGGCTGCTCTGCGACGATATTGAGGTTGAGCTTGAGAAAGACTCGGTAAGCAAGGTTTACACAGCTTGCAGGGTAGGGGTTGCCCATATGAAGGAAGGCAGCAGGGAAGCTGTCTCCCAGGTGGACGGAAAGCCCGCAGAAGAAGCCTCAGCAATCGAAAAGGCTGCGGAGATCCTGAAGAACGCAAAGAACCCCCTCATCTTTGGGCTTGGGACGTCCACGAACGAAGCCCAGAAAAAAGCACTTGAACTTGCAAAAAAACTGAATGCAACTCTGGACGACACCTCATCCTTCTGCCTGGGGCCGGTGGTCGAAGCTCTCCTTCAGGAGAAGTTCAATACCTGCACCCTTGACGATGTGCGGCACAAGGGAGATGTAATGGTCTTCTGGGGCGCAGACCCTTCGGATTCCCACCCGCGCCACCTTTCAAAATTCTCCTACTTCCCCCGTGGGGAACAGAAGCAGAAGGGCTGGGAAGAAGAGAGGACTGCCATTGCAATTGATGTCAGGAAGTCCCATACCGCAAAGATCTGCGGGAGCAACTTCTTCCAGATCCCGCCCGGTGGAGATACCGAGTTTATAAATGCCCTGATTGACGGGGTTTCCGGTAAACTGCCAAAGACGTCCTACAAATTCCCCCCGAAAAGGCTCCTGGAACTTGCCAATATGCTGAAAGGAGCAAAGTTCGGGACGATCTTCATGGGCCTGGGCCTGCTCTATTCCCTGGATGACCTTGACCCGATAATCCGGCTCGTGGAAGTCCTGAACGAAAAGGCGAAAGGGGAGTTCCATCTGATCCCCATGGTCGGACATTACAACATGCGGGGCTTTAACGAAAACCTCTTTGCCGAGACTGGCTACGTGAACTGCGTGAAGTTCGAAAACGGGGAGGCAAAGCACGGGCCCGAATATTCAACCGTGGAAGCCCTGAAAGCAAAGGCTGTGGACGCAGCCCTTATCATCGGTTCCGACCCCCTGGCAAGCCTGCCCCATTCGATTGTGAAGAACCTGCTCGATATCCCCATAATTTCAATAGACCCCTGCGAGACCCTTACCTCCAGGAAGGCAAAGGTCCATTTCAGCACGGCAGTTACAGGGGTTGAGTGCGGAGGCAGTGCGACCCGGATGGACGGGGTTGAGGTAAAATTCGACCCGATACTTGAGACAAAACGTCCCACGGATGAAGAAATTCTCACAAAAATCATGGAGGCGCTCTGATGGATTTCGGATCTTTCCTGGCAGCCCCTGAAATTAAGGTAAAAATCATAACCTACAGGGACATTTTCCAGAACAAGGCAATGATCGAGGACCGTTTCGGGGAAGAGTACAAAAATACTTCTGCCCTCATAAAAATGGATCCCGCAGACCTCAAGCAAATGAGCGTAAAGAAAGGCGACACGGTTATCGTGAAAAATTCTTTCGGGAACATCGTGGTCAAAGTCGAAGAATCCGGCTACGAAACCCCCCACAAAGGCATTGCGTATATGCCAAACAGCCCCTGGTCCAACATGCTTGTCTCGGACGAAACCGGCGGCATGGGAGTCCCTAAGTTCAAGGACATCGAAGCCACGGTAACCTCTGCCAAGGGAGCAAAGGTAACGGACCTTGATTTGTGAATATTTGATTTCTTAAAGGGTCCTTACGGACCCCCCAAAAAACGTTTCCCTGTTTTTTATGGTCCGTATCTGTCTTCCACCCCTGTCTAACTTCCCTCCAGAAAAACGAAGCCTGAGATGGAACTATGGATGATGTTAATGATAATATGTTTCTGAAATTCTCCCCTCTCCTGAAAAACGGAAAAACTCTTTACCGTTTCGAAGCTTTCGAAAACGTAAAGCCCAAATGGGAACTTCCCTGCGAGTACCTGAGCGGGCTGCATTTTACTGCCTGGAACCGGGTTTTACTGTATTCGGATGGGAGTTTTGTCCGAAAAGTCCTCACAGGCAGTGAGCTTTCCGAAGAAGAATACCTGGAATTAATGAAGATAGTTGAACTCGGAAAAGCACGGCTGAAGGAAATCCGGGCAAGATTGCCGTGAAAAAATGATTATAGTCCCTAACGTAAATATTTACACTTACTTTATAACCACGGAAGACACGGAAAGCACGGAAGACACGGAAGGATTGTGCCCCTATTTCCTTTATTCCGTGTTTTCCGTGCTTTCTGTGGTTAAAATTTCACTTGAGATTGGTGAAAGAATTTGGGTACTTGACTATATCTCACTTTTCGCAGATGTACACAAATGTATCATTCATTTACCGATTTGTCCGATATTCTTTGTATTATTGCGAGTTGGTTTTTATTTCATAACCATATTGAGAAAATAGATGGCATTTTTGTGGACTTCTGCGGAAGGTCAGCTATATTGTATTCTGATTACTTTTAACTTAGTTTTGTTATTTTCTGATTTGCCAGATAACCTTTACAGTTATTTCAATATTCATTTTGGGTATCCGGGTGACTTTTAAAGTTATCACGATGTCCTTTTTGGGTGCCCTGATGACTTTTAAAGTTATCACGATATTCTTTTTGGGTATCTAGATAACTTTTACAGTTACCCCAAGATTTTTTTGGTGTTCGGATGCCCTTTCTGTGATTGATATTTTAATTCCAAATATTGTTGTGTTTGAATTCAATTCTCATTTTTCAATTTTTAATTTCTATTTTTCAATTCTCATTTTTCATTTTTCAACTTTCAATTTTCAATTCCCAGTTCTCAATTTTGGAAAAAGCCGGTCAGCAAGCTGACCGGTGAGAGCGCCGGTACCCGATGAGCAGATCAAAAAAGGCTTGTGGGAATAAGTTATTGCCTGTATTACGGTTGCTTCGTTCGGATATATGGCTGGATGTGTGACCGGATACAGGACTTTCAAGTTGCTGCAAGTTTTGAATGTTAGATAATCTTTTCACTCGTACAAATTTATACAATATCTCAAAATTTTTATAATTCCATTTTAATACCATGTATGGGTTTTATCATTCTTTCTTTATAAATTAATTTAAAAAATAGTTATTTATTGATATATGAAGAATTTGAATAGGAATATTAGGTTCAATTGAAGACCGGTTTGGGATGGGAATATTTTCAATTGAAGGCCATTTCGGTATGGGGTTGTTAAAGTCAGTTTAAAGGTCATTTCGATATGGGGCTGTTAAATCCAGGCTCAGGTCATTCAGGTCTGGAGATTAAGGTCAGTTTAAAGGTCATTTTGAGATGGGGATATTAAGCTCGATTAAAGGTTATTTTGATATGGGGACATTAAGCTCGATTAAAGGTCGTTTTGATATGGGGACATTAAGTTCAGGTTTGGATCCTTTTGATAGGGGGAATCAAATATGGGAGCGAGGGGAGCAAGGGGAGCCGGGCATAAAGCTGTTTGCGTGATTGCGTTAGGTTTCCTGTTATTCCTTCTGTTTGCGGGTTCGGGGGCTGTGCTGGCAACCCAGATCGAGGTGGAGGGAGAGCTGCCCGGAGAGGTTGAGGAAAAGCAGGTGATAAGCCTCGTCCTTACTATAAGCAATATTCCCGCTGCTGCGGATTTTATCTCTTTTGATACGGACCTGGTAAGATACGGTAAGCAACCGATCTATAATTTTACGGGGCTGGAGCTTCAAAGCAATAAGAGCAGCTTTGTGCTTCCCGTTGAGGACAACCGGGATAAAATCGTTGTCCGCTTAAATGGGCGGGTTCCGGTAATAAGGGAAGTTAAGCAGTGCGACGAGCTTACCCTGATAAAATACGACCCCAAGCTGACAGGGTACGCTTACTACAGGGTCAGGTTGACCGATGAGGACGGAAACCCCCTGGGGGAGAGTGATACCCGCACGTTTACGATAGTGGCTACCGAGATCGAAGATTTCAGGGGGAAAATGACGCTTGTGGACGACTCTTTTTTCAGCGTATACCTGCAGGACATGTTCGATAAGGGGCTTGTGACCGAGGCAAACGAAATCGCGGACCATGTGATCGAAGAAGAGGAAAAGGAAAGGAAAGAGAAAGAAGAAGAGGAAAGCCCCTTTAGCCTGGGCTATGTGCTTGGAGGGATTGCCCTGCTGGCGCTGGGCTTTATCCTGGGGATCAGGTTCGGCGGATCTGAAGAGGAGGAAGAGGAATGAACGGAAGGGAAAGTAGCTATTCTACATTGCAGCTTCCTACGGACCTTACCATTGTTGGGATCGGAGGCTGTGGGAAACGCCTTTGCGGGGAGATCTGCAGGCACGAATGGATCCTTGGCAATTACCTTGCTTCAGGAAAAAGGCTCAGGATCTATACCATGGATACGGATGCCAACGAGAAAGTGGAAGACGAGGTGCAGAGAAGCGAGTTTCGGGCTGGGATCCAGGAAATGGGGGCCAGGGGGAATATCGAATACAATTACTATTACCTCCCTTCCCTGGCAAACATAAACCAGGTCTCGGACCTGGCAAGCCAGGAGGTCGCAACCAAGATCAAGGAAAGGAAATCGGACCCTGCCGTAAGCACCTGGTGGCTGAACGATCCGGGGGCAGAGGGGCTGAGTTTTGAGGAGCTCAGGACAATCGACCCCTTTTTGATTGACGATTTCGGAGGGGGAGTGCACCGACGAAGGGCGATTTCAAAGGCGATCTTCTACAAGGTCCTGAGCCAGGGGCAGGCAAGCGGCTTTCCGACTTTCCCGAGTACCGGGACAACGGCAATTATTGTCGGGCTCGGGGGAGGGACCGGGGCAGGGATGTTCATTGATCTTGCGCGGTATATCCGGGCTCTGCGGGGGGAGGCTACCCAGATCTGGCTCTTTGCGGTGATTCCCACCACAAAAGAAGGGGAAATGGAGCAGCTAAATGCCGCAATTGCACTTACCGAACTCGAATACCTGAACATTAACGAGAGGCTTTTCAACTATGTGGTGCTCAGCTCCCTGGGGCCGACGGGTTATAAAAAGGGGGAAGAGGCCAGGGTAGAGGTGCATGAGTTCGATTCCATGTTCCCCCACATCCTGACGAATTTCTTCCATATCGAAAAAGGGGATATCAACCTCAGCGACTCAAAACGCCTGTATTCCTCGTTTATTTTTGCAGATGCCCATGTAATCCAGTACCCCGTCGAAGAGCTGAAGACCCTGAAAAAACAGTATGAAGAAATCATCCTGGAACTCGAAAAAATCAGCGGGGCAAGAAAAGAAATCAACAGGGCCGTAAAAACTCTGCTGGACAGCTCCGGGATGTTCAGGGAACTGCCTCCTACCCGGACAGATTCCGAGTTTATTAAAAAAGAATACACAAACGCCGAGAAAGTCTGGAAAAACGAAATCGGAAAACTCCTTAACTACCAGACCCCCGGAGCCGTGGAGTTTTTCATACGCAACAACATCTCGGCAGACGCCGGGATTGAAAACATAAGCAGCTATGAGGACCTGCTGGACTTTATCTCCAGGGTGAAAAGCTTTAGCGGCAGCGTAAAGGAAGACGAGTTGAAGGACGAAAATGACAAGAAGCTCTTTCGCCTGATTCCCGAGACCCTGCAGGGGATCGAAGATACGGCAAGGCTTTTCAAGCGGGTCGCGGGCATTGAGGAGGAAGCTGCAAGAGCCGTGCTCATAAATGTCCTGAAAGGCAAACAGGAACTTGTGGCTTCTGTTGACCGGCTCAACGCTAAAACCAGGGTGCTCAAGGAAGAGAGCCTGGGAACAAAAGCCGAAATCGAAAGTAAACAGGTTGAAAAGGATTATCTGGAACAGGTGAATTCCCGGGTCGAAAAAGAAGTCGATAAGGCCTTAAGCGATAACGACCGGGACATTGAACAGTACTTTTCCCGGAAGAAGAAGCTGGATAACATCCGGGACCATGAGAAGCAGTTGAAATCGGAAATTGACATCTTCATCAGCAATTTCGGGGCAGGAAATTTCAAAAGCACGGATAAGGAGACCTGGCTGACCCTGACCGGGGTCCCGGAACTCCAGAGAGAAATTACTGCCATGTCCCATGAGCTTGAAATAGACCTCCAGGCCCTTTCCAAACTCGTGGAATCGATTTCTCTCTACTACTATTACGATTACAGGATCACCCGGATCGAAAAAGGGGGCTTTAAGGAGAAACTGGTCGGGGCCGTAAAGGGGAATAAAAAGAAGCTTCTCAGGAGGTTTGAAGCCCAGAAACGGAGCATGGAGGATTATATCAAGAGCTCGGGAAGGGACTATGTCCAGGTAAACCCTCCTTTCGAATTTTACGTCCCTGAAAATTTCCTGAGTGAAAGCCAGAACAAAAAGGCCGAGGAATTTAAAACCGGGATCATGGATTCCCTCTTTTTCGACCTGAACAGGAAAGCCGCCGATCTTGAGGAAATCGACCGGGCGTTTAAGTCGGGAGACAGGCCGAAATTGAGGAGCCTCCTGAGAGAGGTCCTGACCCTCTACTACCTGCAGAGGGAAGACTATTCAGGGAAACTGGATCGGATCGAGACGGAGTTTCGGGAGCTTGAAGGAAACCTTGAGGCTCAGAATTTCCTTTCCGATTTCCTCGGGAAAACCGAGGTCCTTACTGAGGAAACCCTTGTTTACAGAAGGGACCTTTCCAGGGAATACGATAAATTTTACGAGCATTTCACAAAACTCAGTGATGTCAGGACTTCGGGGAGCAAAGCTGGCAGCAAGACCCTGAGCAGTCTTTACATGACAAAGTTCGGGGATATCAACCCCAAAATCCTCTCCCTTATCGACGAGAGTTCCGATATGAGGGACCTTGACTGGGACGAGAGCGGGAAACGCGAACTTGACAAACTCATCGGGGAAATCCAGGTAACTTACAAAAACCTGATAGAAAGTTACAAGCTCGGGATCCATAACCTGATGATCCCTATCAGCACCACCGAACGCTGGAATTTCGGAAAAGCCGCCCTGGTGGTTTCTTCGCGGTCCTCCTACATTTCAAGCCGGATTGCAAGTGAACCCATAGCTGACGGGATAAAAGAAGAAATAAACGGGGTCCTGGCTCTCAGCAACAGCAATGATGCAAAACTTGCCACCCACAGCCACACAAAGCCCTGGGACATTGCCCTTACCTTCTTTTCAGCCACGGGTTTCCTGGACAATATCTCACCCCTGACCGCCGGGGGAGGCTTCTGGGAGGTGTATGAAAATAAGAAGGATAACCTGCTGCACCACGTGCTCAAACTCCATGAAGGAAAATACGTAACCCGAAAAGCCCTGCTCGACCTGAAGGAAGCCGGGGAACTGGCAAACCTGGAAAAGAAAGGGGTAAACGTCGGGGCAAGGATCAATGAACTGTATGAAGAAAAAAGCTTGAGAGAGGCTTTGAAAAATGAGGATACACAGCAGCCTGAAACTCCTTTATGAACTTCCGGCAGTAGGCCTGGTCCTGCTTTTGTCTTTCTTTTTTTTATGGTTTGCAGGGACATTAGCTTTCTCACAGGTTTCCTGGCCAGGAGCTTTTTTGCTGAGTTTCTTTCCGGCATTCTTCGTTGCAAGCGCTTCAGGGATGTTTTTCCACGAACAGTCAAGAAAAGGGGGTTTCTTTTTAATTGCGGTCTTTTTGCCTTTCCTGTATTTTCTTTCTTTTGACCTGGGGATCCTGAGGGCAAACGGGCTGCTCCTGGGCCTCCTGGCAGGTGGACTTCTGGACTGGCAGGCTCTCCACAATAACAGGTTCAACCTGCTTACGGGCTATGCAAGGGCAGGTGCGAGACTCTTTTTTTTTGCCCTGGGCGTCTACATCCTTGTCCTTGTCCTGGAACTCATGTACCCGTTTTCAGGTGAAAGGCTGGGGGCTTTCCTTGAAAGCGGGTCTGAAAGACCCCTGGACCTGGGGCTGGCTTTGCTGGTGGTGCTTTCCCTGTACCAGCTGACAGGGCTTATCCGGGATGTCCGGATTTCCGATGTCTTCATATACGGGCCTTCAAGATCGGGAAAGACCTTTCTCCTGCTTGCCCTGTACAACCATTTCGTGAACTTTTACGGAGGCACGCACAGGGAAATCATCCTTTCCTATGACACGCAGGGGAAGCTCTCGAAAGCAAACGAGGACCGGCTGAGAATCGAGTCCATGCTTGCGGAAATCGAATCAGGGGACATGCCAAGGAGCACCAGCCGTGCGGATATGGCAATGTATGAGCTTTCCGGGAAAAAAGGGGCAATCCCCATAGAATTTTCTTTCATCGATTACAGCGGGGAGTATACCGCCGACCTGGGCCCCGAGAATTACGCCCTGGCTGTCAATAAGCTCGATGAAAAACTGGAACGTTTCAATATAAACACCATCTACAGGCGGATCGGGACTATCAGCTTCCTGGAACAGCTGAAAAAAGACTACGCAAAGGAGCTCCAGGGAGAATTCCACGACCTGATCCTGGCCTCCATATACAAAAAAATGGAAACTGCCGGGAAAATCATTTTCCTCGTGGACGGGGATTACCTCCTGGACTACCACCTGGAAGGAAGAATGGAATTAACCCGCCTCTTCGGGCTTTACTCCCGGCTCATGGACCTCCTGGGAAGCGACAAGTCCTACGCCCTCGTGGTAACAAAAATCGACAAGTTCAAAGACCTGTCCGAAATTCCGGAAGAGTCGGCAGAAGCCCGGGAAATCGAAGAGGAAATCTACAAACTCCTGAGCAAAACCGATACCTTCAGGGAAATCCTCCACAGGGCCCGGAAAGTCCCTATCTACTTTTACACCGTAAGCGTGGACGCAACGCTCACCCCCCAGTTTTCAAAAGAAGGAAAAATGATCGAAGAACAGCAGAGAATTACCCAGATTTTCCCATGGAGGGTCGGTGAAATTGCGAAATTCGGCTTCTGATTCCGGTTCCGGTTCCGGTTCCGGTTCTGGTTCCGGTTCTGGTTCTGGTTCCGGTTCCGGTTCCGGTTCCAATCCCGGTCATGGTTCTGATTACGGTCATGGTCATGCTTTCGGGGTATTCAGCTCAAGCGGAAAGCTGCTGGCAGGAAATAAGGACTTTAAAGAGTACTCCGAACTTGCCAAAAAGCTGGACATTAAAAGAAGCGCCCTGTATGTCGAGACCGGAGACATGACGGGGGACATGCCCGGAGACATGCCCGGAAAAAGGGAAATTCTTCTCGGCTGCAGCCTTCTGGCTAAAATAAAGCTAGGCAGGGAAGAAAGGGTTGTCTTTATCTCGAAAATCCCGCCGGAGGAGTTTGACCGGGAGGGGACCTGGCTCAAGAAGTTCTATAAGGATGCCAGGGCGAAAACCGAAGCTCTGGAGTCAATCCGGTATGACATAATCGGTTTGTGGAAAGCAGGTGATCTGGATTCACTGGTCTCTCCGGATTTTCCGGGTTTTCTTGATTCTTCGAGTTTCCTGAATTCTTTTTCTTCCCCGGAAAAATTCCCTGCCGGATCCCTTGCCAAATCCCTTGCTCAGCTTGCGGGAATCCTTCTCTCAAACCGGCCGGTCTCGGTCAGGACTTCCAAACTTGAGGACGGGCTTTTGCTGCTTTTCAGCCTTGTTTCGGGCTTGAAGCCTGCTTTTCACCTGCCTTTCAGGTTTGCCCTTTCCCTCTATCCGTCCGGGCTTGACCTGTCCGCCGGGCCCGGGGAGCCTGACCCTGACTTTTTCTTTGAAAACGGGGACCTGAGATCCAACCTGGCTTCGCGGGGTCCGGAGCCTTCCTATCCTGTGGAATATTACGAATTTCTCTACAGGGCTTTCGTCCGCATGGCAGAGCAGCAGGAATACCCGGGGTATGAAGAAAGTTTCCGGGAAAGGACCGGGGACCGGGAGGAACTGCTGGAGGAAGTCCGGAGGGGTATGATCGAACATTTCGGGCCCGAAATAACCGACAGTTTCATGGCAAAGGGAGAAATCGAAACCCTCTTCGAACTTTACAGGGAAAAGCCCGAGTCCCTGAAAGCGCTGGCTGATTCCCTGGTTGCCAGGGGCTGGGCTGACAGGGTCTTCGTGTTCCGGGACAAGGAACTTGCAGCTGAAGTGATAAAGAAACTGAGCGGAACGGATTCCGTAAGCAAAGGGCTTGAAGCCTTCATTCTGGAGCTGTACCGGGGGCTTAACAGCATAGGTGAAAAAGAAGAGGTCCAGCGCTACCTCCTGGAAAACGGTTTCTTTTACGAAGACTTCGTCTCCGAACTTGCCCTGATGCTCGAGGAAGGCTTCCGCAAAGGCGAGCCCTCCCCTTACCTCCCCTCCCTGCTCGCCCTAACTGCCGACGTTTCCTTTTACGGGAACCCCCACGGAAAGGAAACATTCACCTGGGGGCTTCGCAAAGGGTTCGACCCCCTGAGCCCGCATGAAGCTGTGAACTTTTTAAAGAATGTCCTCTCAACCCTGCCCGCTGTGGGAGAAGGCGGGAAACTGCTCCTCAAGCTCCTCATAGAGCAAAAAGCCTCAGCCTTCAAGACCACGGACAAACGTGCAACGGGGACAGGAGACGACTTTGTCCTGGAACTCAGCGAAAAGCAAGCCGAAAAGCTGGACTCCTGGCTTGGAAGCAACTACGCCGGGTCAAGGGATGAAAAAATCCATACCCGCAGGAAAAAGCTTATGAAACGCGTCCGAAGCTTCATCCTTATCCTCCTGGCTTTAGCAGTCCTCGGCGCACTTGCCCTTGCATTCTTCAACTACGGCCCCCAAATCCCCGGAATGGAGAACGTCTCCCCTGAAGCCGAAAACACGTCAGGGGCTGAGAATGAATCCGTTGTGCAGGAAGGAAACGCTTCAAAAAGCGTTGGGGTAACCGGGTCTTCAGGTTCCGCTGATTCAGCGGGCTCTGGCAATTCTACCGATTCTGCTGATTCGGTGGGTTTTGCTGGCTCTGTAGATTCTGCTGGCTTTGTAGATTCTGCTGACTCTGCCGACCCCGTGAGTCCTGAGAATCTTTCCGATGAGGAATCCAATCAGACCACCGCCGATAACAGTAGCAATGAATCGGACATTAAAAACAGTAGCAATGAATCGGACATTAAAGCCCCGGAACCCGATGACCCTGAAAACACGACTTCTGAAAACACGACTTCCAAGGAAGTCAACTATGATTCCCTTTCACACTGGCAATTCCGGTAAAAATGAACACCTTACCCCTTTAAAAGGTACGATTCCCCGGTTTCCTCGCAGAAAGGACGGCAAAGCCTCCTTCCCCCGTACCTCTCTTCGGCAGCTCCACTTTCTCAAGCTCCTCGGGAATTCCTGAAAGCGTCTGGCAGCTTTCGAGCTTTTCATACCCGAGTCCTGCCAGCAGCCCCGAAACCTCAGCTACCGAAAGAAAACGGGCACCCGAAGAAAAGCTGCTCTCCTTCTGTTTTGCCACATAATACTGCCCGAGCGGGCTTTCCCTGTCGAGCATTCCGATTATGAGCTGCCCGCCGGGTTTCAGGACCCTTACAGCTTCCCTCAGGCCCTGAGCCGGGTCTGTGAAGAAAGCGAGGGCTGTTACGATCAAAATCAGGTCGAAGGTCTGGGTTTCGAAGGGCAGGGCTTCGGCAATGCCCCGGACTACCTCGATATCCCTTTTTTTAGCTAAAAGCGCCATTGCCTTTGAAGGCTCAACCCCGTATCCGATTCCGAGGGGAGAGGCAAACCTCCCGGTGCCGACCCCGATTTCCAGGGCTCTCAGCTTTTCCGGGTGAGCGGGGAGGAATTGTTTCAGGGCGAGGAGTTCGGACTCGTAGGCAGGCCTGTATTTATCATACCAGGCATCGTATTCACTGGCGTGTTTTTCGAAGGCATCGAATGGTTTTGTGGAATTTGGTTTTTTCATTTCTACTGGAATATTTGTGCCGGAGGTTTTTAAGTTTGAAGGGTGGTGCTGGGACTAATTTTATTCTATCAATTAAGGTTAGAGGAGGTATTCTGGCCGCCAGGGTTTTTTGATGATTCATCTGGAAATACGGTTGATTTTTTTTATTTCCCAGATTTTGAAGCCGCGGCCCTCACTGGTTGGTAGTTCCAGGCAGCAGTCCCGTTTGCGGTAGCAAACGGCCTTTCCCCAAAAAATGAAGTATATGAATAAAAAATTAGACACCTGCAACCGTTTTCTTTCGCAGTTTGCAGCAAATGCACCTCTTAATTTGCTTTCTTATTTTCTTGAATCTTTTTCGGGGATTTCCTGGAAAAGCCGAACTTCGTGCGGACAAGAACGGTTGAAGACGGCATTCCGGTTACGTTGTTTTCCAATACGTGAATAATCGGATATGCCCCTGTTTTCCCAGTTGAGTTGCTGTTCAACAATGCGATATCCGTTTCGGTCGCTTAGCTCCCTCAAGTGAACTAATCTATGTACGAATAACTTTTTTCGCTCCTCTCAGGGTTAAATTCCATAATTTTATTTGCAAAGGTAGCCTGGCTGGGGACTTGCTAAATCCTGGTGAAGTCGTCGCTTCTTCGTGATCTTATTCCTTATATAGCATGGAGTTTATAACCTATCATGATGGCAGCAATTGAAAAAGTAAGGCTTGAGGGGAAGACCCTGGGAGATATTTTTAAAGAAGATTTCCTGAATAAGATAGCTGACTCGGGTGAGAATATATTCCCTATAAACGTTGCCTTTGTAAGAGAGTTTGAAAGAGACGGGAAATTGCATGCCAGCCTGATTACTTTTAGCCACCAGAATAATGATGAGGTCAAAAACAAAGTCCTGCATTTAGAATCCGAAGACCCGGAATTACTTGACATTTTTTTGAAAATAATAGAGGGAAAGCACAATGGTAAAGGTTCGGAAAACAAGTCCTGAAGACCACGTTTATCAGAGCAGGCTGGATAAGGACATGGTCTTCGAAACATCCGAGGGCCTGCAGGTAAGTGCAAAAATAAGTTACATGAAAGGAGACGTCATTGAGTACCTGCTCTCTGAAATCCAGGAATTGAAGCTGAAAGTTAAAGCTCTTGAAAGCAAGAGGACCATTACCGAGGATTCCTTAGCATCCTTCTGGGATAACGAATATGATGAAGCCTGGAACGAATGTTAAGCAGAGGGATATTGTCCTCATCCCATTCCCCTTTTCCGACCTTTCCACAAGCAAACGAAGGCCTGCCATTATCATTTCTAACAGTTCTTACAACACGCATAACGATGACGTAATCTGCTGTGCGATCACCAGCAACCCTAAAAATTATGCAGGCTGCGTGGTAATAAACAATTCCGACCTCGATGAAGGCTATCTCAATTATGAAAGCAGAATCAAACCCACCAAGATTTTTACACTAAACAGGAAACTAATAGTCAAATATCTTGCGAAATTAAACATTGAAAAAAGTAAAGAAGTCCTTCGGAACCTTAATTCTTCCATCAATATTGAAGATGTAGCTCTTGAAGAATGAAGGTTTTTCAAGAGCTCCCTCAAGCGGACCAGCATCACTCTTTTTTTATATTTCCCCCGCAGCCCCACAGGCAAATGATTCAATCCTGCCCTCCTCTCCTAATTACACCGGAGAAACAACAAGAAATATAAATCTTAATACCGATTCGTATCCTGAATCCTCAACTATATTTTACGAGTAATATTATTGGGAAAAACCGGGATTTGATGATAAAACACAGACTGAGCCCTTCGCTAATAGCCAGATTTTTTTACCACAACTGTGAGCGCTATCTCCGCTACAATTCGACACCCCTGCAGGAAAGGGCCCGATCCGGGATCCCGGAGGTCAGGCCGGACCAGAGCCCGGCTACGAAAGCTCTTCTGGAGGCGGGGAACCGGTGGGAAGAGCTTGTGGTCCTTGAAAAACTGAAGGACAATTTACTGATCCCTGAAGGCGAGGGGGCTCTTCATGAGAGGGCTCATTCCGTAAAGGAAAGCCTGGAAATTTTCAGGAGCTTGAAAAAAGGGGATGCAGTCTACCAGCCTACGCTTTTAGTCCCGCCCCGGTTTTATCGGAAGTACAATTTATCCCCTGAGCTGTGCAGGTTTTCGGCTTGTAGGCCTGACCTGGTGCGGGTTGTTAAGAAGGAGCCGATGGACTCAAAGGACCCGACCAGCCCAGGCAAGCCAGGCGGGTCCGGTGAGCTCTGCCTCCAGGTAATCGATGTAAAAGCCAGTGACGAACTGAGTTCGAGCCACCGTATCCAGGCTACGTTATATGCCCTGATGCTCAGAGAGGTGCTGGAGGAAAACGGCATTGATATGCAGGTGGACATGGATCAGGCAGGCATCTGGCTTTACGGGCAGGATGAGCCGGAACTTTTTAAGCTGAATTTCAATATCAGGATTATCGAGGAATTTTTGAGGTACCGCCTGCCAAAAATCCTTACAGAACCTCTCGAAGATGTGCCCTGGCACGTTTATCACCGCTGCGAGTTATGCGATTTTTACAGGCACTGCAGGGAAGAGGCTGAAAAAAGCGGTTCAGTCTCCCTTATCCCTTACCTTTCGGTAAGCGGGAGGGAATATCTCCGGGAGGCGGAGTGGGACAGCAAGACGTCGATAAACACCCTGTCCGAACTGGAGGCTTTTCTTGAAGCCGGGGGAAGCGAGGGAAGCAAGGACACAAAAGGTGTCGAAGGTTCTGAAGGTGCCGAGGGAACCGGAAAGGTTGAAGAAATCCTGGACAGGTGCGGCTCTTTGCGTGGGAAAGGGGAGTTTTTGCGAAACACTCTCCGGGCTCTGAAGGAAAAGGAGGTCGTGCTTAACAGGGGAGTTTCCCTTCCGCTGCCTAAAAATGAGGACGTAAGCCTTTTTCTCACCCTGCAGAGAGACCCGGTTTCGGGCAAGATTTACTCGGCGGGTTTTCGGCGCTTCAAGGGGAAAGCCGTTTACGGAAGTCCGGTAAACGAAAGGATTTATGTGGCGGAAAGCCCTGAAAAATGTGAAGAGATACAGCGGAGATTCCTGCTGGATTTATTTGACGAGCTGAAAATTCTGCATGATTATAACGAAGCTTATAATGAAGCCAACGGAGCCAACGGAGCCACCAGTAACGAATCCACTGGCAATGAAGCTAATAAAACTAATGAATCCACTGCAAACGAACCCGCTGCCAACGAATCCTCTGAAGCTAATGAAACCCTGAAATGGAAGGAACAAAAGTCCCTGCAGACATACGTTTATGACAGCTACGAAGCCTCTTTGTTCAGGGAACTCCTCCGGGAAGCGGTAAAAATCCCGGAACTGGCACCGGTTGCCCTTGAACTCTTATTCTACTATCAGGACCCTTCGTTGTTCGGGGAAAAGCAGCACCCTTTTGCAAAAGTATCGTTCCCGCTTGTTGTGCTGACCGAGGAGATCCGGAAGCTGGTATGTTTGCCGATCCCCTTTTCCCTCCGGCTTCCCGAGGTGACGGAGGCTTTGCCGAAAGCCGATTTCGATTTTAAGCTTGACCCTGGGGACCTGTTCTGGTTCGAGCACGGCAATGCGCTTAAGAGTGACGCAATCTCGATGGCATGGGAGAGGAAGAAGGTTGAAGCGGCTGGCTGGATCGAAAAGGAACTTTCGATGCGGCTCCTTGCAGCGAGCAGCGTCCTTGACGGGCTCCGGGAAAAAACCCGGGACTCCCTGGTCAGGTGGCCTCCCAAATTCCGGATTCCTGCGTCCCGGAGGTACAACTACCCGGAAGTTTCCAGGATGGTTTTCATTACCCGCTATGAGTCTTACCTGAGGAACCAGGAGATCAGGGAGAGGCGAAGCCTTCCTTTTTCGGAAAGGGTGAAGGAAGGGATCAGTATTCCTGTCCAGTACCTGGAACAGAACCTCTGGAAAGTCAACTGTGACCTGGACTCAAGCCTCTTCGAACAGAACGAAAACTTTGGCTACATCCTGGTCCCGAAGGGAGAAGCCGGGGAAAAAGCCCAGGTCAGCTTTGAAGATTACAGATACCGGACCAATCTGCGGAACCCCGGCAGGAGCAAAGTCTGCTTTGCAATGGTCAACAAGAAGGTCGAAAACGAAAAAACCGGGAAGATAATGGGGTTTTTCCTTGAGGTCTATTATAATGAGGACCAGCTGGGTTTTTCTAAAGATAAAGAAATGTCAGTTTCTGATCCATCAGCCAACTCAGCACCCAAACCAGTGTCCAAACAGAGCTTTTTCAAGACCGGAGACGAGGCAGTCCTTCACCCGAGGTTCA
Source organism: Methanosarcina sp. MTP4 (assembly GCF_000970045.1). Classification (NCBI taxonomy): domain Archaea; kingdom Methanobacteriati; phylum Methanobacteriota; class Methanomicrobia; order Methanosarcinales; family Methanosarcinaceae; genus Methanosarcina; species Methanosarcina sp. MTP4. The sequence continues at coordinate 1,924,604 of NZ_CP009505.1, forward strand.
CGGACTTTTCCTCGGAACGGATAATTTCCCGGCTCACCGAGCTTGACGAGCAACTGGAACACGACTTTATCCGGCTTTTGAGGGACCCCCGGGGCTTTTCAATCCCCACCCGGGAAACCGACAGGGTCCGCACTGCTGCCCTGAAACATGCCCAAAACTCGGGCTTTACCCCGAGCCAGCAAAAAGCCTTCATCCACATGCTGGAAAAACGCCTGACCCTTATCTGGGGACCCCCTGGGACCGGAAAGACCCATTTCCTGGCAAAAGCCCTTCTGGACCTTGTCCGGGCAAAAATGGAAGCCGGGGAAACTATCCACGTTGGGATAACGGCATTTACCCACGCCGCAATCGAAAACCTGCTGCTGAGGGTCCGGGAATTCGCTGAGGAAGAGGGGCTTGTAGAGGGTTCCGGAGAAGGAGAAGAAGAAGGAGAAGGAGAAGGAGAAGGAGAAGGAGAAGGGAAGGGAATAGAAGAACGAAAAGGAAAAGGACTTGAGATTTACAAATTGAAGGACATAAAGACCCAGAAAGCCCGGGAGGCTTTAAAAGTCCTCTCCGAGTACGATATCCAGGAAAAGAGCGCCTGTCCCTTCCTGGTCCTGGGGGGGACGGTCAACAGCTTCAACAAAATAAAACAGAAATGCGACCCCATTGACCTCCTCATAGTTGACGAAGCCTCCCAGATGAAGCCCTCAGAACTGGCTCTTGGCATGTCTGTCCTGGACGAAGGAAAACGGCTCATCCTTGCAGGAGACGATTTGCAGCTCCCGCCCATCATAGCCGGCGACTACCCTGAGCCCGAAGACGGCTTACCCGGCCTGTACGACTCCATCTTCTCCTACCTCCGCCTCAGGGACAGCATCCCGGACCCCAGGTACACCTGCCAGCTCCTTGAAAACTGGAGGATGAACGAGACGCTGTCCGGCTTTCCGGCAGCAGCCCTCTACGGCAAAGATTACAGGCCGGCAAACGAAGGGATCGCAAAGCAGAAGCTCAAACTCCTGCCGCCGGGCTCGACAAAAGGTGTCGAGAAAACATCAGCAAAATCAGAATCAGAACAAAACCCGGAACCGGACTCCGCACCCAACTCCGCACCCGAATCCGAACCAGAGCCCGAATTCATAAATTGGGTCCTTGACCCTGAATACCCTTTAAGCGTGGTAATTCTTGAAAACACCCGGGCTTCGATAGAAAACGAGATCGAAGCCGAACTGGTCGCAAAACTCGCCGTATCCCTTCGGCAGACCCTGTCCAGGGATGAGCCCGGCACCCCTTACCCGGACTCCGGGGAAGGAGACTCCGATTTTTGGAAACATGGCTTATTTATCGTAAGCCCCCACCGCGCCCAGATCCGCACGATCCGGGACCACCTCGGCAAATTGCGAAACTGGCAGCACCGCCCCTTCGTGGACACGGTTGACAAGACCCAGGGGCAGGAAGCCGAAGCCGTGATAGTTAGCTACGGGGTCAGCGATATCGATACCGCAATGAACGAAGCCGAGTTCATCTACAGCCTGAACAGGCTGAACGTCTCGATAACCAGGGCAAAAGCAAAATGCGTGGTCTTCCTCCCGCGCCCCTTACTGGAACCTCCCCTTGACCTCCTGAAGAACGCCGGGGCGAGCAAAGGGCTCGGGCATATGCTTGAGCTTGTGGAGTTTTGCAGGGAGAGAGGGGAAGTGGAGGAGTTCGAGGTGGAACTTGAGCAGGGGGTTTGCAGGTTGACGGGGATAAGGGCGAAGGCTAACCGAATTGAGGATTAAAATCAGTATTCTGGCCGCCAAAGTTTTATGACGATTTTCTTCGGGGATGGGGGTGCTTTTTTGTTTTGCTTACTCAGAAACCGCGGCCCTCACGATTTCTTAGACCCGACATCAGCCACGCAAAGCGAAGCTTTGCGGCTTTTCCTGGAAAATGAAGTAAATGAAGAAGAAGACGAAAATTAAGAATTGTCACCGACTTCTACGGCAGAGGCGTATATATTGTACAGCTCCCATACTGTACATTATACGATCGGAAATCTTCAAAAATGCAGGACCGATGCCATGAATACGAAAGAAACACCCCTTGACCTTAACCGGATCCGGCTCCTTATCGCAGAAAGAAAGGCTGAGATAAAAAGGGAATTCAATGCAGAAATCACAGACATTTTCGGTTCATACGCACGTGGGGAAGAAAAAGAGGGAAGCGATATTGATGTCCTGGTGAGCTTAGGGGAAGGAGCAAGCCTTTTTGACCTTACAGGGCTTGAGTCCTATCTTGAGGAGCTGTTTGGAGTCCCGGTGGATGTTGTTTCGGAAAGGGGCATAAACCCGATAGTTAAGGCTGATATATTAAAGGGAGCTACCGGGGGCATAAAATCACCTCTGCTTTACCTGTGCGAGATGCTCAAAGCTTCCAGAAGTATAAAAGAGTTTACCGAATGGATGGACAGGGACACTTTTTTGGATGACAATCTAACAAAGGATGCAGTCGTACTCCAGCTGGAGATCATAGGTAAAGCCGCAAAATCCGTTTCTGCCGATATACGGTCAAAGGCTCCGGAAGTAGATTGGGAGGGTATGGCAGGAATGGGAGACCGCCTGAGATCCGCTTATTTTGATGTGGATTATGACCATGTTTGGGATGCCGCAATAAACGATGCTCCGGTGCTTGAAAAAGCTGTTGAAAGGTCGATCAGGGAGCTGAATTTGGGTAACTGTGAGGATTTTTAAGATCGGCGGTAAAGATTTGATGGAAAGATTCGATGGTAAAGAGGCGTTTTCGTTCCAATCAAGAGGAAATATACAACTCTATTTTTATATTTAGCAGGTGGCAGGCGCATCCAAACCCCCCATAATATCGATACTGGGTATTATGCCATCTAGTAAATTGAAATAAAGGCAGGTTAGTTGAATAAAAGTAAAGGCTAACAATGCCACTCTATTCTTTCAATCCTTTTTTCATAAATTCGGGAAAGGCCGTTTGCTGACGCAAACGGTGAGGACCCTGTTTTCCCGATACTGAGCAGCTAACCGGCGGACCGGAATCACCATTAAACCCGCCCAATAAACCAGGGTCTTTTCTCCTCTCGCCTTCTCTCCTCGCTCCCTCTTTAAACCCTGGTCCTCCGCATTACAGTCCGGTGCTTCTTCTTGATCTTATTCCTTATATAGAATTGAGTTTATAACCTATCATGAAACAAGATGAAAAAGCCTCGAAAAGTGAGTCATGAAAACAAGGTTTATCGAACCATACTGGATAAAGACTTAGTCTTCGAAACGTCTGAGAGCCTGCAGGTAAGTACAAAAATAAGTTACACGAAAGGAGACGTCACTGATTACCTGCCCCCTGAGATCCGGGAATTGAAACTGAAAGTTCAGGCTTTTGAAAGCAGGAGAACCATTACCGAGGACTCCTTAGCCTCCTTCTGGGATAACGAATATGACGAAGCCTGGAACGAATGTTGAATCACCCGAGTTCCGCCTCCCGAGTTCCGCTTCGGGATCACAGAAAATCGGAGATTTTCTGGGAGTTGCACTGCAAGTGCAACAGCACGGGGTCCTTTTCGCTCGCTGCGCTCCCTCAAGAGGACTTACTATAACTCTATTTTTATATTTCCCCGGCGGCGGGCTCACCCACTCCCCCGCACAACCTTCAGTCCAGAAGCAGAATAGCTCTACGGAGCCGAAGTTTTTATTCTCCCTCGTCCTCATAAACCCCGGTAAGCAATATCCTCTTCTCAAAACCGCCTCTCTCTTCCCTCTTCTTCTCCTGGATTTGCTCAACCCTTTCAAACCCTGTGACCCGGGAAAGCGCATCAACAACTTCCCTTATGTCCGCCAGCTCCTCAACACACGGCTCTTCCATGAACTCCAGGACTTCCTCATAGAGTTTTCTTATAAGATACTGCGGGTATTCCTCATCCTCATCAAGAATTTCGCACTCCGGAACCCTGTTTGAGCTTCTTATGATTTCCGGGATTTTGTCGCGGACGAGCTTGTCATAGGATGTGTAGCTGGTTTTTTCGGTCATTATGAAACCTTCTATTTCCATTTCTTATCAATTGTTACCCAGTTTTTCAACTGTTTGTTTTTCAACTGTCTGTTAGAATCCGGTTATGTTCCGGTTTTATCCTGGTTTCTATTATCTATCAGAAGTACTTTGCTTTTAGCTTGCCAAATGGGGAGAAGATTGAGTTGGAGTAATGGTTTAAGTTAGTGTTATGGCCGCCCGGATTTTGGATGGGTTATTGGAAATAAGGTTGCATTTTTTTGTTTTACTGATTCTAAAGATGCGGCCCTCAGTGGTTGGGAGTTTTCGGCAGCAGTTCCGTTTGCGGTAGCAAACGGCTTTTCCTTGAATATAATGAAAAAGAAGAATTAGTAAATTGCACAGCAACAATGTTTTCTGACTGAACTAATGTGTGAAGTTAAAAATCCGGCTTAAATTGGCCTATATGGGTATCATGACTCTCTTTTTATATTTTTTAGACTCTCTACCTGCAAGTGATCCTCAGCCGCTTTTTCAGTCTGAATGCTATATCGTGCAACCACATGCACTCACCTTATTTTGTAACAATCATTTAAAATCAGGGTTGTGGATAAGAACAATATTTTTCAATTATGTCTTCCACATCTGATGGATAATGTGAAATATCTTCATGCCATTTTCCAAATCCACCGTGATTATTTACCGCTTTAACCCATTCTTTTAAGAAAGCTCTCTTGGTTCTGCTCTGGTCATTATCTTGACCTTTAGTTTCAAGTATCAAAAATTCTCCATTTGCCAGCTTAATTATAAAATCTGGGTAGTATTTTCTGATAATTCCCTGGTAGTTATACGAGATGGTAAAACTGACATGATCATTTTTTACCCAAGAATCCACTGAAGGGTGTTTATCCAATGTGTAGGCTTCGGATGCTTCCCAGGTGCTATCCACGACAATAAGATTAATATGAGATTTTTCTGTGTGTTCACAAGGTTTAGTTGTATGCCATGTACGCATTTGGCCAGTTGACCTAATAGGGTTTTCTTTATCAAAAATAGGCACCAATTTTTCCGTATTTTCCGCACGAATTGCACTCCAAATATGTTGCACAATTTTGTTGGTATTTATTGTGATCAAAACCCTTCTTTTCAATTCATTTTCCCTAAAGTAACGGCTACTAATCACTATTTTTTCGCTTTTAATAAAGTCACTTGTTATCTTTATTAGCTGGGCAAGGAAAAAATCCTTGTTCCCTTTCAAGCCACCTCGTTCACTATTGAATATTCTTTTTGCCGTTTCAAATATGATTGTCTGGGTTCGAAACTTATCGGCTATTTCCTGTAAATCGATTTCAGACATTGCTGCAAGGCTAGGTTTACTTGCAATAATTGCAGCCATTTCAGCTTGGGTTATACTTTCATAAGGGTCCAGTACTATTGGAGTTACTTTCTCCATATCAAGTTCCAAAATTGGGCGATACACGTGGTCTATTCTGAGTACGTTTGGCCAAGAAATTTCATAGTTTTGCTTTTCTTTTACAGGCTCAATTGCTGTTCTTGGCTTTGTCGGTTTTGGAATCCCCTCGCCTCCTTCATGAGGAAGAAAAGTGAATGGTACTCCAAAAATGTTCACATAGTCAGGCTCAAAGAAACCGTCGTCATCTATCTCATAAGAAGTTCGCCTGAGACCTCTGCCTACAACCTGTTCACATAATAGCTGACTTGAAAAAGCACGTAAGCCCATGATATGAGTCACTGTTTTTGCGTCCCAGCCTTCAGAAAGCATACCAACCGATATTATGTTATGTATTTGTTCTCCTGGTTCCCCGATTTTTCCTATTGTATCTACTTTCAATCGTAGGAGCTCAGCTTGCTGCTGTTTAGTTAACTTGACCTCTTCATCATTTTTATCCGGATAAAAATCAAAGTTTTCTTCTTTACTTTCAGCTTCCTTCAAAACTTTACTATCAATCAAGAGTGTTTTTTCAGGGTCACACAGTTCAGGAATATGAATTTCATTATGGTCAAAAGCGTATTTGATTCTGGCAGAAGTTTCCGTTCGATTTGCAACAGTTATCATAACCGGAGGAACCTTATGACCCATTTCTCCCCACTGTTCTTTAGTTTTTAACCAGTCCTTGCCCAGAAGGTAATAGGCGTTAGTTACAAGATCGTGAAAAGGAGCCGTTTCTTCTTTTTTTGAGTTGAGATCATCTTTAACATTAGGATCCGCATAGATGTGGTATAAACGGGATTTCAGCTCTTCAGTTTTTATGCTGTTATCCCGGATAACTACTCGCGGAGTTTTTACTAGTCCCGATTCTATTGCATCGTTTAAACCAAAATCACTTACAATCCATCCAAAAAGTGCTTCTTCAGACGCTTTTTTTCCCGATGGGGCAAAAGGAGTTGCTGAAAAGTCAAAACAACGAAGGATGCCCCGCTTACGGTTGATTCTATCCAGCCCACCAATCCAAATTGTGCTCTCTTCGATATCTTCTTTTTTAACCCCTTTTACTTTGCTTTCAGCAGGAATACGCCATGCATGATGTGCTTCGTCATTTATGACAACAATATTTCGGGAATTTTTCAGTTCCCCAAGAACTTCTCGAACATAAGCTTCATCACTTTTTGCCCCTCGCTTATCGACACTTTTCCTTTTTGCGATTCTTTCTTCGCTTTCCCAGGCAAGTTTGTGCCAGTTTATAATTTTGATTTTACCCTGCCTCAATTTCTCAATCAGACCTGAGGGGACAATGTTGAATTCTTCGTAATAGTTATTAGGTTCATTTGGATTGAGTACAGAAAGACGGCTCTTAACAGTTATGCCAGGAGCTACTACCAAGATATTTTTAGAAAATCTTGTATCCTTAGGGTTGGCTACTTTATTTAACACCTGCCAGGCAATGAGCATTGCCATCACCACAGTTTTTCCAGTGCCAGTAGCCATCTTGTTACACCAGCGAGAAAAGTCCCCACCATCCGAAGGGATTTTTATCCCTACTTTTTCTGAATCTGGAGCTTCAGTAAGCCAGATTAATGTTTTAATGGCTTCGAGCTGACAGAAGAAAAAAGGATTATGAATATGCTCTTCATGATCTTGCCAGTACCTCAACAGCCTTTTTGTTACTCCGGTTACTCCAGGGTAATCGCTATTCTCCCAGGATTTCACCCTTTTACGTATTTCTTCAACGAGTTTTATCTTTACAAAAATTCCTGGATCATCGAAGGATTTACTTCCAGGAGTGGCTATTAGGTAACCAGCAGGTCTTCTACCATCTCTTTTCTCAAAAAGCCGTCTCTCACGGTCGTAAAACCAATGCTGCTTCGGCTCTTCAAAGGGACCATTTATAATGAGTTTGTCAATAACCTTTCTTCTTTCCATGACCGATTCCACCTTACAGTTTAAGCACCCTCAAACTTTCGATTCCACGGTCATCGATGATCTTCACTGCAATCTTTCCATTTCGACCTTTTTCGAAGGGTATTGATACAGTATCCCTGAATTTTTCTAATTTCTCAGTATCAACCTCAGCTTTTAGGTTTTTGGCGAGCTTTGCCCATCCATCCTTTGCTCCTGCCATTGGTAAAAAGACCTGTGAAGGGAAAAGACTACGTTCATCATAATCTGTATCCAGCATCCACATAGATATATTTCCTTTACCCCCACTTTCCACATCTCCAGTTTTGGGGTTGTAGTAATCAAAACCGAGAACTTCTACTTCGTATTTTCCCGCCTCTTCCCCTTCGGAAATATACCGAAGCTTTACCTCTGGTTGGCCAATAAGCCAGAAACTTTCATTACCAGATCTCTTCTTCTTCAAATCTTCTGTAAAGAGGTCTGAATTCATCTGTGCCTTCAGGAGATACATTCCTGCAATTTCCGGATTCATTTCATCGATATCTTTTGCGGCTTCTTCTTCAAACTGGAAGGCACAGAAAAGAAGTATATCTGGCTCTAATGCTCTTGCCTCCTGCCAGGCATTTTCTACTGTGCGTTGCTCAAGAGGAGCATGTTCCGGACCGAATACAATAAGCACCTTTTTCGGCTTCCCCTCTTTTGTTTCTCCCTCAGCCTGGATGTAGCGCGTACCCGAAAGTGGTTCAACTCTGGAAAACTTAATCATATTCCCGCTTTTAGCTCTTATTCCCGTTCGAAGCAGTTCATCTCTCCATTCTTCCTGTCTTAATGTTTCACCTGAACGAGATATACTTACACCAAATCCACTATTTTCTTGCTCTATTTCCTCTAAAGATTTGGCTGTTAGTGAAGGCACAGCTTCTACTGTGAAAGGGCCTGTAACACGGTTCTTCTTTTTGTCTATCAAAGGTAGATCGTAAAGAGTTTCCTCTTGGGCAGTTTCATTATTAGCGATGGATTTAAGTGTGATATGCGGAACAGTTTTGTATAAAAAACCACTACCCACACCTTCGTCAGGATGAGCAAGTTGATAGTAATCAAAATTAGCTATCATTAACCTTTGCTTGGCAAGGGTAAGTGCAACACGAGATGTATCACATGTGATCCATCGACGACCCCATTGTTCAGCTACATAGGCTGTGGTTCCAGATCCACAGGTGATATCGAGAACAAGATCTCCTGGGTCAGTACTCATTAAAAGACAGCGCTGAATAGTCTTATTTGTTGTCTGTACAACATAAATTTTCGGATCATTGAATCCACCGGATTGAGTATCCAACCATATATTATCCAATTTTCTTACTGGAAAGTTATCCCAATAGAGCTTATAAGCAATATTTTTACCCGATCTTAGAATTTTATTGGCTGAAGCAAGACGATTTAGACCTTCAACCGTAGTTTTCCAATGGCAATTGGGATTTGGTACAAAAATATCTCCCTCAAATTTAAATTCCTGTGGGCTTTTTGATTTCCCATCAGACTGAAGTGGTCCATGTCGAAATATTCTAGCTTTTTTCGGTATTGGTTGTTCACGACGTCTTTCTTCTGGGGTCATTCGTCGAATTGATCCATTTTCTAACTCTATCCATACATAATTAGGATCATCATATGGGGGTTCAGGCATATCAATGAATAGTGGTCTGTATTTCACTTTCAATTTATCCTTGGAATACCAAATAATATAGTCAGCTTTTGATGGAATATAATTTGTTGAAAAACCACCTGTTTTCTGAAATGCGATCTGACCAACAAAATTATTCAGTCCAAAGACTTCATCCATCAATTCACGCACATGATGCACATTTTCATCGGAAATCTGTACAAATACGCTACCGCTTTCATGCAGTAATTCCCTTGCCAACAGCAACCTATCTCGCATGTAAGTAAGATAAGAATGAATACCCAACTCCCATGTGTCCCTAAAAGCTTTGATCATCTCAGGTTCGCTTGTTAAATCTTCATCTTTTCCGTCTTTAACATCTCTTTTGTTTACGAAAGGTTGGAAGTTAGATCCATATTTGATTCCATATGGAGGATCTATGTAAATCGTTTGGACCTGGCCACCCATACCCTCTTTTTCCAGCAAGGAGTTCATAACAAGCAAACTATCGCCAGCTATCAAGCGATTTGTCCAGCCTTCTTTGTGTTTGTAAAATTCAATTGCTTCCCTTAGGGGTCTATCGTAAACATCAAAAAGTGAGGCTTGAACCAACTTTTTTCCTTTTTTTGCAGATTCTACAATTGTTTTCGGATCGATTCTTTCATGTACGTGAAGTGAAACTGTAGGAACGTCAAAAGAAGTGTGTTCGGTCTTTCCTGCCCACTGAAGTTGAGGGTCAAGATGTGGGTCGTACTCATACTTTTTCATTTCACCGGTATCTGGATCGGTTTTTGGAGTAACTAACCCGACAGGAGGATTGTTTGCCCTTTCTTTACCCAGATGATCATATTGTTCAATGGATTTTTCTTCAGCTTTTGCCACGAAAACACCTTGCTGGAACTATTTTCGAACTTTTAGATTTATTTATGGTTACTGAACTTGTTAAATTATCATAAGCTTTCTGAATATATTGTACAAGATGATGTTTTAATTAATTAAGTTTTCTAGTATGTAGATAAGTAATAACTGAACAGTTCTTAATATTTTGAAAAAGGAAGGTATTTAGAACCTATCCGAAAAGTCAATAATGGCATGTTGTAGAAGTTGCAAGGAGTCATAAATCAAGTATCAGTTACATTGTGCATCTTGCCAATTGTAAAAGTTGTAGTAAATCAGAACACTTTTCGGATAGGCTCTTAGTATAAGTACATATAACAAATTTAATAAAAATTTTGGCAAACAAATTCTATCGCAATAACCCAATACTCTTCACTACTCACTTTATGCGGGCTTGGATCAGAAAATGCAATTTTGTCATTTTGGGTTTTAAGAACGTTTTCCGGGGAAGTGAAAGAACAGTCCTCCAGCGAAATATAATAAAACAGTTTATACCTTCCGGAAGTAACAATCACTCAGCCCTCCCCCCCGAATTCCTCCACGAACTCTCCACCCGCGGCTACTCCAATGAGCGAAACTTCTCCGAATACAAAAACAAACACAACTTAAAACTGTCCGGTCCAACCCCGAACTACCTTTCAATCGACTTCTACTCCAGGCAGCCAAAAGAGCTGAGGGACAGGAATTGCTATGTGATCAGGACCGGAAAAGGCAACTTCGTCATTTTTGAGGAAAACAGGTATGGGTTTTTGGTTCAGGTTGTTGAAGAGGACGGTAGGTCGGGAAGTGAAAGAGCAGTCCCCCTGCGAAATATAATTAAACAGTTATACCTTCCGGGAGTTACAATCACTCAGCCCTCCCCCCGAATTCCTCCACGAACTCTCCCCCCGCGGCTACTCCTCCGAACGAAACTTCTCCGAATACAAAAGCAAATACAACTTGAAACTGTCCGGTTCAACCCCGAGCTACCTTTCAATCGACTTTTACTCCAGGCAGCCAAAAGAGCTGAGGGACAGGAATTGGTATGTGATCAGGACCGGAAAGGGCAACTTCGTTATTTTTGATGAGAACAGGTTCCGGAAGGCTGTCAGAGTGAGAGATCGAGGCTCAGGGTTCCGGGTTTTTCGAGGTTCTGGGTGTTGGAGAGGGCGGTAGGCGGGGAAGTGATGGAGCAGCCGCCGGGAGAAATATAATAAAGGAGTTATGCATCTGGTTATTTTTGATTGCAGCAGCATCTATGTAAGATTCCCGACTATATTTCCCACAATAAAAATAATAAACATTGTAAACCACTAATCATACCGGAAAAAGCGGGAACTTGCTGCAATAAAGCTCCTGGAAGTCATGAAGTGGAGAATCCGGTACTTTCGTATTCAGGAAAAATTTGATTGAGGAGCTATCGGATAAGCTGCATCTTCTGCAGGTGAAATAGGAGGAACAATCCTGATAGGGGTTTATCGATACAAAACTGGCAATTCTGACCTAATGGAGGAAGAATGACTCTCTCAATTGCTCAACTGCTCTCCAGCCCTGAAGGCAAAACTCTGGAGTTCAAGCGGGACCTGTCCTCTCCCAGAAATATCCTTAAAACGCTGGTAGCTTTTGCTAACAGTTCTGGAGGGCGTTTGTTCATCGGGGTGGAAGACGGGTCAGGAGAGGTTATTGGCGTTGAAAACCCCCTGGATGAGGAAGAGCGTTTGTGCAGCCAGATCGCTGATGGGATTGAGCCGAGGCTGGTTCCCAATGTGGAGCTGATCGCTTTTGAGGATAAGACTTTGCTCGGGGTGGAGGTCTATCCCAGCGGCTCTCGCCCGCACTGGCTGAAGAAGGAAGGGCCGTCTGATGGGGTTTATGTGCGGCTGGGTTCCACCAACAGGAAGGCGGACAGGGAGCTTATTGCAGAAATCAGGCGGGGGGCTGAAGGAAAGTCCTTTGATGAACAGGTCCTTCCTGACCTGATTGTGGATGACCTGGATTTTGAAGCCGCAGTAGTTTGTTTCGAACGCCAGCGTAAGCTGGTAAAAAAAGACCTTGAATCCCTGCGCCTTGTCACCAAACACCAGGGGCACCTGGTCCCTACGGTTGGCGGGATGCTGCTGTTTGGAAAGAAAGAGGAAAAGGAAATGGTCTTTCCGGATGCCTGGGTCCAGTGTGGAAGGTTCATAGGGAAGGACAAAGCTGACATTTTCGACCATATTGAGATCCACGAGCACCTGCCGGTAGCGGTTGAACGGGTCATGGAGTTTCTCAAAAAGCACGCCATGCGAGGGGCGGATTTTTCCGAGCTCAGGAGGAGGGACATCTGGAATATTCCCCTTCCAATCCTCCGGGAGGCTGTGGTAAATGCTTTTGTCCATGCGGATTATTCCCAGATGGGAGCTCCTATCAGGGTTGCCTTTTTTGATGACCGGATTGAGATAGAAAACCCGGGAATCCTGCTTCCGGGTCTGACGGTTGAGGATATGCTACAGGGCGTATCAAAGATACGCAATCGTGTTATTGCTCGTGTATTCAGGGAACTGGACCTTATCGAGCAGTGGGGAAGCGGTGTCCGGCGCATGTTCAAAGAAGCAGAAGCACTTGGGCTTCCCGAACCGGAGATAGTTGAAGTGGGTATGCGAGTGAGGTTTATTGTCAATCTGGCGGAGTCCATTGAGGTTGAAACCACCGGCTCAGTTACAGATGAAGTTGAGTTACGGCCCGAGTTACGGCCCGAGTTACGGCCCGAGTTGCGGCCCGAGTTGCGGCCCGAGTCACCGCTTGCTGCTAAAGTGCTCGTTCTTTTAATGGAAAATGATGCTGGGAAGGCAGAACTAGCTTCTGGATTGGGGCACAAGACAGTATCAGGAGAGCTTAAAAAACAAATCAAGAACCTTCTGGAACTTGATTATATTGAAATGACAATCCCCGACAAACCCCGCAGCAGCAAGCAGAAGTACCGACTGACAGCTAAAGGTAAAACATTCATAGTCAAAAGGGGTCAGGAAGATGTTGAATGAGCATAGCGCTCTTCCCATCTTCAAGTTTCAAACAAGCTTTTCGCAAACCTTTTCAGACCACCTTTCTACGGCCCGAGTTACAGCCCGAGTTACAGGTTACGGATAAAGTGCTTATCTTCCAATGGAAAGTGATGCTGGAAAGGCCTAACTTGCTTCTGGATTAGGTCACAAGACGTATAAGAGAAGCTCCGGAAACAGATTGAGAGGTTTCTTGACTTTAGTTATGTTGAAATGATGATCCTGGAAATGCAGATTAAGGGACAGAATGTCCATTTTACAAAGGGGACAAACGGGACACAATGGGGACATAAAGGGGACAAAAAAGACATAAAGACTTACTAAAGCCGCACTAAAGCCGCATAAGCCGCACTAAAGCCGCATTAAATTCCTGCGTGAAGCGGTGATCAATGCCGTTGTCCATACCGATTACTCCCAGAAAGGAGCGCCCATAAGAGTCGCCTTTTTTGATGACCGCATTGAGATAGAGAAATCTGAAAGCAAACACAACTTAAAACTTCCCGGTTCCACTCCGGGCTGCCTTTCAATCGACTTCTGCTCCAGGCAGCCGAAAGAGCTGAGGGACAGGAATTGCTATGTGATCAGGACCGGGAAAGGCAATTTTGCTATTTTTAATAAAACAGGTTCCGGAAGGCTGTCAGAGTGAAAAAGCGAGGCAAAGAGTTCCGGGTTTTTCGAGGTTCTGGGTGTTTGAGAGGACGGTAGGCGGAGAAGTGAAGAGAGCAGCCCCGGGTAAATATAATAAAAAAATTATACACCGGACGACTTCTTGAAAATGAGTTAAAGTTGTTCCAGAAAATCTTCGAGGGTAACATCAGCCTGTTTGAGGATACTTTTCAGCGTGGATTTTTTGACAGGATCGTGCATAGGTACGGTTACCATATCTGCACCCCTTTGAAGCACGACATGGCTTCCTCTCTGCCTGACGACAACAAATCCCAACCTGCTCAGGGCTCTAATCACCTTTTTTCCGGAAAGGGAAGGAAGCTTAGGCAATTGGTACATCCACCTTTGTGACTTCTCCGAGTACCTGGGATTGTTCCCTCGTCACTTCAAGTACCAGCTGGATGGCTTCTTTTATGTTTTCAAGAGCCTCTTCTTTCGTGTCGCCCTCACTGATAGCAGCCGGCAGTTCCAGGCACTGGGCAGTATATCCCCCTTCCTCGGATTCCTCAAGCCTAACTGTAAATTGCATAATTACTAATTGGTAATTTACTTATTAATACACTTCTCAGGCTTTGTTCTGATTTCCTGATTTGAGAAGGACAGCCCCCGGTTGAAATATAAAAATACAGTTATGCATCCGGCGGGTCATAACAGGCAGATAACAGGCAGGGTCAGTTCGGAAAGCGAGTGCCACATCGGGCCCAGGGGGAACAAAAACTCCGTTTTTGACGTGTACTTCAGGGACGAAAAGACGCAGGAACCTGTCAGGGTATTCACGTATGAAGGGATGGAAGAGTTGGACTATTCGATCTTTACGGAAAAATGCGTCTATTTCTTCGATGGGAAGAACTTTCCCGGGGGGGAGGCGGGCTGGACCTCGGCTGGCACAAAATCGCTTTTCCGGCGAGCAGGTTTCGGAAATATTCGGACAGGCGACTGATTCCTGCTTATTTTTTGAAATTGGGGATGGTGGTTTACTTTGTCGTTTTTCCTGATTTTCAGTTTTATAGGGGTGGGGTCGTTTTGAATGATGAGAGGGGGTTCAGGCCGGAGCATGTTTTTAAGATTGATCTGGGGAGGAGGGGGATGGGTGAGAAGTGTACGGGGGGAGTGTAGGGGAGCAGCCCACCGGGAGAAATATAATAAAAAACTACGTTTAAAGCCCCATAATCTCGGAATACAATAAATTTTTGACAAAGTGTTCGTTACCCTTAGCCTGATAAGTATTCAGAAACTCCCTGATTATAGGATTCACGACAAAGATCTGGATAATCAGGACTTTTAATTTTCAGTCTCAGTATTCATTTCAGCAATTATCGGCTGCATGTTAAGATACATTGGAACGAATTCTCGGTTTTTGTATTTCTCTACAAGTTTGAATTCATTCAGTTGATAGAAGCCGATTGAATTTCTTTTGGAATCAACAAGAATATATCTGCACCCTATTATACTATCGCAAACAGATAATGTTTTACCTATGGCTGCAAGCAATAGGTATGTACCTATCCCTCTTCTTTCGAATCTGGAATCTACCGAAAGTCTTGCAATTTTGACTCCAGGATACTTGCGGTATTCGTAATGTTCAAGTCCGTCTATTACAGCCTTAGCTTCGATTGTATCTGCTATAAGAGTAAAAAATCCTACCAGTTCGTTCTTCCAAAAGCACAAACTGGTCCTGCTTATCAAATTATTTTGATCATTAAAAGCATCATTTTTCAGAAAATCATTCAATTCCCTGCTTAAACAGCTAAAAGAAGAAAGATTGTGGTTTTTATTAAGAGGGATTGTATGAAGTTCAGAGTCTGGAATTATGAAACTCAAGCTTAAAACCTGTTATTCTCATGTATTTTCTTTGCGCGCTTGAACATTCCCACCATTTTCTTTGAAACTACAGGATTTTTTTCGTTCCTGAAAAACTCCTTTGCATCTTCTCCTTCAAGAACAAGACCAAGTTCTATAGGCTTTGCCATTGTCAATTCCTTCTTTTTTATTATCGAATAATTTATGCTAGCCTTATATATATTCTTATTGCAGATGTAACCACCATTGCAAATAATGTAACATTTTGATTTCATTGCTGAGAATTACTCTACCTCTTCAACTGCCCGGTACTTCACAATGGGGAGCTCATATCAGGTTGCCTTTTTTGATGACCGGATTGAAATAGAAAACCCGGGAATCCTGCTTCCGGGCCTGACGGTTGAGGATATGCTACAGGGCGTATCAAAGATACGCAATCGGGTTATTGCTCGTGTATTCAGGGAACTGGACCTTATCGAGCAGTGGGGAAGCGGTGTCCGGCGCATGTTCAAAGAAGCAGGAGCACTTGGGCTTCCCGAACCTGAGATAGTTGAAGTGGGTATGAGGGTGAGGTTCATTGTTCATCTGGCGGAGTCCATTGCAGTACAGCCTGAATCTAAAGAAATAAGAGGGATACTGGATATCACAGAGCACCAAGTCAGTGAACTTGGTGCCAGCACCGGCACTATGTTGGAGCTTCGCCGGCACCAAGCCGAAGTACTCAAAAAATGTAAAAATGAATGCTCTATTGTCGATCTGATGGAGGTCACTGAGAGGACAGACCGCAGCAAATTCAGAAAGCGTATACTAAGTCCTCTGCTTGATGCAGGTTTCATTGAAATGACAATCCCGGACAAACCCCGTAGCAGTAAGCAGAAATACCGCATGACGGCTAAAGGTGAGGCATTTTTAGCTAAAGAGGATCAGGGGGGCGTTGAATAAACACAGCACTTCTTTCATATGTGGAGTAACTCTTTAGAGTGGATTCATGATGAAAATTGTCACCAGACCTACACTAGATAGGCACAAGTTGGTGATTGGGATAAATGATTTTTTTGAAAGATTTGTGGGGGTTTAGAGAGTTGCTCAGCAAAATATAATAAAACAGTTATACCTCTTTGGAGTTACAATCACTCAGCCCTCCCCCCTAATTCCTCCACGAACTCTCCACCCGCGGCTACTCCAATGAGCGAAACTTCTCCGAATACAAAAGCAAAAACAACTTGAAACTGTCCGGTCCAACCCCGGGCTGCCTTTCAATCGATTTCTACTCCAGGCAGCCAAAAGAGCTGAGGGACAGGAATTACTATGTGAGCAGGACCGGGAAAGGCAAGTTCGCTATTTTTGAGGAAAACAGGTTTGAGAGAGCTATTGAAGTCCGGGATTGAGGCTTGAGGCTTGGGTTTTTGAGGTTTGGGTTTTGGGGGACGGTACCCGGAGAAGTGGGGGAGCAGTCCGCAGGCGAAATATAATAAAACAGTTATACTCAAACAGTCCCACAGGCAGTTTTCCCTACTTTACTCTTCTATTACTTCTCAGTGTCCACCTCTAGCAGGTCCGACTCTTATGAGGAAACCTTTTTTCTTTAAGGTGTTCAGGTTCTTTTGGACTGCAGAGGGATTTATTCCAAGTTTTTCGGCAAGTTCTATTTTTGAAATTGCTGGATTTTTTTGTAGTAAGATCAGGATCTTGCGCTGGCTTTCATTGAGTTCAGACCACCTTTCAGACCACCTTTCAGACCACCTTTCAGACCACCTTTCTACCTCCCTTTCTACCTCCCTTTCTACCTCCCTTTCTACCTCCCTTTCTACCTCCCTTTCTACCTCCCTTTCTACCTCCCTTTCTACCTCCCTTTCTACCTCCCTTTCTACCTCCCTTTCTACCTCCCTTTCTACCTCCCTTTCTACCTCCTTTTCTTCACTTTCTTCAAAGTACTTTCTCTTAAAAGTAACAATTAACTGGGTCCCGACTTCTTTAAAATCAGCTTCTGAACAGGTAAAGATTCCAAAGGCGCAAAAGACGCCAAAGACGCCACAAAGATGCCATAATCGCGCCAAAGGTATCATGACCAAAGACGTTAAATGATCATAATCAAGCCTAATGCGCCATAAAAAAAGATGTCATTAAAAGTCTCCAAAGACGCCACAAACGCGCCAGGGAACTTGACCTTATTGAGCAGTGGGGCAGTTGAGGAAAACATGCCCTGGAAAAACCTATTTTCGGGTATCTTATTTCCAGCCTTTGCCCTGAAAAGTCAACCAGTGACATCTTTACATCATTTCTTTCTCTTTATTCAGTGCATCTATTTTTGCACTTATCTTATCCATTTCCTGTTTGTACCTGGCTTTGATTTCTTTAACATCTTTGTAGATAAGCAGGCTTTCATCACTGATTCCTTCCATTGACTCTATATGTGCTACGAATTCATCTCCACCTTCATCCAGTCTCGGTTCTACTTTCCGCCATTCCGCATACTTAATATCCAGCTCTTCTTTCCTTTTGTCTTCGAGCGTAAAAATCTCATCCCAGAAATCCATAATCTGGCTTTCGAGCTCTTCTTTTGTAGGCATTATCTTCCCCCCTGTTCGTTAAACTATTTTATTAGAGCGTTCCTATTAATTCCTTTCAGTAGCTTTTTTTTCTGTCAACTGCCAGGCCAGCTTCTTCAACCAGTGATCTAGGCCCTCATCGAGTATCTTGCACTCCCGGATTCTGTTGGGATTTTTATGATTTACGAACAGCGGTTCTTTTTTGGAAAAATGCTGGCTAATAGCCATAACAACCTTATTAGCCTTATTTGGGTCGTTCTTGTACGGCCGTGAAGTCGGTCGGCCTTTCCCAAATGTAAATGAATAAAGAGTGAAATAAAAAGCAAAACTTGGCATTAAAGAGATGGTAAAAAATAACTCAAAATCTGCATCAATTTAGACTTTCATTCAGGAACATGAGAGAGCAGAGGAAGATTTACTTACTACATTATAAACCCCGCATTCAAGCCATAATAACTCCTCATTAATACCGCAAAAACCGCACAAATTCCGCATTAAAGCCGCATAAGCCGCACTAAAGCTGCAAAAATGGATGCCGAACAAGTAACCGAACAAGTAACCGAACAAGTAACCGAACAAGTACGAAGATTGCTCTTCTTTCATAACGTGGTATTCACAGCGTATTAGAGAATTATCCCCTCAGATACGAGTGATTCTGCTCATAAGCTTTGACATCCTACTTGAAAATATGCTAATCCAGATTAGCATAAAAACCAATAATATGCTAATCAGGATTAGCATAAATATCAAAAATATG
Organism: Methanosarcina sp. MTP4; assembly: GCF_000970045.1. NCBI lineage: Archaea > Methanobacteriati > Methanobacteriota > Methanomicrobia > Methanosarcinales > Methanosarcinaceae > Methanosarcina > Methanosarcina sp. MTP4. The sequence continues at coordinate 1,943,280 of NZ_CP009505.1, forward strand.
CTAATCCTAACTAGCATAAAAGTCAATAATATGCTAATCAGGATTATCATATAATGCAGAAATATGATATACCAGTTACACATATAATTCAGGTACACGAAAAACCTTGCTGGACAGAGGGATAAAATGTTAAACCTTGCAAAGTACAACTTCCACTGGAGAGAAAGCTTCTTTTATGGTTATGATAAGCGCCGAGACCTCTATTATGAATTGCTTAAATACGTTGATGTCCGGCCTGCCGTGGGCGTGATAGGACTTCGCAGGACAGGGAAGACGGTGCTTTTGAAACAGCTCATAGATTACCTGATCGAAAAGGGGGTTGAGAGAGAAAAAATTCTCTATTTTTCCTTTGATGAAACCGTTTTCTCTCTGGAAGAGGTAATCAGTGAATTTCAGGCGCGGATAGGGGTCGAACTGGGAAAAGCCGGCAAAGTGTACATCTTTCTTGATGAAGTCCAGAAACTTGAAGGCTGGCAGGACCAGTTGAAGTATTATTATGACAGCTATCCGGAAATCAAGTTCTTTGTTTCAGGGTCTTCATCCCTATTTTTGAGAAAGAAAGCTGAAGAATCCCTTGCAGGCCGAATTTTCCTCTTCCAGATGCCGGTGCTTAGTTTCAGGGAATTTCTCCGCTTGAAAGGGGATGAAGAAATGGCTGAAAAACCTGAGCTATTTAAGGAGGCACTGAAAGAGCAGGTGCTCCTCTACGTCAGAAGACAGTTTCCGGAACTTGTAACGGCAGATGAAGCTTTTATCCATCTGTATGTGGAGTCCATCGTAAACAAGGCAGTCTATGACGATCTCCCTAAAATCTTCCCTATAGAATATGAGGACCTGCTCAAACGCATACTCTACATTGTAGCCTCAAACCCTGGGATGATAACGGATTACGAGGGTCTTGCAAATGATCTTGGTATAAATCGGATGACCCTTACAAAGTATATCTCCTACCTTGAGAGGGGCTTTCTCCTGCAAAAATGCTATAATTTTTCCAGAAACCTTCTAACAAGCGAAAAGAAGACCAAGAGGCTTTATCTCACAAGCCCGAGCCTTGTCGTGGATCTCTGGGAAACCCCTGATTTCGGAAGGGTTGTCGAAAATCTCGTAATCAGCAGTTCACAGGCCAGGTTCTTCTGGAGGAACGGGCGGGATGAAGTAGACTGTGTGCTCGTCAAAAAGGGTAAGATCATCCCGATCGAGTGCAAATATAAAAACAATATCAGGGAAAGGGACCTCAGGGGGCTGCTCAAATTCCTGAATAAATTTGAAATTCCCGGGGCTTATGTCATCAGTGAAGACCTTGAAACCGAGAGAGTAATTGACGGGAAAGAAATTATAATCATACCTCTCTGGAAATGGCTGCTTGAAAAATAAATGTAACAATTCACGTTTTAGAAGATTTCCAGATTAATTTTTAAACTTTGTTCAAAGGTCCGCAACTAAAAAATAATATTTTCAAAACATTTTTTTACTTTGAAAAATATATTAGCCATTCAATGAAGAACGTTCCTCAAGATGAAACAAAAAACATGAAGGAACAAGTAAGTGATTTGGAACAAAAAATCACACAATTAAAGGAAGAACTCGAAAAAGAGCGTAACGAGAAGCAAAGCAGTTTGCAGCACGTAGAAAAGCTCAAAACAGAGAATGACAACCTCACAAAGCAAACTGAACGCTTCAAAGAGCGTGCAAAAAACCTCAGAAATGAAAATAAATATCTCAAAAAACAACTTGCTCAATTTTAGGGTTCTGCACCTGTTCTCGCATCATCTGACAAGACTTCTGAAGCAGGTGGTGTTCCATCATCTAAAACTTATTACCGGCGAAATAGACAGGAAGGGCCGAAAAAAGCCAGAGGTGGTCAGCCTGGACATGTTGGACACGGGCGAAAAACACCAATTCCCAACTCTCCTCCTATATATATCAAAACGGAAGAATGTCCATGTTGCGGCACTCCTCTGGGCAAACCTGTTAAAGGTGCCAAAGAAACCCGTACCATCACTGAAATCCCAGTTCCAAAACCTACTATCTTTGAAATTATTTATCAAAGATATTGGTGCAAAAAGTGCAAAAAGATGGTTCGTGGAGAAGTTTCATGGATACCACCAAACCAGGAGTTTGGACCTTCTATAGCTTCATGGGTTGCTTATCAGCGAATGTTAGGATTGAGTATAGAAAAGATTCAATCCAGCTTGTATGAGACATATAATATCAAGATTAGTAGAGCCACTGTGCTTAAACTGGAAAAATGGGTGGCAGATACACTTCAGGAAGACTATGAGAAACTCCATAAAGAAATAGTAAGATCAAAGGCTGTCAATGGCGACGAAACGGGATTTAGGATAAACGGTAAGAATAGCTGGTTATGGGGTTTTACTTCTTTATTAGGTACTTACTATAAAGTTTCTCCAACTCGTGGTCACATAGTACCGGAAAGAATACTTGAAGGATTTAAAGGTGTTCTGGGAAGAGATGCCTGGAAACCGTATGATGTAGTAAAATGTGCGGGACATCAGCTTGACCTTCTTCATGTGAATAGGTGGTTGGAAAGAGCTGAAATTAAACACAAGATAGAACCTCGAAGTCTTTTAACATCCAAGCCTGCAAAAAGGACAAAACCTGGAAGACCACCTAAAAAGTTCATAGAATTCGTTGATGGTGTTCGATCAATTCTGAAAAGAGCAATTGAGTTCACGCAGAAAGATCCGCCTCCATCAATGGAAAAACGTAAAAATGCTTGTAAAGAGTTCCAAAAAGAGATGAAGGCTCTACTCAATAGACAATGGACTGATGTGGATGTCATCAGAATATCAAAAGAGCTTCGAAAGAGACAGTCCATGCTATTTACGTTCATGGAATTTGAGGGAGTACCCTGGCACAATAATGACGCAGAGCGTGCGATGCGTAAAGGAGTATTGCATAGGAAAATTAGTGGTGGGAGAAGGACATGGTACGGTGCTGGAGTATTTGAAGTGCTTCTGAGTATTTATGAGACGTCAAAGATGAGGGGGAAAAGATTTATGGAAATGTTGAAGGAAAAATTTGAGATACCTCCGAATGAAAGGAGTAGAAATACCTCAGCTTCTTAAACGTGAATTGTTACAAATAAATGAGCTGGCGTCAATTCTTGACGCCTCTTCATGATTTTACTTCTTGAAGTCGCTTCTTGGGCTCACTTTTTGACTTTTCTTCATCTCATCCACTGGCCTAAAAGTTAAAAAATAAAGGGGGCGGAATGGCTAGCCCCTTTATAAAACGGTTTCCTGCCTTGTTTTCGGATTGTAGGTCTTATACACATCCGCTTTTTTGTCCTGCAGGTAGACGTGGTCGTATTTAATGTCGTGGGTCCGGTTCCTGTAGGCTTCTATGGCTTCTTTGCGGCATTTTTCGCAGGCGTAGATCGGGATGGAGACACAGAAGACCTTTTCCCCGCTGTAGCCGTGCTGGGCCTGGGAGTCGATGGTCATGTAGCCAAGGCAATCAGGACACATTCTTACGCTTTCTTCTTGAGACTCCTGGATCATGTCGGTGTCGTAGAAGATGTTCTTTTTGCGCCTGTAGAAGTCACCGAGGCTGGCAACGGTTTCTTCGACCAGGAAGTCCCGGTTTTTCCAGTTTTCAAGCTGGACCCTGATGATTTCGTCAAGCGTCTGCCTGTCCCGCTTTGCCTGGACGAACATACCCGGCGTGTAGTCCGGTTCGCGGACGTGGGAATAGTCGAGCCCTGCCATGGCAAGGATGATGGCCGTATTTACGTAGGGGAGAGCTGTCTCGATTGCGTAGCCTCCTTCCAGGACCGCGATGTCCGGGGCGAGTTTCTCGTTCAGTTTCGCGTAGCCCTGGGCGGAAAAGCGCATGTTTGCCAGGGGATCGGTGTAGTGGTTGTCCTGGCCTGCGGAGTTGAGGATAAGCTCGGGTTTGAAGTCATCCAGGATCGGGAACACAAGGTTGTCCAGGATGTAGTGGATTCCCTCGTCAGGCGTGGCAGGGGGGAGCGGGATGTTGATTGTCCGGGCAAGGGCTTTTGGGCCTCCGAGTTCGTTCATGAAACCCGTACCCGGGAAAATGGTCCTCCCATCCTGGTGGAAAGAGATAAAAAGGACGTCCGGGTCATGGTAGAAGATCTCCTGGGTCCCGTCCCCGTGGTGGACGTCGGTGTCCACGATTGCGATTTTCCGTATCCCGTACTTTTTACGGAGGTACTCTACCAGGATTGCTTCGTTATTGATGTTGCAAAAACCCCGGTTCCCGTGGGAAACCCGCATGGCGTGGTGCCCTGGCGGCCTTGCCAGGGAAAAGGCGTTTTTCACCTCTCCTTTCATGAGGGCGTCGGCAAGAACCAGGCTGCACCCGGCGGAGATCTGGTGCGGGACGGTTGCCTGGGCCTCGATATCCGGCACGCAGAAGTGGACACGCGCAATGTCCTTGAAATCGGCAAGGCGGGGCTTGTATTCGGCGATCTGGGGCAGGTCCATAAGGCCTTCTTCGAAAATCTGGTCCCGCGTGTAGAGCAGGCGCTCTTCCCTTTCCGGGTGCGTCGGGGAAATTGCCCAGTCAAAGGCCGGGAAGAAGATAAGGCCGGTTTTTCCCTTTTTCGGCTGGAAGCGGCGGGCGGTTCTGATATGGGATTCGGGCTTTTCCATGTTTATTCCTTCTTCTCCCTGTCCTTTTTCATTTATTACTTCCTGATCTTCGTCCCTACTGTCAATTTCTTCTTCTTCTTTTCTTGCTTCCACATCTTTCGCTTCCGCTTTATTTTCCTGCTCCGGGCTGCCTGTCAGGACATCCCTTATTTTTCCAAGGCCGAGCTTCATGCCTGTTCCTCCCGTTTCCATTCAGGGATCAGGCCTGCAGGGATCTGCATGCTCACGTCAAAAAGCCTGCCCACGGTTGCCCAGCCCCGAATCATGTTGAAAACCTCGCTCCGTGTGGTTTCGGCTTCCCCGGCGTACTCGGAAATCCCGAAGTGTTCAGCCCTTTTCCTGAGGAGTTCGGCGGCAAGGGCTTCGGCATCCTCGCTGCGCATCTTGTTTATGTTCTTGATCCCGGTAGTGTGGAGCTTGACGACGTCTCCGTCCTCGGCTACCGAGTACTCCTTCCGCTCGGTATCCACATGGAGGTTCAGGGTAAGGGTGGGCCTTGCAACGGCTGCTCCGATTGCGTTTCCTACTTCGGCATGGTTAGGGATTACGGGTTTGGCGTCCAGTTTTTCCGCAACCTTCGAAATCAGGCCCCTGGCTCCCCCTCCTATGCCAACGACGTTTCTCAGGTCTTCCCTTTTCTCCTGGAGGACTTCCCAGATGCGGTATGCTGGTTCCTGTTCCCATTCCAGGAACATCTCCTTCACCGCAGCAGCGATCATTTCCGTGGCCTTATCCACAATCAGCTCTGACACTTCGATTTCCGTTTTCCCAAGCTCAGAGGCAATTCCTGCAATCGCTTCCTTTGCAAGATTGAGGTCTCCTATGCTGCTGATGCCAAGCACCCGCAGGGCGTCAGTGGGCGTCGGTTCCGGGCCTCCCAGGCAGAATGCAGGACCTTTCCGGTCGGGGCCGACGCTTATTTTCTTTTCCCCGGAGTTTTCATTTTCGGATACAATGACCCTGACCATGCTGTCCCCACCCACAGGGATCGAGCGGACGGCAAAAGCCCGGATGTGGGTCAAGAAACGGTCCAGTTTTGCACCCCTGGAAGCCATCAGGGGTTCCCCGGAAAGGATCAGGGCAAGGTCGGTGGTGGTGCCTCCAATGTCTACGACCACCGAACTCTCCCCATCGCGGGTCAGGGCAAGGGCCCCAATTGTGCTGGCAGCAGGCCCCGAGAAAATCGTTTCTACCGGGACTTCCGCGGACTTTTCAAGGGGAAGGGTCCCTCCGTCGGCTTTGAGGATATAGACCGGGGCTTCGATTTTCCTTTCCGAAAGCGCTTTTCGGATCTCCCCGACAAATTCCCGGTAGCGGTCCTTTACGGCCGTGGCAAGCATGGTGGTTGCAACCCGCCTTGGGAAGTTCAGCCTTCCCGCAGTCCTGTGCCCGAGTTCGATTTTTAGGCCAGGCACCGTTTCTTCCAGGATTCCTTTCACTCTCTTCTCATGAGCCGGGTTTCGCTGCCCGAACTTGGAAATAACCGCAGCCCTGGAAAAACCCTGCTCCTTAATGAGGGCAGCCGTTTCCCTGACCTCTTTTTCGTCCAGGTGCTGGATTTCCCTGCCCCGGTAGTCCACCGCCCCTTTCAGGATGAAACTGTCCGGGAAATTGTAGCCTGCAGGGTTCATGCCCGGCCCCGGGACGAGCAGCAGGGCCACAGGGTCGGTTTTGCCTTCGGCAATGAGGTTTGTGATTACTGTTGTGCTGAAGACCACCCTTTCAAGCTGCCCGGGAGAAACTCCCTCGCTGACAGCGTCAAGGGCGGAGATTAACGATTCAAGAAGGTTACGGGGCTCTGTCGGGACTTTAGCGGTACTGCGCACTTTTCCGTTTTCAATGAGCACAGCATCGGTTGTCGTGCCCCCTACATCAATTCCGATTAACATTCACGTTTCGCCTATCCTTGCCTTTCCGATTCATATGTAATTTAGTCATCAGTTCCGTATCATCCGTTTTTTAGCCAGTCTGAAAGAATTAGGCTTACTATAGAAATAATTTGTGTGATGAACTTCCCCAGCCGCAAAACAGATGGTTTTTTTTCCAAAAGAATGCCGGGTGAAAATCCAGGTCCTCAAAAATCTAAGCTTTCAGGTGAAGGTTTCAGGGAGGGGCAGTTTTCTCCCTATCATCACAGAGCCCGGTTCGGTCCCGGGCGTCTACCCGATGTCCTTGAACATGATTTTAAAAGTGGAACCGGCACCGTTTTCAAGTTCGATGCTCCCTTCGATCTGGTCAACGAGAGCATTTACAAGTTGCAAGCCAAGGGAGGCGTTTTCTTTGAGGTCGATTCCTTCCGGAAGGCCTACCCCATTATCCGAATAAATAAGTGTATAAAGCTGCTCTTTTTCGGAAGCCCTGCCGTCCTTTTCAGAAACCGAAACCCCGCACTCCCCCTCTTGTCCCGGAGCCGGCTCGCATTTGAGAGAAATCAGGATTTCTCCTTCCCTCTTCTCAGGGAAGGCATATTTCAGGGAATTGGAGAAAAGTTCATTGAGGACTATACCCAGGGGGACAGCTGTGTCTATTCCCAGGTAAATATTTTCCATGTTCATGTGAAGTTGAATTTTCTTGTCTCCCACGCTGTATGACCTGAGAAGTTCCGTGCTTAATTTCCGGAGGTAATCCGCAAAATCAATGCTTTCCATATCTCCTGATTTATAAAGTTCCTCGTGGATGAGGGACATGGAGATTACGCGGTTTTCACTTTCCTGGAAGGCCTTGACGACCTCTTCGTCTTTGAACTTATCTGCCTGGAGGTTGAGCAGGGAGGAAACAACCTGGAGGTTGTTTTTTATCCGGTGGTGGATTTCCTTCATGCGGATTTTCTCTGCTGTTGCGAGGGCTTCCTCTGCAACTTTCCTCTCGGTAACATCGTAAATAGAACCCTGAATGAACATGATTTCCCCGGAGGGATCGCAAATACTGTGGACAATGTCGTGGACCCACCTGACCTCCCCGTCCTTTCGCAGGATCCGGTATTCGTGTTCAAGGATGCAGTCAGGATCGGATTCAATTTTTACCCTGCTTTCAAGGATCATCTGCCTGTCTTCCGGGTCAACGGATTCGAGCAATCTCACTTTGCCTGAAAGAAAATCTTCCTCCCTGTACCCGCTGATTTCCTCCACGGCTCCATGTAAGAAGATGGGATCAAAATTCATATCAAGTCTGAAGGCTATCCCCTTGAAGTTCTGTAAAAATGACCGGTAACGCTCTTCACTTTCTTTCAGTTTTTCCGAGGCAATTTTTACCCCGGTAACGTCTTTCATCACACCGAGAGCTCTGCAGACCTTTCCGTCCTCATCCCTCTGGTAGACCCCTTTGTTTTCCACGAAAAAGTAGCTCCCGTCCTTTCGCCGGAACCTGAACTCTTCATGGAACTTTTTCCCGCTTTTCCAGCATTTCCTTAGCTCTTTCTGCACTCTTCTGCGGTCTTCAGGGTGGATATGTTCCAGCCAGTCATAGAAATCAAAATCCTGGATTTCATTGTAGCTGTAACCCGTAAGCTCCTGGACCGCTCCCGCCCATTCGACAGTGCTGCTTCTCAGGTCCAGATCATAGATCAGCTGTCCTGTCTGTTCCGCAATAAGCCGGTACCTTTCCTCGCTCTTTTGTAAGTGTTCTTCGGTCCGCTTACGTCCGGTGATGTCCAGCATCACTCCCACAAGCCCTTCTACTGTCCCGGAAAGGTCCTTGTAAGTGGCTTTATTGAGGAAAAAGTCCCGCTCCACCCAGTCACTGCACATTACTTTTGATTCATAAAACTGGACTCCTCCCTTCCGCAACAGCTGACCGTCCATTTTTTTATAAACCGCTCCCAGTTCGACGGGAATTTTTTCTTTGAGTTCGTCTATCGAACGGCCGATAACTCTCTCCTTGGGGAGGTCCATAATCCTTCTGGCGAAAAGTTCGTTGCAGCCCCTGTAGATCCCTTCCGTGTCCTTGTAAAAAACAGGGGCAGGAATGGCATCAAGAAGGGTTTCCAGGAAATTTACTTTGTACCGGAGGGCTTCTTCCATTTCTTTCCGCTCAATGGTTTCCGAAATCAAAACCGAAACGGAATTAAGGAAGTATGTGTCCTCCTTTGTAAAATTCCTTTTTTTCTTGCTGTGAACCGATATTAACCCGAAAGGCTTTTCCCTGCTCCCGATCAGGACACTCATCCCACTGGCCTTTAAGCCTGCTTTCTTTTTAAGCATAGTCCCGACCTCCTCATTCCAGCTAACTCCGGCATCAAGGCGGAAGCTCCCATAGGGCAGGAGTTTCAGGATTTTGCAGTATTCGACCTCAAGGGTGGAGGCAACCAGGGCTGTGGTTTCTTTTATCATGTCTTCCAGGTCCGGGACCTTGAGAGCCAGTCCCCCCAACCTGGAAAGGGCTTCATGCTGCCTGTCTCGCATTCGCAGTTTTTCTTCCGTCTGCTTCAGGGAAGTGATATCTGACCCGTAGATAACTGCATACTTGCCTCCTGCCGGGGAGGTGAACGTGATTGAATATACTTTTTTTTCTGCTCGTAATTCCATTTTTTTCGGTTTCTTCTGGAATACCACATTTCGGACAATTTTCCCGATATCAGGAGGAAGTTTCTCTCCGGCACGGATATTCCAGAATTCGAGTAAAGTTTCACCTGTCCGGTTTGCATAGAGAACCGTTCCGTCGTTTCCGATCCTGAGAATAAGGTTAGGGCTGTTTGCAAGAAATTCTTCCATCCAGTTCTCTTCTTTTTCCACATTTTTTTTATCCGCAAAGTCTATACCAGACCCTCCCCTGTTTTGCATTTATTTATATCTAATTTAATTATTTATTATTTGTTAACGGTGAATACTTTTCATCCCCGGAACTGTAGAACTCTCATCCAAAAATTACACCCCTATGTATGTGAAAATACGAATATATAACTATAGTATCATTTTAAAAGTTATGATTCCGTGAATTATATATAAAAAACCGGTATCATGGGGAATATAGTCTGAGAACTCCGGCGAGTAGCCGCCCGGTAAAATCCCCGGGACTTTCCTGCGAATTTCAGGAAAGGGTTCCGCATAAAGCTGTAAACGTTTTAAGGAAAAGGTGTCTGTCATGGAAGATTTTAACCAGCTCAAAAGGAAACTCGACGATATGGAAAATTCCGAACTTGCCGAGTACGTCATGAAAAAATACCCTGAAAACCAGGAACTCTGGTACGGGTCCAAAAAGATTATAGTCAGGAGAGTCCTGAATTTCGAAAGAAACCTGATGAATGAAAAGGAAGCCACTGGTCAGTAAGCTACTCTCCACAAGCTTTCCTTATTTTTTGTTTTTTAGCTTCCTGTTTTTTGGTCTTTTCTTTAATTTCTGGCTTTCACATGGATTCAAACATCGTTTAAAGTTATCTTCAGAGCATCTTTTCGAACTTTTCCCTCGGAGCCCCACAGCGCGGGCATTTCCAGGACTTGGGAAGTTCCTTGAAAAGTGTTTCGGGGGATATGGATTGTGAGGAATCCCCACAGGTCGGGTTGTAGATGTACCCGCAGTTTAGGCATCTGTACATTTGGATCACCTTTTAAGTTTAAGTGGACCTGATTTGCTTCTATAAGCCTGATTTGCTTCTATAAGCCTGATTTACTTCTATAAGCCTGATTTGCTTCTATAAACCTGATAGGTTTCAACGAGTATGAAACCCCATACTCCGGATCGGCTGTCCGTTCCCGACCCTCAGATCCAGCCCCGGAGCTGCATGGCTTCAACGACCCTGCCAACGGCAAGGGTGTAGGCCGCCTGGCGCATACCTATGTTGTTTCTTTTCGAGAAATCAAGCACCGAATGATAGGCTTTTTTCATTCTCCGGGCAAGCTTCTCCTGGACTTCTTCCTCGTCCCATTGCATACTGCACTGGTTCTGGACCATTTCGAAATAGGACACTGTTACCCCGCCCCCGTTGCAGAGGATGTCCGGGATTACGTGAACCTCTTTTGTTAAGAGGATGGGGTCGGCATCTTTGCTGGTGGGGCCGTTGGCAAGTTCGGCCAGGATTTTTGCTTTTACCCGGCCTGCGTTTTCTTCGGTTATAACGTTCTCGAGGGCTGCCGGGATAAGGATGTCCACGTCCAGCTCCAGGAGTTCTTCGTTCGTGATGTTTGCAGTTCCCGGGTAGCCGAGCACCGAGCCTCTGGAAAGCTTGTGTCCGGAAACGTCTTCCGGGTCCAGCCCTTTTTCGGAGTAGATTCCGCCTTTGCTGTCACTGACCGCAACGACCCTGCAGCCGAAGAGCTTCTTGGCAAGATAAGCTGCGTGGTACCCGGCGTTCCCGAAACCCTGCACGGCAACTGTAGAGTCTTTTAGCTCCAGTCCCAGCTCTTCTGCAGCTTCCTTTATGGCATACCAGCCTCCCCGGGCTGTTGCATCGTACCTGCCTGCGGAACCTCCAAGGCTTGTTGGTTTTCCGGTAATGATCCCGAAGACGTTTTTCCCCGCAAGCTTCGAATACTCGTCCATCATCCAGGCCATGATCTGGGGGTTCGTGTAAACATCAGGGGCAGGCACGTCCCTATCCGGTCCGATTATCTGGTAGACCCCCCGGATATAAGCCCGGCTCAGGCGTTCAAGTTCCAGGTGGGACAGTTCTTTGGGGTTGCAGATGATCCCTCCCTTTGCTCCTCCCAGGGGCAGTTCATGCAGTGCACACTTCCAGGTCATGAGGGCTGCAAGGGCCCTGATCGTCTCGATGGTCTCTTCCGGGTGAAAGCGGATCCCCCCTTTGGTAGGCCCCAGAGCTTCGTTGTACTGGATCCGGAAACCCTTGAAAACCTTTATCGAACCGTCATCCATGTTGATCGGCAGGGAAACATAGAGTTCCCTCATGGGTATTTTCAGGAATTCTTCGATATCAGGAGTGAACTTGAGACCTTCGGCACAGGTGCATACATGGTCCTTCACGTCATTAAGAAGATTAGGATCCGAATTCATAATTACCCCCACAGAAGAATGGGATTCCGGGCGTTAAATAGGTATTGGAACCACGGTCAAACCCCCGGTTCAATATCCTTTCCTGATTTTTTAGAATATGCAAAAATTTAGAATCAGCATTTTCTTTTTATAAGTTTATAGCAAATAGTAGACCGGGGATTAAGTATCTGTCTTGAAGGGATTAATTATCAGTTCCTGGGAACCAGCTGATAAGGATTTCCGGCGGCTGAACTGAAATTTACGGTGAATGAACTGAAATTTACGGGGGAGTAGCCATTATAGAATTCGATTTACTGTCCGAGGCCTGCGTCCTTAAACATGACTGGCGCCTCTTTGACATTGAAAAGCAGCTGAATATCCTGCGTTACATAAACCCGGTGAATGGGGGCAGGGAAAGGGCAAAGTTCCTGAAGGCATACGCCGCTGGCAAATCCTACGACCCTGTCTTCGAATACGAGGAGCCGGGTCCGGAAGTTGGGGAGTTTTGCAGGAAAATGGGGCGGATAAGGGGTAAACTTGAAAACTGCAGGGCTTCTTTCTTTGCTCCCGTTTACATCGAAAAAATTGACAGGCTCCGGAAACTGGCTGAACTCCTGAAGCACAGGGATTCTCCCGCTTTCGGGCCTGAGCTTGTATCTTATTTCGGACCCCCCTCAGAAAAGGTCCTCCGGGAGGCTGGAAGAAATCTCAGGATGTTTCAGGTTGCGGACGAGCCTGAAAACCTGGGCCCGGCTGCGGTCCGCGGGATTTTTGAAAATGAACTCCGGGCTTACGGCCTGGAATGGGAAGTCAGGCCCTTCCTTGAAGGTGGGGCGAAGCTGGCTGTCAACTCCACCCGGGGGGAAGTATACGTTGACCTTTCCGCCCGGTTTTCCGAAAATAGTATCAAACGCTACCTCTACCACGAAATCCGCACCCACGTTTTCAGGGCTGAAAACGGGAAAAGGCAGCCCCTTACAATTTTCCTCTCCGGTTTTCCGGGCTACAGTGAAACCGAAGAAGGGCTCGCCGTTTACAACGAATACGCAAACGGCCTCCTGGACCCTGAAACCCTCAAGAAATACAGCGCAAGGGTAATAGCAGCTTCAATGGTCCCTCATGCCTCCTTTTCCGAAATTTTCGAAGAAATGCTCCGGCACTTCCCCCCGGAAAAAGCCTACACGATTACCCAGCGGGTCAAAAGAGGAATGGTAGACACATCCCTTCCCGGAGGCTACACAAAAGACTACATCTACCTGAGCGGCTTCCTGAAAGTCCGCGACTTCCTGCAAACCCGGCCCTCAAAATCCGCTGCCCTGAAAACTCTGTATTGCGGAAAAATCGGCCTCGAAAACTTTGAAATGGCCCGGGACTTGCTCGAACGGGGTTTCCTGAAAATGCCGCGCTACCCTCCCGAAATGGAGCTTCCGGCTCAGGATGCAGTGATGAAAATGCGGTGATGAAAATGCAGTGATGAAAATGCAGTGATGTCATAAGTGCGAAAAATATATTCTTAGACCGACTCTCCTTTTCTCCTTACTTTTCAGAACCCCGGCCCCTCACCGGGCGCCGAAGGCGGCCGGCTTTTCCCACCCGAATTGCGCTTCGGGATCGCAGTAAATCGAAGATTTACTGGGAGTTGCACTGCAAGTGCAACAGCACGCGGTCCTTTTCGGTCGCTTCGCTCCCTCAAGAGGATTTAATAATCGGTTGAGGACGCATTCAGGCCGCTTTGGTTTTAAGAGATCGATCAAAAAAAAGGACACGTTTTGCCTTTTTATATTGGAATCCTTTTTTCAGTCATCGGGATGCACTTTTTAGTTATCATAATACCTTTCTTCAGTCATCGGGATGCACTTTTCAGTTATCAGAATACCTTTCTTCAGTCATCGGGATGCACTTTTCAGTTATCAGAATATACTTATCAGTCATCTGGATACACTTTTTAATTATTGAAATGTAGTTTTCAGTCATCTGGATGCACTTTTTGGTTATCACAATACACTTCAAAATTTACTTTATAGAATATTTAGCAAATTAATCGTAAGATTGCTTCTCCTGGTGAAAAATCTGTTTCTTTTCAATTATTTTCAAGGAAAGGCCGCTCGCCTGCGTCGAGCGTGGGGTGGGCACGGGTTTGCCATCTAAACGGTTACTCGGATTTTTAAGACCGATCCTTAAAATGGCTGTAGGTTGCAGGTCATTTTTTTCAAAAACAAGTCCTTAAAAAGGTCCCGAAGGCTTTCATCAGGCGCAGGGAATTGCCGGAGAGCATGAGCTTTTTCAGTACGACCGAGGGGTGGTCCATGTCCCCGTATTCCGTGATTGTCTCAAGGATTGAAGGGGTGTTCAGGGAAGCTATCAGTTCGTTCAGCTGCCTGTCTTCCAGTTTCCCTATGTGGTCATGGACTTTCATGCCGATTTCAAGTTCCTTTCCAGGCGTTTTTCGCCAGAGCCGGTCGTATTCGGAAAGCCTTCCTGAGCCGGTGTTTCCTTCAAGGGCGGCTTCGGCGGCGACTCTTCCTGCAATTTTGGCGGCAAGGGCTCCGGGATAGACTCCTCCCCCGGAGGTGGGTTTTGCCTGCCCGGCAGCGTCTCCTACCACAAGTACCCCGTCAGTTGATGTTTTTTCCGGGGGGCCGATGGGAATACCTCCCACCACGAAATCCAGCATGCCCCCTCCGTACCTGGCTTTTACGTGGGGATTAGAACTGAGGAACTTCTGCAGGCGGGAAACGGGTGTTTCACCCTGCCCCAGCATTTTGGGTTCCACGGCAAGCCCTATTCTCGAAACCTTTTCGTTCAGGGGCACGGTCCAGGCAAAAAAACCGGGGGCATGAGAGCCCGGGAAAAGTTCAACAAAAGCGCTGTCCTCGGAAGCATAGGGGGCTTCGACCTGGATCCCCGGCAGCACACGTTTTGGCATCCCCAGTCCCGCATACCGGGCTATCCGGCTTTTCACGCCGTCTGCTCCTATCACCACCCCCGCATTTATGACTTCGGGTTTGCCATTCCTGAGGACCTTTAGTTTTACAGGATGATCTTTTTTCCTGCCTTCTTTCCTGCCGTTTTCTTTTTTGTATTCATTTTCGGCTCTCAGGCCTGCTTTTTCGAGCCCTGAATGTTCAAGCCCCGCGTTTTCAAGCCCTACTGCCGTTGTCCTGAGGGAAAGCTCGACTCCCTCCTCGACTGCCAGGGTTGCCAGGGTGCGGTCGAAGTTTTTCCTGGAGACCACATAGGCTTTGGTCTGCTTCCCGTCGATTGGGAGGGACTGCCCGTCGGGAGCATGGACAAAAGCCCCCCGAATGGAATTGAACACGAACTCGTCCGAAGGCCTGAGCTCGCATTCCGCAACCGCTCTTGTGCTAAGGAGCCCGGTACAGCCTACAGGCGAGCCTATTGATGCGTGTTCTTCCACAAGGAGGACTTTAGCCCCATGTATTGCTGCGTACCGGGCAGCGGTGGAACCCACCGGGCCGGCGCCCACGACGACTACATCGTAATTCATTTTGTGGCCTTCAAATAGTAGGATTAAAATTATTGAATTAATACACAACTCTTAAAAAAATTGAAATTTGTGATGTTCAAGGATTCTGAAAGTATGAACAGGCTTATTTAGACATGTAATTTGGGATGCATTTTGCTGTAAAAACCCATAATTATCTGAATAACATTCTCTATTGTATCCAAATAGAATAGATATGCAAATAGGTTTTCTGCAGAGTATTTCAGGAATATAATAGTTTAAAAAATAGGTCATCTTCTTCAAACTCATAAAATTTTTCAGTTTGATAAATTTTATCCCAGTGTGAATGGCCTACTACCTTATCTTTAAAAATTACAAAATTCTCTCCTTCAATGCTGTATCTGCTTTTATATTTTATAGCATTAAAACCTAAATATATGGCACAATCTGCAATAAACCGAGTAAATATATACTCTGGTTTATCCCAACCTTTGTTACTTGGCGAATTATATATTAATGAAGACGAAATGATTGATTTGTAAAGATCATTATCATATACATTACCAGTAATGTCTGTTAAATCCAATATTTTGAGAGGTTGTGTGATCTTTAATTCCGCCATATAATATTTGGGATATTGTTTATTGCTTTTTACTTCTCTATCCTTATTGCCTTTTACTTCTCTATCCTTATTGCCTTTTACTTCTCTATCCTTATTGCCTTTTACTTCTCTATCCTTATTGCCTTTTACTTCTTTATAACTTAGTTTACTACGACTTGCAACATATAGGTATCCATAGCCATTATGATTAAATCGTCCTTCACTTGCTTCCTTATCAGAAGGAGGACCCATTTTGGAAACACGTTCAGAGTAATCCATTTTATTAAATTTATCTGGATTTTTAATGCATCTACATCGATATAGAATATCATTTATCGGTATTTTCTCAGTTTCTTCTGCAATATTCATAATAAGTTCATAAATTTGTTTACCAAATGGCTCTATAAGGACCAAAAATGGTGCTTTTTTTGCAGTATCAGCAATTTTTCTTATTTCATTAAAGTGTTCATTACTTTCAATTGAGAACTCACAAGGCCAAATATAATCTTTTAGAGAACTACCACAATTCGGACACAATAGCCTTTTGGTGTGACTGGGGTCAAATTCATCTAATGCAATTTTATTAGTATTATAAAATCCAGTTACAATGTCGATTCCAGCCCAATCTTTCCTGAATTTTTCAATGCAGTTTTCACATAAATAAAAATTAGTGCCATAATCAGATTCTAACGTATCGTAAAAGAAATTTTTGAAATGTTCAAACGCTTGATCTTTATAGTACCCACTTTCAATTCGCAAGCACTCTTCATCAGAAATATCGTCAAAGTTATGCATTTTATCTAATGAATAAATAAAAATATAAGTAGTTAAAACTTCTTGTTGGTAGTTAATATAGTCTTTAAAATAATAATAACAATAATAATAATAATAATACTAATATCTTCTTCAGCAACATACTTGTGTATTTATCTTGTGAGCCCATTAAGAGATAGTTTGCATACTGCAGGTAATTTGATATACCGATAAACATATCCTTCCTGAAAAACTGAACGATAACTTACTTAACCGTTTTCTTTGAATCAGACCAGTGCTTTCCATGCCGCAGAAAAAAGACAAGTTCCGATCTCCTCGCCCGAAAAGGCCGGGAAACGTTCCGGGAAATAAAAGTCCCCGGCCTCATGACAAGAAGACTAACAAAAATACTGACAAAAATACTGACAAGAAGGTTCAGGCTTCAAGGAAAAAAACCCCTAATAAATCCGGCAGTTCTTCTTTTAAAATGGAGCGCAGCCAGGAAAACAGGAACAGGCAGAAGGAGTCCTTGACTCATAAGGGACCATCCGGGAAACCATCCGGAAAAAGCTCCGGCAGGCGTTTCGAGTACGAAAACGACAGCATTTTCTGGTGCAGGGAGTGCAACCTGCCTTTGATAGGGGAAGAGTGCGGGATTTGCGGCACGAAAGGTTTTCCAATAACCCTTTCCCAGCCGGCAGATGTCCGTTTCTGTTCCCCCTACGAACGGGAAGTCCTGGCAGAGCAGCTTGTTTCGGCTTTCGGCTGCGACCCCCTGGGGAACCGGATAATCCTCCTGAACAAAATCCCTGGTGAGGACAAGACCGATGAAATCATCGTGGACGGGCTGCACTTTGGGGTGCTCCGCTTCGAGCTTTCGAAAATGGACTACGTGTTTGAGCCCTCCGTGGAAGGATCAAAGTTACTCCTGCAGCACGGAGCAGGACAAAAAGTCGAGCTGAAAAAGACGAAAAACAGGCATCTGAACGGAAAAAACGTGGACGCCGGGCAGGTGGAGTCTTTTTCCAGGGACATAAGGGCAGGGGACTTCGTGCTCGTGACTGCGGGCAGCCTGAGCGGATACGGGATTTCTTACATCGACGGTTCGGAATTTGACTCTAAAAAAGATTCAGGCGAAAAAGTCCTCCGTGTAAGAAAAATCGACAGTTCGGAGGAGTTTCTTCATAAGAAAGTCCCTTCCATGGCCTCCTGCATCGAGGCGAACAAAAAACATCTCCAGGCCCTCGGGAAAAATGCCATCAATGCCATCCGGGGAATTGCAAATCGGAATGAGTACAGGAAGCTGCCGGTTTACGTCTCCTTCAGCGGGGGAAAAGACAGCCTTGTGGTGCTTGACCTTACCCGGGCCGCTCTCAAGAAAAGAGAATTCAAGGCATTTTTCGTGAACACCGGGATCGAGTTTCCGGAAACGGTCGAGTTTGCCAGGGAGTATTGCCGGGAGCAGGGTGTGCCATATGAGGAGATGAATTCCGGGGATGCGTTCTGGGAGAATGTGGAGAGGTTCGGGCCCCCTGCAAAAGATTTCCGCTGGTGCTGCAAGGTCTGCAAGCTGGCATCCGCAGGGGATATTGAGGCAGGGAAAAATGGCCGCGGGAAGGGAACTGAAAGGGCCCTGTCCGGAAACGGACCCGGAGCATTCCTATACGAGGTCGGAATTGAAGCAGCTGCCCGCAAAGCCGGGCACAGCGCAGACGCCGTGGCATACCTGACAGTTGACGGGAAAAGGAAGCACGAGTCTTTTTCACGGGCAAAGATCGCAGCCAGTGAAACGAACCCCTTTGTCCCGAACCAGCTCAACATCTTCCCGATCCGGGACTGGAGGGCGCTTGAGGTCTGGCTTTATATCCACTGGCGGAAGCTGGCTTACAACCCCCTGTATGACCAGGGCTTTGAAAGGGTCGGCTGCTGGCTCTGCCCGTCGGCCCTTGCGGCTGAATACGCCAGGGTAAAGGAACTGCACCCTGAGATGCATGAGAGGTGGAACACTTTTCTCCTTGCCTGGGCAAAAAGCCTGGGGCTTTCGGAAAAATTCGTTGAGCACGGGTTCTGGCGCTGGAAAGAGCTGCCTCCCAAGATGCTGAAACTGGCCGAAGAGCTGGGAATTTCTGTCCTTCCGGAAGAAAATGCCGAAGCTTTTGAAATCGAGGTTGTTTCCGGGATTTCTCCCTGCAAAGCAGGGGGCTTTTCCGTGGAAGCCGGGGTAAAAGGGGTCAAGCTGAGGGAAGCTGCCGAATTTCTGAACGTGCTTGGCCCTGTGGTCCGGGCAGAAGAACTGGGCATGCTGCTCGTAAGAACCGGTTCCGGGACCGTGAAGTTCTTTTCGAACGGAAACCTGCTGGTAAGCTCGGACACAAAACCCAGGGCAGTTTCCCTTTTTAAGGAGACCGCAAAACAGTTCGCAAGGCTTTCCCGCTGTACCGGCTGCGGGATCTGTGAGAAAGCCTGCCCCGTGGGTGCGGTTGCTGTCAATGGGAACGAGGTACGTGTAAGTGAAGCCTGTATCAGGTGCGGCAAGTGCACGGAAGCCTGTGTGGTGACCAGGTATTTCGACAGGCTTTTCCCGGACTTCGATGAAAAATTAAAAATCTAAGAACGCTATATTAATACTGATCAAATACTGATTAAATACTGGTTATGAATCAGTGGGAATGCGGTAGAGGACTGGGCAGGTAGGAATACTGTTATATTTTTAAATAGGTTATAATTATATTTCTCCGATGACAGAGGCTTTAGGAGAAGTCGGTGTTTCAAAGCTGAATTACTGTACTATAGTCAAGGACCTAAATTCCTTCACCAATCTCAAGTTAAAGTTTAACCACAGAAAGCACGGAAAACACGGAATAAAAGAAATAGGGGCACAATCCTTCCGTGCTTTCCGTGTCTTCCGTGGTTATAATGTAAGTGTAAATATTTGCGTTCGGGACTATAATTGGATTCTCGTATAAATCCTGATAACTCGTATAAATCCTGATAACTCGTATAAATCCTGATAACTCGTATAAATCCTGATAACTCGTATAAATCCTGGTAAATTGAATTCTTGTATGAGTCTTCGTAAATAAAATTATCTTGCCGGAATGGAAAAAGTAAGCCTCTCCGGAAGAAAGTAATTATCCTGGTAAAGAAAATGAAGTTCAATCAACCCTATGACGGAGTTAGCCAGCTGATTGAAAGCCGCTGGAAGATCGCAGCGGCTCTGGTAATAGCTGTGCTTTTGTATTTCGCCTTTTTAATCATGATCCCTCTGGCAGACGGGGTCGTGCTGGGGCTTGTGTTTGCTTATATTGCCAGACCTATCCGCATGAAGTTCAAAAGGTATAAGAAATTAGGGTCGCTGGTCGCCAGTACCTGCATCTTCGTCCCCATCATATTCATTGTCGGAGCAGGTGTTGTTGAAATCCTGCACCAGATTTCCTGGGTCATTGACAACCAGACCGTGGTCATCGGCAGTATCTTTGATTTTGTGAGTGCTCTGGAAATCCCGGAGAGATACCTCGATCAGATTAATTCGGCTGTCTGGTCCCTTTTTTCCTCGCTTCTCCCTGCAATCGGGGGGATAGGAATTATTTCCTATGCCCAGAGCATAAGTTTGTTTGTCATAAATTTCATCGTTTCCATAATCCTCTGCTATTTTCTGCTTTCCGACGGGGACCGGCTTTACTGCGCCTTCCTTGCAGTCGTGCCTGAGGAATATCAGGGTACCGTAAATAGATATGCATCCCACCTGGACCTGATCCTGACCGGCGTCTTCATAGGAAACGCCTATGCAGCCCTGATTGTAAGTGTGACTTCCGTTGTGGTTTTCTACGCTTTCGGGCTTACCCATGTGCTTGCGCTTGCAACCCTTATCTTCATAGCATCGATAATTCCTCTCTTTGCCGGGTATATGGTACTCGTCCCCCTGACGGTGCTGCGCTACTTTGACCAGGGTTTCGAGAGTGCGCTCATCTTCTTCGTGGTTTCCTCTCTTGTCATCTACGGCCCCCCCGAACTGATCCTCCGCCCCTACCTGACCAGTCTAAAGTCCAACATCCATCCCATGTTCCTGATGCTTGCTTTCCTGGGAGGGGCTTTTGTTGGCGGGGTTGCGGGCTTTTTTGCAGCTCCGATCCTGCTCGGAGCCCTGGTGGCGGCGTACAGGGTTTACCAGGAGACCATGCATCCCGAGCTTGTGGAAAAAGCCGACCCAAACCTCAAGAACCTGGGGTACAACTGTAAGAAAGAGACATGTGAAGAGGCGCCGTAACGAGTCCCGATGCAGTAAAGAGTCTTTATTGTCTTTACTGCATTTACTGCCTTTTCCCTCTATTATGTTGCCCTGCATCGTTTTTCCTTTTCCTGCAAAAGGGAAAAAGCCTGGTAAAGAGGAGTTCAAAGGCAGGTATGACCTGTGTTTTCCTGGAAGATTGGCGCTTTAAGGGAATCCGGGAGTTACCTGAGATCCCGAAAGCTATCGGTATTCTCCCTGGCCGAGCCGGGATTCAATGATGCTACATGACATGGTTTTTGATGCTGGGCAATCCATCTTCATGAAGTTTAATTCAAAAAATTTAACGCCATTGAATATTTTCATACCTTTATAATATTCAGTAAAATTAAATCGTTTAAAGGGCGCATTGAATTTGAAGCGATTATGATATATATTTCTACGTACTTATAAAAAACGTAGATTGAGAGTTAAAGGGTTTCCTCTCAATCTCATGGGTTGGATCATTGGTAGGAGCCGGAAAGTGGGAACATCGGGCTCCTATCCACTACTATTCTAACAATTTTATCGTTGTCGTCCGGTTTTTTCTAACGTTTTTATTAAAAATAAAGCTTGTGAGCGATCCTAAAAAAAATTTGAATTTTGTGGAGTTATGTCCCGCACTCATTTTTGGTCTCACAGCAATTCGATTTGATAAAATACCGCAATCTATTCCGGTTCTGCTGTGTTCTCGGACCCGGGGTGTACTACGTAGCATCTCTTCTTCTGAAACATCAGCGGTTTTGAATTTTATCGGAATTTTGCCGGGACCTCTGTCTCTGTGAACGGAAATATACCGGTAAAAGGGATTGCTTTATATCACTGTACGCTGTTAGGACTGTCATATATTCTTACTTAATTTCCGGAAACCTGAACAGGCCCGCTGTGCAGGCCGCATGTCCCTAAAAGGCATGCAATCAAAAAATTAATCAACAAACCTAACTTTATCTGGAACTTGACTCCAGTGGTTCCGAGAGCACAGGTGATTCAATGCAATTATTGCTTATTCATTCTGATTATATAGAATACGAAACCAAAAAACAGACTCCGGTAGCTGAAAAAATCGAAGACTCCTTAAAGTCCGGAAGGCTTGAAGAGGCCCTCACCGCGTTCATGGCTGTGGAGAGTGCAGACGAGACAAACCCTGAAGAAACAATCGGAAAGGCGGTCTCGGAAATCGAAAAGGTTGCATCCCAGGTCAAGACCGACCGGATCATGCTCTATCCTTACGCTCACTTAAGCTCGGACCTTTCTTCCCCGAAAGTGGCGGTTAAAGTCCTGAAAGGCATCGAAGCTGTCCTTTCCGCTAAGTATGAGGTCAAGCGCGCTCCCTTCGGCTGGTACAAGGCTTTCAAGATAAGCTGTAAGGGCCACCCCCTTTCGGAACTGTCCCGGACCATCCTTCCTGAAGGAGCAGCTCCGGCTGTTTGCGGGGAAAAGGTTGTTGTAGCTGAAGAAAAGGAAGAAGTAGTTTCCGAAGCCCTGAAAGCCGAAGACACCGCCAGGTCCTACTGGCGCATCCTGACCCCTGACGGGGAACTTCATGAGGTTGAAGGCTTTGACCTTTCTCCTTACCCGAAACTTCAGGATTTCGTGAATTATGAGATTTCTAAGAGCAGGGCAGTAAAGGAAGCCCCGCCCCATGTGGAACTCATGCGCAGGCTAGAACTTGCCGACTACGAACCGGGGTCCGATTCCGGGAACATGCGCTATTATCCCAAGGGCAGGCTCATCAAGTCCCTGATGGAAAACTACGTGCTTGATGTCGCATCCGAATTCGGGGCAATGGAAGTGGAAACCCCCCTGATGTACGACATGAACCACCCGACCCTGAAAAAGTACCTGGACCGCTTCCCGGCAAGACAGTACTCCATCGAGTCGGACAAGCGCCACATGTTCCTGCGTTTTGCAGCCTGCTTCGGGCAGTTCCTTATGAACCACGACATGACGATCTCTTACAAGAACCTCCCCCTGAAGATGATCGAAATGACCCGCTACAGTTTCAGGAAGGAACAGCGGGGAGAACTCGTGGGCCTCAGGAGGCTTCGGGCATTTACAATGCCGGATATGCACTCCCTTTGCCCGGACATGGACCAGGCCGTGGACCAGTTCATGCAGCAGTACAAGCTCTGCATAAGCGTCCTTGATAACATGGGTATCGATCTCGATGACTACGAGGTTGCAATCCGCTTCACGAAAGACTTTTACGAGTCTAACAGGGACCTGGTTAACTCCATGGTAAAAACCGTGGACAAACCCGTGCTCGTGGAGATGTGGGACACCCGTTTCTTCTACTTCGTGCTCAAGTTCGAGTTCAATTTCGTAGACGCCCTTGCCAAGGCAAGTGCCCTTTCCACTGTCCAGATCGATGTGGAAAATGCCGAACGCTACGATATATCTTACATTTCTCCCGAAGGCAAGGCCGAAAGGCCCACCGTACTCCACTGCTCCCCCAGCGGGGCAATCGAGCGCTGCATCTACGCCCTCCTTGAAAAAGCCGCCATGGAAACCGAGAAAGGGAAAGTGCCCATGTTCCCGGTCTGGCTCTCCCCGACCCAGGTCAGGATCATCACTATCTCCGAAAAACACATGGACTTTGCAGAAGAAGTTTCAAAGAAGTTGGGCTGCAGGGTAGATATTGACGACAGGGAACTTTCCATAGGGAAGAAAATCCGGGAAGCTGGCAGGGAATGGGTCCCCTATGTAGTGGTTATCGGGGATACGGAAGTCGAGGAAGGCACGATCAACGTGACCGTCCGGGAAGAGTCCGAACAAAAGAAGCCCATGAAAGTCCAGATGACCACGGAAGAACTCAAAGAAAGGATCAGGGCAGAAACCGCAGGCAAGCCGTACAAAGGGCTGCCGCTTGCAAAATACCTCTCGGAAAGGCCGAAGTTCCTTTAAACTTCCGGTTTTTTCCGTTTTTCCTTTATAGAGCCAGGGTTAAAAAGTCAGAATCCTTGCTCTTTCTTTAAGTTTTTCTTTGTAATCTGGAATAATTTATATATCTCTCCGATCAATTAGTTGAATATCATTTGTAACTGAATCTTAGTTTAACTGAATCTTAGTTTAACTGAATATCATTTGTAACTGAATCTTAGTTTAACTGAATCTTAGTTTAACTGAATCTTAGTTTAACTGAATCTTAGTTTAACTGAATCTTAGTTTAACTGAATATCATTTGTAACGGAATCTTAGTTTAATTGAATATCATTTGTAACTGAATCTTAGTTTAACTGAATCTTAGTTTAACTGAATCTTAGTTTAACTGAATCTTAGTCTAACTGAATCTTAGTCTAACTGAATCTTAGTCTAACTGAATCTTAGTTTAACTGAATCTTAGTTTAATTGAATCTTAGTTTAATTGAATCTTAGTTTAATTGAATCTTAGTTTAATTGAATCTTAGTTTAATTGAATCTTAGTTTAATTGAATCTTAGCTTACTTTTGGCGATAAACCCTTGATTGTACTTTCTGACTGGTATTGATAAGGGGCCAGACAGATTGTGGGATTATTTTTCAATATTTTTCGTTTGTGTGCGGTATTAATACCGTTTACCGGAAGGCTGCTTGATAGCCTTTGCATTGATTCCAGGAAAATCCCAAAAGCATGATTCATTTAGAGAAGCGCAGGGACCCGGTGTACCGCAGTTACGAGGGGGACACACGGACGCCCAAAAAGCATGCTTCATTAAGAGAAGCGCAGGGACAGCGTAGAAATGACAATTTCAGGTAAGGCCGTGGTCGGCATGGAAACCGTTGAACTGGAAACTTTAAGGAAAGATAAGCAGAGGATCTTTGAAGATATCCTGCAGTATTTCGAGACTCAGCAGAGGGGCTACATCAAGGTCCCCACGGGCTGGGGCAAGACCTTCCTCTCAAAGCACATAATGAAAAAATACTATGAGGAGGGAAAGCTCGTGCTTTTCCTGGTCTCGAAAAATAATCAGCTCCTGACCCAGACCTATTATGACAGGAAAAAGGACCGTCCCCTTTTCCCGAACAGTGTTGTCCTTTCCTCGGCACACAAGACCGATCGAAAAGAGCTTCTGAATAAACTTAAAGAATTCAAGGCAAGGGGAGAGAAAGGGAATGATAAAGGGGAGGGAAAAGGAAAACAGGTGAAAAGGGGTGAAGGAAGTGCTGAAGGTTTTGTGCTCTTCGCGTCCCTCCAGACCGTGCTCGGCAAACAAAGCGCGGAGCTCAAGGAGCTGCTTCTGGAATATGCCGATATTGCGATAGTGGACGAGATCCACAATTTCATCAACAACCGGGGCAATGATTTCCTGAACACGTTTGGGGACCGGACCCGGATCCTGGGCATGACTGCGACCCCGTTCCAGGGGGTTGTGGGAAACGTCAAGTTCGTGGACGAGATTTCCGGGGATATGCGGGAGGTCTACGGGAAAAGTTTGCCTGAATGTATCCTGGACGAAGAACTGGCTAACCTGAAGTATACGATTGCCGAGAGCAGAGAAGACATCCTCGAGGTCTTTGACTTTGAAAAAGGCCTGGCAGAACTTGATCGGCAGGACCTTTTCCTGGACTGCAGCACCGCGGATAAAATTAAGAAAGTTATCCGGCGGACCGGGCTTGCCAAAGATGTGTACGAGTCCAAAATCCGGAGGGGAAATGCAAAGACCCTGGTCTTCTGCGCCCCGGTCCGGAAACAGGTCTACGGGGTTGGCAGTGAGGATGAGAAGATTAACGCCTTCCATGCCAAGCTCGCATCCGCAATCTTTAACGAGGAAATCGCCGCCGAAGAGTTCGAAAATGATCCGGACCCCGTACTTCCCATGAGTTTCGACAACTACGCAGCACCCGGGATTTTCAAAGATGCGGCTTTTATCTCTTCGGAACTCTCGAAGGATGAACAAAAAGCCCTCCTCGAAGCTTTCAGGGACCCGGAAAAGGCTCCTTTTATCCTCTGCACTGTTGGCATGTTGATTGAGGGCTTCGACTTCCCTGCCCTTGAAGCTCTTGTCCTCCTCAGGCCCACCCTGAGTATGCGCCTTTTCGAGCAGCAGCTCGGAAGGGTAACCCGTCTCTCCCCGGAAACGGGCAAAAAGAGGGGAAACATCTTCGAAATTGCCGATAACATCGATTCTCTCTACCAGCACTTCGGAGAAGGGGTTTTCGGAGGGGAGAAAGTTGAGCAGATCCAGATGCTCCAGCCTGAAATCCGCCTTGAGGAACTCTTCTCCGAAGGGGACGCCGCCAGGGCAATCAGAGAAGGGAGAATCGAGCTGAAAAAGATCGATTTCAGTGCCGGTAAAAAAGGTCCTGGCGGGGAAAAAGGCAGAGGAAAAGGAAGGGGAAAAGGGAGAGGCAGAGGAAAAACAGAAGGGCCGGAACCCGTGGAGGTCCCTGTGCGCCTCCCGCCAACAGCTCTTCGGGTCAGGTATTATTCTCGCCTGCTGGCCCTGACTGAGGAAAGGGATATCGGGGCTTTTGAACGGGAAAAGCGGGAACTCATGCGTGGAGCTCTCAGGTTCAGGCTCCGGGATGCCGGGGACGCCGAGGAACTTGTCGAACTTGTCGCTTCCGTCAACAAACTCAAGCGGGAAGCCTACGAAGACCGCCGCCTTAAAGACAGCTCAAGAAGGGTCAAACCAAAAGTCTTCGGGGAAGTGGAATGGCTCCTGAAACTCCAGGCCCTGAACTCCCTCAAATATTCCAGTAAACACCTTTCCTATCAGGAAAAAGGCAGGATCTTGAAAACTCTGGGCTTCGAACCCGATTTCAAGCGGATAGACAGTTTCCGGCTCAAATGCCTGAAAATCGGTTCCGCCCAGAAGACCCTCCCTGAACTCCTGAAAGTGCTTGGTTTCGTGCACCGCCTCTCCTCGGAAGAGACCTACCAGTTTCTGGACAAAAAGAAAAAAGAACAGTGGAAACGCGAATTCATGCCTGCGATCTACTGGGGCTTCTGCTTTGTTGAAGATTCCCCCGAACTCAAAGAGCTTTTCGAGTCCACCGAATGGGACCGCCGGGTCAAGAATATAATCCGGCAGAAATGAAGGGCAGGGGACCTGCCCTGTACCTTCTTTTTGTATCAGGTTTTTTGCACCAAGTTTTTGAATCATGATTTCTAAATCCGGAAATAGGCTCCTATATTTTGATCCAGAACTGTAGGGGAAACAGTCCGCATAATCGATGAACTCCCGATCTGAAGCCGATTTAACCTTATTTAGCCTCATTGAGTCGTCCTTGTCCGGACGCAGTCCGGCTTTTTCAAAATGTAAGATAAAAAGATAAGTAAAAAGCAAAAGCGCCATCAAGAGGGTTGAAGGCTGTTTTGCTCAATATTAAAAACATAATTAATATTAAAATTAAGATACAGTTCCTATCTTTTTTATCTTAATTTCTATTTCGGAGAGGGCCGCCAGGCAAGCTGGCGGAGGTTTTCGATTACTCCTCAGGACAGAACGGTTTATGGGGTCGAAGAAAGCATTTACTGCAAGTTACTGGTTGCTATCCAAAATCTCCTCTTTGAACTCCTTAGCTCAGATCGTCTTTTGAATTAGTATTTTTTCTTAATATATACAAAATTCAAATGTATAGTTTGATTGTCTGGCCATAAAAAGTAAGTAACATGCAGAAAATGTTTATACATTTTATTGTAATGTTATATGTAATAATTTGAAGTAAAATTTTACTTCTCTTCATCCAGTATTTTTATTAATCTTTCAGTTATCGGAGGATCAATATGAGTCAAAAGCTGAAAATGTTCCAGATTTTTCTTGTTTTAATTCTGTTTTCGCAGTTATCGAGTGTAGCAGCTGCAGCAGCACCTGCAGAACAATGGAACAGGTCTTTTGGCGGAGGTAGTGAAGATAATTTCAGATGTGTTGAACAGACTTCAGATAGCGGGTACATAGCTGCTGGTTCAACATATTCATACGGTAAAGGGACAAAAGGCTATCCGGATGCCTGGCTTATCAAGGTTGACAATAAGGGGAATCTGCAGTGGAATAAAACTTTCGGGGGGACGTATTTTGATGAGGGGTACTTTACCCGGCAAACCTCAGATGGAGGTTATGTGTTATCGGGTTATACATTTCCTTCCGGCTATGCCGAGCCCTGGCTGGTCAGGACTGACAGGAACGGAAATGAGATGTGGAACAAGGTATCTGATGAAATCACTCACGAGATCTATCTCCAATATATGGCTGAACATACCTCTGATGGGGGATACATAATTGGAGATACGGTTATACATGAAATTGGAAGTAATTTTGGTTCTCTTCTAGTTGATTATGATATCAGGATAACTAAATATGATATAAACGGTAATCAGCAATGGAATAGCACCTTTGGCAAAAACCAGAGTCTTGAAACATTAAATCCTCTATTAAATTCTGTTAAGCAGACTTCTGATGGTGGATATGTAATTGCCAGCACAACCAGGTCAAATGAATCAAACAGTGATGATATCTGGCTCATCAAGATCGATGAATCCGGTCAGGAGCATTGGAATAAGACCTTCGGTAGCCCGAGGGATGATTTTGGCATCTCTATTTCAATGACTTCAGACAATGGTTATGTGTTGACGGGAAGATATGACGGTTCTGCTTTCATACTCAAAACGGACAGCGACGGTAATCAGGAATGGCTAAAAGAGTTTTCAAATTGTACGCTCTATTCCGTTCAACAGACTTCAGATGGTGGATATGTAGCTGCGGGCGTTAAAAATGAGAATGCATGGTTGGTTAAGCTGGCAGGTGATGGAAGGAATATTGAGAATGAAGAAACGTCAATTGAATATAATGACATCTCTGACAGCGTTTTCAGCCAGATACTAAATTCCATCTACGGTATTTCCAGTGGGATTAATACATTCGGGATTTAATAAAGGGGGCTATTTCCCCTTCCACCTTTACTTGCAGATCTTAATTGATTACTACCTCCTGACACCTCCTGCAGAATTACTGAACTAAAGCCGGAACAACCGTATTAGCCTTCCCGCGTCGTTCTTGTCCCGGACGCAGTCCGGCTTTTTCCAAAATGAAAATTAAAAGATGAGTAGAAAGTAAAATTTGTAGGGGCGAACCCGAAGAGAGCTTTAATAGATCTCAAAAACAGAATTAATATCTGAATGTAGTTATAATTCAATCTTTTTTATCTTAATTTCTTTTTGTGCAGGGCCGCCAGCCAGGCTGGAGGAGGATTCCATCTCTTCTCATGACCGAGCGGTTTTTGGGGTCAAAGAAAGCGTTATACTGGATAGAGTAGCAAAAATACGCTTTAAGAAAAGAGAAAAAGGAAAGAAAAAAAATCATAGAGGGGAAAAGATGACCCTCAATGACTATTTTGTTTCATTCTTTTCTTGCGAAGTAGAGAGCTCCCAGAAGACCTGAAAGCGCAAATGCAATTTCAAATCCTGGTGTCTTCTGTTCCTCATCGTTTCTTTCTTCCCCGGAATCTTTTGGCACTTCAGAAGCAGGAGGCTCTTCGGATGCATCCGTTTCCCCGTCAGGAGTGAGCGTCCCCGAGCCAGGGGACTGCTCAGTTTCTTCAGGCTCCTGTGTCCCTGCTGTTTCTTCCTCTGTCACGGCGGGGATTATCCTGGCTTCTCCTGTCCCGCTGCCCCCTCTGTGATGTGTCGTACCATCAGGAACAGAGGATGGGAGTACAAGCGGGAGGAAATCGATATTATCCCCTGTTTCCGCGATGCTATATGGGGAATCAGAGATCCCGTCATTATTTTTATCGGTTGCACTTTCGGAAAAGCCCGTTCCTTCCGGACTTGCCCAGAAGTTTCCGCCAAGATATGGGCCGCCAATGGTGTTTAGGCCCGGGGCTTTTGTGGTATTCCAGCGGTTTCCGGTGTTTGTACCTTCAAAATAGGTGTTGTTTGTGTTGTTGAAGTAATTGTCGTAGATGAGGCTGTTGCTGGAAAAAGCCAGATATATTCCGTATTTGGAGTTATTACAGGCATTGCTACTGGAAAGCGTGTTCTTGCCGGAAAACGCCAGATAGATGCCGTATTCAGAGTTATTGCAGGCCTCGTTTCTGCAAACTATGTTGTTTCCGGACTGCACCAGCGCGATTCCATAGCTATTGTTACAGGCTGTGTTGTTGGAAAGTGTATTGTTACCGGATTCGACCAGATTGACTCCGAAGGTGTTGTTGCAGGCTGTGTTGTTGGAAAGTGTATTGTTACCGGATTCAACCAGAATGACTCCGAAGGTGTTGTCGAGGGCTGTGTTGTTGGAAAGTGTGCTGTTGCCGGAAAAGTCCAGGTATATACCGTATTCAGAGTTATTACAGGCTGTGTTGTTGGAAAGCGTGTTGTAGTTACTGGATAAAGCCAGATAGATTCCGTACTCAGAGTTATTGCAGGCCTCGTTCTTTTCCACCGTGTTATTGCTGGACGAAGCCAGATATATGCCGCTCTCTGAATTATTATAGGCTGTATTCTCGGAAAGCGTGTTCCTGTCGGAAGATTCCAGCCAGATGCCGCTCTCAGAATTATTATCGGCTGTGTTTCCGGAAATTGTGTTGTTTCCGGACTGTTCCAGCCCGATTCCGTAGCTATTGTTGCAGGCTGTGTTGTTGGAAATTGTGTTGTTACCGGAATAAAATAGGGTTATGCCACCGAAGTTTTCAGAAAGTACGTTTTTCTCGAAAGTACAGTTCTTTGCACTTCTTAGATAGATTCCGGCATAAGGATATTCAGCCCCTGTTATGTTAAAGCCGCATATCGTAACGGAATCGGCAGTTATGTTAAATACGGGCTTTCCGGCATCCGAAGCCTGAACCTCTGTAAGCCCGGACCCGCTTTCGGAGTGGATAACCAGGCTCTTTGTAACGTCCACATTTTCCCGGCATGTCCCCTCATCCACGAGAATGGTATGCCCTTCAAGAGTTCCGGTGTCATCAATGGCTGCCTGGATCGAAACAAATCTCTTCCCAGTGTTAATGTTTCGGACAGGATTATTCACGGTGACTATTATCAGGTCGCTTCCTGTTAGCCCGCCTTTGTCAGTCGCATTAGCACGGATGTAATAATCACGGCTGTCAACTTTTGTGCTGTCCCACTCCACGCTCCAGAGGTCGGAATCTCCCAAAAAGGTGCCTGTTTCAGCCTTTCCGATCTCATTCCAGCTCAGTCCGTCCGGGGAATATTCAAAGCTGCAAAAGTCCACGTCCCCGTCAACTGTTGTCGCGTTTACGTTTATTGTCCCCGATATAATGGACCCGTTTAAGGCTTCGTTGAGCTCGACGTCAGGAACCGAATTTTCCCCTACTATGAAATTCGAGGCCTGCAGGCAGAGAGGATAGAGATCCCTTTCTTCATACGAAGTGTCATTAATGCCGTCTCCGTTTGAATCAGTGCCGGTGTAACCGTCATAGTAGTTTCCAAGGTAGCCGTAATATTCCCTGCCGCCGTATGTATAACTCACGGGTTCCGGAGTATTCCATGTGATGTCCAGATTGCTGCCAAAAGAAAAGTCCTGACTGTTTCCTGTGAAATCATTCAGGTAAATATTTGCGCTCGAAGAATCCATAGAGATGCCCGTGATACAGGCAGAAACCCGGTTATTGGAAAGCGTGGCGCCTTCGGAAGAAATCAAGGAAATTCCACTTGTTAAATAGCCATTTCCATTATAACCCTCAATTTCATTATTTTCAATCGTACAGTTTGCTCCCTCTATTTTGATACCTATGGAAGCACTGTTGCGCTTTATGGTAAATCCGCTAATACTTACCGAATTAGTCGGGCTTTTGATTGTAAATACGGGAAGACCTATCATGGGATTGTCACGGACTGTAACATCAGCATCCGCCCTGATTGCTAAATTCTTACTGATTTCAACACAATCGGTATAATCCCCGCTGTGTACAATAATTGTGTCCCCCTCCAACGCTCTGTCCACGGCATTCTGGATATCACGTACTGCACGCCCGTTGGGGTCGCTGCTGGGATAAACATGAATTTCTTCTGCCGCGGTGATCCCTGTGCATATTATAAGAACCGCTACAATTGCTGTCAGGCAAATTATTTTCCAGTTTCTTTTTCGGATTCTTCCCTTATTTTTCATAGGTATTCCTGCTGAAGTGTCTGCTTGTATTGTAAAAAGTGAATTAAATATCGATTTTCAATTTATTTTGAATTAAATATCGATTTTTATCTTTATTAATGTATTAAATAATAATGAATGTTCTTATATTTTAATCCACGTATAATTTGTAGGTTGTTTATTGGCAAAAAATCACTTGCGAGAGCCATAAACTACATTCATCGAAAATTCTTCAGTTTAATTTTTAGGAAATTTGTACTACCTTTAAATCCTCAATATTTTTGGCCGAGTTTATTTCCTTCTATTCTGTCCTGAACTATTCTGTCCTGAACTATTCTGTTCTGGACTATTCTGTCCTGAACTATTCTGTTCTGGACTATTCTGTCCTGAACTATTCTGTTCTGGACTATTCTTCCCGGGTGCAGTCCGGCTTTCCTAAATAAAGGTAAAGGGATAGGTAGAAAGTAAAAGCGACATGAGATATATAGAAAAACTTACTCAAAATTAAAAAAAGACTTAATATTTTTAGGTGTCATGTAATTATAGATTTCCTTAATTTTTAATTTTCATTTTCGGAAAGGACTGCCAGGCAAGCTGGCGGAGGCTCTCATCTCTATTCAGCACGAAACGATTTTTTGGGGTCAAGGGAAGCAGTTCCGTAGCCAAAATTTATTCTTTTTGTTATTTTTATTTTCTGAGTCCGTTTTTCCGGATCCTTTTGGTGAAGGTTTGTTTGCGTTTTCTCATCATAGTATTTATATTACTGTTTTTTACCAAAACTCCCTATGTATTTTTTATGAATTTATAATAATAAATAAGAAAGTAAATATAAGATCAAGCTAAATTTATAACAAAAGATTATAAAAATCTTCAATATTTTCTCAAATATCAACAGAACTTAGGTTACTGATTCTCCATGCCTGACAAGAAGCACCACCATATTCCCGATCCCATGGAAATTACCCACGAAATCGCCGAGGAAACGAAAGAAATAACTCATGAAATAGCCGAGGGGATTTCCCGTCTCTATTGCCCCCTGGATTTTAATCACCCTCATTCTCTCAAGTATATGAGCCATCACCTCCATGAGCTTATGGAAAAGAGGCTCTGGCTCAAAATCCTGCTGGGTATGTTTCTGGGTGTGGCTGTGGGACTGCTACTTGGGCCCTTCGGAGGGTTTGTCGAGCCCGAAATGGCTGAGGTTATCGGGGAATGGATCGCCCTTCCGGGGTACATTTTCCTGGGCCTGCTGAAGATGATCGTGATCCCTCTTGTACTAGCTTCCATCATCCTGGGGGTCGCTTCGAGTGAGAGTATGGCAGATCTTAAGAAAACAGGCCTGTCAACTGCGCTTTACTTTATCGTGACCACGGCTATAGCGACCTGCATCGGGCTCGGGATGGCGCTTTTCATCAGGCCCGGACAGTACATAGGCGGGGAACTGCTCCAGGCTGCGATGGAAGGAGAAGCTCCCTCAGTCGCGCAAGATATGGATTTTTCTTTATCTCTCGGGGACCTGCCTTCAAAGATCGGAGGGCTCCTCCCTTCCAACCCCCTGGACGCCATGGTGCAGGGGGAAATGTTACAGGTCGTGATCATTGCTATCATAGTTGGTGTGGCCCTTGTCTCCCTGAGCAGGCGGCAGGCTGTCCCCCTGATCCACCTCCTGAACTCCGTGCAGGCTATCTGCATGACCGTGGTGAAGTGGAGCATGGCCCTTGCTCCGGTTGCGGTTTTCGGGCTGCTTACCAAGTTTACCATCATGCTTGGGATAGATGCCCTGGTGGGCATGGCCGTCTACGTGGCAACAGTGCTGGCAAGCCTGGGGCTCCTGATGGGCATGAACCTGATAATCATTTCCGTCCTGGCCAGGAAAAACCCCTTTGATTTCCTGAAAGCTGTCTGGGACGTCCTTCTCCTTGCCTTTTCCACCTCAAGTTCCGCTGCCGTTATGCCCGTTTCCATCAAGACCGCCGAAGAAAAGCTGGGGGTCAGGCCTTCAATTTCCCAGTTCGTAATCCCCCTGGGTGCTACCGTTAACATGAACGGGACCGCCCTTTACCAGGGCGTTGCAACGGTCTTCCTGGCAGAAGTCTTCGGAATCCACCTTGGGTTCGGGCAGCTCGTGCTCGTTATGGTCATGGCCGTGGCAGCCGCAATTGGCACCCCCTCGATTCCCGGAGTAGGGATAGTTATCCTGGCGATGATCCTGAGCAGCGTGGGAATCCCTACCACCGGAATAGCCCTCATCATGGGAGTAGACCGTATCCTGGACATGACCCGTACGTCCGTAAACGTTGCCGGGGACCTGGTAACCTGCACGGTAATGGACCGCTTTATCGGAGGTAAGGGCGGGAAAGGAGAAGGGCTCGAAGGAGCCGAGGGCACAGCATGTGTACTTGGAGACGGGGAGGACCCCAAATTCAAGAGGGGAAAACCGGAACCTGCAGGTGCGGGTGCTTCCGAAGAGGAGTGATAGAGAAGTAGAGAAGTAACTTGAAGAGAAGTGAAAGAGAAGTAGAGAAGTAACTTGAAGAGAAGTGAAAGCGATCTGAGCCTTCATAAGCACTAAGCGGCCTATCAGGTGCCTTTATTTCCCTTATTCCTATTTTTTGAACTCAGATATAGAAGGGCTACTGACCGTGGAAGCACTACTAACCATGGAAGTAATGCTAAGGAATGATGAAAATATAACTTCAGATTTTCGTATCGGGAATTGCTCTATACTCATATAGGTTGTGTTTTTGTTGGTGGAGACGTTTGGTGTGTGCATTCAAACCAAGGAAATACACGGAAAAGCACGGAAAAAGATCGGTTGGAAGACGGTAATTAAGGTTGATCTGGCGTTTTGTTCACAATGGGTTTTGAATCGATTATTTAAAGTCCCGGAGTACTCACCGGCCGTCAGGCCGGTTTCCGTGTCCTTACGTGTCTTCCGTGGTTAAGGAATTGTAAACAAAAATACTTGATATCATATTTGACTTATCCCTAACCATGGAAGTAATGCTAACTGCGGAAGCCCCGGAGAAAGTCTTCAGATCATTTTTTTGGATAATTGTCCGGCACTCTCCTGAAGTTTCAAAAAAAGCAGGGTGGAATGTGTTCAACTTCTAGAAAAAGTATTTTAATTTTTTTCTAAAAGATATTTTTACCTTTTAATAAAAATCTTTATATTCATTGAGTTTGTATATTTCAGTGTCCAATATATAATTATTTTAAATTAAGAATCCCCTGAATCCCAGGGATACCCGAAGGCTCAAAATCCGCACCATTGCGTTTCGGGCTAAAAAATGGTGCAATTGCGATGAACAATCCCGACACCGGGAAAATGCTTGGCGAAGCATACAGGGCCTGTCCGTAAAAGCTGAAAATTTCAGAAAGCACACCATTCTGAGGCTTTTTCGGACTTAAAGCCCCCTTTTTCTTATATATAATTCGAGAGCTTTTCTTACTCTTTCCTCCTCAAGAATCCCTGTGGTCGAGGCGGTTTCAAAGAACCTTTTTGGCAGGGTCAGGTTTTCGAACTTGAACCCAAATTTTTTCTTAAGTTCGTATTTTTTCCTGAAAATCTCCTTTCCAAGTTCTGTCAGCGCTTCCGGGCTTCTGTCGATATCCAGGGTTGCAAGGGCTTCGGATACCACTTCCGGGGTGTAGACTCCCCGTGCAAATAAGCAGATGGTGAGGGCATTGAGCATGCAGCGCAGGTCGTCTTCTTTGATCACCAGGTCGACGATTTCTTCGTCCGAGAGGTCTTTGTTAAAGGCTTTCTGGTCTGCGGAGTAACCTGCGTTATCCACATGGGAATGGCGGGTGCCCATGGACAGCCCAACGATGTTTCCTACCCCTGTGTGGTATCCGGGGATTTCCAGGCCCCCGAGCTGTATGGCAAAATCCTCTCCCCCGTATTTTTTTGAGGCAAAGACCACCCCTTTTGCCAGACTCGAATAAAATTCGTTCGGGGCCTGGACGGTCAACTCTATTGCCCGCATATAGGTCCTGTGGTCGCCCCATTTCAGTTCAAGTCCCAGGGTTTCTTTGGTCGAGATCGTCCCAAGAGCCTGTATTTCGGTCGCCCAGGCAAGTATGACTCCCATGCTTATGACGTCCACACCCACCTTCTCGCAGGTGTCGATCAGGTCAAGCACAGCTTCGGGATTTGAGATGCCAAGGTTTGAGCCTACTGAATAGATCAGCTCGTAATCGTAAGAAATGTTCAGGGTTTCATACTCGTGGGACTTGGAGAAGGGCCGCTTGAGCATTGCTATGTGGATGCAGCCGATGGGGCAGCCCGCGCAGGAGACGCGGCGGATCAGGTAGTTGTCCGCAAAATGCTCCCCTGAAATCGTTTCCGCACCTTCGAAAGAACTCTCCTGCAGATTCTTTGTGGGAAGCCCCTTCAATTCGTTCAGGACAAGGATGTTTTCGCTTGTGCCGAGGTTGTGGTACTTTTCCATCAGGCCTGTTTTTACAATCGTTTCATAGAGCACCTTATACATCTTCCGGTAGTCCTTATGCTGTGGACTCCGGATTTCCTGATCGCCTGAAATGACAATCGCTTTCAGTTTCTTTGCCCCGAGCACGGCTCCGAGCCCCAGGCGCCCGAAGTGCCTATAGGTGTCCACGTTCACGCTTGCAAAGCTTACCTTTCTCTCGCCTGCAACCCCGATCCTTATGATGCTCCGCCTGCCTGCCCCTTTCTCTACCCGGCGGAGAATTTTCCCTATATCGGTAGTTGAGGAAAGCCCCCAGATTGAGGAGGCGTCCTTAAAAGTTATCTCACCATTGTGGATCGCAACATAAACCGGATACTCCGACGCACCCTTGATGACAATGGTTTCATACCCGGCAAAACGCAAGGACATTGCCAGGTGCCCGCCTGCATAGGATTCCCCCAGTTCCCCGTTCAGGGGGGAGCGGAACATAGCAACGGTTTTCGTGCAGGTGGGATAGACCCCTGAAAGGGGGCCCGTGCTCAGGATTACGGGCATATCGGGATCAAGAGGGCCTGTACCTTCCTTATATTCTTCGAGCATGAGTTCGGTGGCCACCCCTACACCTCCCAGGTACTTTTCATAGAGGTCCTTCCGTTCCACGATATCATAGGTCTTGTTGCTCAGGTCCAGGTAGAGTATGCTGGTCAGGCCGGGAATTACGCTTGAACAGGGCATTATTTCTCAACTCCGGGTTTTATACTTGAACCATGCATCATTTCTCAACTCCGGATTCTGTCTTTTCCGGGGAAGCCGTTTCCTGCTGCGGTTCCGGCAAAACTTCCTGGCTTTCTTTAGCCTCAGTATCCGTAATTTTCGGTTCTCCGCTTTCTTCCACTTCTACCATTTCCAGCACGTCATGGGGGCAAAACTTCGTGCAGACCCCGCAGTGCCTGCATATGACCGCTTTCTTTCCCGAGTCAAGGTGGATTGCCCCTACCAGGCAGGCATCCATACAGTTCCCGCAGCCGTTACAAAGCTCCTTATGGACTATTACACCCCCACCTTTGCGTTTGGTCAGTGCTCCCTGAGGACAGACTTTTGCGCAGGGGGGGTCAATGCAGGCATGACAGACTATGGAAACATAGGCGCTTTCTATCCCCCCACTTGTCTGGATGTCAATGCAGCTGTTTTTCAGAGAAATCGTATCGTACCATGTCCGTGCGCACGCCAGCATGCAGGAATAACACCCGATGCAGCGGGCCTGGTTTGCAACCTTGAGCCTTTTTGCCATTAGTTCCCGCTCCAGTTCCCCTATAAAGGAAAGTTCCCCTATGAAGGAAAATATGTGCCCTCGGTTTATATATTATGGCATT
Source organism: Methanosarcina sp. MTP4 (assembly GCF_000970045.1). Taxonomy (NCBI): domain Archaea; kingdom Methanobacteriati; phylum Methanobacteriota; class Methanomicrobia; order Methanosarcinales; family Methanosarcinaceae; genus Methanosarcina; species Methanosarcina sp. MTP4. The sequence goes on from NZ_CP009505.1 coordinate 1,980,766, forward strand.
GGACTGGTCCGGGATTTTCTGGAGTTACATCCAAAAAAAGTGGGGGAGTAACAATCCCTATATAAAAATGTTTTGCTAAAATGAACCCTCACTTGAATGTAAATCGAAATGTTTTTATTTGCATATCGCGTAACTAGGATAGTGGATTCCGGTTTGTTAAATGAGTTATAAGTAGTTATCGGAGATATTCTGATAAGGGAGGTTCCCTATGCAGCAGAACAAAATGATGCAGCACGACAAAATGATGCAGCAAAACAGGGTGATAATCGGTACTTTCGGTGTACTGTTCACTCTGGTAGCGCTAATCGGATTGTACTGGGTATGACCCTGAACCCTGCGGGTTCGGGTAAGGAGGCACCGGAGAAAGCAAAACTCAATTTTTTGAGAAATTGGAATACTGCTCCCCGATGCATGCCTTTCCAGGTTTCCATGAAGCGCAGATGCTGATAGAAAATCCGATTTGACACGGAACCGGGTATTTTCTTTGCGGTTCCAGTCAGTTACTTAATGTTTACCCTGTACACGGTATCAGGTAAGCCCAGGGTTCCCGGGCTTTCTCGAGATCTCGTACTAAAAAAGCTGTACAGGATTTCCGGCTTGAAGTTGGGCCCGTCAGAGGACGTTGTTGAAAAATGGCCCAGGCTCCAGGTAGCGGAACAGGAGTTGGCGTACACGTCATACCAGGTTCGGAAAAAAGCCCCGAGAAGAAGATGTTGTGGAAAAAGGGGCGTGAACTACCCCTCCCTGCCTCCTTCGGAGCCGAGGAAGGGGCTTCCTTCGAGTACTCGAATCATCCAGGTATCGGCTCTAAGAACTCGATACCCATCATCAAGCCTGTTTGTCGAAGATTATCGGCAAAGAACCGATAGCCTGTCCACAAGGCATTCTGTGATAGGAAACGTTCAATGATGTTGATAGCACTGTTTTTATCCCTGTCTATGACGTTTCCACAATCACAAGACATAGTTCGCTGATATAGTGGCATATCATGCCGTTTTTTGCAAACGTAACATTCTTTTGACGTATAACTTTCATCGATTTTTATTACTTTCTTACCTACTTTTTTTGCTTTGTAGGTCAAAAATCCGATGAAGCGAGAAATGAAACCCTGATTCTGAGTAGACCTGTTGAGTCCTTTTTTCCGCTTTCCTTTCAGCTTTTTTGACTTAGCCATTTTCTTGACTTTCAGATCCCCTACTATGATGGTGTTAGCCTTCGTGTTTTTAACCATCTTTAGGGAGAGTTTGTGCTGATAATCCTTATTCTGGTTAGATCTTTTTCTCTCCATTTTTTTGACGTTGCTATTGAACCTCTGCCATCTTCTGCTATTCTTCTTGCAGTGATCTCTCCTGGATTTCAGAGTATCAATTTTTTTGTTCCAGTACTTATCAGGTCTTGCGGTTTTTGCTTCGAAAAACTTTCCGTAAGAGTTGACAGCAGTTACCATTTTCGTAACCCCTGCATCAATCGCCTGATACAGACCGTTATCATGGTACTGAACTTCCGGTTCGTAGTCATAGGTAACTGAGATAAACCAGTCTCCTCTGGCTTTATAGGGGTCACTGTTGTAGATATCTACCTGTTTGACTTTCCTTTTTTCGAACCCCCTATCAATCTCAAAAGACAGAGGAACTTCGTTGACCTTATGGGAAAAAGAAACGTTTCCGTCCCCGAACTTGAAACCACTCTGGTTGTATACTATTGTGAAAAAGTAGTTTTTTCCCCTGTGTTTTGGTGGTCTTGCACCTGTATCCCCGTTTTTTCGAAGGGCAAAAAATGATTTGTAGTTAGCGTCAAGCTTTTTGAGAACTCCCTGCAACACTTTGGAATAGACCATTTTGTACTGAGGAAACTTTTCTTTTATCTCGGGTAGCTTGTTTTGTTGTTCCACATACCTGACACGCCTGTTCTCGTTTTTCCACGCTTCCTGTCTTTCGGTCAGAGCAAAATTATAGGTCAACCTACAGAGGTTAGATGTGGTCCAGAGAACATCGACCTGTTCTTCTGTAGGATGAATTTTGATCTTTTCAGTTAGTTGCATGGGACATTTTGAATATGTCAGTTTGCATATATATATGAGTCTTTGAACAATTTGTAAAAAGTTATTTTATTGTAGTTCCGGGAAGTGGACGGCTTTCATCCCCCACCTGTCGGCCTACGGCCTCCGAGGAAGGAGACTTCCCGCCTGCAAAGTTAAAAACCTGGGTAAAGTCATACGGACGGGACGCGCAGGAAGTGTGAACCTGCAAGAGTAATCGTTGAAAAGGTCCTGGCTGTGGGGATCGCGAAAAAGGAATTCCGAATTCCTCCGGTTCAGGATCACTTATTCAAACTTAAACATTTTAACCTCTTTTCTATTGCTATTTGGCTCCTTTTTTTTTGTGTGCAACCCTCACAAAAACAGAAGCGGTCTTGAATTGAAACTTGTCTTATCCACGAGAAATGGTGAAGAACCATATTCATCTTTTATTGCTATCTTCACTTTTCATTTCTTCTTGTTACCTTCACTTTTCATTTCTTCTTGTTACCTTCACTTTTCATTTCTTTTTGTTACCTTCACTTTTCATTTCTTCTTGTTACCTTCACTTTTCATTTCTTCTTGTTACCTTCACTTTTCATTTCTTCTTGTTACCTTCACTTTTCATTTCTTCTTGTTACCTTCACTTTTCATTTCTTCTTGTTACCTTCACTTTTCATTTCTTCTTGTTACCTTCTGTCTTCATTTCTTCTTGTTACCTTCTGTCTTCATTTCTTCTTGTTACCTTCTGTCTTCATTTTTTCATTCTATCTTATCTTCATTTTTAACTTCCGTTATTTCCGATTACCTTCCCGTATTTATAGCAAAACGTCCATAGTATCAACCGGGTGGAGGAAAATGAATAAATGTGAACGTTGTGGAAAGGAGACGGATAACTTTGTTAAGATAAAAGGGAGGAAGCTCTGCATGGAATGCGCCGTGGAAGAGCAAAAAGATATGAGCCTGGACAGTCCTGGCTACATTACCTGCATCTGAACCTGTAATAAAAAGGCATTTTTGGGGAAGTATAATACCCTTTCTAAAGAAATTATATATAATGTAACTTTTAACATATGCTGTGATTAAGGCGCTTTACTACAGTTGCATAACATAATTTTTATCTTTTATGCGTTCCACTGTAGGTGGAATTGTGTTGTGAATTGAGATTGCCAAATGTATAAGGTGCGGTGAAGAAGAGCTTGATTCACAGAAAAAATAGAGGTAGTTCAGGGAATGAAAAAATACGATGTAATTGTTGTCGGGGCGGGTGTCAGCGGGCTCCTGGCTGCGCTTACGCTTTCCAAGCACGGGAAAAAGGTACTGGTCCTCGAGAAAAACAGGAACATTGGGGGAAACTGTAACAGCTATATGGTAGATGGCTTCCAGGTGGATACCGGAGCCCATGCCATAACCCATCTCCATGAGGGGCCCCTCAGGAGACTCATGGACAACTACTTTGACTACCTGCCGGTTTTCGAAGACTACGGGCACTACTATGTTCGGACAGAAAACTCCTTTACCAAAGTCCCTTCAAACCTGAAGGATTTCGTTACTTTCGACGTACTCCCGAGAAAGGACAGGCTCATGCTTTCCCAGGCGATTACGAAAGCCCTGACCCTTTCAACTTTCGGGGTTGACCTTTCGGGGCAGTCCGTGTATGATTACCTGCCAAGGACCCTTTCCAAAGATACCTGTGATTTCGTGGACACTATTTCGGGCTTCCTTTCCGGCAGGTCCATGAAAGAGACATCAGCTTACCGGATCCTTACAGGCAGCAGTTTTGTGAGGGACAGCATAACCCAGGAACAATTCGGTGAAATGATCGGGAGAATGGAACCCAGAAAAAGGCAGTCCACAGAGTCCATTCTGGCTTCCCTGCTTCCCCTGAACCTGCACTCTTCCCTCCAGGCCCGGATGAACAGGGTTTCCCAGCCCTTCACGTCCCTGGAAAGGCTTGCCACTAACAGGGTTAACTATTCCCAGGGCTATCCCAGGAAGGGCCTTAAATCCCTCCTTAACGCCATAATCTATTCCCTCCCGGACCTGGTAGAAATCAAGACCGAGTGTGAGGTAACAGGCATCCAGGTGCAGGATGGTAAGGTTGCAGGCGTTGAAGCCGATGAAGCCTACTCCGCAGAAATTGTCATCTATACCGGATTTTCAACCGACCTCCCGAACCTAATGAGGGATCTGCCTTCGGATTACCTGGAAAACCTGAAGGGGATCGTCCACACCAAAAGCCTCACAATCTGGCTGGGTCTGCAAAAAAACCTTCCAGAGTTTAACTATATCGGTTCCGAGATCTGGTTCAAGGACTTTGCTTACTGGGCCATGCCTACCAGCAACTATGACCCTTCCCTTGCCCCGAAGGACAGGCAGCTCGTGGGCTTTTCCTTTGTAATCGACGAACACAGAAGTGAGAAACACGAGGTCAGGAAGGCCTATGATACGATTTATCGGGCTCTTCCGAACATCGAGCAGCAAATAGTGATGAAGCATGAGCAGATAATGATCCCCGAAAAAGCCGCAGTTACTATTGACGGAAAATTCGCGGACATTCGTACTCCTGTAAAGAACCTCTACATTGCTGGTACGGATACCGATAAGCGCAGTATGGGGATCACCAGAGCCTCCTATTCGATAATTGAACTCCTGAAAATCCTGAATGATGATGGGATACTTCACTGATACGGAGCTTTTCTACATCATCTTTTTTAGTTTTCTTTTTTAGTTTTCTTTTTTAGTTTTCTTTTTTAGTTTTCTTTTTTAGTTTCCTTTTTTAGTTTCCTTTTTCAGTCTCTTTATTCAGCCTCTTTATTCAGTCTCCTTTTTCAATCTCCTTTTTCATCATCTCTCATTTTCCGCAACCTTTATTTCAGCTTGAGCTTTTCCCTTCTCCGGCAAAAGCTTATATCGGGCTCCCCGGCTAATAATAAGCAGGGAATAAAATCCCGGAAAGGGTTGAAGGTGTGTGGTAAATGGTATCTGATAAGACATCAGGAAAAATCTCCGGAACCAGTGGTACATCCGGTTTTGAGCCTCCCTGGCATTATGCGGCTGAGGAAAGCGGATTGAAAGAAGGAATTCTCCATCTTGTGGAACTTGAAGGAAAAGGTATACTCTTCATTAAAATAGAGGGCAAAATTTACGCATTTTTAAATACCTGTCCCCATGCACACTGTCCGCTGGACAGGGGCGTGCTCGAAGATCATGAACTTAAGTGCATCTGCCATGGAAGGAGGTTTGACATCAGGACCGGGGAATGCCTGAACGACAGTCTTGAATTAAAGAAGGTTGAGTGGAAACTTGAAGGCGGAAAAATAGGGGTAAAGCTCGATAAATAATTTTTCAACGAACTTTATGTTACCAATTATTATGTTATGTGACAAGATTAACCTATTTAGATGAAGCTCATGGAATTTAATTTAAGTTTAAGCTCTTTATATTGCAGCCCATAATATTAAATTTTTCAGGGAGGAAAGAAAATTAGCAATCTGTCCGAAAATTCAGGGACTTTAAGCCTGGTATGCGGGCTTGTAAGCATATTCTTTTCCCTGTCTTTCTTGCTGGGAATCGGGAGCGTATTTCTAACATCTTTTGCGATACCTTTTGCTTTCATAGGCATTGTTCTTGCCAGGGCACGCCTGAAAAAAGGACCTGATAGTGTAGCAAGGGCAGGACTTATTGCCAGTGTTTTCGGTTTTTTGCTGAACCTCGCTTCGTTTGCACTCTTCCTGCTGTTTTTCCGATAAATCCCTTTATCCGGGCCTCAGGAATCTATCCATAATATATTTATATTGAGTTCTTTTTTTCTGCGTCTACTAGCGTAATTTATATATATGAATAAAGTGGGAATAAGATTCCGTAATCCGTTCGCGTAGCTCAGGGCAAAATGCAAAAATAAATATGGAGGATTCAAAAATGGCAAACGAAGAAATTTTTGACAAACTTTGCGACTCTGTCGTTAATCAGGATATCGCAGGATGTGTACAGTTAACCCGGGAATCCCTTGATGCAGGAATTCCGGCACTTGATATTATCACAAAGGGCCTTTCCCCAGGAATGAAAATCGTAGGGGAAAAGTTCGAGGCTGCTGAAATCTTCCTTCCCCAGATTATGATGTCTGCAAAAGCAATGAGCGGGGCAATGGAAATCCTTACTCCCGAACTTGAGAAGACCAGGAAGGAAGGAGAAGAAACCGGGCTTGCAATCACTTTTGTTGCAGAAGGGGACATCCACGACATCGGACACCGCCTTGTCTCAACCATGCTCGGAGCAAATGGTTTCGATATCCTTGACCTCGGAACCGACGTTCTCAACGAGACTGTTGTAGAAGAGGTTGCAAAGCACAAGGGAGAAAAAGTCATTCTTGTAGGTTCCGCCCTTATGACCACCTCCATGCTCGGCCAGAAGGACCTCATGGATCTGCTCAGGGAAGAAAACCTGAGAGACAGCGTAAAGTGCATGTTCGGAGGAGCCCCTGTTTCTGACGGCTGGATCGAAGAAATCGGAGCAGACGCAACCGCAGAGAACGCTGCAGAAGCCGCAAAAGTAGCACTTGAAGTTATGAAATAATCGGGGGAACCAGACATGACATTCAGAAAATCATTTGATTGCTACGATTTCTACGACAGAGCAAAAGTCGGTGAGAAATGCACCCAGGACGACTGGGACCTCATGACAATTCCCATGAAGTCCATGGAGCTTAAGCAGAAGTACGGGCTTGACTTCAAGGGAGAGATCATCCCTACCGACAAGGACATGATGGAAAAGCTCTTCCAGGCAGGGTTTGAGATGCTCCTCGACTGCGGTATCTACTGTACTGACACCCACAGGATCGTCAAGTACACCGAAGAAGAGATCTGGGACGCACTCAACAACATCCAGACGGAATTCACCCTCGGGACCGGTAGGGATTCAGTTCAGTTCAAGAAGAGAAGCATCGGAGACAAGAGGAAGCCAATTGTCCAGGGAGGTCCTACCGGGTCCCCGATTTCCGAAGAAGTCTTCATGCCAGTCCACATGAGCTACGCCCTGGAAAAGGAAGTAGACACCATTGTAGACGGTGTTATGACCTCCGTCCGCGGCAAGCCTCCAATTCCGGGAAGCCCCTATGAAGTCCTGGCATCAAAGACCGAAACCAGGCTCATCAAGCAGGCAGCAGCAATGGCCGGCAGGCCAGGCATGGGCATATAGGGCCCTGAGACCTCCCTGTCCGCTCAGGGAAACATTGCCTCTGACTGCTACGGTGGACAGATCTCCTCTGACAGCCACGAAGTCTCCCAGCTCAACGAGCTGAAGATCGACCTCGATGCAATCGCAGTAATTGCTCACTACAAAGGCAACAGCGATATTATCATGGACGAACAGATGCCAATCTTTGGCGGATACGCCGGCGGCATTGAAGAGACCACAATCGTGGACATTGCAACCCACATCAACGCATTCGTCATGAGCAGCGCAAGCTGGCACCTTGACGGCCCTGTCCACATCCGCTGGGGATCCACCAACACCAGGGAAACCCTGACAATCGCAGGCTGGGCATGTGCAACTATCTCCGAGTTTACAGACATCCTCTCCGGGAACCAGTACTACCCATGTGCAGGCCCCTGTACCGAGATGTGTCTCCTCGAAGCTTCCGCCCAGTCCATGACTGACACCGCTTCAGGCCGTGAAATCCTCTCCGGTGTGGCAGCCGCAAAGGGTGTCGTCACCGACAAGACCACAGGTATGGAAGCCAGGATGATGGGAGAAGTCGCAAGGGCAACCGCAGGCATGGACATCGCAGAAGTCAACGGAATCCTCGACAAGCTCGTCGGCCTCTACGAGAAGAACTATGCAAACGCACCCGCAGGCAAGACCTTCCAGGAATGCTACGACGTTAAGACCGTAACACCCACGGACGAATACATGCAGGTCTACGACGGAGCAAGGAAGCAGCTCGAAGACCTCGGACTCGTATTCTAAACTGATAATTTCAGAAACTTTCAGAGCCGGATCCGGACATCCGGGTCCGAGCACCTTTTTTCGGATCAAACTTCTGTCCTGTTGCTGTGAGTGAAAATAGATAATTGGATGATTTACTATTTGGACTTTTTAGCTTTCCTGTTCTTTTGCCGAACCTCTGATGCAGTTAATACATATAGTCAAGCCTTAATTTGTTAGCTACCGGGAAGCCGAGGCAAATACAGCCGTTTTCTTCACTTATGCCCCCTCTCTTGCTTATCGTCTCAAAGCAGTAGCCACCTTTTTCCCCGCATTCGACCCAGGAAGGGCAGGACGGGCAAATGCACATTGATATGACCATTTCTTCCCGTTTTTTCAACTCTTCAGGACTTATTTCTCCTCCCATATTATCCCCCTTTCTCACAACTGTTGTTGCAAGGTGTCAACCTACCGAATTTAACGTACCGAATTTTTTGTAAAGACGGTATTTGGGGTGCGAAAAAAACGTTATTAGGGGATTTCTGAAAAGATGGTGTACAGGGTTTTTCTAAAGACGGAAATTCAGGAAAGGTTATGATGGGGTGGTACTCACAAGCGAACGGAACGGACAGGAAGAAGGGATGAACCTATCCATCTAGAGTAATCGTTGTGATTCTCGTGTGTGTGTGTGAAATGAGGCTTCGAGGTCCGCTTGCAAGCAACCGGTATCTTATTACCGTAAAATATTATTTAAAGCTTTTTATCATTTCTTGAAATTGTATAGGAAGTTCTTTTCATGTAAGATTTTTCATTGAACTGAGGGAGACCAAAGGGAAAACCCTGCCCTGTTTCTTACATGGCAAAGCTAATATCCTCACACGGCAATACTCTTATGCAAAAGTAGAACTTGGGGGATGCAGGATTCTTCCGCTGGATGAAACCGAAGCTTTTGAAATGGGAATGGCTGCAGTCAATGAAGGAAGCGAAGCTGAGGTCATACAACTTCTGAATTACCTGAATGAAATTGCGGTTAAGTATGCCGGGGAAGGCAAGGAAGCCGATACCAGGAGAATAGTTGAGTACATAAAGGATATCGGAAGAGCAGCAGCTTTAAAGCGGCTGGAAATGGCAGCTATTACCTCACTCCTGCTCCTGGCCCCGGTTGCAAAGGAAGCCTGCAGGCAGCAGATGGAAAGTATCCTTGTAAGCATTGCCCTGGCGATCGGGGAGGTCGGAAAAGCTGCGGGAGAGCAGAAGCTTGAAGTTCCCGCAAAGGTGGCTGCTTCCTGCCTGGGAGAAATGGGGAACACGGCGGCTTGCAGGAAACTGAAAAAAGAAACAATAGCGGTTATTTTTTCCCTGGGGGAGATCGGAAAAAGCGTAACCCAGCAGAAACTCGGGGACGCTGCGGAAAGCACGCTAGCCTGGCTGGGGATTACCGGGAAAGTTGCCGCAAGCCAGAATTTTGAGGCCGCTGCGCTCAATGCCGAGCTCCTCCTGCAGGAACTGGGGTCCAATGCGATTGAAAAGGACCTGAAGAAGGCTGCTGAAGCAACTGCCCGTTCCCTGGAGGGCATAGGGCGAGTTGCAGATGAACAGGGGCTTAAAAAGGCCCGTTTGCAGGCAGCATATTCCCTGGAGACGATCAAATTTGACGCCGATGACCGCTACCTTATGAGCGCTTCCATCATTGCAGGGGTAGCTCTCCAGTATTTTGAGAAGTTTGAAACGGAAAAGGAAGGGGTAAGCCGCAAGAAAACCCGTAATGTAAAGAGACGGTTCCCGGAAGGGAATGCCGAATAAACTTCATTAAAAGGGAAAACAGCAGTTTGGAGAGGTCCCGGACACTTGCATTTCCCTGTAAAGGAGCATGGAAACTGCCAGATAACCCGGAAGCCAGCTCCATTCCGCGCCTGGTGATATCTTAAAGAGGATCATACATGTCTATCTTGAATGAGGCAAGGGCTACAGACCTTGGTTTAAGTTCGGTTAAGGAAAAGGATGAATTGGGGGTGCTCAGGTCTATCGATTTCCTGACCGAGCGCGGGACAGAATACATAAACAAAAGGCTGGAAACAGATGCCAAGAGAGCTGTGACCTGTATAAAAAATATTGGGAACGCTGCCGCTCTTCAAAGGATGGAAGCCGGGGTTTTCATCTCCCTTATCTCCTTGGGCCGGATGGCAAAAGCTGCCAGGGGAAAGGAGATGACAGATACAAGCCAGAGTATTCTGTATTCCCTCTGTGCAGTCGGAAAAGCTGCAGCCGGACAGGGGATGGAAGCTGCGGTAAGGGTTGTGGTGGCATACCTGGGAGAAATAGTTAATTCCGCCTCCGTGCAAGATAAGAAAAGTGAAGCTTTGACTGCGGCCCTGGCTCTTGGGGTGGTAGGTACGAGCGTGTGCAAGAATTCCGCTTCAGGGGGTCCGGATAACGGAGGAATTATTCCCGTTATGCCGGGAATTTTGCTGTCCCCGCCGCTTCATGAGGATGCATCCTTTATTTCAGACGATTTTTCTGAAGTTTTCGGGTTTGCACTTACCCATTCCGAGAATGGAGGTTCGCAGGAAGGTGAGCCTTTCCTTTCAGAAAGTGAGCCTCAGAAAGTCGAAAACGAAGCCCTTGATAATGCTGTTATCCGGGCTGCTCATTCCCTTGAGAACATGAGAATCGAAACTGACGAGAAATACATGATAAGTCATGTACTTATGGCAAAAATCTCCCTTGAAGTTTTTAATTGCACCGAAATGATAAATGAAGCAGAAAGCCTGGACAAATAAGGTTTTTAGCGTCTCCTTACACCCTTTCACCTGACAATCCCATTTTCCTGGCAGCTGAGTATTCCAGGCTTTACCCTGCCGGGAATATTTTACGATCCCCCGACAGGAAGATATTTTATACTCTCCTCAGTTATTTCCCTATTTCCTGACGGGGATTTCCCTATTTTCTGACCGATATTTTGCGATTTCTCGCGTTAAAACCCTCGTCCCGATGGCTGCCTTTTGGAAGCTCAGACCGGGTGATAAAGCCGTATCTTTATACTCTGGGCATTTTCGTGCTATATAGCAACACTAATAACCTCAGAACTTCATAGAGTAGGCAGGAAACAAAACCGTACACTTATTATATTTATTTATCTGACTGGGGCGCAGAAGCATTCAGCAGGCTGAGACTCAAAAACATCTAAATAATTCATAATAGTTTGACAAACCTGACAAGAGGGGAAAAAGAAAATGATAACATTGAATGAAGCGGATGCCATGGAGGTAGGCTTAACCTCGGTTGAAGAGGGGGATGAGAGCCGGGTTTTCCAGGCACTGGACTCCCTTACAGGAATTGCGGTAGACTTCATAACGGAAAATGAAGGGGCCGATGCCGAGAGGGTCATCTTCTCCATCGATGAGATCGCGGAGTTGGCTGCGGAGGCAAAACTCGAACTCGTTACGATCAATTCCATTCTGGCTATGGGGAACCTGGCAAAGGCAGCAGCAGAAAAGGGCTTTGAGTCCACAGTGGGAAAAACCGTTGTTTCGATAGGAAAACTCGGGAAGAAGGCTGTGAAAAGCGACCTCGGGACCGCCTCAAAGGTTGCGGTAACGACCCTGATGGAGATCAGAAAAGCCTCTTCCGGGCAGAGGGGTACGGAAGAAACGGTTACCATGGCTTTGCTCTTCAGGGAAATAGGCCTGGTTGCGGGCAAACGGGACATGAAAGAAGCGCTGATAAATGTGCTGACTTTCCTTGGAGAGGTCGGAAGAAATGTTGCCGGAGAAGGGCTTGAGACCGAATCTCTCAGTGTACTCCTTCTGCTGGAGGAACTTGGCGCGCTGGCTTCGGAAAAATACTTTGATGAAGCTCTCAGTTCAACCGCCATCTCGGTTGAAGAGATCGGAAAACTTTCCCTGAAGAAGGACATGCAGGGGGCTTTCCTACAGAGCCAGTGGACGCTTGAGACTTTAAAAGTTCAGGCTGAAGAAAATGTCCTGACGAATTCTTCTATTGTGACGGAACTTGCCCTTGAAAACTTCGAAAGTGAAGGAGTTGCTGAAACAGATGAAAGCCTGGAGAAGCTGCAGAAAGTAAAGGAATTGCATGAAAAGATCCTTTCCGGAATGTGAAAATAGAAGAAATTGAGGAGATAAGTTTTCCTTTTCCTTTCCCTTTTCTTCTTCTTTCATTCAAGTTCTTTCCTTTCTACCTTTTTTCTTTTCTGGCCCCCCTTTATTCCTTTATCCCTTTAATTTACCCTTCTTTTTCTCCCTTCTCGCCTTTCCTCCCGCCTTCTCCTTCTTTACTTTTTCGTTTTGGTGTCTTTTTTTCTCATTATTTCTTCCGTTTTCTTTCCCTATTCTGGAATATGTCCCCCTTGCCGGGGTTGCTGCGTTTAACAGGACAAAAAAATGGAGGAAAATGAAAAATTTAATATCCTGCCCGGTCATAATTTATAGTAAAGGCTGCGGAATTGGAGGTGAAGTATGCCTTTAACAGAAGAAGCTCGGCTGCTTGACCAGGGATTCTCGGCGGTTCGGGCGAGGAATGAAGTGCAGCTCCTCCGGACGGTCGACGATCTGGGTGATCTCGGAATCAAATGTGTCGGGCAGTTTCCGGAAGCAGGTCCGGAAAAGGTGGTCTCCTGCATACAAACCCTCGGTGAAGTTGCGGTTGAAAAGGGACTGACAGTAGGTCTCCTTGATGCATCGGTTTCACTGGGAAGAATCGGACAGGAAGCGGCTAGAAAGGGGGTTGAAGAGACGGTCTTAGCTGTTGCATCGGCTCTTTTGACTCTCGGAAAAAAGGCATCTGATAGTGGAATGCCGGTATCTCTCAGGCTTGTGGCTACTACCCTGAAAGAAGTCGGAAAAGAGGCGGCCAGGAAGGGAATGGAAAAAGCCGCCATCACCAGCCAGTCTCTCCTGAAAGAAATTGCTACTTTTTCCGGGTGTGAGGACCTGGAAGTGTTCCAGGCTGATATCCCCTCGCTGATCCGGGATGTCGGAAAAAGTGCTGCAGGGGCAGGGCTTGAAAACGCTGTTATAAGTGCCGAACTCCTGCTGGAAGACGCTCAGATTGCGCTGAACTGGGCTCTGCTCAGGAAAAGGAAGAGCCTGTATAAAGAGCGGAGGATTTGCGAAGAAACGTGCACTCCTCTCTACTGTCTCGGAGAACTCGGAAAACTTTCCTCCCGGAGGAAGCTGGAACTTGCCGCTGCTCAGGCGGCTCTCTCTATCGAAATTGTCAGGAAGAACGCTGAGGCTGGTTACCTGGGAAATACCGTACTTTCGGCCGAGTGCCTGCTTGACTCTTTCCTGGACGTAAAGGTTCCGCGTGCAAAACTGAACCGGAATGCGGAGGAAATTAGGAGGTTGCACGAAAAGATTTATAGCCAGTTTGCTGAAGTCCGGTAAGGGTTACTTACAATCTTTCGAAAATGTTTCAATCTTTCTGAATTTTTTGAATACAGTTTTGAAAGATTTTCCGGAAACTTTCTTTTCAGAGGTATTTTTAAGGATTTTTTATCTTCATAAATGCCTTTTTACCCTTTTCCGGTTTCTTAATTTCTTTTTTAAGGTTTTATACTCTTTTTTCAGGGGTATTAGCCCCGGATATGCTGATTATATTTCTAAAAATATAGGAAGACTAATATCAGAGTAAACATATAGGATATCAGATAATTATCCAAAATCTAACCTTTCAAGCATTATTTGATTAAAAGGGGTGTAAATATGTTCACAATGAATGAACAGAAGGCAATTGAACTGGGAGAAGCAGGAATAAAGGCAGCCAGTGAAAGAAACGAATATGACGCTATCCAGAATATCGACTACCTCAGGGAACTCGGGGTAGAACTTATCAAAGGGGATTTAGAGAAAGAATCCAAAATGGTTGCCGTATACATAAGGAATATCGGCACCAAAGCTGCCCAGAAGAGGTTTGAAGAGCCTGCTACTGCTGCAATAGAAGCCCTGAAAGAGCTTTCGGAAATGTCACTTGAAAAAGGTTACTCCAATGCTCTCTGGTCGCTTGCAAGAGCCGTGCAGGAAGTGGGAAAGGGAGCTGCCCATTTCAAAATCGAGGTGCCTGCACAAAAAGCAGTTGGAGTCCTTGAAATAATAGGGCTCGGAGCCGTTGAGAAGAAAATGGAAGTTGTCACCCTCTGGACTACCCTCGCTCTTGAAGAAATCGATTTTGTATCCAATGAACAGGAATTGCCTGAAATCGTGGATGCAGCAAAGGCCGCCTGTGAAGCAATCATAAAGTCCTCGGAAGAAAAAGGCTTTATTGCCAGGCAGCAGATAGAAGTCTACCCCAAACTTATCTACGATACCATCAAGAACTTCGGAGGCTATCAGGACCTCAGGCCCTCCAGCTATCAGGATCAGGCCAACGAAGCATTCCGTGAGGAAACGTTTTTCGAAGAGGAAGCCGAAGACGAGGAAGCTGAAACCGAGGAAGCTGAAACCGAGGAAGCTGAAACTGAGGAAGCTGAAACCGAGGAAGCTGAAAATAAGGATAAATAATCAGGTAGAGCAAGCAGTCTGAAAGCAGAAGAAAAATAAGGAAATCATTCCTGCTGCACAGGCGGATGGAGAAGCTCATGGCCGGTTTCTAACAACCGGTTTTCTTTTTTCAATTTTTGTTCATCCCTTTCCGACTTCTCGTTTCTCTTTTTAAATTTCCCGTTCCCTTTTTCGACTTCCCCGTTCTTTTCCTTAACTTGCACATTTCCTTGTTTGGGTTTCTTTTCTTCTCTTTTAATATTTTCTTTTTTTATATTTTCTCTTTTAATATTTTCTTTTTTTATATTTTCTTTTTCAAACCCTCTGGCAATTTCCAGAAAACTCTCAATTATTTTCAGCCCGTTGGGGGTTAGTACGGATTCCGGGTGGAACTGGAGGCCGTATATCGGGTACTTTTCATGCTCCACTGCCATGATGCTTCCGTCTTCTGCCCTGGCGGTTATCCTGATTCCGGGGGCTGGATATCCAATTTCCAGGGAATGGTATCGTCCGGCTTCAAATGTTTCTCCCATCTCTCCGAAAAGCGAGGAACTGTTGTGCCTGATCTGTGAACTTTTCCCGTGCACCGGGCCTGCTTTACTTCTTCTGACCGTCCCACCGAATGTGAAATTGATCGCCTGGTGTCCCAGGCAGACCCCGAGCAGGGGAATTTCCGGTCCCAGTTCCCGGATGATGTCTATGCAGTTCCCTATATCTTTCGGGTCCGAGGGGTTGCCAGGACCCGGGGAAATCACCAGCGCATCGGGGGCCAGAGCCCTTACCTCTTCTACAGGGACCGTGTTCGGGAGAACCACGGTATCTT
Source organism: Methanosarcina sp. MTP4 (assembly GCF_000970045.1). Lineage (NCBI taxonomy): Archaea > Methanobacteriati > Methanobacteriota > Methanomicrobia > Methanosarcinales > Methanosarcinaceae > Methanosarcina > Methanosarcina sp. MTP4. The sequence goes on from NZ_CP009505.1 coordinate 1,996,028, forward strand.
TTTCAAAATATGAAATGTAATCCACAAGGTTCCATACAAAGGAATCCCTGTTGTTTATGAAAACCACCTTCATCAATAACGCCTCCTCTCAAGCTCCTTTTTTTGAATTCTCTTTCTGCTTTTTCGTCCCGGTTTTCTCAGGCTCCCTCTTCTATAGCCCTTAGCATGGCAGCCATTTTCCTTTCGGTCTCCCGGAACTCGTATGCCGGGTCCGAATCCGCAACAATGCCGGCTCCTGCCTGCACGGAAGCAAGCTTTCCCCGGACAAGCACGGTCCGGATAACGATTGCAAAGTCCGCGTCCCCGTTCCAGCTGTAGTAGCCGACTCCGCCTCCGTAGACACCCCTGGGGGAGTTTTCGAGTTCGGAAATGATCTCCATAGCCCGGATTTTCGGGGCTCCGGAGAGAGTCCCTGCGGGAAAAACCGCCCTGAAGGCATCGAACTGGTCACATTCGGGCCTTAGTTTTCCCGAAACCGTACTTTCGATATGCTGGACATGGGAATATTTCAGGACCTTCATGAAATCGGAAACCTTAACCGAACCGCTTTCCGCAACCATCCGGACGTCATTTCGCCCCAGGTCCACCAGCATTACGTGCTCGGCCCTTTCCTTTTCATCCCCGAGCATCCGGGCTGCCAGTTCCTCATCTTCGGCTCCGGTCTTTCCTCTGGGACAGGTGCCTGCTATAGGGTTTGTGATTACGGTCCGTTCGTGCACGGTAAGCAGGGTCTCGGGGCTTGCCCCGACGATTGCCAGGTCTCCGAACTCGAAGAGGTACATGTAGGGGCTCGGGTTGATTGCCCTGAGCCGGGTATAGAGTTCGAAAGGCGACTCTTTAAGCTGAAACTCCCGCTTTCTGGAAAGTACAACCTGGAAGATGTCCCCGGCAAAAATGTGTTCCTTTGCCTGGAGCACCGCCGCTTCAAACCCTGCTCTTTCCGACTCTTCCACACCGGGAACCGGGGTAGGGGGTGAAGTTCTTGAAATTGAGGCGGGGCTTTCCATAAAGTTTTCTTCGCTACCTTCTTCTTCTTCTTCTTCTTCTTCTTCCTTTTCTTTTCCTTCTTCCTTTTCTTTTCCTTCTTCCTTTTCTTTTCCTTCTTCCTTTTCTTTTCCTTCTTCCCTCACTGCTTTTTCAAGCAGGGTGTACAGTTTTTTTGCCTCTGAAACTGCCTGTCCGTAAAGGGCTTCCGGGTCTGAGCCGGGCCTTATGAAGGGTGTGAGCACGATGTAGATGTCTCCTTTCAGGTGGTCGAAGACAAAACTTTTGGAAACCAGCAGGTACTGAAGTTCGGGAACATCGGACTCGAAACCTTTCCCGGTGTCTAACCAGCTGTCATAGATTGCATCATAGGCCGTAAAGCCGATTGCACCTCCCAGGAAGGTCTGCCTGTCAAAACGTTTCGAATTCAAAAGGCCTATCCCGTCTGCTGTGGGAAAAGCAAGGCGGAGGGCATCGAAGAGGTCTTTTCCGGGTGGGACTGCTGCCCTGATGGTATTTTCTCCCGTTTCCGGATCTCTGCAACCTTCCGTGATTTCCTTACGGACCTGCTCGAAAAGGCCGGAAGCTTCCTTTTTCAGGAGTTCGACACTGATTTCCCTGTCTTTTATGGTCAGCACGGCGTCAGGGTCGCTTCCTACAAAGGAGTACCTTGCCTTTGTCTTTTCTTTTTCCACGGATTCCAGCATGTAAGAGTAGCCCGGGCAGCCTTCGCTCTTGTCTGCACCCTTGTCTGCACTCTGGTCTTTGCCCTGGCCTTTGCCCTGGCCTTTGCCCTGCTTTCCTGTCCCCTGCTTTCCTGTTTCCTGCTGGCCTGCGTCCTGTGTCCTCTTCAGAGTCCTGTAAAGCTGCAGGGGGGTGAGGTTTCGGATCATGGCTGAGTCCACTTTTGCCAGGAGCTGGATGATGGCGGGCTTTTCCAGCCCTGAGACAAGCTTTTCGAATCCTTCTTTTCCAAGGTCAAAGGAAAACATCGGCGCACCTCACTTCTTGAATAAAGCTCCGGATTTTCAGAGCATCTTTTTTTCCTCCGCTTTCGACCCCCGAGGCCGTGTCAACCGCATAGGGGGATACGGTCCTTATCGCCTCCCGCACGTTTTCAGGTTTCAACCCTCCGGCCAGGACCAGGGGAAGACGGCTTTCTTCGGCAATTTGCCGGCTCAGAGCCCAGTCGTGGACACAGCCGGTGCCTCCGTTTTTCCCGGCAAGCCCCGAGTCCAGGAGCACACTGTCCACAGTTCCGCTTTCTTCCAGCTCACGGACCTCCTCAAGGAGCCGCTTGGCAAGGTTCCGGAGCTTTGAAGCCCCCAGGCCTGCAGGCACGGAGAGGGCTTTTATGATCGGGAGATCCGTATTTTCCCTTAAGATTTCCAGTTCAGGGAGGGGAAGCCCGGAATGGACCTGCACGATGTCGGGCCGGACTTTTTCAATGAGGGACAGGGCCTGGTTTGCGTTTTCAGGCATGATGACCATTACGGAGTCCAGGCATTTGGGGACTTTTGCGACCAGGGATGCTGCGGTTCCGGCTTCCAGTTTCCTGGGGCTTTCCACCGGGACTTCAGTGATAAAACCCACCGCATCAGCCCCTGCCCTTTCCGCAACTTCGATATCCTCGGGGGTGCGAAGCCCGCAAATCTTTACCCGGGTCTTTGGCCGGGTCTTTGGCTGGGTCTCTGGATTTGGGTTTTTCAAGCTTTTTTTCATGCCTTTTCCCCGGAGGCGGGGCTTAACGAAGGAGTGCCGGAAGCCGGCATGAGGGTTTCTTCGAGGGTGCTCCGCTTTTTGCCCTGTTCGTGAAGTTCGGCTGTGAAAGTTTTGAACTGGTTGAACTTGACCATGACTTTCCCGCTGTCAATGGCGTCCTCGGCAATCGGGATTGCCTGCCTGATGGAGCCCACGATCCCGCTGACGTAGAGGGCCGCAGCGGCGTTCAGGATCACAAGGTCCCGCTTGGGCCCCATTTGTCCCTTGAAGATGCAGAGGAGGTCCCGGGCATTTTCTTTCGGGGACCCGCCTTCGATGTCTTCGGGTTTTGCCCGGAGCATGCCCAGGGCTTCGGGGGTGAGGGTGTATGTTGAGACTTCCCCGTTTTTCAGTTCCGCAACAAAGGTTTCACTTATGTTTGAGATCTCGTCCATCCCGTCCCCGTGCACCACAAGGGCGTGTTCGGACCCGAGTTCCTTCAGGGCCCGGGCAAGGGGTTCACAGAGCTTTTTATCAAAGACCCCCACAACCTGCCCTTTCGCCCCTGCCGGGTTGGTCAGGGGGCCCAGGATGTTGAAGACCGTCCTGACCCCAAGTTTCTTCCGGACACCTGCAACCCGTTTCATTGCCGGGTGGAAGACCGGGGCAAACATGAACCCTATCCCGATTTCCTCAATGGTCCTCTGGACATTTTCGGGAGGAAGGTTCACCTTGATCCCGAGAGCGTCGAGCACGTCGGAACTCCCGGCCATGGAAGTGACTGCCCGGTTCCCGTGCTTTGCAACCGGGACCCCTGCGGCAGCAGTTATGATTGCGGCTGCCGTCGAGACGTTGATCGTGTTCAGCTTATCCCCGCCGGTCCCTACAACGTCCACAAGCCTGAAAGGCAGGTCAGGCCGGATTGTGTTGGCGGCTTTTTTCATGCCCTTTACAAAACCCGCGATTTCCTCGGGCTTTTCCCCTTTGGCCCGGAGAGCCAGCAGGAACTCCCCGATTTCCTCGTCTTCCGCCGTGCTCAGGATCTGGCTGAGCGCGTCTTCCGCCTCCTCAGGCCTGAGATCCCTGCCTTCCTGCAACTTTTTTATGTATGCCTGCATTTCTCCCTGCATTTTTCACAACTCCATGACTTTTTTTATTCTCCTGATTTGCCGGCTTCCAGGATCCCGGTTTTCAGCTCCCTTGCCAGGGTTTCCAGCCTTTTGTTCACGTTCTTCCCGGATTCGATAATCTTGATAAATGCAGAGCCAACAATCACACCGTCAGCTCCGGCTTTTCTGATCTCAGCTGCCTGGCTGCCGTTTGAAACCCCGAACCCGACAGCTTTCGGGATGTCGGTTTCCACCCTGTCAAGCAGCTCCTTCGTGGCCCCTGAAACTTCGCTGCTTGTGCCGGTGACCCCGAGCCTTGAGACCAGGTAGACAAAACCCGAACTCCGGTCCAGGACCTTCTTCACCCTTTCCCCGGTGGTGGTGGGCGCGATCAGGAAGATAAGATCCAGCCCGTGCCTCTCGCAGCTTTCCCTGAGTTCGGAGGCTTCTTCGACAGGCAGGTCCGGAATTATCAGCCCGCTTATCCCTGCTTTCGCTGAACCTTCTACGAATTTCTCAATCCCGTACCTGAATACCAGGTTATAGTAGGTCATGCACACAAGGGGAATTCGGGCAATTCCGCTGTCAAGCCCCTCAACGAGCTTGAAAAAGCGTTCCGTGTCCATGCCTGCTGCAAGCGCCCGCTGCCCTGCTGCCTGGATGGTCGGGCCGTCGGCAACAGGGTCCGAAAAGGGCAGTCCCAGTTCGATGATATCCGTCCCGCCCCTTGCAAGAGCGGCAACGATTTCCCGGGTTGCTTCAGGAGATGGGTCGCCTGCCATCACGTAGCTGACCAGGGCTCCTTCCCCCCTTGCTTTCAGTTCGGCAAACTTTTCGGATATGCTCGGTTTTCCGGTTCCGGCTGTCATTTCAGATCCAGTCTCTGCTTTCATTCCTGCTGACGTTTCAGTTCCTGTCCTGGCTTTAATCTCGGTACTCATCTTTCAGGCCTCCTTCATCTTGCTGAAGACAGTTTCAAGGTCCTTGTCCCCTCTTCCCGAGAGGTTTACTACCACAAGTTCCCCGAGTTCCCCGGCTTCGGCGGCTTTTTTCAGGTAGGCAAGCGCGTGAGAGGATTCCAGGGCAGGAATGATCCCTTCAAGCCTGCTCAGTTCGTGGAAGGCTTCCAGGGCCTTGTCGTCCGTAACATAGCGGGGAGTAACCCTCCCGCTGTCTGCAAGATCGGCTAGTTCAGGGCCGACCCCTGAGTAGTCGAGTCCTGCGGAAACGGACTCTGATTCCAGGATCTGCCCGTTCCTGTCCTGAAGCACTTTCGTCCGGGCCCCGTGCAGGACACCTTCTTCGCCAACACAGAGGGAAGCTGAGTGGAGAGCTGCCTTTTCAGTACGCTTCAGGGCTTTTCCCCCGGCTTCGACGGCAATCAGCCGGACTTCCCTGTCGTCAATGAAAGGATAGAACATCCCCATGGCATTGCTCCCGCCCCCGGCGCAGGCAATCAGGGAGTCCGGAAGCCGCCCTTCCTTTTCCATGATCTGCTCCTTGATCTCGCGCCCGATCACGCTCTGGAAGTCCCTGACGATCATGGGGTAGGGGTGCGGCCCAACAACCGAGCCGATCAGGTAATGTGTGTTCTCCACGTTCGTAACCCAGTCGCGGAGCGCCTCGTTGATTGCATCCTTGAGGGTCTGCGAGCCCGACTCCACGGGCCGGACTTCGGTGCCCATGAGTTCCATCCTGTAAGCGTTCATCTGCTGGCGCTTGATGTCCTTTGCTCCCATGTACACCACGGTATCGAAGCCCAGGTTCGCTCCTACCATCGCAGTCGCAGTCCCGTGCTGCCCGGCTCCGGTCTCGGCAATCAGCCGGGTCTTCCCCATATACTTTGCAAGGATCGCCTGTCCGATTGCGTTGTTCAGCTTATGGGCACCCCCGTGCACCAGGTCTTCGCGCTTGAGGTAGATTTTTGCCCCGTATTTCTTGCTCAAGTTCCTGGCAAAGTAGAGCGGGGTCTCCCTGCCTCCGAAATCCTTGAGGTAATGGTCCAGTTCCTTCAGGAATTCCGGGTCGTTTTTGTACCGCTCGTACCCTTCCATCAGCTCTTCAAGGGCAGGCATCAGGACTTCAGGAACGTACTGGCCCCCGTATTTGCCGTACTTTCCCTTTGCCTGTGCCTTTACCCCTGCATTTGTCCCTGTTTCCTGGCCGGAGAGTTTTCCATGCCCCGGATTTTTGATCTGTGATTCTGAAATTGTAGTTCCTGTCAATTTGATTACTCCCTTGTCTCTTTTCACGGTTGATTTTTTGAAATTTTGATTCTGGAATTTTGATTCTGGAATTTTGATTCTGGAATTTTGATTCTGGAATTTTGATTCTGGAATTTTGATTCTGGAATTTTGAAATTCAGAAATTTTGATTCTGGAATTTTGATTCCGAAATTTTGAAATTCAGAAAATTTTCCAAATTTTTAAAATTTGAAGCAGTCCCGGATTTCTTCAAACCTGAAATCCGAAATTCACTGTTCAATAAGCTGTCACGGCTCCGGAGAGCCGGTAAAAAAGAGGTCAGCAGCGCCAGGCAAGGCTCTGGACAAGTTCTTTTGTTTTTTCAAAAACTGATTCGCTTTCCATTATTACGGACCCGACCAGCACCGCATCAGCCCCTGCATCGATTACCCTGCAGACGTCATCCGTCCCACGGATCCCGCTCTCGCTCACTATAACGTGATTTATCCCGTTTTTCCGGTCGTGTTCCCGGATCAGGGGTGCAAGCTTTTCGGTGGTTTCAAGGCTGATCTCCAGGGTTTCAAGGTTCCGGTTGTTGATTCCGATTACCCTTGCAGGGGTATCGAGAGCCAGTTCCAGTTCCTCTGCATTGTGGACTTCCACCAGCGGCTCGAATCCCTTTTTAAGTGCGAGGTCAACGAAATCCAGGAGATTTTCCCCAAGGACCCCTGCGATCAGTAGGATGAGGTCGCTCTGGGTTTCCTCAAGCTGGAGCCTGTCAATTATGAAATCCTTTCTAAGGACCGGCAAACAAACCGTCCTCCTGACGGCTTCCAGGTTTTCAAGCGAGCCCCGGAACACCTCGGGTTCGGTCAGGACCGAAATCGCAACAGCTCCAGCCTCCTCCATTTCCCACGCCAGTCTTGCAGCATCTCCGGGGAGGATCTCCCTGAAGGCTTTTCCCGGGGAAGCGGGCTTGACCTCCGCAATCACGGGTACCCTGCCTTCGGCTCTGGCAACCGCTACTGCCGAAAGGAAGTCTCGCCTCTGCATACATTCGGGCATCCCTCCAAGTCTAATTTCCGGTCCGAAAGCCCTTATGCGGGTTTTTGTTGTATCGAGGATCTGCTGGATTTTAACGTGCATATGGCATCACTGTTGTATAATTATGTACAACAATGCTTAATATTGTCTTTTATATATAAAGGTTTTGGAACTGGAGAAGGAGAAACTGTAAAAATCGTCGAAAGATTTAGGTAATTTAACATTTATTGAATACAGTGCATCTTTTGAAAAAAAATACAAAAGACGGGTGGTTTAATCAAAATAACAAAATAGCCGGGAGTAAAATATGATGAAAAATAGGGAAGTTACTGACAAAATCGAGCTCATAAAAAGTTACGTAAACAGTAATTCGGGAAAGTGGGTGGAGTCTCCACGGAATAAAGCCTTTGGCGAAAACAAAAGACAAAAATACCAACTTTTTCAAAAAACCCCTGGCGACAAAATTCTCTTTAAGCTTGAATCTGGCAATCCATTATACATCGAGATTTGGAGATTCGAAGAAGCAGTAACATTTCTTGATGCTAGCAAAGGGCCTGTAAAGATTGGTGCAAAAATTTCGGAAAACTATCCCGGAATTTCACTTGAAGATCATTTGAAAAAAATAGCAAAAAGTAAATATGACCGAAGTTCTGATGTAAAAACCGCACCCCACATTGCAGATTTGCTTGTGTTAGCGGATATTGCAGAATTCAAAAGGATAATTCCTGCAAAAGGTAGAAAGGTTCATGGAGTAAAATTAAAAGGGGTTTGATTCCGGTTAAACTCCTCAAACTTAGATCTTCAGCAAATCCCCATGAACCCTTAACCATTCTTTTCTTTCTTCGTAATCCGGCAGGATTTTCTGCACCTCCTTCCAGAAAGCCTTTGAATGGTTTTTATGCTTCATGTGGCAGAGTTCGTGGACTATGACGTAATCGATTATGGACATCTTTGCCATAACGACCCGCCAGTTGAACCTGATCTGGTTTGTTTTTGAGCAGTTCCCCCACTTGTTTTTCAGGGGCTTGATTGCTTGATAGGCTATTTTCAGGGGCTGGATGGTATTTCATTCACTGGGTTTTTCTAGCATGGATTGTTTTTTCAGGTGCAGACTCTTTTTCAGGTACGGATTTTTTCCATCGTATATTTCCTTAAAACAGTGGTCGGGGAAAAGCCGCGCTAAGGCGCGGGAAATGAACGGCGGAATACGGTATTCAAGTTGCTCTGGCTTTTCCTCCTTTTTCTCTCCCAAATTTTTCCCGGTTTCAGGAGTCATATTTTGATACAAAAGATACGGATTATAATCATTATGATCTAAACTCTAATCTTTTACCAGACCTTTGATAAGGTCCGATTTACCCTAAAAAATAGCCCGTGGTTTGAAAAAAGTAAAAAACTCACCTCGCCTTCGAAACCATCAGCTTCACTGACTCATACATCGAACCTATCAGCTCCGTTGTTTCCTTTTCTGCCCCCGGCGTCGAGTTTGCGTCATCCATCATCTGCTGCGGGGATTCGAGGCTTTCGTTCAGCAGTTCCAGGCTTGCATCTATGGTTTCATTGATAGATACATTGACGGATTCATTTGCAAATAATGCGTCAGTGAAGGATTCGTCCGTGAAATTGTTTTCGTTCAGTATTTGCTGCTCCGAGCCCAGGTACGTGAGTACCGAGTCCATGTATTTTACCCCCTCGCTCGTGCCTTCGATGGTCGTTGCAAGGAATGGGTAGTCCGAAGCCCTTGAGCTCAAGGTTGAGTTTATCAGCCTGGTGTTCAGTTCTGCCAGCTCGAGCATCGAGACCATGAAATTGAAAGCCCCTTCCACAGGGACCTCCTCATACTCCGTTGAATTCAGCTCTGTGGAAGTCAGTGTCACGGAAGTGCCCATGACGCTCGTATCGGCCAGCGAAATCTCTCCCGATGAAGCCAGGAGAGCCCCGGCTGCGATAAAGGCTCCCAGAAATATCCCCCAGATGTAAAGCCTCCGGTAATTCTTCAGTCCAGCACCACCTGTACCTTCTATACCACAAGGACCCGCGTGAACCGGCCCCTACTAAAAAATCAGATGGAGCTGCTATAAATATCCGATTTTTATGGGTGGTTTTATTATATTTGGGAAGATTTGAACACTGAAAAAAAGAAGGATTTTGGGGGGCTTTCGTTTATTTTTCCGGAAATTTCGGGCTTAGATGCCGGAATTGCGCTGAAAATTTTGACGGCAAATATAAGTATAAAAATTGAGTGTTGAAAAAAATAGTTAACATTATCTGATTGATTAAATATGAATAATTATTATAATGTTTTAAAAATGTAAAAGCCTGATAATTTTTGAAAAACCAATCGTGTTTATTTCCTCTTCTCCACAAAAACGAAATTCTGTGACTATGCGGGCACGTTTGGCAAATCAGTAGGTCGGAAATTCATTCCTTTTGCATCCCGAATCTTTGATTCAAAGAATGCCCTCAATCTGCCTTTATACACGATACACGATACACGATACACGATGTGCGATACACGATGTACGATTCACGATGTACGATTCACGATACACTAAACCTTCACCCGAAGATCGCCAGCATCCCTTTTATGCTATCAAACATCTCAAAGATCATCGGGGTGGTGGCGTTTGGTTCTCCCAGGGTTGAATTGGCATGTTCGGCCATGGAATCGGGGGATTCGAGGCTTTCGTTTATGCGTGCAAAACTTTCGTTGATGGAATCCGTGCTGACATTTGTTTCATTAACGCCCTGGGGTCCCGAGCCCATGACTACGAGAATCGAATCCACGGCTCTAACCCCGGAACCCGTTCCTTCCATGGTGGTAGCAAGGAAAGGGTAGTCTGAAACCCTGGACTCCAGGGTCCCGTCTATGAGCCTGAGGTTCAGGTCAAGCAGTTCCAGCATTGAGGTCAGGAAACGGAAATTCAGGTCCAGTCCCGGATCAAGGATTTCCGTAAAATTGATTTCAGGTGCGAAACCTGATACATTTGATACACTTGATACATTTATTTCTTCATCGGTTTCATTTTCGTTTTCGAAAACAATCTCTGCTGAAGCCGGAAACGCGATTGCTGTTGCTATAATTCCTGCGATTGCACACAGGCAAAACGCTTTAAACATGTCCATACAAGCGGCCCCCACCACTATTTTTGAAAATTTGTTTGCAACTTATTTACTATATTAAAATCAGAAAAAAGATTATATGAAGTAGAGGATTTATACAAATTTTTTATATAAGTTAGGTTTCCAACAGCCCCCTCATGAGGCATAATCCTCATCATAAACGCCACTTTTTCCCTAACATACTTCCAAATATGAGTAGGTTTCAATGTCTAAATAATCAATAATTTAAAAAAGAAGAAAAGCCTGAATTCAATTATAATATATATTACAAGTTCAATGAAAAAGTTTAAATTGTATATATTCAAATCAAAAATTATTAATCTGCTGTACAAATAAAACCAGGGTAACTCCTTCCAGATCCAACAATATCACTCTCCCTAAACTTGGAAATTCGAATCCAACCGGAACTGCGGGGAGTCAGGGACTAAACACATTAATAAATTTATGACAACTTACTTCTCAAACCCCAAAAGCAAAAATGCCCTGACCAGACGACCAATGGATAAGTTTTTACAGCCTGGATACAGAAAGCTGAAATCCAAAAAACGGAATCATATGGCTTTTCAAACATATTTTTAGAAAGTTGAATCGAAAAGTGCTCAAATCTACTTATGAAAAAAGTAAAAACCTTATATAACATTTCTTTTTTAAAAAAAAGATACTGATTCCCGAAATCTTTTTTTACAACGGAACAGAAACCCGATACAGGTGACCTTCTGCCAGAACACAACTCATTCTAAACAAACATAATTAGTCCGCTTGAGCGTAGCGAAACGGACCTCGTGCTCCCGAAGCGAAATTCGGGAGGCGAAGGATTTACATGTAAGATATGCATACAACGCACAAAAAACAAAAGTAAACACAAAAAACAAAAGTAAACACAAAAAACAAAAGTAAACACAAAAACAAAACATCGTATATAAAGTTCGACAGAGGTTTTAAAATGGTTGTATGGAAGGGAAAAAAAGCAATTTTACACACCAACATGGGTGACATCACAATTGAACTGTACGGGGATATGCCAATTACCGCAGGGAACTTCGCAAAACTCGTAAGCGAGGGTTTCTACAACGGCGTAATTTTCCACCGCGTAATTGACGGCTTCATGCTCCAGGGCGGAGATCCGACAGGCACGGGCATGGGCGGCCCGGGTTATGAAATTCCGGACGAGTTCACCAAAAACAACCGGAACGACAGGGGTACCATCTCCATGGCAAACGCAGGCCCCAACACCGGAGGCAGTCAGTTTTTCATCAACCTGGTTGACAACAACCACCTGAACAGAGGACACCCGGTTTTCGGGAAGGTCGTCGAAGGCATGGACGTAGTCGATAAGATCGGGAAAGTGAAGACCGGTCGCAACGACCGCCCCATGAGTGAAGTGAAGATCGAAAAAGCCGAGCTTGTTTAAGCTTCGGTTTTTTACTTCTCACTTTTTCTTTTTTTCTTTTTCAATTCTCGTCATCGTTTTCCATCTTCAATTCTTGTCTTCAGTTTTCTTTTTCAATTCTCGTCTTCAGTTTTCCGTCTTCAGCCCTTCTATTTTTACTCTCGTCCCCAGTTCGTCTTTTTCAATTTCCTTTTAACTTGACATTGTCAGATTAACCTCTTTTTCCAGATCATACTTTCATATTTCATCCAATTTCCCCTACAATTTAAAAAATTTATATTCTATATTTATTCTCAAATTCTATCTCTCTTAATTGAGAACCTTATCTTCTACAAATTTTCACCCATTTCCACCAGAATTATATACTTACCAGTATCGGGAACAAGAATTCAGCCCATTTCAATCAAATCTCAAATATTATGATCCTTTTAACCTGCTTAACCTTGCCCTAACTCTCATCTCATTATCCTGATTTATTTTCATGGCAAGTTGTGTAGCATTCATCACTTTCAGAGGATTATGAAACTTCATGATTTCAATGACAGCAGGAATTGAAATTTGATTGTGCAACTTTCTGAATTTCATCTGGTATGAGATCAAAATAAGCATTGCAAGCATTACCATCGCCATATGATGATGCCATGCATTCCAGCTTCTAACCATGTATTCATCCATTCCACAATTCTGTTTTGCGTCCTGAAACGCTCTCTCTACCCAGTATCTTGAACTCTGCATTTCTGCAAGCTTTTCAAGTGAAGTATTCTCTGCTGCATTGCAAAGTGAGTGTTTTACTTCCCCTGTTTTTGCATCTTTACTTATGAGAAGCCATAACGGCTTTTCACAAGGAAGCTCATTCTGCCTTCTCCAGACTTGTAAAGCTTTAAAATAGACTTTTTTGTGCCCTCTTTCCGTTTTTCTAACTTTGATCAGTTTCCATTTATCTCGTAAACTGGAAAGTGAACTAACTTTTACAGGAGAAGTATTCAACACTTTGGGTATAGTGGGAAGTCTTCCCCTTGATCCTTTTTTCTCAGGGATTCCAACAACTGGTTCTTCAAGATAAACCTGAGTATTAGAAGCTATATCCGCAACAAAGGTTATACTTCTGTTTTCAAGTTCAGTCAGTAACGTTGGATTTTCTCCATAAAACCCATCCATTGTGACATAGGAAAAAGGGATTTCCTCATTTATTGCGTTATCAATCATTTCCAGTCCAAGTTCATACTTGGTCTGGAACCTTATCTTTTCAGGAGGTATTTTCGCCTTCAAACAACGTTCTTTATCCTCTACCCAGTTTTCAGGCAGATATAACCTGAAATCGATCAATGTTCTCTTGCCTCCTTTAAAATAAGCAAGAAAGACACCAACCTGACAATTGTCTACCTTTCCCAGGTTGCCGCAATACTGGCGTGAGACTCCAACAGAACTGTTTCCCGATTTTTTCATACCTGATTCGTCAAGTATAATAACACCATTTGGACCTATAGTTTCAATGGCTTTTGTTCGAACCGATCGGAGAAGGTTTTTATAAGGCCATGGAGAGTTTGAGAGAAAGTGGCTTAAAGCTTGGTTGTCAGACCTTTTTGAGCTATAAATTGCCATCTTTCTCAGATTTCTCCTGCTTGGCAGGAGAATCAAGCCTTTAAGGTAATCAATGCACTTCGAAATGCAAGAACGAGTTTTTGTTTGAAAACAAGAATCGAAATGCATATCAAAAACGAGTTTTTCTACAGAAATCCGATTTGACAGGATAAAATCAGAAGTTATCTCATTAATGACAACGAATCTATAATTTCAATGTTATAGATTTCGCTGGAAAATCCAAGGGAATGTGACAAAGTCAAGTTAATTATATATTTTTATGAAAAGGCCGGTCGTCTCCGCCGACCGGTGAGTAGCCGGGGTTCTTAGAATCTATACGACTTTCAGGCTCGGTTTTTAAGGAGCAGCTCATAGTTCAGTAATTTTATTTCTCAAAAAAGATCCTGCACAGATATTCGGCTACGATGATAAAAAATCCCGAGGAATATACAACTATACACTGAGCAACTGTGCACTAAACAACTATACACCAAACAACATACACTAAACTTTATTTTTGCTATAGATTGGAAAACTTCGACAGTTGCCGTTTAGTTTAGCGGGAAAGAGGCTTGGATGCCGGGAAAAGCGGAAGGATGGGATGCCCTGACTGCCGAGATCCTTAAAGCCAGGTATTTGCGGGAAGGGGAGAAGACCTGGGAAGATCTCTGCGAGAGGGTTGCAAGGGCGATTGCAACAAATGAAGAAGAGTGCCGGGAATTCAGGGATTTGATGGTCCGGAAAATCTTTCTCCCGAGTTCGCCCACTCTCATGAATGCGGGCACCGAGCTCGGGCAGCTTGCCGCCTGTTTCGTGGTCCCTGTGGAGGACAGTGTAGAGGATATTTTCGAAGCGATCAAAACCGCGGCCCTGATCCAGAAGACCGGGGGAGGCACCGGGTTTAACTTTTCAAATATACGGCCCATGGGCTCTCCTGCCCTCTGCACTGACGGAGTTGCCAGCGGCCCGCTTTCTTTCATGGGGCTCTTCAACGCGGCAACGGACGTGATAAAACAGTTCGGGCGGCGCAGGGGGGCCAATATGGGGATCCTGGACGTGTCCCACGACGATGTTATCTCCTTCATCAGGGCCAAGCGGGTGGAAGGGGACTTTAGCAATTTCAACCTCTCGGTAATGATCCCGGATACCTTTATGGAGCTAATCGAGGCAGGCCGGACAGAAGAGGTCTGGAATGAAAGGACAGGTGTGAAGACAGGGGAAATCTATTCCGAGATCGTAGACGGGATCTGGAAAAACGGGGAGCCGGGAGTCCTCTTTTATGACCGTATAAATAAGGACAACTTCACCCCGGAACTGGGCAGGATCACCGGCACAAACCCCTGTGGGGAAGAGCCGCTCCTCCCCTATGAGTCCTGCAACCTGGGCAGCATCAACCTCTCCCTCTTCGCAACAGCCGGGACGGTTGACCTGGCTTTTCTTGGGGAAGTGACGGGGACAGCAGTCCGTTTCCTGGATAACGAGATCGATGTAAACGCATATCCTATCCCTGAAATCGAGAAAGCCACGAAAAGAACCCGGAAAGTGGGGCTCGGGGTAATGGGTTTTCATGACCTGCTTTTGAAACTGGACCTTCCCTACGACTCCGGCGAAGCCCTGGAACTTGCGGAAAAACTCATGGCCTGCATAGATGAAGCCGCAGTTCTCGAATCGAGAAAGCTTGCGGAGAAAAAAGGACCTTTTCCCGAATGGGAAATATCCACGTGGGAATACCCTATGAGGAATGCCGCCCTTACAGCCATTGCCCCCACTGGCACCATCAGTCTCCTTGCCGGGTGTTCCGCAGGAATCGAGCCCGTATTCAGCTGGGTCTACCGGAGGACGCAGACGGTGGGCAAAGAATTCATGCTTGTCCACCCTATTTTCGAAGCCCGTTTCAGGCCCAGACTCCCGAAAGCTGAATATGAAAGGTTCCTCGAGCACGTCTATGTCCACGGCACCCTGCAGGACCTTGAGGGGCCTGACTCCGGATCCGGGAAACCTGTGTCCGGGGAACCTGTGTTCGGAGAAGAAAAGCGGCTCTTCAGGTCAGCCCTGGACATAGGCTGGAAGACCCACATCGATATGCAGGCAGCTTTCCAGCGCCATTGTCACGCAGGGATCTCAAAGACCATCAACATGCCTTATGAAGCGAGCAGGGACGAGATCGGAAAAGCCCTTGCCTATGCCTGGAAACAGGGCCTGAAAGGCCTGACCATCTACAGGACAGGGAGCAGGGAGAGGGTGGTGCTCAGCCTGAAAAAACCCGAAAAAACCTGAAACCTTCCTCAATCTTCTTCTTTTGTTAACCCTCTATCCTCCTGAAATTATATATACACTAATATACTCTATTTATTATAATGTCTGCCTCGTATAAGCACCACTTTGAGCTCCTGGCTGCGTGCATGATTTACGGTACAGTCGGGATCTTCATGGAATTACTCCGGGACATGTCCGTGAGTTCGATTCTTTTCTATCGGCTGCTGTTCGGCCTTATCACCATTTTCGTTTACCTCTCAATTACCGGCAAACTGGGGCAGCTTTCTTTGAAAAAAAGGAAGAAGTACCTCCTTCTCCTGGGGCTTTTTTATGTTTCACAGATGTTTTGCTATTATTCCGCAATCCGTTACCTGGGAGCTTCCTCGGCAGTCCTGCTCCTTTATACGGACCCCATATATCTTACCTTCCTTGCTCCTCTCCTGCTCGGGGAAAAAAATACCGGAAGGACAATTCTAGCTCTCTTCCTGGGCCTGGTAGGCGTTTTCTATGTAACGAGGCCTGAAGGCGGTTTCGAACAGCTTGATATCACGGGCAATTACCTGAAAGGTATACTTTACGGGCTTCTTGGAGGCCTTTTCAGCAGCGGGGTCATTATCTCGGTCCGCTTCCTCAGAGATGAGTATAACGGCCTGACCCAGCTCTTCTGGCAGAGTATAATCAGCCTTTTCTTCCTGGCCCCGTTTGCAGTCAAGGTGCCCGGGACAGTGCTTGTTGCAAATCTCCAGGCCCTTGTGCTCTTCGGGGTTCTTATTACGGCAACCGCGGCAGTACTCTACATGAGGGGGGTTGCGGGTGTAACCGCTGTTACGGGAAGCATCCTGACCCTGGTAGAACCCGTTTCCTGTATCTTTTTCGACTACACGGTCCTGGGAAGCTCGATACACAGGGGCATGCTGGTTGGCTCCGTTTTCATCCTGGCAGCCGCTCTGGTGGTGAGCCTGGAAAGTTTCGATTCCCTTAAAAAATGGATTTTCGGAGAGAGAAGGCTCTTCGGGGACAGGTGGGTTTTCGAGGCCGAGGCTGAGGAAGAATAAAAGTCCGGTTTTCCAAAAACAGGTTTCCAAAATAATATATATAGGCAGTATTAATTCACGGGCATGCTCACACGGGCAGGCTCTTTCAAATCCCAGTCAGAAGTCATAGGCGGCAGCATCATCTACGGTACGCTCGGGATTTTCCTGGACCGGATCCAGGACATGTCCGTGGGGTCCATTCTTTTCTGCAGGCTCTTTTTCGGGCTTTGCATGCTTTTTCTGTACCTGTTCCTGAGCGGGGGCCTGGAAGAACTCCACCTCGGGAGAAATAGAAAATACCTCCTGCTACTTGGCTTTTTGAATACCGTGACCGGTTTGTGCTTCTTTTCGGCTATCAGGTACAGTGGAATTTCCATAGCTATCCTGCTCCTCTACACGGCTCCCGTATATGTTAGTCTGCTGGCCCCCACTATCCTGGGCGAGAAAAGGAATGGTAAAAGTCTGCTGCCTCTCGCTCTTGCGGTTGCCGGGGTGCTGCTGATAGCCCGCCCCGGAGAGGTCCTGAGCAACTTCGGAGCGGACAGCAGTTTTTTCAAGGGCCTGCTATTCGGGATGCTTTCCGGCTTCTCCTTTGGGGCGGTGATCATCACGGTCCGCTACCTCAAAGACGACTATTCGGGAATGGCCCAGACCTTCTGGCTCACAGGCGTAAGTCTGCTCCTGGTGCTGCCTTCCATTGCCTCTACTCCTTTCCCTCTGGTCCTTGAAAACCTGCAGACCCTGGTGCTCTTCGGGGTAACCATCACCCTTGCGGCTCTCCTCTACCTGAAAGGGATATCCGGGATAAGTGCCCAGACCGGAAGCATCCTCGCCCTGATCGAACCGGTCTCAGGAATCTTCTTTGACGTCACGGTCCTGAAAAGCCCTCTTTATATAAGCACGGTTATAGGTTGCTGCTTTATCCTCACAGCCGCCTACCTGGCGGGCAGCAGCAGGGAAGGAGAAGGAAATCTGGAAGAGCTCCTGCCCTGACCTTTTTTACTGTTTCTTCTCTCTTTGTTTCTTCTCTCTTTGTTTCTTCTCTCTTTGTTTCTTCCTCTCACTTTTTCCTTCCCACGCCCTGCAAAACCCTATACAAAAACTCTTTACATAAGAAGCCCACTAGTTTCAATATAAAAGTTTCAGAAAAAGCGACCGGTATGACAGAAAAAACCCCCATCATCGAACTTAGGAACCTTACCAAAATCTACCAGGACGGGGTGGAGTTCCGGGCCCTTGACGATGCCTGCTTGCGGATCGAAAAAGGGGAATTTGTGTCAATTGTCGGGCCTTCGGGTTCAGGGAAAAGTACCCTGATGCACCTGATAGGCCTTCTGGACACTCCCAGTTCCGGGACCCTTCTGATTGACGAACAGGACGTGACCGAGATGTCAGATAAGGAGCGTTCCGAAATGCGGAACCGGATGCTCGGTTTTATATTCCAGTACCATCACCTGCTCCCGGATTTCACAGCCCTTGAAAATGTGATGATGCCGCTTTTGATCGCCGGAACGGGAAAGAAAGAAGCAAAAGAGGTAGCTGAAAAACTTTTGACAGAAGTTGGCCTGAAAGACCGGATGGACCACAAGCCAGGTGAACTCTCGGGAGGCCAGAACCAGAGGGTTGCAGTTGCCAGGGCTCTTAGCGGCTCTCCGGCTATCGTGCTCGGGGACGAACCCACCGGGAACCTGGATACAAAAACCGGAGACATGATTTATGAATTGCTCAGGAAGCTGAACCGGGAACATGACCAGACCTTCATAGTGGTAACGCACAACGAGGACCTGGCCGGAAAAGCCGACAGGATAATCAGGCTTGTAGACGGGAAGATCATAAGCAGCGCCTGAAAGTACATCCTGAGTAGTGTTTGAATATACAGGCTGGCAGTGTTTGAAAGTAGAGCCAGTAACTTAAGATAATCAGCTAAGAAGGACAGATGTCGAGGGTTATTAATGGAATACGCAAAAGGAAGAATAGGCCGGGTCTTTACCGTCAGGGTAGATCACGGGGATGACCTGATTCTGGAACTGATTAAACTCGCGGAACTCGAAGAGATCGAGTCGGCTGTATTCGTGCTGCTCGGCGCGCTAAAAGAAGGAAAGCTCGTGACGGGTCCGAAAGAAAACAGGCGCCCTCCAATCCCGATATGGTCCGGTTTTGATGACGTTCATGAGATTCTCGGGATTGGAGATATCTTCCTAGAGGAGGGGAAGCCAAAGGTCCACCTGCATGCCGGGACAGGTCGTGAGGACTCTGTAAAACTCGGCTGTCTCCGGGGTGAAAGTGAGGTTTTTATGGTTGTTGAAGTGTTTATCTTAGAAATTGAAGGGATTGCTGCTGAAAGGGTCATGGATATGGAGCAGGGCTTTGCGCCGGTCAGCTTCGGAAGGAGTCATGACCGGGGATAAAAAAGATCTGAAGCGCTGTCCGGAAGAAGACCCGGTTTAATCAATTTTTTCAATTGATATTTTAATCAATTCAATTTTGCAGCACAACTTCCAGTTCCCTGAGTCTTCTGAGGGCAGTCATTTTTTCCTTATTGTCTTTCAGGAATTCATCCTCTAACATCCCTATTATTTTGGGGAAGGGTAAAATCAACTGGTAGTATTTGACAGGTCTGCCTTTTCCCTTGCTCTTCTTTTCTGATCTTTCATCCACCCATCCTCTTTCCTTAAGGGGGCGCATGGCTACGCTTACTTCCGGCTGCCTGAGCCCGGAAACAATCTCTATGTGAAGCGACCTTAGTTCGCTGCAGTCTTTGAGACATACGATTGCCGTGGCTTCCGTTCGCGGGAGGCCTAGGGTCTGGAGCATATCAATAACTGTATACTCTTTTTCGGTTAAAACAACAGGAGAATCGTCAGTCATCGCAAATAAATAATACTTTCAGGTTTATATAATTTATGTAGATAAAATTATTTTTTTAACTTGATTGAATATGCCCCTGAAAAAAATTTAATCCTCTTCTGCTGAATCCGGTTATGAAAAGTTACGGTCTAAAAAGCCGAGAAAATTCCTCTTTGGAATAAAATGTGTTGAGTTTTCCCGAACCAAAACCTTTAATGCATGTATCTGCAGCTAACTTAGAAGCTCCTTTTTAGGAAGTACTTGCGTAATATAGTTAAAATATAGCTAAAATATAGCTAAAATGTAGCTAAAATTATTTGACAGGAACGTTGATAGAAATTATCCGGGAATAAACTAAAAAACCTCGATAGATCTTGACATTCTTGATAAAGTCCAATGGTATTTTCAACGCTAATCGGTAAAAAATTAAATAACATTTTGGCATTCTTACGGGTAAATTAAAAATCAACGGTTAAGTTGAAGGTCAAGCTTCAAATAACAGGATATATCTATACCTAGGTCAGTTATTAGAAAGGGTGAAATGATGTCGTATATCGGTTTACAGCAGGGTTCTGGAGAGTACAAAATCCAAAAGATACACGCTAGGGAGATTCTGGA
This sequence comes from Methanosarcina sp. MTP4, assembly GCF_000970045.1. Classification (NCBI taxonomy): domain Archaea; kingdom Methanobacteriati; phylum Methanobacteriota; class Methanomicrobia; order Methanosarcinales; family Methanosarcinaceae; genus Methanosarcina; species Methanosarcina sp. MTP4. The sequence continues at coordinate 2,015,898 of NZ_CP009505.1, forward strand.
TTCCAGAGGAAACCCCACCGTCGAAGTTGATGTGTTTACAGATAAGGGGTTCGGAAGGGCAGCTGTTCCTTCGGGTGCTTCCACGGGGACCTACGAAGCTCTTGAAATGCGGGACGGAGACCCGAACAGGTACGGTGGAAAAGGCGTACTTAACGCTGTCAAAAACGTGAACACCGTTATCCAGAAGGAACTGCTGGGGCTTGATGTACGGAACCAGCGGGAAATCGATGAGCTGATGATCGAGCTCGACGAAACGGAAAACAAAGCTAACCTTGGAGCAAATGCAATCCTGGGAGTTTCGATGGCTGTTGCAAAGGCCGGTGCCGATTCCCTTAACATGCCTCTCTACCGCTATTTCGGCGGTTCTAACGCTTTTACCCTGCCTGTCCCTACCATGAACGTCCTGAACGGAGGGAAGCACGCAGGTAACGACCTTGCAATCCAGGAATTCATGATCCAGCCCAAGGGCGCCGAAACTTTCTTCGAGGCCATGCAGGTAGGCGCCGAGATCTATCACACCCTCGGGAAAATCCTGGAAAAGAAATACGGCGGCTCCTCGACAAACGTGGGCTATGAAGGCGGATACGCTCCCATGATGAGCGAGAGCACGGAAGCTCTTGATGCCCTGGTACAGGCAATCGAGGAAGCAGGCTACACCGAAACCGAAGTAACCATCGGGCTTGATTGCGCTGCTTCCGAGTTCTATGCGGACGAGTTCTACACGATTGACGGGAAGAAGCTCGCAGCTCCGGAACTCATGGACTACTACATCGAACTTGTAAACACCTACCCGATCCTCTCCATCGAAGACCCCTTCTACGAGGAATCTTTCGAGGACTTCGAGGCCCTGACCAGCGAACTCTGGGACACGATCATCGTGGGCGACGACCTCTTCGTCACAAACATCGAAAGGCTCTCCAGAGGCGTGGACATGGGAGCGGCAAATGCCCTTCTCCTGAAAGTCAACCAGATAGGAAGCATCTCCGAAGCCTTTGACGCCGCAAGCATGGCAGCCAGGAACGGCTACACCGTGGTTGTAAGCCACCGCTCTGCGGAAACCGAAGACACCACCATCGCGGACCTTGCTGTAGGTATCGGAGCCGAGATGATCAAGACCGGAGCCCCGGCCCGCGGCGAAAGGACCGCAAAATACAACCAGCTCCTCAGGATCGAGGAAGACCTGGGTGAAGTCGCACACTTCGTGCAGCTCTAACACCCCATCTTTTCCTTTTTCTTTCCTTTCCTTTCCTTTCCTTTTTCTCCCTAATTCCAATCATCTTCTTGTTTTCTTGAATCAATTCTTTGCGCCCGGTTGCTGTCCTGATTTTTTCATACAAATACCTGCTCAGAAACTAATTTATAATCCGCAAGCAAAGAGTTAGGTACAAAAATTAAATGATCAGTTTCCTTAATTATCCCCGAACTCCCGGGGAGAGCCAGGGAGTTTGTCCTTTAGGGGCAGGGAGTTTGTCTTCATGTATGAACTGGGTATCGCATTCAGACAGGGGTTTTCAAGGCGGAGGCAGACCATCTTTGCAATTATTGCCGTTGCCCTTGCCGTTGCCGTGATTACGGTAATGATGGCTATGATGTCGGGTTTTCAGGGGGAACTGGTAGAATCGAGCATTGAGAATAACCCGCACATAGTGATCTCCCCGGCAGACGAGGAAGAGGAGTTCATACACCTCTACAGGCACACTTCCACACGAATCATGGAAAAAGAAGGTGTTATAGCCGTTTCCCCCAAGTACCTGGGTCAGGCGGCGCTGGAGTTCCGGGACAATGCCGAAGGTGTTTCCCTTGAGGGCGTGGAACCCATGGCAGAAGATGCGGTCATGCGGGTAAGCGAGGACGTCATTGACGGGGATTTTTTTGCCCTTGTGCACAGCAGGCAGGGGATCATACTCGGGGACAAACTTGCGGAAAACCTCGAAGTTAAGGTAGGAGACCGGGTAGATGCTGTTTTTCCGGACTCAAAGACAAGCTCTTTCAAAGTGGTAGGGCTTACCCATACGGGCACCGCAGCCGATGAGGTTATGGCTTACGCAAGGCTTGATTCCGTGCAGGATTTCTACAACGAGCCCGGAGTCGTGAGCACCATCGGGGTGAGGGTGCAAGACCCCTACCAGGCAGAGACAATAGCAGCCTCAATCGAGGAAGAAACGGGTCTGGACGCCGTAAGCTGGCGCGAGGCGAACGCCGATATCCTGGACCTCCTTGAAACCCAGCAGGCTTTCATATATATCTTCTACGCGCTGATCTACGGGATTGCTGGTTTCGGGATTGCCAACACCCTGATAACCGTTGTAGCCCAACGGACCCCGGAGATCGGGATCCTGAAAGCCATGGGAGCCTCCCGGCGGAGCATCACCATTGTTTTCCTTATCCAGTCCGCACTCCTTGGCGCCATTGGTCTGGTGCTGGGCACGGTCCTGGGCTATGCGGCAACTGTTTTTCTCCAGAATTATAAGATTGACATCCCCCAGGAAATGTATTTCGGGCTGCAGACCCTCCCTCTCGAGGTCGAACCCCTTAACTTCGTCTATGCCGCTATCTTTGCCTTCGTTATTAACCTGATTGCCGGGGTTTACCCTGCCAGAAAAGCTGCAAAACTCGACGCTGTAACCGCGATCGAAAGCGCCTGAACCGGGTGATCGATTAAAGCTATTTAGCCACTTTTAACCATGGAAAGCGCGGAAAACACTGAATAAAGGAAATAGGGGCACAATCCTTCCGTGCTTTCCGTGTCTTCTGTGGTTATAATGTAAGTGTAAATATTTACGTTCGGGACTATAGTCTTATTTTTCAAAAAACTCCGATCATTTTCAGCCCGATGTAAATCATAAGGACAACGAAGAGGTGTTTCAGGTACTCGGGATTGACAACATGGGCAATCTGAGCTCCTTTCCTTGCCGCAAGGATTCCCGGCCCTGCCAGCAGGACCCAGTTCAGGATGTTGACGTAGCCCAGGGAGTAAGGTGGAAGCCCGGGCTGTCCCCAGCCGTTAATTATGTACCCTATTGTCCCTCCTATGGACGTAAAAATCATTACGGCAGCCGAGGTCCCGATTGCTTCTCGCATTCCGAAGTGCAGGAGAACGAGCATGATAGGAAGCCCGATCACCCCTCCCCCGATTCCTACGAGCCCGGAAAAAAAGCCAATGAGAATGCCTGCACCTGCGTAAAGGAGAATGCTGGAACTTACTTCCCGTTCTTCAGTGGGGACCGCAGGAGTCCTGTACGTTTTCAGCGCTCCGATGATGATAGTTACCCCGAAAATCTTGCTCAGGACCTCTGCAGGCAGGACCGCTGCCACGGCTGCTCCTCCAAAACTTGCGGCCATGCCGAAAATCCCGATCAGGACAGCAGGCTTCCAGAGCACGGTCAGGTTTCGCTGGTGCTTCAACACTCCACTTATGGCATTTGGCAGGATTACAAAAAGGCTTGTCCCAAAAGCGATCCGAATCGCCAGGTCAGGGGAAATCCCTTCCGCCTGCAGGACCCAGAACTGGACCGGGGACATGATAAAACCCCCACCCACACCCAGGAGGCCCGAGATCAGGCCCGTAAAAGCACCTGTGAAAAGGAGGATTATGAAGTAGAGGGGATCGATAGGGGTCATCTCCAGAATTAATGTTTCCGGGGTTTATGGTTCTTGGGTCTAAATTCGGAATTAAAATCAGGAATTGAGTTTGGCTTTGAGTTTGGAATTCGAGTTTGGAATCAATCGTTCTTTTCGGGGATATTCTGTTCCTCCGGGGAACACCCTTCAGGCATACAGGTTTCCGTATCTTCCGCATCCGAAATCGGTTTGTGGAAATCAACGACTTCGAACTTGAAATATATGCTGTTACTGCTTGAAGTGATATGGAAAAATCCGGTACTTGCAGAAAAATTGTATTTATAAGGGTATCCCATGCGGATACAAAGTGCCTGCTACTGTTAAATAATTTCCCCTTTCCTCTGGCAACCGGGAATTCTCTCACAGGAACTGTTTTTCGAATTGCTGAATTCCTCAAGCACTTCTCCGGAGTTCGTGGATCTGCATAAAACGTTCCGAAACGATTTCTTCAAGGCTTTTTGTGTCGATTTCCTCCCTTTCCCCGGATTCCTGCACGGATTCCTGAGTTCCGATCCCGAAAACGTTCATCTTCCGGATAGCCCGGTTGAGGTGAAGTGCCCTGTATATAAGTTCGGGGTTCATAACCTTTGCAAGGGCTGTGTATTCCTTTTCCCCGAAGAGCAGTTCCGGATTTTCCTGAAGAACCTGAAGAGCCTCAGGGCTCTGCATGGGTGCTGTTTTATTCCGGTGGCAGTAGAGGAGTTTCGGGGCATTGTGAGGAGTCCCGTACAGCGTTTTTCTGATGTGTTCGCTGACGGCTTCGTAAGATTCAGCCTCGGCCCAGAACTCGAAAATGAGAGGAGATGCCTCCGGGTAGTTCAGGTAGAGAGGAGCTTTCCCTGCTTCATCCGGGATTAGTTCCATGAGTGCATTTTTGAGTTCTTCCTGTTCACTGGCTGGCGTACCGGTCTGAGAACCTTTTTCCTGGAGCTTTTCGTATGTCTGCAGGGCGAAAGAAAGTAATTCTTCCTGTCCGCCCGGTTCTCCTATTTTGACCTGTTCTTCTTCTTCTTCTTCTTCTTCGGATCGCAAAGCCTGCAGAACTTTTTGCAGCTTTGAGAGTTCAAGATTATTTGGAGATTCGAGGGCATCGGACATGAGTGGTCTTCCTGTTTTTTGTAGAACTTCTGCTCTTTCGATGAGATTCCTTTCTTTTGTATAGCTTCTTTTTTTATAAACCCTGCACCTGGGGTTTCAATAATTTGTTCTGGCAAACATAGATGAGAGGTAAACTGTGCAGTTTTGTCTGGCAGCAAATAGCAATAAATATATCATGAGTTTCTCACAATATAGATCCAAAACTTTTTAAAAATAATATCTTATAATATATTCACTTCTCTTGAGAGGCACTTTCATGATCGAAATCGAGTTACACGGCACTTATAACATCTACTACGCAATCCAGGGCATGCGAAACCCGAAAAATTCCTGGCACCTGATGGACAGCAGCGAACCGGAGGAGGACGGGAACTGCCAGCTCGGGGAAAAGGACCTTAGACTTGCCCAGATGCTGACCCTGGCAGGCACGGAACATTCAAAGTTCCTCAGGTTCATCCCGGTCTGCTTTGATATCAACGCTCCTTTTTACTGGTGGAAAGAATTTGACACTTACAAGTTCGTGGAAAAAAACTCCTGCTCCACCATGCACAAGCTCACCAGCCGTCCCCTGACCCTCCGGGACTTCTCCTTTGACACTGTGACCGAATACCGGGAAGCCCAGGTCGAACACCTGAACGAGCTGATCGAGACCTACAATGCCTGCAAAGGAGAAAACGAAGAGGACGTCACATACCGGAAGGAGGTCTTCAGGGAACTTGTGCAGGACCTCCCGAGTGCCTTTATGCAGAAGCGCACAGTCATCACCAACTACGCCGAACTCCGGAACATCTATTTCCAGCGCCGGAACCACAAGCTTGAAGAGTGGAGGGAATTCTGCGCCTGGATGATTAAGGAACTTCCGTATTGCGAAGAACTGATCTGTCTCGAAAAGCAGGAGTAAGGTTGGGAATAAAAAAGTCGGGAATAAAGAGGGATGGGAATAGAAGACTGAATAATAACCTGATGATAACCTTAATAAAAAATACAGTATAAAAAAAGCTGAATAAAAACGATGGGAATAAAAAGGATGAGGTTTTAGGGTAAAATGAATAACGTTGAGAACGCTGTTCCTCCGTATCCAGTCTAGCCGGGGACTGATTGCTTTCAGAACCCCGGGTTCTCACCGGTCAGCTTGCTGACCGGCTTTTTCTTAAAAATTAATAGAAAAAATTGGGAATTTAATTAGACCAACCTCATTTTGGCGGATAGTAGCTTAAATTCGACTTCAATTTAAAGAACTTATTTTTAAGGACTCATTTTAAAAAGTTAAAATTTTTATTCTGCTGTACTGATTCCAAAATTAATCGTTATATCTTTTCTGAGCTCTCCTCTCCAGCCGTCTGGATGCACTTTTTGGTTACCTGAATACATTTTTTCAGTCATCTGGATGTACTTTTTGGTTGCCTGAATACATTTTTTCAGTCATCTGGATGTACTTTTTGGTTACCTGAATACATTTAACAGTCATCTGGATGAACTTTTTAGTTATTAAAATATATCGCTTAGTTATCTAATAATATATTTTACAGTCATCAGGATGAACCTTTTAGTTATTAAAATATACTTTCTGGAAAAGCCGGTCAGCAAGCTGACCGGTGAGAGTGCCGGTACCTGACTTCAGCTTCTGCAACGTCCCTGTTTCTGGGAATCTAAATAATTAGCCAAAGACCTGTCGGGATTATTTGGAAAGGTCTTTAAACATCGGAGCAAAACTGATTCTCCATACTCTAATTTAGTCTCAATTCTGTGAAACAAGCTCTATTTCCTTTGTCCAGACCTCACAGCTATCCGCCCTACAACACCGAAAAAAAGGATCTAACCATCATGAATTCCCCGAAACCCGCTCTCCCGGCTATTGAGTGCAGCTCCATGGAAAAGAAGTGCATTCTTATTGCGGCTACCCTTGCCTCTTTCCTGTCGCCTTACATTGCGTCTTCCGTCAATATCGCGCTTCCACTGATCGGGAGGGAGTTTGGGGCAAATGCGGTGCTGCTGGGCTGGATCCCGACTACCTACCTGCTGACCTCGGCGGTGCTCCTGATACCTTTCGGGAGGCTTGCGGACCTCTACGGGATGAGGAAGATTTTCATTTACGGAATCGGGGTTTATACCGTGGCTGCCTGTCTCTGTGCTTTTGCGACGTCCGTGCCCATGCTTATAGGCTGCCAGGTGCTGGCAGGGATCGGGGGGGCGATGATCTATGCGACAGCCGTTGCCCTTCTGGCTGCGGTTTTTCCGGGGAACGAGAGGGGCAGGGTGCTTGGGATAAACGTGTCAGCCGTGTACATCGGGCTTTCGGCAGGGCCTTTCCTGGGCGGAGTGCTTGCGGAGACTTTTGGGTGGAGGAGCATCTTTTTGTCCATCGTGCCCGTGGGAATTGCGGCGTTCCTGCTCTCTTTCCGGGTGAAGGTTGCGGAGGGGGGCAAGAAAGAAAAATTCGATTTCGTGGGCACCGTAATTTACGGCTTCATGCTCTTTTCCCTGATCTACGGGCTTTCCCTTGTGCCGGAGCAGACGGCTTATGCGTTTCTTGCCGCTGGGTTTGTTGGGCTCCTGGGCTTTGTTTTCTGGGAAATGAAGGCGGAAAGCCCGGTTATTAACCTGAGGCTCTTCCGGGACAACCATACCTTTGCCCTCTCGAACCTTGCAGCCCTTATCAATTACAGTGCGACGGCTGCGGTTGCTTTTCTCCTGAGCCTCTTTCTCCAGTACAACAAGGGGCTTTCTCCCCTGGCTGCGGGCAGCGTGCTTGTTGCCCAGCCTGTGGTAATGGCTCTCTTTTCTCCTTTTGCAGGGAGGCTCTCGGATAAAGTTGAGCCGAGAATCGTGGCATCCGTTGGGATGGGGCTTGCAGCGGTCTGTCTCTTTGCCTTCAGTTTCCTTACGGAAGAGACCCCGCTCCGGAACATTATGGCGATCCTCATGGTACTCGGGCTCGGCTTTGCCCTTTTTTCCTCCCCCAACACCAACGCCATCATGAGTTCCGTGGAAAGGCACTATTACGGAATCGCCTCCGGGACCATGGGCACCATGCGCCTGATCGGGCAGATGCTGAGCATGGGGCTTTCCATGATGATCTTTTCGATCTTCATCGGCAGGGTGGAAATCACGGCCGAATACCACTCGGGACTCCTGACCAGCGTGCACACGGCTTTTACCATCTTTTCGGTACTCTGCTTCATAGGGGTCTTTGCCTCTCTCGGGAGAGGGAAACTCAGGCATTGAGGATAGGCTTTAGAGGCAGGAAGGCTTTGGAAAATCGGATTTGAGGAAAGGCATTGAGGACATGTGTTGGGAAATCGGATTTGAGGGCAGGTTTTTAGCCTCCCTTTAATGTCTAATCTTTTTGAATAAATTTACCCGACTGCCGGTAAAAAAGCGCAAAAGTTATAGAGCTGGAAGGCATGTGGACTGTTTCTATCCGTATTCCATGATTTAGCGATTAGCTCTAACTATAGTCTCGAATGTAAATATTTTCACTTACTTTATAACCACGGAAGACACCGAAAGCACGGAAGGATTGTGCCTCTACTTCCTTATTCCGTGCTTTCCGTGCTTTCCGTGGTTAAACTTTCACTTGATATTGGTGAAGGAATTTAGGTCTTTGACTATATTTATCAATCAACTTTCATGGCTTTATTGATTCTGAAGGGATGAAAAATGACCGAACTTAAAAAAACAGTAACTCTCGGACGCGGTGTGGTGCTCGCCATGCTGATGGTCATAGGTTCCGGGCTGCTGGGCTTGCCGGGCCTTGTGGCGGACGTAGGGACAGTGCAGGAAGTGGTCTACGGCTGGCTCCTGATCATCCTCGCAACAATGCCCCTGATCCAGATATGTGCCAGGCTCGGGGTGAAGTTTCCGTACTCGGGAGGGATTTCCCTTTATGCCAGGGAAGCTGTTGGAGAATGGGGAGGGTATGCGGTAACAGCCCTCGTTTGCGGCTCTTTTATGCTTGGAGAACCTATGGTCGCTCTTATCGGCGGGGAATACCTGCAGCACCTCTTTGACCTTCCCCCATCCGGGGTTTACCTGCTTGCAATTCTTATAGCCACAGCCATGGCTCTCATCACGATAGCCGGGGTCAGGCTTGTCTCGCTCTTCAATTACGCAGCCGTAGTTGTGCTCCTCTTCCTGATTGCAGCCCTTACTTACTTTAACTTCGAATTCTTTGCCTCAGGCGTAGGTTTTTCCATGGAAGCCCTTTCAAAAGGCGTATCCGCAATTGCAGGAGGGGATTTTGAAACCCTTGACCCCTATAACGTCTGGAAAATCTCAGCCCTTCTCTTCTGGGCTTTCCTGGGCTGGGAAAACATGTCTTTCGGGCTCGGGGAGCTTCAGGACCCGAAAAAGAACGTGCCCCGGGTTTTCTGGTTGAGTTTTGTCCTTACAATTTTCATCTACCTCATGCTGGCAGTCACAAGCATCGGGGCGGATGCGAGCGGAGTCCCCCTGGGAGGGGCGTCCGGACTGGTGGAACTGGTAAAATTCACGCCTCCGGGGAACCTGCTGATCTGGCTGATGGGAATCGTGATCCTGGCAAACGTAACCTGCTGGAACTTTGCCTCCAGCCGCCTCCTCTACGCCGCCGGGAAAGAAAAAGTGCTGCCCGCATACCTCGGGAAGCTTTCAAAACACGGGCAGCCCCTTGCAAGCATTCTGAGCATGTACGTAATCTTCGTACTGGTGATCCTGGGAACCTGGCTGTTTAAGGTCCCGATTTCTTCCCTGATCATGCTCGTAAACCAGAACTTTCTTTTCCTCTACGGCTTCATTCTCCTTTCCTTCTGGAAGATCGAAACCGGATGGAGACGCTGGGTCTACTCGGCCCTTTCCCTGCTCTCGCTCTCCTTCCTGGTCTCGGGCTTTACCTGGAAAATCCTCTATTCCGTGGCCCTGACCTGCCTCGGGTATTACGGTTTTGTCAGGAAAAACAGGCGTCAGAAACGTGAAAAGGAAAACAGTGAAAAGGAAGAGACAGCGTTTCCTGCAAGTTCGGACCTGTAAATTCGGACATGTAATTGCCAATTAATTTGCCGCTCAATTTTCTGCTTAATGTGCTGCTCAATGTCCTGAGTAAAGCGTTGATGGATTTCCAGTGGAAGTAATGCTTGATTTCAGCCGGCCAAAGAATATATATTGAAATGTGAAATGTACGGCGACGAAAAAATGACCGAACTCGGAAAAACAATAACCCTCTGGCGGGGCCTCGGGCTTGCAATTTGCATGCTTATCGGAACAGGCATCCTTGCGCTCCCCGGCCTGGCCCTTGATGCCGGAAATGTCTACGAGGCAGTCCTTGGCTGGCTGCTTATCTCTCTTGTCGCTTTGCCCCTTATTCATATCTGCGCCCGTCTGGGCCTGAAATTCCCCTCCACCTCTGGTCTTGCCCGCTATGCCGAAGAAGCCGTCGGCTCATGGGGTGGATATGCGGTTTCCTACCTGGTCGCAGGCTCATTCCTCTTCGGGCTCCCTGCCGTTGCCCTGGTAGGAGCTGAATACGTACGGCAGCTACTACCCCTTTCTGCATTGGGTGTTGCCCTTTTTGCAATCCTCCTCATAATCCTGATGACCCTTTCAAACCTGGCAGGCATAAGGGCCGTCTCCCTGATCAATTATGCAGCCCTTGCCGTGCTCTTTCTTTTGCTGAGCCTGCTTGTTCTCTTCAACCTGAACTTTTTATCTGCAGGGCTCGAAATTGCCCTTGAAGCCCTTAAGGTGGGTTTGAACCCGATTATGGGTGCAGATGCAGGTGAAGGCATGGGCGCAATCGTGGACCTGAAGCACCTCTGGACCATTGCAGCCCTCCTCTTTTGGGCTTTCCTTGGCTGGGAGAACCTCTCCTTTTCCCTCGGGGAAATCAAGGACCCTGAGAAAAACGTCCCCCGCCTCTACTGGCTGAGCTTTGTCCTGGTAACCTCGATCTACCTCCTCCTGGCCTTCATCAGCGCAGGAGCAAAGGCAGCCGGAGTCCCTCTCCAGGGTGCAGCCGGGCTTTCAGGCCTTGTTCGCTTCACCCCCGGAGGAGACCTTCTGGTCTGGTTCATGGTCATAGTGGTCGCAGCAAACGCCTGCTCCTGGAACTTTACCGCAAGCCGCCTGATCTTTTCCGGTGGCAGGACCGGAATTTTCCCTGAAAGCCTTGGAAAACTGTCCGTTAGAGGCATCCCGGTGCCAGCCCTTGCGGTCCTTTTCATCTCATCCTTTGCCCTGGTCCTGGCCTCCTATTTCTTCAGGATCTCGGTCTCGGACCTGATCCTGCTCGTTAACCAGAACTTCGTTTTCCTCTATGCCTTCATCATCCTTGCCTACTGGAAATCCGAATCCGGGTGGCAGAGATGGGTCTTTTCAGCACTTTCCCTTGCCTCCCTTGCCTTTCTGGTCTCGGGCTTCACCTGGGAAATTATCTACCCGATCTTCTTGATAGGTCTCGGATACTACAGGTGGAACGTTTCCGAAAAGGAGAAACTGCTTGAGAAAGAAAAGCAATATGTGCTTAGCTCTGATGAAAGTGAACTGCTGGCCGGGCTTCAGCACTGAAAGCTACTGAAGCTGACAGGATGAGGCAAGTTAAAAGCCAAACACCGCCTCCCTACAAATCCTGTCATATTGCTTAAAATGGCCCTGGTTTGTGACATATCTTATATTGAATTTCAAGTCAGGTCTTGATCCCCATATAGTGCCCAGGGCCCTCACCGCTTTCGAAGAAAGCGGCCCTTTCCTAAATTTCTGAAAAGAAGCAACTGCAAAATAAACCGCAATTATTGGCTTTTCTTTTTATTCAACTCACTTCACGCCATATTTTGATTTTTTGGTTATCCAAGCATATTTTGGTCACTTACCTGACTATACTTAGTTACTATTTTTGTTCCTTTAAATATACTTAATGTAAAAGCCGGTCGTCGAAGACGACCGGTGAGAGCCCCGGGACCCACCAGGCAATCGTGCAAACACTTTTCGGATTTTACGGAAACTTCACAACGAAATGATGGGAAGGCTCATTTCGATTTCTTTTAGAAATTACGGTTGTTTCGGAAAAGCGCACGCAGCAGCCCAGCATAACCAAAAAATAAAAAATAATACTTAAAACTCAGCTTTTTAGTCCGCTTGAGCGAGCAAAGCGAGCGAAACGGACCCCGTGCTCCCGATGCGGAATTCGGGTGGAAAAGCCGGTCGTCGAAGACGACCGGTGAGAATGCCGGTACCTATAAAGCAAGTCGAAAAAAGATGTCTGGAAAGGCTTAACTGGGAAATTACAGCTACCCTGTACGGGTTGATTTAGGTAGGTTTTCTACAGGCCAAAGTTTCTACAAAGCCCAAACACCAGCATTTTAAAGCCTGAAAACAAAACCCATGATGCAAAACTCTCACATTAACTCACGCTAATTTTTTTCCTATCTATCCGGCAGCGGCCCGGATTAAAAAATCATGAAAAATAAGATCGAGGACACATAAAGGAGGCCAGAAAACGTCCGGTCCCGGGCTTGGAAAAGAAATAACACTCTGGAGAGGAGCCGCCCTTGCAGTTTCCATGATCATAGGCTCCGGCCTTCTCGGCCTTCCGGGCCTGGTACTGGAAATCGGAAACCCTTACGAGGCTGTCCTGGGATGGATTTTGATTTCCCTTATAGTCTTTCCTTTGATCCGGATCTTTGCTACCCTCGGCCTGAAGTTTCCCACAAGTGCAGGCCTTGCCCGCTATGCCGAGGCAGCAGTCGGCCCCTGGGGAGGCTATGCAGTTGCTTACCTGGTCTTTGGCTCGGTTCCCGGAATCCCTGCTCTCACTCTTATCGGGGCTGAGTATGTTCAGCGCCTCTTTTCCCTGCCCTTTGATTACGTTCCGTTTCTCGCCGTGCTAATCGTAACTGCAATGACCCTTTTCAACCTTGCAGGCGTCAGGGCGGTTTCGCTCGTCAACTACGCAGCCCTGGGGGTCCTGGTCCTTTTGCTCCTTGTAATTTCCGTTTTTAACCTGGACTTTTTTGTCACGGGTCTCTCCCTCCTCCCACAGGTTCTTTCAGGGGAAGGCAGCGTGGAATTCGAAAACCTCTGGACAATCGCAGCCCTCCTCTTCTGGGCTTTCCTGGGCTGGGGCAGTTTTTCTTTCTCCCTCGGGGAACTGGAGTCCCCGGAAAAAAACGTGCCAAGGGTCTACTGGCTGAGTTTTGCCGTGGTGGTCTTCATCTACCTGCTGCTCGCCTTTACAACAGCCGGGGCTGAAGTAAGCGGTGTTTCCTTGAAAGGGGCTTCCGGCCTTGCAGGCCTGGTCGAGCTAACCCCGGGCGGAAACCTGCTGCTCCTGCTGATCGTAATCGTCCTGGTAGCAAACGCAAGCTCCTGGAACTTCACAGCCAGCCGTCTGCTCTACTCCGCCGCAAACGAGGGGATTTTCCCCGCCTCCCTGGGCAAGCTCTCGGGAAGATCGATCCCTGTCCCGGCTCTGCTTGCTCTTTATGCAGTTTCCCTTATCCTCATCGCTGCGACCTATGTCTTCAAAGTCCCGATTTCAGCCATGGTGCTCATCGTGAACCAGAACTTTGTCTTCCTCTACGCTTTTGTGGTGCTCTCGTACTGGAAGCTCGAAACCGGGTGGAAGCGGTGGGTTTTTACGGGGCTTTCTTTTGTTTCACTTTCGTTTCTGGTCTCGGGGTTCAGCTGGTGGGTGGTTTATCCGCTGCTGCTGGTTGGGCTGGGGTACTGGAGAGGTGTGAGGAAAAGGGGGCATTAAGGGAGAAAGTGATAAAAAAGATAAACTGGAATTTTCCATATGGATACGTATAAATTATCATTTTTGTTAATTTTCATGTATTTTGTTGTAAGGGGGTTAAATCGGCCCAAAATTTCCCCGGAACCTTGCGGACGGAAACCTATAAATTCTTAGCCTATGCCACATAGTAGAATAATTCACAGGCAACGTAGAACAAGTTACAGGAGCCTGATCTAATGTCACTGATAAGTGTTAAAGACGCACCTGGCAAAGGTAAAGGCGTATTTGCACAGAAACATTTCGAAAAAGACGAAATCATAGAAACCTGTCCCGTCATAGTCCTTCCCCCGGAAGAAGTAGATATTCTGGAACACACAAAGCTCTTCAATTACTACTTCGCCTGGGGTTCCGACTCAAGAGAAGCAGCGGTTGCCCTGGGTTACGGGTCCTTATACAACCACTCGTACACCCCGAACGCAAAATACGAAAAAGACCTAAAAAACGGTCTTTTGAAATACGTCTGCATAAGAGATATCCAGCAAAATGAGGAAATAACGATAAATTACAACTGCGACCCGGAAGACAAAACACCTGTCTGGTTCGACGTGGAAGACAGAAATGATCTTCTGGCTTTAGATTCGGTGAAACAGCTTTCACCCTCTCTATGACTGTTTAATTTCACTGTTTAATTTTTTTGATTTTCACATTTTGCCTTTCAATTTTTCCTTTTTTACCGTAGTGTTCTGGAAAGGTCAGTTCTTGTCGTCTTTGAATTTTATTTTCCAGTGCGTCCCGTCACAAAATGGCTTGTTCTTTGAAGCTCCGCAGCGGCAGAGCGTGTAATGCTCTTTTGATTGCGGGACCGAACCTTCAGGGTCTTCCAGTTCGATATTTCCGACAACTTTGTAAAAACTGTCCTTGCAAATAGTAATTTCAGGAGGGCGAGTTTCGTCTTCATACGGCACCCCGTCCCTGGAACAGCTCAGGGCTCCCGATGGGCAGTTTCGGACTATCTTTTCAATTTCCTCCGGGTCCGCAGCGTCCGGGTCGATCCAGGGCCTTTTATCCACCCTGAAAACGGAAGATGAGCCTTTAACGCAGGATTCGGCGTGGGCGCAGACTCCCCTGTTGTAATGAATGGTAAGCTTCTCGCCTTTGTAATCTTTCACTTTATCGGGTATACGGTCTTCTTCCTTTTCTCCCGAAAACCCGATCTTTGAATGAGCTCCGTCGCAAAAGGGTTTGTTTTCTGACTTTCCGCATCTGCAAAGGGCCATTGTCGGCTTTGTTTCAATGGGTTCCCCTTTTGAGTTCCTGAAGTTCTTTAAGTTCTTGACGAGATACGGACCATCTTTTACGACTTTTATTGAAGGTTTTTTCTCTTCGCTTTCTGAAACCACTTGTCCCATCCCTTGGTATTGCAGTCCATTGGTATTACAGTCAGTTAACATTACATTCACCTTTTCGTCTTAAGTATCTGCCCATGGCCTTCGATAACACAAATGAGTCCACTTCCGGGAAAAGAAAAAGGCCCTGGTTCATTACAGGGATCAGGGCTTAATAGTATCCAACTTTGCTTGTTTCTGTTTTAGTATCGAGTCACAGGGCCCTCACCGCTTGCGTAAGCAAGCGGCCTTTCCTGAAATTATGAAAAAAAACAAAAAGTGAAAGTACTCAAAAAACACCTTCATGACAAAGTGCTTACAAAATAAACTACCGTTGTTAGCTACAATCATTAGCTACAATCATTGGCTGCCATTACCATTTATACGAGCTTTTATTTTTATTCGACTCCTCATGTCAATATTCTGATTTTTAAATCATCTGAAGATATTTTATGGCAACTTGCATACAATTTTTAGTCTTATAAATATACTTCATGGAAAAGCCGGTCAGCAAGCTGACCGGTGAGAATGCCGGTACCTGAAAAGCAGATAGAAAAAAGGTTTTCAGGAATGTTAAATGGTAGAATTACGGCTACCCTGTCCGGCTTGATTTAGATTGCTTTTCTACAAAGCCGATCTCTTATGGTGTAAAAAAGGTTTTCGGGATCAGGTGAAATGAGTAAACTGAAAACGGGTTACAGTCCCTTCAAAAAAATTACAATTCCTTCAAAACCCGGAACCCGAGCCCTGAACTCCTGTACCCTGAGCCGCTGTTCCCCCGGTTAGCTGCCCTGCAGTACCCGGCGCTGCCTTCCCAGCTCCCACCCCTCCTGACCTTGAGGGAGTTGCTTGAACTTTCCCGGGCACTGCCGTCGGAAGGGGTTCCGTAATAGGAATCGTGCCAGCCGTCCTGAACCCATTCCCAGACGTTCCCGTGCATGTCGTAAAGGCCCCAGGGGTTTTCTTTCTTCTGGCCTACGGGGTGGGTTTTGTCTTCCGAATTAGCATCGTACCAAGCATGTTCCCCAAGGGTGGAAACATCATACCCGGAAGAATACCTGGCGTCGCTCCCTGCCCTGCAGGCATATTCCCATTCGGCTTCCGAGGGGAGGCGGTATTTGTCGGTTTTTTCCATTTCGTTGAGCTTTTGTATGAATTCCCGGGCTTCTTCCCAGGAAACCCTTTCAACCGGGAGCCTGTCCCCTTTGAAATGTGAGGGGTTGTTTCCCATTACTTTTTGCCACTGTTCCTGGGTAACTTCGTATTTTCCCAGGTAGAATGGCTCTTCGATCGTAACTTTATGCACGGGACTTTCATCAGCGTCTGTGCCTCTTTCGCCTGAAGGCGAGCCCATCATGAACTCTCCTTCCGGGACATGCACGAATTCCATGCCAATGGAGTTTGTGTAAGTTTCAGGATTTCCGGGGCCTCCACCCCAGCCCAGGACTATGGCAGAAGCTCCCGCAAGAAGGATTCCAATGAGCATCAGGCCGAGGACAGGTATCGGTTTTTTGGGTGGGTTATCGGGTTTTTTCTCTGGAGGCCGGGTGAGAGGCTCTTTTGCGGGAGCTTTCTTTTCAGGCGGATGTCTAACGGCTTTTTCAGGTGCGGTTTTTTCTGCTATGGTTTGTTCTGTTGCCTGAGCCTTTTCCTCTTCCTCTTCCTCTTCTTCTTCAAGGAAGCCTATTTTGCTCCGCTGCACCACACTCCCCCGGACAGCAACCTCTGGCGCTTCAGTTCCCCCTGCAAAATTTGTGTGCTGCACCACCGAGTCAATGATGTTGATGACCTGCTCCTTTTTGATAATCCCGATTTCCCTGGCAGCACCGATGTTCTGCACAAGGTGCCGGAGGTTTTCAAGAATTTCATTCAAAAATCCGTTGAGCCCGAAGGCTTTGTCCGAGTTTGCATGCAGGAGGACCCGGACAATTCCCCCCTCTTCCAGGACAACGGCTGTGAGCAGGTAATAAGCCTTTTCTCCGAGAGATTCCCCCGCCAGGTAGAGGACTTTCCCGTTTTCTATGGAAAATTCGTCAACTTTGTACAGCCGGTTTTTGCAGGTGTGGGACAGAAACTCTACGAGCTTCTCAGGAGAGATGTTTTCGAAATTAAGGCCATGTTCAGCTGAATTCCCGGTATCGGAAAGTCTCAGGAACTCGGACCTTGTGATTGCTTTTTCTTTCAGGAAAGGACAGACGCAGTGGATTTCCTTTGGACGCATATCAAGGGTATGCTTTTCCCAGCTGTGGTCTTTGTAGCGGACCGTCGCCCCGATCTCCTCCCTGTGGACGCAGCCGCGAGGTTTTAGCAGGAATTTTGCGGTTCGAGGAGCAGAAGGGGGAAGCGTCCCGAGCTTTTCCACAATATTGCCCTCAAGCTCGAAAAGCGAATAATTGTAATCCAGGATGACCTCTACATCGGAAATGGCCGAATTCCCGGAGTTGCTCACACGGATGCCAAACCTCACCGTGTTGTCGGGAAGCACTTCATACCCACGTTTGATTTCCAGGTCCACAGGCTCAAAATCCTCCGCTTCACTATTTGCTATAATCGTAAAAGTAACTTTTGTTGTAAGTTAAAAGACGTGTCACATTAAAAACGATGCTTGAATATATGCTTGAATATATGCCTGGATAAATCTACTGTTTGAGAAAATCTTTAATATCACTTATCTACCCTTTTAACTATAGAAAAGGCTTGCAGGCTTTTAGCCATTATCCGGAAGCCAGGGGGTTGAAAATTGGAAAACACGTTACTCACGATTTTGAAGCTTAGCCTGTTCGAAACCTTCTGCGTGACAGGCCTCCTCATCCTGATAGGCCTGATTCTCGGCATTATAGGAAACAGAGCCAATTTCTACATCCAGAGGGTGTTCGGCTGGAAAGGCATCATGTTGACCGCCTGGATAGGCACTCCTGTGCATGAATCCGGCCACCTGATAATGTGCTACCTCTTCCGGCACAATGTAAAAGAGTTCAAGCTGCTTGCCCTGAAAAGAAAAGACGGGGTCCTGGGATACGTCCAGCACGGCTGGGACCCGAAAAGCCTCTATCAGAACATCGGGAATTTTTTCATCGGGATGGGGCCCATCTTCAGCGGGACGGCGGCTCTGGTCCTGGGGATGCATCTGCTTCTGCCTGCCTCCTTTTCCAGCTTTTCGAACTTTCTGGCCCTTGAGCCCACCCGGCTGGACTCCGAGATCCTGGGGCAGATTTTCATGCTTACCGCCGAACTCTTCGGGAGCATCTTCTCGGCTGAAAACGTGAGTAACCTCAATTTCTGGATCTATTTTGCCCTGGCAATCGGGATTTCCTCTCACATCGCCCTTAGCAAAGAAGACCTGAAAGGAGCTTCAAGAGGCTTTGTTACGATATTCTTGTTTATTTTCCTGGTAAACATAATCGCTCTGCTTCTCAAGGCAGACTTATCCGGCTTTTTCCTGGATATTCTTGCCCTCAATATCTATTTGCTGGCCTTCTCAATGGTTTCGATTGCCTTTTCTTCGATAAGGCTGTTTTTAAGCTTCTTTGCTTATGTCCTGGTTTACAGGATTCCCTGATGCCGGGTCCCTGGTAAAATACTGATGCGGAGTCCCTGATAAAAATACTGATACGGGGTCTCTGGAAAAATTAGTCAATAAAAATTACTGACCAAGGGCTATCTTATAAAAACTATTTATAAATATCTCCTGAATGTAACTATTTGCCTGAACAAAATTTAATATACAATTATCTATTCGATACACCGATGATATGAGAAAAGGTGGTATGCACTATGGCAGGCCGAAAAGAGCATTTGTACATCGGGGTAATGGTTTCTATCTTTCTACTCCTGTTTTTAAATTCAAGAGGTCTTATCTACGGCTTTGAATTTATACTGCTAGCTATCGCATCCGCAGCAATAGGGTCCAGGCTGCCTGACCTGCTGGAACCGCCAAGGGGCGGCTATCACAGGAAATTTTTCCATTCAATTCTATTCCTGGTACTGGTGCTGTTATTCTTTATCTATATCTACGCAGAAGTCCTGACTACTAACCCCGGGAATGAAGTTGCTTTCGGGTTCTTCTTTGCGGCAGCAGGCTACGCTTCCCATTTATTGCGGGACGCATTTACACCTGCAAGGTTACCCCTGCTGGGTTTCTTTTACATCTGGGATGAAATTTGATTCCTGGGACAATTTGAAGACCTCTGAAAGTCCAGTTCAGACTATTTGCTAGGATAAAGGTTCTATGGAGAACGTAAAGTGAACCATTGTAAGAGTCGTTATTCCGAACAAGCGAAATTGGACTCGCGCTTGAACCAAAAGGTACGGAATCAGACTGTAGCGGTTTCTGTGACGCTACAGTGAATGGACAAACGGTTCTCGGCTTATAGATGGCTCCTAAGGAATCTACAATTATTCATGTTATGGAACTTGGTAAGCCCTACATGTTCCCTACTGGGTAGGAAATCCGTGAGGATCTACGATGACATAGAGGGTATAGGAATCAGTAAAAAGCGAACGTCAACCGGTAATAGGTTGGATAGAGGTTCAAACTTGCCTTAACTCGAAAGAGTGCAGACTTACTGAACGGTATTCTATTGTATGAAGGATGCAAAATTATGAATGTAAGTCATTCAACGATATCTGTAAAGATAAGAAGCTTACAGACGCCCAACTCTGCCAGCTCTGGCAACAGATCGACTGGCGCAAAGTCGGAAGGGAGTTAATAACTTGCAAACCAGGATTACAAAGGCAGTCATAAGACTGCCGCCCGATACATAAAGGGTTATAGAATGCTTGAGCCGGATGCATTGAAAGGTGCAAGTCCGGTTCTTAGAAGAGGAAGGGGGAGAAATCCCCCTGACTTATTCGACAAGCACAGAAGGATTGTGCCTTTATTTCCTTTATTCCGTGTTTTCCGTGCTTTCTGTGGTTAAACTTTCACTTGAGGTTGGTTAGGAATTTGGGTACTTAACGATAAACAGGGAATAGTTTCCGGGCGAAGCCCGGCCTGAGCAGGAATATATTACAGTAAAACTTATTCTGGTTGTTTACTGTTAAATTTCGATCACGGCAATTAGCAGTAAATCCGAAGCCAGAAGGTCTACTGTAAAGTTCAAAACCTCGAAATATTTTACAGTAAATCGAAAAAAGCAGTTTACTGTAAAATATTTGGCTTTACAGTACTTTACAGTAAACTCCTTGTTGCTGTTTTTGAAATTTACGGGATTAATAATGATTTACAGGATAAAACACGGATAAACCGATTAAAACCCGTACTCTTTCCCCGTCATCTTTTCAATCTCAATCTTAATCACGGCTACCTTCTTCACTTTCTTCTCATCAAACTCAAAGGGTCTTTTCTTCCCGTAATGCTCCGAGAGCACCGTCAGCCCTTCAACTTTCTCCTCGAAATCTTCCACAATCTGTGCCTTTCCATGCCCGATTACGCTTCTGTAGCGGACATTGTACTTGCAGGGGTCGTCGGCAGTCATCACTTCGGTTTCGATGTCGGCTTCGAAGCAGACTTTGTTGTTCTTCCTGATGATGTCGATTTTCTTGCCTGTGGATGAGCCGTGGAGGTAGATTGCGTTGTCCTTATAGCCAAAGGATAGGGGGACAAGATAAGGGCTGCTGGTTTCGGGGTCGGAGAGGGCGAGGCGGATGAACTTTGCTTTTGCGAGGATGGCTTCGATTTGCTGGGGGTCCTGGATCAGTTTCTGGCTTCCCATGGTTTTCACCTTAAAGAGACAGTTTGAGAGATAGTTTGCTGAAACTTTCTATAAATCGGTACAAAACTGATAACTCTTCGTTTTTATTTAAAATATTAGATGTAAAACAATCTCCGAGAAAATGAAATGTTTTTTATAGGTGATCATGCTTAAAATAACAATGGAGCGATAAAATGGACGCAAAGAAATTGATCAGTGCGGTTCTGGCTATTGCCCTTGTTTTGCTTGCTATTATCGCTATTTTTGTGTACCTGCCAAATCCTTTCAGGTGAGTGACTGCAGGTCCTTGAGGAAATGGCTTTTTTGGAGAGCCAACTATGGCAAATTCAGTTTTATATTAGCATGTTTATAATTAGTTTTTTTGCAAGCGGTTTTCAATGAATGACCTTCACTCGATACTGAAGATTCAGAAAACCTCATAGCAACCCTTAAATATAACAATCTCCCTCCACTATTCTAATGTTAAATTCTACCACAAACTACACGGAATCCAATTTACCCGTATCTGTAGTAGTTGTATTAGTGGTAGTACTATTCGCTTGAGCAAGAAAAAGAAACTATTCTGGCTCAAGTGTGCTGTTTTTGGTTAATATACTGAATA
Source organism: Methanosarcina sp. MTP4 (assembly GCF_000970045.1). Taxonomy (NCBI): domain Archaea; kingdom Methanobacteriati; phylum Methanobacteriota; class Methanomicrobia; order Methanosarcinales; family Methanosarcinaceae; genus Methanosarcina; species Methanosarcina sp. MTP4. The sequence continues at coordinate 2,037,024 of NZ_CP009505.1, forward strand.
GTGCGTCCTGTTGCCATTTTGGTTTCTTTCCGGGAGTTTTAAGATGAAAGAAATGAGTGGAGCAGAAGTCCTTATTAAGAGTCTGGAGGACCTGGGTGTCAAACACATCTTTGGCTATACGGGAGCAGCAATACTTCCGGTATTCCATGCCCTCAGGCACAGTGATATTGAGATTATAGTTAATTCCAACGAGCAATCGGCAGCATTCAGCGCAGCAGGTTATTCACGGTCAAGCAACCAGGTAGGTGTAGCCATAGTCACATCCGGACCTGCCATAACTAACACGCTCACCAGCGTTGCTGATGCCTATGGGGACAGCATTCCCCTGCTTGTATTTGCAGGGCAGGTCCCTGAGCATAAGATAGGCACCGATTCCTTCCAGCATATTAATGTCAAAGGCATCTTCAGGGATGCAGCCAAGAAGGTCATACAGCTCTCTAATGGTGATGACATAGAAGCCATAGTCAAGGATGCCTATTACTTTGCAAAGTCAGGAAAACCCGGGCCTGTAGTCATAGATTTCCCTCTTGACAAACAGATGAAAAACCATGAGTATAATGGTACGGCCGTCACAAGGTTCGAGGGAAGTTATCACGATGACAGGCACCTGTGTGAGGAACAATGCAAAGCCTTTTTTGAGCTGCTGCTCAAATCCAGAAAGCCCCTGCTCTATCTTGGAGGCGGCCTGAACTCAAAAGCCGGAAGCCAGGCCATCAGGGAATTCAATGAGCTTTTCGGAATACCTTCTGTCAATACACTCATGGCAAAGGGCGTCGTTGACGAAAGGGATGACCTGAACCTGGGAATGCTGGGAATGTTCGGGACCCCATATGCGAACATGCTCATACAGGAGAACGACTTCTTCTTCGCTATCGGGGTAAGATGGGATGACCGGGTTGCAGAAAAGGTCGGGTTTGCAATAGGTACTGACATAGCTTACATTGATATCAATCCCGAGAAAATGCATCAGATAAAAATCGAGCGCAGTCCGAAATTCACGTTCATCGGGGATGCTGCCACAGCGCTCCGCGACTTGCTGAACTATGCCCGGAAGTATAACATATATCTGGATATTCGGGAGTGGCAGATGCGGGCAAGAGACCTGAAAAGATCCTGGCCTCTGGATTACAACAGGACATCGGAATACATACAATCTGCCGAGGTCATTTCAATGCTTTCAGAATACGTTGACGGAAGCACAAAGATCACCACCGGTGTAGGCAACCACCAGATGCTCTCAGCACAATACCTACCAATGCAGTGCCCAAAATCTTTCATGACTTCCGGCTCCTTTGGCACAATGGGCTTTTCCATGCCCACAGCAATCGGTGTCCATTATGCGAACCCGCATTCAGGAGTCATAGCAATCGATGGGGACGGCAGCCTGAGGATGAATCTGGGAGAACTGCATACCATCGCATCGCTGGACCTTCCGATCAAGATACTCATGCTGAACAACAGAAGCGATGGTATGGTCCAGAACCTGCAGGATGCAGCTTACGAAGGAATGCGTACAGGAACGCAAAGGCCAAAAGATGTGCATTTTGCAGAGATTGCAAGGTCATTTGGCTTCAGTTACGCTGAGAGAGTCAGCAGCAGAAATGATTTGAAAGAGAAAATTGAAGCATTTATGAATGCAGACGGACCCTGCTTCCTGGAAGCCTGCACGGACAGGGAAGAGGTCCTGTATCCGAAGGTCCCGGCAGGGGGATCTTATAAAGATATGATCATGGGACCGTACATTAAACCAACCTGACTATCTCAAAAACTATGTTATGGAATCGCAGATGTTGTGGAATCTCAGGGGAAACCGAAAGCAGCGTTCCAGTCCCTTAGATTAGGGGAATCCGGGCAACGGCAACTCGAAGCTTTCCGAATCCCCAGGAAACCTGGTTTCTGAGAAACCTGATGTGCGGCCCGAAGCATACCTCTCTTTTGGGTGGGGTAGCCGCAAGCAATTTGATTTTAAGTAAAAAGTTCAGAGCTCGGGATATTCAGTAAATTCCCTGGGCTTGCGGTCCGCTGAGCTGTAAACCACATGGATTACTTTTCCGTTCAGGGTCCGGTTAGTCTGTTCAATGCAGTAATTTTCCACGTACCCAATATCGATGCTTCCTATAACCACATTCTCCCCGGCAGTCATGGCAACCCGGCTGTCCTCGATGCCTGCAACCTTTCCCCTGTAGTTGCTGATGGGAGCTGTTTCTTCGGTATAAAAGCCGCTTTCATTTTCCATAATTACTTTCGGGGTGAAGGTTTCAGCCACGTCAAATTCAAGCTCAAAAGCCCTTCCCCTCAGATAGAGTTCTATAGTCCCGTCTTCAGCAGCCTTCCGGAAAGCGTCCGGGTTTGCGGTCACGGTATCGAAATCGCTGAATATCTCGGAAAAACGGAGGGAGTTCTTGTCGAATTCAATCCCTTCATAAACCGGGGCTTCCCTGGAAGGGTATTTTTCGTACTCTGAGAGCTTGCTCTCAGGCCGGTCGGGAAGTCCTGGCTCAGGATTCAGGACCGTGGTTCCAGGTCCGTATACAACTGCTTTTTCGGCTTCTGCAGCAGCTTCTGCTTCTTCAACAGATTCGGTTACTGCTGTTTCTTCCTCTCCGGCCTCCTCTTCAAGGCCCGAGCAGCCTGACATTGACATGAAACAAAAAATTACGAGAATAAACAGTATCACACACTTTACTTTCATGAAATCTCCTAAAAGATGATTGGCTTTAAAATATTTGTTATTATCGCAAAGTTTGCCTTGAATATGCAGGGTATGAAAAAAAATGGTTAATACCGGAGATAACAAAAGGACAAAAAAGCAATTTTAAGCAATATTCACCTAATTTAAGGCTCATCATCCTTAGTTTTCACTTCAACCAGCCTCACAACCCCGCCGGCTCCTTCTCTTCCCACGTCCATCTCCACCAGGTAGGTGTAATCCGAGATTTCCTCAAGCCCTCCTGCTCCGGAAGCTCCCACTATCAGCGAATAGATCTTTGCGTTGTACTTCTTCTTTGCCTCTTCCCAGCGGGTAAGCACAAGTTCGTCGGAGACCTCGGACTTCCCGTCCGTGATAAAGAGCAGGTCCGCACCCCGAAAGTCCTTTTCTTTAAGGCTCTTTAGCCCGGAAGCAAGCGCGGTGTTAAAGTCCGTCCCGCCCCCGAAGGTGTAGAGGAGGAAGTTCAGGAACTTTTCCGACATCCGCTTCCTGCTGCTGAGCTCGATTTCCAGGTGCTGGGTTGTGGAGGCGAAAAGGATGACTTTCATGTCCCGTTTCTGGGCGAGCATCCTTTTTGCTATGGCAAGCACCGCGGATTTGGCAAGGGTCTGGGGAGCCCCGTGCATGGAACCCGAGGTATCCACAAGGACGATCAGGGGGCCTTTTGGTTTCAGGCGGGGCGGGCCTGTAAAGTGTTTTCCAAGCAGCTGGTAGCTAAGGAGCCTTCCTTCCAGCATGTCCGCGTAGAACTTTCTTTTCAGGGTCGGATTCAGGAGTTTTGCGGCTTCCATTGGAAGGAGGTTGTTCAGGGAGTCGGAGAAGCGGACGGTCTGGATCCTGTTTTTCCCGAAGGGCGAGTAGCGTATGCGGTCTGCCGGAGGATCGAACTCCCGCCTTCCGATAAAGTCCACAATCCGCCTCAGGTCCGGGTTTTCTTCGAAAAAGCTTGAAAAGCGCCTGACCATCTTCAGGTGGACATAAAAGGGCTCTTTTTTAAGTTCCTTTACGGAATAGCTCCAGTTTCTGCCCGGAAAGAGGAGGGCAAGCAGGTCGAAGAGGTCCAGGTTTTCCTCCATCTCCGAGATGAACTCGTCCATCCTGCGGTAGAGTCCTTTCAGCATGCCGTCCAGGAAAGCCTGGTAGCCGTCCATCTGCATGAAGTTCAGGACAGCTTCGCAAAGAGCCGTCTGCCCATTATTTGGTTCCAGATCCGGCTGACAAGGCTTGCCACCCCTGTCCGTGAGTCCTTCCTGAGAGCGGTTTCCCCAGAGGAGGAAAGTTTCTCTCAAGACCTTTTCGAATTCCCGGAGGACAGCCTCAATTTCGAACCCGAGTCCCTCTACGGAAGAATCGGAAGCTGCCGAAAAACGTTCCATGACATCGTACACAAGCGGGAGGAGAAGCTTCAGGCAGGCAACGCCGGCTCCGGGACTTTTTCTCGCGATCTTTCGGAGTTTTGGCCAGGGTTTTGAGTTTTTCAGGGTCAGGAAAACAGGGTAAAAGGCTCCGAAATGCCCGATGAATTTTGCAGGGTCTTTTATTTCATAAGGCTGTCCGAAGAGGATTTCCTGGGTGATTACTTCAGCAATTTTTTCTCTCAGAGATCGGGGGATAGTCCTGGGCCGGGCAATTGTGCTTCTAAGCTCGCCTTCCAGCAGGGCTGCGGTCTGCTTCCGGACGGTAAGGGAGCCGTGCCAGGGCCTGTTTCTTGAAAAAAAAGAGTAAGTTTCTAGGGAGGGGTCATTCAGATTGTTCAGGAGACTATCCGATTTTTCCATATCAGTACCCTACTCCCTGCCTTCCGTTCTTTATGATAATTTGAACCATAGTCTCGAATGCAAATATTCACATTTACATTATAACCACGGAAGACACGGAAAGCACGGAAAGATTGTGTTTCTATTTCCTTTATTCCGTGTCTTCCGTGCTTTCTGTGGTTAAACTTTCACTTGAGATTGGTGAAAGAATTTTGGTTCTTGACTATAGTATACGAATCCGGGTTTATCCTGGTTTGTTTGCTCTAGCTTGCTTATCCAGCTCGCTTATCCAGCTTGCTTATCCAGCTTGCTTATCCAGCTTGCTTATCCAGCTTGCTTATCCAGCTTGCTTATCCAGCTTGCTTATCCAGCTTGCTTATCCAGCTTGCTTATCCAGCTTGCTTATCCAGCTTGCTTATCTAGCTTGCTTATCCAGCTTGTTTATTCCTTATTTTTCCGGTTTGTTTATCTCAACTTGAACCTGGACCCCAGCCCTTTCATGAACCCGGCAGAGCTGCTGCTCGAATCCGGGACCGGGACTTTTGCTTTCACTTCCGCATTTACTTCAGCTTCCGCTTCGACGTGTCCTGAGGGCCTGATTTGTAAACCGAGGACGGAACGGATTTCCTTCATAAGGCCCTCAATTTCGGAAAGTTCTTCACTTCTTGTATCGTGCAGGAGCAGGGCTTCGTTCCGGTCGAGGGTTGAGAGCCAGATGTTTGCCTCCATGAGGTCCCTGAGAAGTTCGCGTTCTTTTTCAAAGCGCTTTTTTACACCCTTCAACCTGCCTGCCAGGTCCTCATATTCGTTTTCAAAAACTTCCTTCTGAGCCGGGGAGAGAGCGGCAGTTTTCCCCGAACTTTCCTGTAGGGAATCGATTTCCCGGATGAGGTTATCGTAAGGGTAAATTCTGGAATCCCCTTCCCTTTTGAGTTTATAGCTGTGGTTCGGGTGCATGTTATGGTGCGCTTCCACCTCCTGCCTGAGGCTGAATTCTTCTCCGCAGCTGTCGCAGACTGTTCCAATCGGCAGCTCGTTTATCAGGGCGATGCTTATGGCAGCTTTCAGGTCCCCGGCATCCAGGCGCAGTTTCTCGGTGCTGATCCCGCCGGAGACCACGAGTTCGAAGACCGTTTTCCGGATTGCTTCGCGTTCTTCGGGGAGGTTCCAGAGCATGTGCTGGAGCAAAAGCGCCATCGTCCGGTCAACAGTCGGGCAGCCGCTGCTGCAGGCTGCAACTTTCAGCACCTGGACGACCTTTTTCCAGCGCCTGTCCGAGATTTCGATTTCCCGGAGCTGGAGAGCCCGCCTGAGTTCGGTGATGATAAGCTCGACATCAGGGTCAACGGGCAGGTTTTCCGCACTGGCACGCAGCTCTTCGATCTGGGACACCGAAATTTGTACGGCAGGTTCGAAGTCCCCGAGGGTCCGGAAGAGAAGGCTTCGGAAGTTCTCGTCGTCCTGGATATAGGCTAGCCTGTACCTGAAGAGGAAGCGGTCGTAGAGGGCTTCGAGACTTTCATCCTCTTCGGGAAGTTCATTGGACGCCCCGAAAACCGAGAGCAGGGGCACGTCTACAATCTCCCTTCCGTTGTGGTATTTGTGTTCGTTCAGGATGGTCAGGAGGCTGTTCAGGATAGCGCTGCTCGCCTTGAAGATCTCGTCCAGGAGGGCGAGGTGGGCGGTCGGGAGGCAGCCGTCGATTTTCCGCCGGAACTCGTCTTCTTCAAGGGCTTTTAAGGAAAGCGGGCCAAAGATCTCTTCGGGGGTGGAAAAGCTGGTCAGGAGGTAGTTAAAAAAGTTTCCGCCTTCGATTGACTGGCAGACATTTTTTGCAAGCAGGGTCTTGGCGGTGCCGGGTGGACCCAGGAAGAGCAGGTTTTCCCCTGAAAGGACGGCAAGCAGGGAGCCGTTGATTTCAGCTTCGCGCTCTTTGAAGTATTCCATGAATGCGGATTTGATTTCGAGAAGAGTTTCTTTCAGGGTTTTGCCTCCCGCTTAGAAAAGTTGGATGATGTTTTGTAGATAAGTATGGATTTGTAGATAAGTATGGATTTGTAGATAAGTATGGATTTGTAGATAAGTATGGATTTGTAGATAAGTATGGTTTTGTAGATAAGTATGGATTTGTAGATAAGTATGGATTTGTAGATAAGTATGGATTTGTAGATAAGTATGGATTTGTAGATAAGTATGGATTTGTAGATAAGTATGGTTTTGCAGGCAATCTGGTGCAATCCTGCACAGGCAGTTTTTTCTAAAGTCTTTAGCCTGATTCTATTTTAAACCTTCCAATTCTGTTTTTCTTTTTCTTGATCGTAAGTTGTGTCTTTCCCGAGTGTCAGCGAGGCCTGCCCAAAGCAATTGCCAAAATGAATAAGCACGTTTGAACTCAGCGAAAACCTTAAAGGAAATTTCAAAAAAGAAAAAATGCGGCTTCAGCTTTTAATTCTTCATCTTTTTCATTAAATTCAGGGGCAAGCCGGTTGCTTGCGCAACCGTGGGTGGGCATGGGGTTGGGCTGCAAAATTGGAACCCCGGCGACGATCAAAAGACAGAGTCCAAAAACCCACTGGAAACCTGTAAATTCGTATAAAAATGGACTACCTTCGTTTTTGCTCATCGCTAACTAAACTACCATCTTCAAGAGTAATTACTCTGTCAACATACTCAGTATGCCATGGTTCATGAGTTACCATTATAATTGTTTGGCCATATTTTTCATTCAGCTCTTTGAACACATCCAGTACTTGTTTTGAGTTTCGAGTGTCCAGGTTTGCACATGGCTCGTCAGCAAACAATATGTCAGGTTTTTTTGCTATGGCTCTTGCGATTGCCACTCTTTGTTTTTCTCCACCGGATAATTCATCAGGAATCCTGTTATGTTTTTCTTTTAGACCAACCTTATCTAATGCTTCAAGAGCAGTTTTGTAAGATTCCTTCCTTGATTTGCCTTCCATCATGGAGAGCACATAAACATTTTCTGCAGAGGTCATTTCATTTATAAGTGCATAATCCTGGAAGACATAACCGACCTGTGTCAGCCTGTAATAACTCCTTTCTGCTTCAGGCAAACTGGAAACCTTCAATCCCCGAATGGTATATTCCCCATCTGTTGCGTCGTCCAATAATGCCAGTATCCTTAAAAGAGTCGTTTTTCCACTTCCGGACGCACCCATTATCGCTACAAATTCCCCTTTCTTTATTTCAAACGAAACACCCCTGAGAGCCTTTACAGCTGTTTCCCCTGTCCCGTAATACCTTTTCAGGTTTTTTACTGTGATCATTTTTTATCGACTCCAGATGGCTTTGAGTATGCTTTCTTTTGATACGCTCCAGGCAGGGAGTATCCCGGCTATCACCGATAGTGTAAGCATGGTAACTATGCTTTCGATAAGCAGCACCGGATCGATCTGGGGTCTTATTTCCATGGTTTCGTAGAATATTACCGGATTTGCCTGGAAGTAAAGCATAAGTGCAAAGTATAATACCAATCCTGCAAATATTCCTAAGGAAACATAGAACATGCTAAGGAACGCATAGGATAATACTATTGATCCTGGAGTAATGCCTACTGCTTTTAAAATACCGATCTCTTTTTTCCTATTAAGTACATTGATATAGATAATGATGAGGACCAGTGCTGCACCTACGATCAAACTCACAAACTTTGACATGACATCTATAGCACCCAGGCTTTGCATTGCTTGCCTTATGAGAGACTCTGATTTATCAGCCCATGTGAAGACTTGCTCATTCACCCCGGCTTCTCTGATCTTATCCTGTATTTGTTCTTCAGTCCCCTGCTTGTCAACCCTTACAACTACACTGGTAGCTTTACTCTCTTCCAAATCATATACTTCTTCAATTTCTTTGTAGTGAACTAAAGCATTAAGATCAACAAGTTCAAATGTGCCTTCCATGATGCCTTTGACCTTATAGGTCCTTTTTACGCCATTGCTGTATGTTACATCAACAAGGGATCCTGCTCTGACTTCACCCAGGTTATCATATATTTCTCCAAAAACTGGACTTGTGCCTGCGATTGCAGCACCAATGATGATCTCATCCCGGGAAAGTTCCCCTAAGAAATCCCCTTCAGTGATAATATACGGGTATCGCGAAATTTCATACTCTTCTGTCGGAAGCAAACCCGTCACGGTTACTCCCACAACTTTCTGCTTATGCTCAATAGATGCTCCCACGTCCAGTCGTTTTGTTGCAGCCCTTACTCCTTCGACAGCCCGGACCTTCTGCAAGACATTATCAGCGTTGTTGATGTAGGTTTTGTCGCCTGTTGGTTCAATGACAACGTCCCCGTAAGGGTAGTCCTGCATCATACCAGTAAATAGAACAGTCATTCCTCCTATCATTGATGGAAGGAACACCAGGTTCATAAAAATGAGCGAGAGAACAAAAACGATGAACATTAGTGTTTTTTTGTTCCCTCTTTTTACACTGCAGTATGCAATGAGAGCTCCCACCCTGATATCATTGATCATATTGGAGACCTCTCATTGTTCTTTGTTGTCAGCAGAGTTATCACTGCCTTCCATTAACTGCCTGATTATCTCATCCTTTGACTTTTTTGTTCTGTAATTATTGTAAATCAATCCTCCAATAACTGCCAGGATAAGCAATACGATTGCAGCTGTTCCTGCCCCACCACTGCTTTCCAGGACTATGACATTGATCTTCGTTTCGATCTGTTCTTCTCCAAAATCATCAATATACGTTATGGTCACAGGGATCTCGTATTCCCCTGCTTCATCAGCTATAAAAGTAATTACCGCAGGTCCGTCTTCATCCGGGTCAAGAGTTCCTATAAAGGATTCTTTCAGTCCTTTGAACGGATGGTCAGCATAGACCCTTATTGAATTTATTGTCCTGTCCCCGGAGTTTTCGACCCTCATGGTCAATTCTACAGTATCATCCATGTAAGGAAGAACAGGATCAACCTTTACGGATGCAAGATTCAAACTCCCTTTTTTGTCAAGCACGGTTATTTTAATGTCATATTCATTTTTTTGCTTGCCAAAATCATCTTCATACTCTATAATGACAGGGATTTCAAATTCTCCAGCCTCACTTGCTTTAAACTTGAATAATGCAGTTTGACTCCCGTTTAAGCCAAGAGTTCCAATTGTGGAATTTTTAATTCCTTTAAACTCATGGTCCAGGCCAATTGATACAGATTTTGCTATTGCCTCACCAAAGTTTTCTATGCCTAACCTTAAGTCAACTGTATCTCCTTCATAGATATATTCAGGATTGGTTTTGACAGAAGAGATTCTCGGTTCAGCATCTTCGCCTATCACTCTGACCTCAATTTCATAATATTTCGTTGTTTCAACGGGGGTATTTGGATATGTTAATTTCATCTTTATAAGATGAGGGCCAGGTTTAGCATCAGGAGTTGTTCTCATGTGATATACCAGGTACCTTTCACTTGTACTATAAGTTAATTTTGGAACTTTAGTAACTAAATTTTCTGTAACTTTTATGTCTGAGGGGATGCTGATTATCTCAAAAGTAATATCTTCAGGAGTTTTAGTACCGCAGCTCTCAAGATTAATTCCCAGGGTGAATTCTTCATCGATACCTATTGAACTGGGACTTATTTCCTGTAACTCTGCGTTTACGCATGCATAACTGGAAATTTCTGCATTAGCCGTAGAGATTCCTGTTAAGATAATTGCAATAAATAATAAGAGCAAATATCTTAGTTTTGTATTTTGATTCATTTTTTCTTCAACTCCACCTGGATATTTTCAATGTATTCCGCAATATTTCTAAAAATTAAGTCTAATGCAACCATTTGCTGATAGTAATCTTCGATTAGTTTGAGCATTTCTTCAGAGTCCTCTGACCTGTTTTTTTTGCATCTTTCAATTATTGCAGGAAGATCTTTAAGCGCAGGACTAACAAAGACCTCATTCTTGGTTTTTACTGCATTAATGATCATTGTCAACATATCTTTTTGAACTGAGAAGTACAATTTTTTTGAACCGGCTTTCTTTGTTTTTTCTACGAGAGTGATTCCAGTAAGCAATTTCATTGCCGCACTAACTGCTGAAAAACTATACCCGGTCCTTGTAGAAAGCTCTTCTAAAGTTAGTGGATCTGGTTCAGAATGAAGTATTGCAAGCAATTTAGAGGAAAGTTCATCAAGTCCGTAGGATTTCATCCCCTGATACACAAGATTCTCAAATTCTTTTTTTACTGTTTTCATTTCAACGCCCTATTTACACAATTTCCAGTAATTACTGTATATTGTAAAAATTGTAGATATAATTTTCGATTCTGAAGGCTTTTGAGTTATCAGTCAATCAAAATTAACCAAAACAAGCAGACTTAAAAACGAGAAATTCGAAGTGCCGAATATGGCAGACAGAGGCGAGTTTAGTCAAGCTTGAGAAGAGGGTTGGAAATTAATCATTCCCTACATACTGATTGATAAAGTTTTAAAAGACGACAGTTCAACTTCACAAGGTTTATTATGTGTAAACTGTTCATATATGTTAACATTCTACTGAGAACGAAATAGAAATAAACGGAGAGAAGAGCATAGGAACTGAACAGTACAACATGATGTTGCTTCAGACGGCGGATGGTGCCTGGAACGCACAGGAATCTGAAGACTTTCGCGAACCGGCATGCGAAAGACGTCATCGTTCATGTTCCGGCACAGCCCGACCAGATGGGATTGGAGGCTCATACCAAGTTTGCGCTCAACTCCTTCAAGGCATTCCCTGACCAGCGTGTCGAAAACAGGCCTTATAAGGTCTTCTTCACCTCGGAAGACTGGGTGTGCTCGATCTTTACACAGAAAAATCTGGGGATAAGAGTACATGGACAGAAAAAAGCTGATTAAACTGTCAGGCCTGAATCTGGGCATTGCCGCCGCCAACATAGTTACCTTTTCTCCAAGATTGATCGGACTGGGGTTGTTCGGGGCCGGTGCATTGGAAACAGCCCTTGGCACCACATTCATCTTCTTAAGCGGCGCCGGGTTAATCTACGGCAATTATGAGCTCCTTACCGGACCTGAGAAAGTATTTCAAATTGATAAAGTCTGGACTGTGAATGATTATATTAAAGCACTGAATGTCCACAGGGGGCTCAAAACATTCGAAAAAAATGTTGACATGCTGTTCGATCAGATTGAGCGGCTGCAGAATAAAAATAAAACTATCCGGGATATCCTTCTGCAGATCTTCAGTGCCTCAGAGATGAGCTACAGGAAATTTGATGCGGTCATCGCTGAGGTGGAAGAGATCTTTTTTATGAACATCCGCAGCATCCTCAATAAATTGGATGCATTCGATGAAGAAGACTACAATTTCGTTAGAAGGAAATACGAAGAAGGGGCCTTTTCGCAGCAATTTATGGAAGAAAAACTTAAAATTTTTAATGAGTATATCAATTTTGTGAAAGCTGCCACTGAAGATAATGAGCAGATCCTGCTAAAGCTTGATAAGCTGTTGCTGGAGATCTCAGGCTTAAACAGTGTAGAGAGTGGCCAACTGGAGCAAATGCCCGGCATGATCGAGATCGATAATCTGATCAAACAGGCAAAATACTATAAGAATTGAAGAGGGAGGCATCGGCATGCCGAACGAAAACAACAAACAAGTAATTTTGAAGATAATCGGAGCAGCAGTTGTAGTATTTATCTTAGTTTATGCGGCGATTACTATAATCGGACCCGATGAGAAATCGCTGGATGGGGTCGTTAAAGACATCAATGTGAATGCAGTCCCGCATCCTATGGGCCATGTTGACGTTTCCCCGGACCTGAAAAACTCCCTGTCCGAAGACTTGCCTGATATCTCCAGATACCCTCCGCAGGTTGATAGCAGCACACCCAGCTACATCGAAATATTCTCCTCAACAGAAAAAGCTGGCAGCGGTGCTGATGGCTGGCTAACGGAAGTGGCCAGGGACTTCAATGACGCGGGAATAATGATTGACGGCAAGCAGGTATCGATAAGGCTCAGAGGAATCCCCTCCGGGGAAGCCGCCGATTATATTATTTCCGGGAAGTACTTGCCGGATGCCTATACGCCGTCCAATGAGCTCTGGGGAGAGCTAATCATCTCCAGAGGGGTTAAAGCCGAGTTAGTGGAAGAAAGACTTGCCGGCAATGTGGCCGGGGTCCTGCTCACTAAATCCAAGAAAGACGAACTGGTAAACAAACACGGGGCAGTCAATACCAGGACGATTACCGATGCTGTCGCGAACAAGGAACTGGCGATGGGCTACACCAATCCTTTTGCCAGTTCAACCGGGCTGAACTTCCTGATCTCAACTTTATACACCTTTGACAGCAGCAACTTATTGAGCGACAAAGCAAAAGCAGGATTTGAGGGCTTCCAGGCCAATATTCCCGTGGTCGCCTATACTACTCTGCAAATGAGGGAATCTGCCAAATCAGGTGTTTTGGACGGTTTTGTCCTGGAATACCAGACCTATGTGAATACACCGGATATCGGGTACTACGAATTTATACCCTTTGGGTTCAGACATGACAGCCCGATGTATGCGATCGGCGACCTATCGGAAGAGAAAATGAAAATCCTGAACGAATTCGTTGAATTCTCCCAGCAGGAAAAGTACCAGATCCTGGCCACCGAGTATGGTTTTAACGGCTTTAATGAATACCAATCCGAAACCGGACCTGTCAGCGGCGATGTGATCATCCAGTCCCAAAAACTCTGGAAAGAAAAGAAAAAACCTATTTGCGCAGTATTTGTGGCCGATGTCTCCGGCAGCATGATGGGCGAGCCGCTGAACAATTTGAAAGATTCATTGCTCAAAGGTCAATACTACATCGGGGAGGACAATATGATTGGCCTGGCATCATATTCCAACGATGTCAATATCGATCTGCCGATTTCCAGATTCGATCTGAACCAGAGAGCCTTGTTTGTCGGAGCGGTTAATGATTTGCAGGCATGTGGCAGCACGGCAACCTTCGATGCGATTGCTGTCGCCATGAAGATGATCGAGGATCAACGGGATGCAGATCCCGATCTGAGACCGGTTATCTTTGTTCTCAGCGACGGCGAGACCAATAAAGGCCATTCGCTGAACGATATTAAAGACATTGTAGAGGACCTTGGAATACCTATATACACAATTGGCTATAATGCGGATCTTCCGGCCCTGCAGGCTATCTCCAGCATAAATGAGGCTGCCAGCATTAACGCCGATACCGATGACGTTGTTTATAAGCTGGGCAACCTGTTCAATGCCGAAATGTAAATACGGGAGGGGCTAAGATGGCTTTTACTATGGAAGTGCCCGATGAAGCGGCGATTAAGAGTGAGGTGGAGGAGCAGGTCAAACCGGTATCTGAGGAGGTCGCCCAGCTTCAGGCTGTAGCGGAGAAAAATGTTGCGGAAATTCTGACTCTGGATATCGATGAATTTGCCAAAAAGAAGCATATCCTCCAGTCGATCGAGTCTTTCGGGGCTGCCTCGATGAAAAGCTCGGCAGATAAAAATTCTTTGCTGCAGGTGACAGTCGGGAAACTGTCCAGAGACGGCGATGAAGGCGGCGTTGTGGCAAAAGGTCTAATGGATTTGAACCGGGAATTAAAAGACCTGGACCCCAGCCTGATTGATTTCACCAGGACCGGCATTTTCGGCAAGCTGTTCAACCCGGTAAGGGACTATTTTGCCAGATACCAGAAAGCAGATTCGGCGATTGCGGACATCATTGTCTCTCTGGACAAGGGGAAAACAATTCTGAAAAACGATAATACTACTCTGGAGATCGAACAGCAGGCATTGCGCAATTTGACTAAAAAGCTGATAAAAGAGGTCCGGCTTGGTACCCTGATGGACGAATCCATTGAAACGCAGATCGAAACAGCCAGAGCCAGCAATGAAGACCCGGAAAATATTAAATTTGTCACCGAAGAAGTCCTGTTTCCACTGCGGCAGCGGATTATGGATATGCAGCAGATGATCGTAGTCAATCAGCAGGGCGTAATGGCGATAGAGCTTGTGATCAGAAATAATAAGGAACTGATGCGCGGGGTAGAAAGAGCCAAAAATGTGACGGTTTCCGCTTTGAAGACCTCAGTGATGGTTGCCGGCGCTCTTTATAACCAGAAGATTGTCCTGAAGAAGATTCAAATGCTCAATGAGACCACTAATAATATCATCGGCAGCACCTCGCAAATGCTGAAGGAACAGGGGGCGGAAATCCAGGAACAGTCAATGGAAACCAATATCTCTGTCGAGACGCTGAAGACTGCCTTTGCCGATGTCATGGAAGCGTTGGATTCCATCAGCACCTATAAGCAGGAAGCTCTGCCCAAAATGCGGGATACTATCAATCAGTTCAGGGAACTGGCCGCCAGAAGCGAAGAACAGATTCAGCAGCTGGAGAAGGGTCATAAACTGGAGCTGTAGCTTAAGAAAGCCGATGTCTGCAGGGCTGCTCAGGCTGGAATGGGTAGATATGCAATATGTAAACTCCTTGAGGCGAGTGAAGCAACTGCGAGAAAGCAAAATTTGGTACACGTGCTCTCTTGTTGAAGCAACAATCATGGGTGTTTAAAATTACTAGGTCAGTTTTTTCCTCGGGGGCTGATTGTGGACCTGCTCGGTGTTCATGATGTTTTCTTTGCAGGCGGGCTTGCTCTTATTGCCGGAGATCTTCTTTTCTTTTTCATGTCACGACCGGGCAGCAATTCCTGTCATTCGGGGAAGCCCTGGATATGATAGAAGAAGTAAGTGGAGTGTCGGGGGCTACCTGTGCTCAGCTGGGGGAGCAAAAGTAAAACTTTTATACCGAAAACACCAATGACTGATTAGTCAATTTTCTTAGTTGAGAGTTTAACATGAACCGGCAGGTTAAGAACAAAAGAACCGCAATCATGGACGCAGCCCTGAAGCTCTTTACGGAGAGGGGTTTTCACGGCACGTCCACCGCGCAGATTTCAAAGGACGCGGGGGTAGCCACAGGGACCCTTTTCAACTACTTCCCAAGCAAGGAAGCCCTGATAAACAGCCTCTATTTTGAGGTTAAGGGCAGGTTAAGCATCTGTATAAAAGAAGGGCTTGATTCCGAAGCCACTTTTGAGGCCAGGATGAAGAAGCTGTGGTCGAATTTCGTCAGGTGCGGCGTTAATAATCCTGAAGAGTTCCTTTTTGTGGGACAGTTCAGTTCATCCCCCTATATCACAAAAATCACCAGGGAAGAAGCGATGAAGGAGTATGAATCCATCCGCGCTCTGGCGGAGGAAGGCTTCAGGAATGGAAAAACCGGAAATTATTCAATGGAACTGGCCATGATGATTTTTTACCAGTCCAGCAGGGCGGTGGTAAGTCTTGTTCTGGACTCCAGAAGCTCGCTGGATATGGATGAAATCATCGAGGAAGGATTTCAGATCCTCTGGAAAGGTCTGGCTCCCGAATAATTTTTTTCACGGAACTTTGGAGTGATCAGTCAATCATAAATGCCTGTAAACAAGCTAATTTCAAACAACTGACCTCAAAGAAAGAAAAGTGATCAATCAGACTTCAAATCAAAATTCAAATCAAAATTCAAATCAAAATCAAAATCAAACCAGAATCCAATCAAAAATAAGGAGAATGAAAAATGCTGTACAGAAAAATGCCAAAGAACGGGGACGAACTCTCAATACTGGGCTTCGGATGCATGCGCCTTCCCGTAAATGAAGACAGAACGATCGACGAAGAAAGAGCCAGGAAGCAGGTCCGCTATGCAATCGACCACGGTGTAAACTACATCGATACGGCCTGGCCCTACCACATGGGTGCGAGCGAGCCATTCCTCGGAAGAGCCCTTGCCGACGGCTACCGGGAAAAGGTCAAACTTGCAACAAAGCTTCCCTCCTGGATGATTGAAAGCCGGGACGAAATGGATAAATTCCTGAACGCCCAGCTTGAAAAGCTCAACACGGACCATATTGATTATTACCTCATCCACAGCCTCGTTGGCGAACTCTGGGACAAGGTTGAAAAACTGGGTGTGGCTGATTTCCTTGACAAAGCAAAAGCTGACGGGCGGATTATTAACGCAGGCTTTTCCTTCCACGGCTCGGGAGAGGACTTCAGGCGAATAGTTGACTCTTATGCCTGGGACTTTTGCCAGATCCAGTACAACTTCCTGGACGAAAAGAACCAGGCAGGGACCGAAGGCCTGGAATATGCAGCCTCGAAGGGCCTTGGCGTAATCATTATGGAACCCCTGCGCGGAGGAAAACTCGCAAGCCCCGTGCCTCCTGCCGTGGAAGATCTCTGGAATGAGGCTCCGGTTAAGCGGACAGCGGCGGAATGGGGCCTTCGCTGGGTCTGGAACCACCCTGAAGTAACGGTCGTACTTTCCGGCATGAACGAGGAAGCCCATGTGGAAGAAAACCTAGAGGTGGCAGGTGAAGCCTACCCGAATTCCCTGACTGAAACCGAACTTCAGCTTGTAGAGAAGGCCGAGAAAAAGTACCGCGAACTCATGAAAGCGGGCTGTACCGGCTGCAGGTACTGTATGCCCTGTCCTTCAGGGGTAAATATTCCTGCCTGTTTTGATGCATACAACAACCTGCACATGTCTGGCAATGCCGATGAAGCAAAGTTCATGTATGCAGCAAGTCTGGGTGGTGCCCTTGGAGGAGACCCCGGCTTTGCTTCCCAGTGTGTGCAGTGTGAAGAGTGCCTGGAAAAATGCCCCCAGCACCTTGAGATCCCCACCCTCCTTGAAGCCGTGGTAGAGGACCTTGAGGGGCCGGACCTTGAACAGAGGGTCGCCATGGCGAAACAGCTGTTTGCGAAGAAAACCATAGACTGAATATTCAGGACCTGACTCCGGATCCGGTATTTCAAAAGTGAACCCTGATAGATTGCTCGAAAAACCTTCTTAATATGGAGCACTTATCGAATAACATTCTTTTTTTGAAAAATGTGCATATTTTCCGGAGAAAATTGCAATTTTAGATCACATTTTCCATTTTCAGGGCATACTCTTGAATCCTCAGACATATCTATGTTAATGGATAAATTTAAATAGTATTGTACCATTTCGATGATAAATCATCAGTTGATTTTACATCAATATAAATACAAACTATCAGTTTATTGA
This sequence comes from Methanosarcina sp. MTP4, assembly GCF_000970045.1. NCBI lineage: Archaea > Methanobacteriati > Methanobacteriota > Methanomicrobia > Methanosarcinales > Methanosarcinaceae > Methanosarcina > Methanosarcina sp. MTP4. The sequence goes on from NZ_CP009505.1 coordinate 2,054,604, forward strand.
CCATCTGTATACTAACTATTGCGATTTCATCTGCTGAAATCTCAGCTATACCCGGAAAGGGAACCAGGTATGTGGTTGCTGAAGCCTTTTTGCAGGATTGCGAATCTGCAAAGTCATCAGTCTCTTACGGGCTTATTGCAGCCTTATAGATCCCTGGAGGAAACATGGACCCCGAATGTATTAAGAAAGTAAGGTTGATGGATCTTGAATTCCGAGCACTTCACAGTAAATTGTTTGAAGACCAGTTTTTTCAAAAAGTAGCCGCATCTGAAAATGCCGAACTCAAGGAGCTTAGCAAAAATCAACCTGGTGTTATCACGATAATTGGTCTGGTAAAGGAAGTCATGCCCTCGACTATCGGGACATATGTAGGCATGGACCGGAGCAGCCTTTCGAGAATGGTTGATTCTCTGGAAGCAAAAGGGTTTGTCCTGAGAAAAAACGATCCTGAAGACCGCAGAAAAGTCCTCATTTCCCTTACGGAAAAAGGGGAACGGTGCTATGAACTCCTGAATGAGATCTCCGAGGCGATGGCTGCCGAGCTTCTGAGCTTAGGTGATAAGCAGGATTTCAGGGATTTTGAAAAGAGCCTTGAAACGATGTTGCGAGTCATGAGGAAAATCGATTCGGCAATGGAAAGCGGAAAGTAAACCCGAAGCCCGTAACCCTCGAAAACATGACAAAACTACAGAAATAATCAAAAAGAATTATAAAAATAATTGATGTCGAACTTTAGTTTTTAGTTTAGTATCCTTCACGGAGCAGAAACATGACCCTGAAACTAATCAATAACCTTCAGAAACTAGGCTTTACGGAAAACGAGGCAAAGATCTACGCCTCCCTTGTCTGTTTGAAAGAGGGGACAGCCAGGGAAATCTATGAAGCAAGCGGAGTTCCCAGGCCCAAGGTGTACAAGGTCCTCAGGGGAATGGCGGAAAAAGGGCATGTCCGGATTATTGAAGGAGAACCGACCCATTTTGTTTGCCTCCGTCCCGATAAACTGATTTCCAGGATCAGGGCCGACTTTATGCTCTCCCTGAACGAAACCTTCTACAGCCTTAATGCCCTGAGCCTTGAAAGAGAAGTTCCGGATTTTGAAAATCCCGCAGAAATCGGACTAAGGTGCTAAAAAGAATTTCAGACAGATTTCAGTTTGATCTGTTTGGGGCTTTTTTGCAGCAAAATCATTGTTCAAAAGCTGTTGCTATGGAACTTTTCGAATAATACGAAAATTAACTGAATCAAAATGAACTTGGGAAAAATTCACTGAATGAAGGCCTAACTTGATTAAGGTTGACTGAATCAAAGTTGACTGAATCGAAAACCGGAAGAAATTAAATAATAATTAAAGCCTCCAGAGGGGGATTCTATATAAAAAACGTTTTTGAAAAACTGGGCATTTTTATCCAGAGCAACCGTGCAATCATACTTGCGGTTGTGTTTATGCTGGTCCTGCTCTCTTTCCAGGGAGCCCAATACATCGAAATGGCGTCCGGGACCGATACCCAGGTGTCAAAGGATTCGCAGCTGTACAAGGACTATGACCACCTTTTCCTGAACACCTTCAGTACGGAAAGCATTGTTGTGATGGTGGAAGGAAACGATGTTGAAACAGTGGACCTTATGAAGGCCGCCGATAGGCTGGAGCATCAGGTAGAGAATATCCCCGGGGTTACTACGGTCTCAAGCCCTGCTTCCGTCATGAAGCAAATTAATTATGCAAAAACCGGGAGGTCCAGAATTCCCGATTCTGATCCGGAAGTCTGGGAGATGATAGATAGCTATCCTGAATATTTCGAGTCACTCGTGCTTGATGATACCCATATGCTCATAGCTATCGGGATCGAAGGAAGCAGCACGGACCAGGAGCAGGAAGACATTATCAATAATGTGGAAATCGCCTCAAAAGAAGCCGATTTTCCTCCGGGCTATAACCTGATTATCACAGGCAGGCCTTCTCTTATGCTTGACATTAACAGTGAAATGGGAAAGAGTATGGGCGTACTGCTCGGGATTGCTGGGATTTTGATGGTAATCGTCCTTTTTCTTGTATTCAGGCATGTCAGGTGGGGACTGCTCCCGCTCCCCGTTGTCCTGCTGGGGATAGTCTTCACTTTCGGGTTTATGGGATATGCAGGGGTGCCCATGACAATGGTTTCCATGTCCGCATTCCCGGTGCTGATAGGGATCGGGATTGACTATGCTATCCAGTTCCACAACAGGATGGAAGAGGAAATCCGAGGAGGCAAAAATTCGGCTCAGGCCCTTGTTTATACGGTCAAGCACACCGCACCCGCCGTCCTGATTGCCCTAACAATGACGGCCCTTGGTTTTGTTTCTCTGTTTACCTCTGTCGTCCCCATGATCCAGGATTTCGGAAAACTCCTGCTCATAGGGGTAATCATGTGTTACCTTTCTTCACTCTTTTTCGGGCTGGTTACCCTCTACACTTTTGACTGGATAGCTCAGAAAAACCTGTTTGGGATGTTTAAGAAGGGGGGGCGCAGAAAAGGGGAAAATGGCTTCGATGAAGGGTTGGAGGATTTATCCGTCTCCGTCTCCGCAGGACATGAACCCGGAGCAATTGAAAAAACCCTGAAAAAACTGACTGGCTATACCCTGAAATACTCCACCGTAATTCTCGTAGTAGCGCTTTTGACCTGTTCCGCGGGGCTGTATGCCGACCGTTCTATTCCGATCCAGACCGATACCAACACCTTCATTCCCCAGGATATGCCTTCCCTGATCAACTTCAAGCATATGCAGAGTATCATGCCGGGGTCAGGGGACCACCTGAACGTCATTCTGAAAGTTGAGGATAATAGCGATCCCGAACTGCTGGAGTGGATGGACGAATTTTCCCTGCATGAAGTAGCAAGTAGGTCGCACATCTACAGCGCCACAAGTATCGTGGACCTGGTAAAGGAAAGAAATGGCGGGACAATTCCCGGAACTTCAGAGGAAATACAGGCAATATATGAGGAGATTCCCGAAAGTCAGAAGGAAATATATCTCGAGGGCGGGCAGTTGCTCCACATTGACCTGGACATAGGGACTGCAATGGCCGACCTTGAAATTACGGGAATCGAGGAATTACGGGAGATTGTCAAGGAAGATATTGGATGGATGCAGCCGCCTCCCGGGGTCACTGTTACGATCACGGGGGATTCCGTGGTTATCATTGATATGATTGACGGGCTTACAAATGGCCGGAGCCAGATGACCCTGCTTGGGGTTTTCCTGGTACTGATGGGCCTTCTGGTGGTTTACAGGGACCTCGTAAAGGCCCTCTCCCCCATTATCCCCATGATAATCGTGATTGGCTGGTCAGGCCTGGTCATGGCGGGCATGGGTATTGCGTATAACCCGATGACTGCGGTCATGGGTGCCCTGATCCTTGGGGTCGGGTCCGAGTATTCGATTCTGATGATGGAACGTTATTTTGAGGAAAAGAATGCCGGAATGGATCCTGTGGACGCAATCTACCAGGCAGTGTCTACCACCGGAACAGCCCTTATTGCATCAGGGGCCACAACCGTGTTTGGGTTTTCAGCCCTGATAGCCTCCCCGTTCCCGATGATCAGCAGTTTCGGGCTGGTCACGGTTATTGACGTCCTCCTGGCAATGCTTGTGACCTTCGTGATCTTCCCGCCCCTGATTATCCTGATGGACACCCACCGGGGAAAGGCTACGGAAATTTTTGCGAAGATTCTAAGGAAAAACAGCTATTCTGAACCTGTAAGTGTCTGATAAATGTCTGATAAGTGTTTGAATAATCGAAGGATTTGGAGAGGAAAAGAGTATGAAATCAAAGCTACTGGACACCCTATTCTTTTCGGAAAAAAGAAAGAACCTGCTGTTGTTCCTTGCCGATGGCCCGAAAAGTTCCGGGGAAATTAAGGAAGCTTTCGATTTTCCCTGGAAATCCATGATCCCGCAGATTAAGCAGCTCCTGAAAACCGGGCTGGTCGAAAAGGAAGGCGATATGTACAGGCTTTCTGGCATGGGTCCCGTAGTGGTTGCAAACATGAAGCACCTGCTCGGGACTCTGGAGCTTTACGAAGAGAATATGGATTACTGGAAGGAACATGAGCTCAGTTCCCTTCCCCCTTTCCTGAGAGAAAGAATCCATGAACTGGAGCGGTGCCGGGTTATCCCTCTCAAAAACGAAAGTATCCTGCTCCAGAACAGGGTACTGAACAGCATCCTGGCTTCAGGCCGGGTCAGGCTCTTTTTTTCAGCCTTTTACTCCGAACTTCCGTTTTTTTATTCCGAACTCCTGGAAAGAAAGATCGAGACCGGGATCATAATCAGTGAAGCCGCTTTTAAAGACATGCAGGAGGAACTGCTTGAAGACAAAAATTCCCCTGAGCTGAAAAACTCCCTTTTCGGGACCCTTTTCAAGGGGTACAGAAAAGAAACAGGCAAACTCCTGGACCGGGAAAACCGGGACATTTTTGTATATACAGGGACCAGACTTCCTGCGGCAGTCCTGCTGACCGATGACCTTCTTTCGGTTGTGCTTTACGGGAAAAACGGGGTACTGACAAATCAATACCTGCTCTGTCAGGAACCTGGAGCTTTGAAATGGGGAGAAGAATTATTTATGTACTACATGAACAATTCAAAGCGGGTTTGTGATTACGAAGCAATCCGGAATTAAACGGACCTTTAACTCCTCAGGCTATACGTTTATATATAGTTTAGAAGTTTATACAGAGAATGTGAAAAATTAAAAAGAGATGTACTAACAGGAAGAGACTAAATAATAGGAGACGGGCGGGAAAAATGGCACTTAGCGCTAACAGGTACGTATGGAGGTTTCTGTTTGCAATCTCCGTAGTTTTTTCAGGTTTTTTTGCGGTCCTGTTTTATTTCCAGGACATTTTCATAGTCCTTATTCTCGGGGCTATCCTGCTCCTGATCAGTGAAAAATTACTCTCCGGCTTCAACAGGGTAATGGACAGGTTCCCGAACCTGAACCGGAAGGCTATAGGTTTTTCCCTGATCCTTCTTTCCCTGTTTGCTGTTGTGGTTCTCATCAGCAGCCAGATGGACGAGATAGCCGCCCTGCTTGCCGAAGCTGCAAAAGTGCAGCAGGACTTTACGGGCGGGGCTTCCGCGCTTTTCGGGAGCGAATCGAGGTTTACAAAGCTAACGAATTCCGGAGTTATCAAACCCGGCGACCTGCAGGAAGTAGGCAACGCCATCTTTACCGAATTTACCGGAATCATATCAAAAATTTCATATTATCTCTTTGCAGGAGCCCTCATAATTCCCTTGATGTTCAGCATGTATTTCAGGCACCGGAATAAGCTTGCCAGCTACATCGGCGAATATGCTCCTCCGAAACATGCCGAGATTATCGATAGGGGTTTAAAGGACATGGGAAGAGAGCTTGAAGATTTCTTCAGCGCAAAGATGATCGAAAGTTCTGTTGTGGGCCTGATCTGCTGCATAGGTTTTTATCTTGCAGGAGTTGACGGCTGGTTTTTCCTGGGAGTCCTGGCAGGTTTCCTGAACATCATCCCCTACATCGGCCCGATAATAGGGGCGATTCCTCCCATAATTGTGGGCTACCTGACCAGCCCGGAAACAGCTATCCTGGTAGCAGGCACGGTTTTAGCTGCCCAGCTTGTGGACAACTTCTACCTTATCCCCTTCATGATCTCCGAAAAGGTAAACATCAACCCCCTCCTGAGTGTGGTCCTGACCCTGGCCGCTTCCAAGCTGCTCGGCCCCCTGGGGATGGTATTTGCAATTCCGATTTTCATCATATACAAGATAATAATTACCGAGTCTTACAAAGCACTGATTAAAATTTATCCTGACGAGGAATTACGGCTTGAAGAATAAAGGCTTTCAGAATAAAGGTTTGCGGAATAAAGACTTGCAGAATAACGGTTTGCAGAATAACGGTTTGCAGAACAAAAATTTGCAGAATAAAGGCTTGCAGGGTTTACCCCGATAATGAAGAAAGACTAGCAAGACTTGCAGGAGCCAGGGATTATGATTGAGGTAAAAGGTCTCTCAAAATCTTATGGGAAAATAAAAGCAGTGGACAGCGTGGACCTCTCCGTTAAAAAAGGGGAACTTTTCGGGCTCCTGGGCCCAAACGGCTCCGGGAAAACCACCATGATAAAAATGCTCACGGGTCAGATAAAACCGGATTCCGGTTCCCTGAGGGTACACGGGGTGGACGTCCTGGAAGCTCCTCTGAAGGTCCGGGAGCTTGTGGGGGTAATCCCTGAACAGGAAACCCCGCCCAGTTTCCTGACTGCTGAAGAGTACCTGTATTTCGTTGCAAAAATCAGAAAGCTGGAAGGATACGAGGAAGCCTGTGAGCGCTGGTTCGAGTTTTTCGATTTCGGAGAGCAGAAAAACGTGCTCTGCAAAGACCTTTCCCGGGGTACCCGCCAGAAACTGATGTTTGCCCAGGCTTTCCTGCACGAGCCGGAACTTGCAATCATCGACGAGCCCCTGATCAACCTGGACCCGGTTATGCAGCGGAAAGTAAAGGATTTCCTCCGGGGTTACGTGAAAAACGGAGGCACGGTTTTCATCTCCACCCATATCCTGGAAATCGCAAAGGAAATCTGCAGCAGTATCGGGATCATCTATAAAGGCAAACTCGTCCATAGCGGGCGCATGGACAGCCCCGAACTGGATGACCGGAACCTTGAAGATTTCTTCCTGAAACTGGTGGGAAAGCCCGGGGAAAGCCAGCTGAACACCGGCACTGGCGCCGGAATTCACGGGAATCACGGGAACCTGTCCAAAATAAATCAGGCAGAAACGGATGAAACAGAAATAATTGCATGAGAATGATCGCCTATGCTTGACATTTTCAAAAGCATGATGAAAGAAGAGTGGCGGATGCACTCCAGCCTCTTCGGGCACAGCGGCTTTGCCCTCTTTCCGGTATTCATCTTCCTCTTCACGTTCTTTGTGAGCCTGGTCCTCCCGGTTTTCAGGGTAATCGTTACGGATAAGGGAATCGCTCTCGGGATGCACTATTTATTCCTGCTGGTAGGCGGCATGGTGGGCGCTTTCGGGCTCATGGGAAGAGAGTTCATGAACCGGCGCTTCGGGCAGGCAAGCCTGATTACATATTCTTCAAGGACGCTTCCGGTTTCCGAGAGGGTCGTTTTCCTGAACTTCCTTGTAAAAGATGTTGTGTACTATTTTTTCCTCTACGTCCTGCCTTTCGTTGCAGGTTTTGCCCTGGCGGTAAAATTCGTGCTTCCTTCGGCTGCCGAAAGTTTCAAAATCCCGCTTCTCACCCTCACGCTTTCCCTTTCCTTCATGATCGGGCTTTCAGTTGTGTTTTTCCTTTCCACGGTCTATGCCCATTCGGGAAAAGCAGTGCTTGCCGGTTTATTGCTGGCATTTCCTGCCCTGCTTTTTGCCTCCGGAAACTTCAATGGGGAAACCCTGTACGCCCTTCCGGCACTTGCCTTTTACCTTGTTCCTTCCCAAACCCGGCAGCTTCTGGTCTCGGCTTTCCTTGTACTCGTCCCTTCCGCTCTTTCCCTTATCTTCCTGAAAGTGGACTATCCCCAGGTGCAGAAGAGTTTTTCCAACTCCTTTTCCGGGCTTTCCTCCCGCTTTGGCTCTTACCGCTATGCGGCTTTTGTTGCAAAGGACTTCCTTGACCTGAAAAGAAGTGAAGGCGGGCTCGGGAAAATCATATTCTCCTTCCTGCTCCCGGCCACACTGGTCTGGGTGCTGCTTTCTGCCCTTGGAAACGTGATCCCGGCTCTCGACTCCCTGCTCCTCTTCTCCCTGGTCCTGGGGGTGCTTTCTTCCTCGATGTACAACTGGCTTACGGAATTCGACCTGTTTTCATCCTACGCTTTCCTCCCCCTGAAGGTCTCGGACGTGATAAAGAGCAAACTCGACAGCTATGCCTTCTTGAATGTCGTCCCCTTCGTTTTCCTCTTCGGCCTCGGCTTGAGGACGGCACCTTACACTCTTGTCCCCTCTTTGCTGGTCTTCCTCTCCATATCCTTCTACATGGTCACGGTGCTTGTCTACCTGACAGGGCTTTACCCTTCGGTGAACCTCTACAATGGAAAGACCTTTGCACTCTATGCCCTCTCAATAGTCCCGGTCCTGATCCTCAACATCGTTTTGTCGATTTTGGGACCCTACTATCTGCTTGCAGACCTGGCGCTCGTACCTGTGGCCGTTTCCCTGCTCGGAAGGAGTTTCAGGAAATGGGACGGGCTGGAAAACCCGCAGTTTTGAGAAGATAATGTCTTCTGTTTGAGATACGTTGTCAGTTATTATTATAACGAGTTGATGAAGATTCGGAGTTGATGAGAATTTGTACCTGACTTCAAAGCTAAGGAGAAAGAAACCATGCTCCCTTACTTAATCACATTTGTGATGTTTCTGAGATCGTTATACGAACTGATTAAAAAACCGGAGACTCGTGCCCTCTTATCTTCCGTGGCTTTTGTCCTTATTCTCGGGACTTATGTATTCCACAACGTCGAGGGTTGGAGCTGGCTTGACTCTTTGTATTTTTCAGTAATCACACTGACGACTGTGGGGTACGGAGACTTTTCTCCGCAAACGGATGTGGGTAAAATTTTTACGATGATTTATATCTTTGTAGGGCTGGGAATTCTGTTCGGGTTTGTTGATGTTATCGGGGAGCATATTGTGAACAAGAGGGTGGAACACATTGAGAAGAGGAGAGAGAGAAGAGAACAGAGAAGAGAACAAAGATAAAGAAGGGTTCATCGAGCTTCTTCCTCCCTTTTTGATTCTTTGCCTTTTTGATTCTTTGCCCTTTTGTTTCTTCCCCCTTTTGCTGATCGGCATTTTCGGGTAAGCTGCCATAGAAGGTATATTTTTAACCTTTTGTTATTATATTCTTAAAGGGGGGCAGGATTAATGTTATCTATTTTCATCACTTTACTGTTGTTTCTCAAGACCTTAAAAAACCAGCTTAAAAATGAGGAATTGCAGACCCTTTTAGTTATAGTAGGGCTAATTCTTATTCTGGGTACTTTCTTTTACCACAACATCGAGGGCTGGACCTGGCTTGACTCATTCTATTTTTCGGTAATAACCCTGACAACCGTGGGATATGGAGACTTTTCCCCTCAAACGGATCCGGGAAAAGTTTTCACAATGGTCTACATCTTTTGCGGGCTGGGAATCCTCTCCGGTTTTGCCACTGTAATTGGAAAGCAGATCGTTGCTCACAGGCTGGAAAAGGTGGGGAAGGCAAAACCGGAAGGGAAAGAGTCAGAAAAGTAAATCCGTTTACTCCTGCCTGCCCGGAGGGAGGGTTTTGAGAATCAAGCATGGGTATTTGTGTGCAGGATTTGTGTGCAGGATCACGCCTTCCAGTGCCTGAAAAAATCTGCAAAGAATCCCCCGTCTGGTTTTTGAAAACAGATTCGGACAACAGTACAGCAAAATTTTGCCCAATCAAAAGGATATTAAGTTAACGAGTTTCATACTATTATCCAGATGGGGGTATTGTTATGAAACTCAAAAATACATCCGTAGGTCTTGTTTTACTTCTTACCATCGGGCTTATGGCTGCGGCTGTTTTTTCGCTGGGCTGTGCAGAGCAGGAAGCCCCTGCCGAAACTATTCCTGAAGATGCCGATCAGGCAGCGGTTGAGGAAGAAGAGGTTGAGGAAGAAGAGGTTGAGCAGGTAGAGATAGAGCAAGAAGAAGCCGGAATGGAAGAACCTGAAATGGAAGAGCCTGGAATAGATGAGGCAGAGCAAGAAGGAAGCGAAAAAGAAGGGGACGAACAGGAAGAGGTTGAAGCAACTCTGGCTGAGGAAATTACTGACATCGAGTGGCAGTGGATCGAGCTTCAGGAGCCGGGGATCTCAGGCAAAACAGAAGTGTCGAACCCTGAGGACTACACTATTGTTTTTTCCAGGCATGGTACGTATTCCATCAAAGCCGACTGCAACCGTGGCGGAGGAAGCTATACGCTTGAAGGAAACTCTCTTACACTGGGGGCAGGCCCGATGACGCTTGCCGAATGCGGACCCTTATCATTGTATGATCAATATGTTACGCTGCTCTCCGACGTAAATTCAGTGGAAATGGAAAACGGCCAGCTCATCCTTTATTCCGGGAGTGAAGACAACAGGATGATCTTTACCAATGGGGGAGTGATTGAAGGGATCTGAAACTTAAGAATCCGGAGCCCGGGTGAAGTTCAATCTCATCTTCTGCTTTTTATTTTACTTTCTCTTTTTCATTTTTTTGCGATATCGGAAGGTCTCAGATGGCTTTGGGCAGCCACCGCCGTGAACCTTGCCAAAGCAGCCTGAATCCTTTTGAGGCTCGAAAAGCTTAAAAAAGCCTTCCAACCTTCATTTTAACTCCCACTATCAGTTTAATAAAATGTACCTGGAATTAATATCTTTATATACCAATAGTTTATAAAACATAATCGGGGAGTGTATTTATCGGGAAAGTAAGTTTACCGTTGTATATTTTCCCACACGTGTGCATATATGTGCACCCATTCTTATCTTAAACAATTGGGGGAAGGTTATGAAGAAACGGGGTATTCTTGTGGCTGCGTTACTCATTGCGGCAATGTTATTTGCTTCCGGTTGTGCTGAAGAACCTTCGGAAGAAGGTGTTGAGGAAGGAGTTGAGGAGGAAGTCCCTGAAGAAGGGGAAGAAGAAGAAGTGGTAGAAGAAGAAGTGGTAGAAGAAGAGGAAGTAGTAGAAGAGGAAGTAGTAGAAGAGGAAGTAGTAGAAGAGGAAGTAGTAGAAGAGGAAGTAGTAGAAGAGGAAGTAGTAGAAGAGGAAGTAGTAGAAGAGGAAGTCCCTGAAGAAGCCGTGGGAGTGGAAGGGGAATACAGCCCTGTCATAAACCCCGAGGACTTCGTCGAAGAAATTGATAACCCCTATTTTCCGCTGGTCCCGGGCACAACTTTCTTCTATGAAGGGGAAAGCGATGAAGGTGATCCTTTAAGAACCGAGATTTACGTCACTGATGAAACCAGGGATGTGATGGGAGTAACCACCATCGTTGTCAGGGAATCGGAATACGAGGACGATGAGCTGGAAGAAGAGACCTCTGACTGGTTCGCCCAGGATAAAGATGGGAATGTCTGGTACTTCGGTGAGGAGTCCAAAGAATACGATGAAGGTGAAGTCGTAAGCACCGCCGGTTCCTGGGAAGCCGGAGTAGACGGGGCCCAGCCAGGGATAATAATGCCGGGAGACCCACAGGTGGGAGATATTTACTACCAGGAGTTCTACCAGGGTGAAGCCGAAGACCAGGCTGAAGTTGTCTTTTTAAATGAATCGGTCACTGTTGCCTACGGCTCTTTCGAAGACTGCCTGAAGACAAGGGAATGGAACCCCCTTGAACCTGGCCAGGAAGAGAACAAGTACTATGCCTCAGGCGTCGGTCTGCTTCTTGAAGAGGAAGTTGAAGGTGGAGATGAAAGACTGGAACTTGTAGAAATTACCACTGAGTAACAGGATTTAACTTCGGAGAAAATCAATCCGGATAAGCCTCTGGAATCTGAGATTCAAACTCAGTTCCGAAGGAATTTTATTCGGCCTCTGTTTTTCAATTCTTATTTTTTATATCTTATAAGTTATATCGAATGATCAAGTTATCAAATGATCAAATAAGCTCACTTTTTCTTAAGCTCACTTTTTACTGTCCCCAAAATTCCACATTTCGATGAAGTTTTCAAGAAGCCTATCGGGAAAACAGTCTTTGTAGGATATAAGCAGCCTGGCAGTAAGGTCCGGGTCTACAATTTTGAGATTACATCTTTGCCCTGTTCTGTCCTTTTCAATGATACCGGACTTTACCATCTTATTGAGGTGCCATGAAACAGTTGAGGGGGAGAGCCCGACTGCGGTAGACAGTTCCTTATTGTTCGTGTCGGGGCTCTGGAGCAGGTTTATCAGGATATGCCTGCAGCCTTTCCTCCTTAAAAAATAGATCATTTCCCTCTCACGCTTTTCGGGAATCCTTTTATTTACGAAATATCGGACGTATTCCTCATCTTTAAAATGCGAAATCAGGTTATTCTTTTCGAGATAGTGAAGGTGGTACTGCAAGCTGCCCACTACCAGATCCAGCCGCCTTTCGAGCTCCCTTAGATGAATTCCCGGGGAATCTCTTATCAGTTCGTAAAGCTTTTTTCTTGGTTCAGGTTCAAATTCCATCTTCACCCTGATCTTTCGTTAACATGGTAAGTGAAAAGAATATCAACACAAGAAAATTGGATGCCTGTCCCGGATTTGAAAATAAACCTCATGTCCGGAAAGAACCCCATTATTATGTATTGTCTGGTTTTGTACATCAAAGCTACCCCCAGGTTATAAGAGGCAAATGGCCTATAATAAATGAACATTTTGTAAGAAGTATATTGCAGACTGTAGATTGTAAACAGTAACTTGCAAAAAATAAATTAGGAGGAACCGGTTTTATCCTCCCCTTTTATTCAGTAGTAATTTCCACGAGTTCCAGTCTCTCATCTCCTCCTTCCACTTCTTCTTCAAGAAGCAGACCGATGCCTGAGGCATAGTACTTGTTTTCCTCTTCGCCGGGTTCGAGCGTGGTAAATTCCCTTGTCTTCAAGCAGTTTTCAAAGGAACCATAGGCAACCGTGATCGTTTCACTCAATGAGAGCACTTCGGCCTGGTCTTCAGCCTCGCCCGGTGAAAATTCCTGGTAGTAAATGTCCCCGACTTTGGGGTTTCCCAACATTATGATTCCGGGCTTTGCGCCGTTTACTCCGGCTTCCCAGGAACCTTCGGTACTGACAGGCTCTCCGTCCTCATATTCGATGGAGTTTTCTCCGAAATACCAGACGTTTCCGGCTTCGTCCTGGGCGTACCAGTCAAAGGTTTCCTCAACCAGCTCCCCGTCTTCGTATTCAGTATCCTGGACAACGGTGGTGGTAACTCCCATTACCTCCTTGGTTTCGTTGGTAACAAAAACCTCATTCAGGATGGTCGTGCCTTCCTCCTCGCTTTCTCCTTCATAAACGAAAGTTGTACCCGGGACCAGCGGGAAGTAAGGATTGTCAACTCCTTCGACGAAGCTCTCAGGATTTATTTCAGGATCATATTCTTCGGTTACGTTATCGGATCCTGTATCTATTGGCTAGGAATCCTATCCTCCGTCAGTTACATTTTCAGATCCTGTTTCCGTTACGTTTTCAAATCCTGTTTCTGTTACATTTTCAAATCCTGTTTCCGATCCCGGAGCAAGCGCAACCACCGACCCGATAAGGATAAGTATTACACAAGATGCCATACTTTTTGTAAGTGTTTTTTTCAACCTTCAACCTCCAGAATTTTATTCCACTAATTTTTCCTATCTATGGTGTAGAAAAGTAGGGATTTTGGAGCCTCTGGTGCTTTGTCCCTCCTTAAAACTCAGTTTCGCATTTCATCTAAAATTATCAGGCTAAAATCAGAAATTTCCCCAATTATCTTTCTGATTATTCTTTCTGATTATTATGCTGTTGATGTATTGGATCCCCATGAGGTCTCGCAGCTTATAAGGCTCGATTTAATACCTCATCCTGATTTCCGTGAAAGTTCAGTCCCACTTTTCCCCTGTCATAATAGGGGGAATGAGTTTTAATAACGGTTCTGGTACATTACTCGAATATTATATTTTTTTAAATATTCTGCTGCCCTGTGATGTCTGATCCGGCTAATGATAATTTTCAACTTTTAACTTCCAAATCTTATTTATTATTTTTTGGCGGTTTTGGGGCTCTTGCGTGAACCTGGCCAGAACGACATGAATTCTTCTTCGAACAGGTCGTGAAGTGTTTTCTCCTTCCGATCCAAAAACAGAGTCGCATGACTGCAAATCAAATCGTAGCTTAAACAAAAGTTATATTGAAACAATGCTTTTCATTAGCTCGTCAATCCAAAGAGGTCTATGATGAATTTGAAAAACATGTCTATTTATCTTGTATTACTCCTCACTGTCGGAATTATAACCTTGAGTGCCTTTTCACCTGGCAGTACTGAGCAGGAAGAAACTCCACTTGAGCCTGCCGAAATCACCCCTTCTGAGCCTGAAATCATTTCGGTTGATGACATTACCAGCATCGAATGGCAGTGGACAGGACTTCTTGAAACCGATCCAGTCGCTCAATCAGTGGTCCCTGACCCTGAAAACTACACTCTTTCTCTCTTTCCGGACGGCACATATTCCATCAAAGCCGACTGCAACCGGGGCAGTGGAAGCTACACCCTGGAAGGAAACACCCTGACATTAGGGCCAGGCCCGATGACTCTTGCCGCATGCGGACCCGATTCATTGTATGACCAGTATGTAACGCTGCTGTTCAATGTGAAGTCAGTAGCAATGGAGAACGGTCAGCTTATCGTCTACTCCGGGGACAACGGTGACAAAATGTTCTTCAGCAATGGAGGACAGGTCGAAGAGTAAAGGCCTACCTGGAAATGATTTGAGAAGAGATTTTGAGAAAAGATCATTTTTAAATCTTTTTTTCTATTTTTTAGCTGTTTCAGGGCGCTTGCGTGCACTTCATCGAAACAACCATATTCTTCGTGAAAAATAGAATTTTTCCCGCCTTCTCTCTTCGATCCGAAACTTCAGAAAACCCCGCAGCCAGCTTCTCGAATTCGATCAGTTTGGTTTGTTGGCTGGGAGGCAGGCGAAGTGAGAAAAGATGCATTTACCGGCGGTGGTTTTAGCGATTTCGGTTTTAGTTTTTCCGGGATGACCGAAATGGTGTCTACTTTCGTTACTTGATTAGAGTCCAAAACACTCAAAAATTTGGGGTTCAGCTTTTCAATCCACAAAAAATCCTATAATTCATACCCTAAGCCTTGTTCCCCTTCAAAAATACACAAAAAGGGAAAATGAATGGAAAACGCTCCTAAACCCGCTTTAAACCAATCCCTTCGGCTGCTTCTCCCCCGGCACAACCGGCAGCTCCATAGTATTAATCAAAACCGGCCTTTCGATATCCTTTGCCCTCTCAATCACAAGCTCCTTTCCTTTCTGAGTGAGAGCGAAAAGCGGAATCGCAACTGCCACCTGGACAAGCGGCTTTGCAAGCTCCCTGATATGTTTGGAAGCGCAGCTTATTACGATATCCGAGTTTTCCAGAAGCTCCCTGGCTTCTTCCCGGCTGACCCCTGTTACATGGACTGCAATCACGATCAGGTCAAGCCCGAGTTCGGCTTCTATTTCCCTGCAGTTTTTGGCGGTTTTTGCGTCTGCTATAGTTACTGCGATCCTTTTGTACCCCATTTCAGCGGCTTTCCTTACCCCGCCTGCAGGGTCGATGGCTGCACCTGAGGGGTCGAGCACAGTCCCGCCGTTTTCCCGTATTCCTTTGATGGTTTTGGCAATGGGTTCGGTTTCGATCAGGCCGGACATCCTGCCTCCGATCCCCTGGACAAGGGGAGGGTTACCGGAGATCACGGTCCCTGCGCCGTCGCAGGCGGTTACGGTTGTTTCAAGGAAGCCTCGACGAAGGCCGCTCATCATTACTTCGGAGGCTCCGAAAGCCACATAGGTGTCAAGTTCGAGGAGCTGGCGTTTGTCGGTGAACAGTCCAAAGTCACTGATCCTGAATTCGATGTTTTTCCTGACTTCTTCGGCAGTAATCTTTCGGATTCCCCTCAGCTTGTCAAAGAGGGGGCACCATTCTACTTCCGGAGGCCCAACTTCTACGACCTTTCCGTCTTTTACGACTACCCTGGCTTTCCCCAATAATTCCATTATATGAGGCATAATAGACACACCTGTAGGTACTGAATAAAGTTGTATTTGTTCAAACTATATATATACATGACTATATATTGATATTTTTATCTAATATGTAGATCATTGCAATACATGTATATATATAGTATGAAGCCCATATATATAACAAGCAAAGAGTATAAGGTTTTTAGTGCTTTCTGTTTTTTGATCGACTGCAGACTACTGAAAAATGAATATATTATTCAAGGAGTGTTTTATGGAACTGATGGATTCTTCAATGACTGTTAGGCAAAAAAATTTAGTAATAAAGTCTCTCAGGTATATGGATAGACATAAAAAAATTAGTCAGTATTGCAATGAATGCGGGAAGAGCTGGCCTGAATTATCCTTTGATGAGGCAAGTAACTTAACCAAGATGCTTGATAAGATGTCCTGGCAGTAACTATTCTTAGCTTCTTCCTTTTAACTGTTTAACCTATTTTTCTGATCGATTTTTAAATTTGTTTTTTCAACATTTTTCAAATTTTTTTACCTATTTCCAAATTTTTCCCCTGGTTTCGAATTTGTTTTTGCTCCATACTGTTGCTTTAGACAGTGCTCCGGGTAATTAGTCGTGAACAATGAGGAGTGAACAGTTAAAAATTGAGATAAAAGAATGCAGGACTTAAAGCCCCGCCCTTCCGACTATTGTGTCTGCAACCTGTTTTGCATCCTTGAACGGGAAATCCGCTTCAGTGAGCAATTTGCCTGCTTCTCCCGCAGTAACTTCAATATCCCCGGCTTTGCATGTGGTGTCTGCTCCCGCAGGGAAAGCAGCAAGCAATTCTCCGGGTGTGTTTATGGGAAACTTTGCATCCTTAAGACCTGCAACGATCTGTCCGTGAATTTCATCTTTTACAGCCATTTCTTTTTCCTCTGGTTTTGCCTTTTACTTCAGTTTCCGGCCTGTTTGCTTCTTTGCAGCTTGATTTTCTCCGGAGAAATCATACCACAATCTCCTATTGGTTGGTTATTAATATATACTTAATCGGCATTGAAATGTAGTTAGTATATTTCAGTGCACTGCAAAGACTTTTAAAGTCATTTTAATACCTTTTCAGGGTTTTCCAGATTTACCGCTTGATGTTGAAACTATTTTTTTGTTGACAAAATGAAGTTAGAATCTGAAGAAATGAGTAAAGGTGGCTGGAAATAGAAAAGGGAAAAATGAAGGAAAAAAGAGGGAAAAATGAAGGAAAAATGAAGGAAAAAAGAGGGAAAAATGAAGGAAAAATGAAGGAAAAATGAAGGAAAAATTAGGGAAAATGGAGGAAAAAAAGGGAAATGAAGGAAAAGAAAATGAAAAATAAAGGAAAAAAGTAAAAAAGAAACAAAAAGAAAAAAAGTAACGACGGCCTTATTGCCGCCTTAAATCAGGTCCCTGGGCTGCTTGTGCTCCGGCAGCACCGGAAGAGCCATCGTATTGATCAGGAGCGGGGTTTTGATATCTTTTGCTCTTTCTATCACAAGCTCCTTCCCCTTCTGGGTAAGGGCAAAAAGCGGAACGGCAGTCCCTACCTGCGCGAGGGGCTTTACGAGGTCCCTGACGGGTTTTGAGGCGCAGCTGGTTGCGATGTCCGAGTTTTCAACAAGAGCCTGGGCTTCTTCCCTGTCAAGTCCGGTTACGTGTACGGCGATAACCACAAGGTCAAGCCCGAGTTCGGCTTCGAGTTCCCTGCATTTTTTAGCGGTATCGGCAAAGGCAACGGTTACTGCAATCTTCTTGTAGCCAAGCTCAGCTGCCTTTTTCACTCCTGCAACAGGGTCCATTACGGC
Source organism: Methanosarcina sp. MTP4 (assembly GCF_000970045.1). Classification (NCBI taxonomy): domain Archaea; kingdom Methanobacteriati; phylum Methanobacteriota; class Methanomicrobia; order Methanosarcinales; family Methanosarcinaceae; genus Methanosarcina; species Methanosarcina sp. MTP4. The sequence goes on from NZ_CP009505.1 coordinate 2,072,149, forward strand.
AGTCGAGGGGTCGAGCACGATTCCGCCGCGTTCTTGGATACCGTTTATGATACCGTCGATTGGCTCGGTCTCGACAAGGCCGGACATCCTGCCTCCCATGCCCTGGACAAGGGTGGGGTTGTTGGAAATCACGGTCCCTGCGCCGTCGCAGGCGGTCACGGTTGTGTCAAGCAAGCCTCTGCTAAGCCCGGTCATCATGACTTCGGAGGCTCCGAACCCTACAAAGTCCTCAAGCTCCAGCTTGCGCTTGTCGGTGAACATCCCGAAGTCCTTTATCCTGAACTCCATGTTCTTCTTTGCTTCCTCGCCGGTGATCTTCTGGATCCCGCGAATCTTGGCAAAAAGGGGGCACCAATCGACTTCCGGCTCTCCGACTTCCACGACTTTCCCGTCTTTTACGACGACTCTTGTTTTTCCCAGTAACTCCATTATGTGAGGCATAGTTCCACCTTTAAAAGCTGAGCAAAAATATGATTGTTAAGAATTTTAAATCCGGTAAAAATTGCAGGTAAAGTTTGGGGTTGTTTACTTAATAGCTTATTGGTTTTGGGTTTGGCTTTGAAGCCTGAACAGAATGATCTGAAGCAGGAACCCGGATTTTCCCTGTAAATCCCTGGTTTTATTAGCGACCTTTTTTGTTCGCTTAACTAATAGCCGGGTTTCCAACCTGGTCTTTTCCCCGGCAGCAGCCCCCGTTTGCGAAGCAAACGGCTTTTCCCCTGAAATTGAAAAAAAGATAAAAATCAGTCGTTAGACCCTTCAAGTTCCTTCAATTTCTGCTCGCAAAAGCCAATTATCCTTGGATCTTCAATTGCCTTTCCTATAGCCAGGGATTGTTTCAAAAACTTAACCGCTTTTCTGGGCTCTCCCAGATGACTGTATGCGTTGCCCAGATTTCCGAGGTGATTTCCTTCTCCGCGCCTGTCGCCGATTTCTTTAGAAATTTTCAGTGCCTGTTCGTAATATTCAATTGCTTTTCTGGGCTCTCCCAGATGACTGTATGCTAAGCCCAGATTTCCGAGGTGATTTCCTTCTCCGCGCCTGTCGCCGATTTCTTTAGAAATTTTCAGTGCCTGTTCGTAATATTCAATTGCTTTTCTGGGCTCTCCCAGATGACTGTATGCGTTGCCCAGATTTCCGAGGTCTGCACCTTCTCCGCGCCTGTCGCCGATTTCTTTAGAAATTTTCAGTGCCTGTTCGTAATATTCAATTGCTTTTCTGGGCTCGCCCAGATGACTGTATGCTAAGCCCAGATTTCCGAGGCGATTTCCTTCTCCGCGCCTGTCGCCGATTTCTTTAGAAATTTTCAGTGCCTGTTCGTAATATTCAATTGCTTTTCTGGGCTCTCCCAGATGACTGTATGCTAAGCCCAGATTTCCAAGGTCTGCACCTTCTCCGCGCCTGTCGCCGATTTCTTTAGAAATTTTCAGTGCCTGTTCGTAATATTCAATTGCTTTTCTGGGCTCTCCCAGATCACTGTATGCTAAGCCCAGATTTCCGAGGCGATTTCCTTCTCCGCGCCTGTCGCCGATTTCTTTAGAAATTTTCAGTGCCTGTTCGTAATATTCAATTGCTTTTCTGGGCTCTCCCAGATGACTGTATGCTAAGCCCAGATTTCCAAGGTCTGCACCTTCTCCGCGCCTGTCGCCGATTTCTTTAGAAATTTTCAGTGCCTGTTCGTAATATTCAATTGCTTTTCTCACATTTCCTAGATTACTATATTCGAGACCGAGGTTCCCAAAAACAAAACTTTGAAATTCTTTCTTTAGTAGAATTTCTTCATTAAACGGATCAACCGGAAGCAACCGATTGTATAATTCAACAAGTGTAGTGTAATTTCCCCATATGTCCAGAAGTTGGTGCAGACCGGAGCGATAAATTATGATTGCAGCCAGGTCATATCCTCCCTCTTCGCAGGCATGGTGGTGGGCTTCGATTGCTGACTGGAGTTCTTCTTTCTTTCTGGGGTTCTCAGGGAGGGGAATGGAGAGGTAATACTTGCAGGCGATCGCATGGGCTTCATTCTTATTTTTCAGGTCATTGTAAGAAAATTCCTGCACAAGGGGGTGGAGCCAGTATTTTCCATTGTGGTCGGTTTCGAGGAGGGATTTATCGAGTAGAGTGTCAACGGAATCAATGGGGGTGTTGTCTGTAAACATTATTTTGATGGCTTCAGGAGGCTCGGGCTGACGGTAGACGGCGATGCGTTCCAGCAGCTCTTTTTCTTCATCCACCAGTTTGTAAAAGAGGAATCTTGCTTTTTTGATGCGGTCTTCCTGGTGTTTTTTGTAAAGATTAAGGTCTTTTAGTATATTCTCTGGTGTATGTTTCTTTGTGAGACCCACGAGCAGTTTCAATGAGAAAGGGTGTCCGTCCACGCTTTCGACCAGAGATTCCAGTATATCGAGTTCAATTTTGTCAAGACCGTTTTCTTTCAGGTAGTTAACGGCAAAATCTGTTTTCAGACCCTTTATCTCCTGCCGGTTTTCGTCTTCGAGTTCATCGATCAGGTATTCTCCATTGTCCAGCAGGGGCATAATCCGGCTGGTCAGGATTACCTTTGCCCTGTGGGTGTTGTCCCTGAGGGATGTGAAGAGCAGACCCAACCCTGGATCTATGAAATTCCGGTTTTCATTAATCATGTAGCTCAGGTCGTCAAAGACCAGCCAGAGGGAGTTTCTTTTTCTCAGTTCCTCTGTAAGTCTGTTTATATCGGGTTTTCCTGCCTGTCTTTTTCCTTTGAAGCTCAGTATCTCGGGGGCTTCCAGATAGGCTGCAAGAGCTTCAAGTACATCTTCAAGATTTGCATCTCTATTATGATGGAAGTCGAACCAGAATGGTTCTGGGACGCCTGTCGGCCTGAAGTCTATCAGAACCCTTGCAAGGGTAGTTTTCCCGACACCTGCGATACCGCTGAAAAGTAGAATTTTGTTTTCCTGAAGACGGTTGAGGGCATGAGAAAGTTCTTCTGCCCTGTTTTCGGTTACAAATTTCATTAGATTCTTGGAATAATCTGGCAGAGCGGAAGGGCTATAACTTCTTTGAACTTCTTGAATTAGTTCCTCTTGCCTCTTCCATTCCATATATTTCAGAACTTTGATCAGTTCTTCCCCTTGAACGCCTTCCAGATTAAGTATCAGGTTATTGTCTCCGAAAACAAGCTGCTTGACCAGGTCGATTTTGAGATTTATGTTTACGATGATTTCTATTTCTCTCGCAATCTCCGGGTTTTCCACCAGCAGTTTGAAGATTTCCTGCTGCAATTCTTCTTTTGCTTTCGGGTCTTCGGAATTTTTGGAAGCCTTTGTAAGCGCTTTTCCAAGGGATTCACTCATTTTCGGACTTATCTTTTCCAGCAGAGCTTTTGCCCTTTTCCCACTTTCGGAACCAAGCTTTTCAATAACTTTTTCGTAGGCCATGTCTTCAAGAACTTCTTTTCCTTTATCAGCTGCGGACTTTCCTGCAAGAGTAAGGAAAGGCAGGGCTGGCAGAAGAATATTAGTTGCCTGCTGGGCAATGGTTTCAAGGGGTAGCGGGACCATAAACTCCTCCAATTTCTTTTTTGATATTGGTGGCAGGTAAAATAAGTTTTGCCATTTAGTGGGTTAAGAAGTGGGTGATTCGGATTTTTTCGCGATAAAACTTAAAGGCTGGTGGAAATTCCAAGACCACTGCTTCTTTCCAGTCTTCAGGAAAAAGCCGTTCGCCTTCGGCGAACGTGGGTGGGCACGGATGTTAAAACTAAATGGTTGCTTTGGGTTTTAAAATATTAGTCCGCTTGAGTGAGCGTAGCGAGGGAAAAGGACCGCGTACTGCCGAGGCGCAATTCGGCTATTCAAGAAAAAGTAAGGCAAGGAAAAAGTTTCCTGAAATTTTTTAAGGACTATTAATAACTAAGAAATTAGTATTCTTTTTGTTTTATATAATTAATCGATATATTATATTTTACACTTACTGGTTGGCTAATTTAGATACGTTACGTCCAAAACTGATAAACTTGATGCTAAATTAGCTACGGGAGGATATGGTATATGAAAAAGTATGTACAGGTCATATTGCTTGGCTTTTTGTTCACGGTATTAACTGGAACTTGCCTTGCACAGAATGAAACAGAGGAAACGAAGGCTTTTCAAGAGGCTCTGGAACAGGACGGATTCACCGTACAGGAAGGTGAACTGGCTTACTTTGATCTAATCAGGTTATTGGAGGAAGGAGCATTACCTTCTGCGTATGGAAACAATCCCACCACAAAGTATCTGATATATTTTGTTCCACCGGCACCTAGTTATGAAGTGGAAGAACGAATTAAGCAAATAACCAGTACACTGGGCGTAAGCGAGAATGTAACTCCATTCTGGAACCTGGGTCCTGATGAAGCTGTTGTTTTTGTGGGAAGGACACCGCCGGAATGCAGGTACTTCAGCTACGACCATTACATAATACACAGGACAATTGATGATGAGAGGAGATGGATCTTTGCCAACGTGGAAGATACGGTAAACAACCTGGTTATCAATACCGAAGGGACTCCAAACGGGTCTTCCGGAGATCCTTTCAACCAGACCACGGTAATAATCATTACAGCCGACAAAGGCATTGACCAGCGCATCCGGGCTGCTGCCCAATCAGCAGGGTATTCGGATAATATAACCAACACTCAGGTTCTTCCTCCAGCCATTTTGAACCTGGGCCTGGAGAATGACTCCGATACATTTGCCGCATTTATCCGCCCGGCCCTATTCAATGACACGGAGGCTGGGGATGATTACATAAATAATACGCCTGCAACTATTTTCCGGATTACTTCCAACAACACTACTGAGCTTGACCCGTATGATTATCCGGAACTGAGGGTTCGCGGAACCGGGCAAACAGAATTCGACCTTGTGGATGATCTCGAAGAGCTAAGGATTGCGATTCTTGACAGATATAACCAATCCAATGCCACAGAGCTCCCGACCAGTCAGGGAGTTCCTATAGGGAGTGATGCTATCCAGAGAGGTATTAACGCCGTAGGTCCTGATAACGACGCTGCCTATCTCTGGTCAGCAAACCAGACTATCTCTTCGCCGACACCGCCTTTCTTTGACACCTCACAGTACTATCCTTTCCTGAGGGATCCGGCGATTACCCTGGGCAACAATACTGAAGAGTTCATAATTGTCTATGGGGTCAACCATGTAGCCACAGGAAAGGCGACATACTCGAACTTCTGCATATACGGAGCTGATGTGTGGAATGGTGTTAGAGCAATCACTGATGAGGATTTCAGTGGATCTGCCGAGGAGTACCTCCCTGACAATCCGAATGCGAAATACCTGTACGTCTACAAGCTCGCCAGGAACTGCACTGAAGAAGACCCATACTGCTACGAGGTGCCCTACGGCGTGGGAGCTCGCGGCATAGAGCTTGACCAGCCGCTCTTTGTTGCCTGGAGGGCCTATTTGGAGGAAACAACAAAAACCGGACCATCCTATTCAGAGATCGTGTACGACCGGGCTATAAAGTTCGATCCGAAGAGTTAAGGTAAAAGGAACCGGGATATTAAGGTAAATTCGAACTCTGCTTGATATGTGTTATCAAACACATATCTTCATTTTTTATATTTACAACGTCAGAGCTGTATTTTATTATAATTTTTAGACCTCGTGATCAGCCTCTAGGCGATAAACTCTATTTTCCAGAAAGGTTTCTAATGGTGCCGAAGAATGTTGATTTAAATTCCAAAACTGTTTCTTCTTCTATTGCTTCTTCTTCTTCTATTGCTTCTTCTTCTTCTATTGCTTCTTCTTCTTCTATTGCTTCTTCTTCTTCTATTGCTTCTTCTTTTCAGTCTTCAGGGAAAAGCCGTTCGCCTTCGGCGAACGTGGGTGGGTATGGGTGCTGGAACTCGGCGGTTGCTTTGGATTTTAAAATACTGGTCCGCTTGAGTGAGCGTAGCGAGCGAAACGGACCGCTTACTGTTGCGATTTCATCGTAACTAAAAGAAAAATCATAGATTTTTCTGATACCGAGGCGCAATTCGGCTGGCACGGGTGTTTAAACTGGATGGCTGCCCTGTTTCCTGAAAATAAGCAAATTTAACAGGAGCCCTGTTTCAAGGAAATAAAAATTCGATCTTCATTTTTTAACATCTATTCTCAGGTAGGCCTGGACCGGGGAGCTGCAAAAAAAGTGATGACCACTTTCCTATCAGGCAAGACCCTGAGCGCGAACCAGATAGAATTAATAAACCTGATTGTGAACCACCTTACAGAACATGGCGTGATGGATGCTGCACTACTTTACGAATCCCCATTCACCGACCTTACCCCACAGGGGCCGGACGGGCTCTTCGCATCGAGCCTTGTGGATGAGCTTATAGGGCACTGGCAAATCACGGCAACAGCAATGTCACCCTCATATCAGCAACAAAGCCTGGCATGAGGACTGTTTGATTTCCAAGTGATTAACATCGTAGTGGCGCACCCTGGCCGTCGTTCTTATTCTCATGCCTGGGTTTTTGCAGGAGCTGTCCATTGCTCCTGCCGATTCCAATTGATCAATGGTTAATTATAATGTAATGCACAGGCGAACGGTGTTCACTTGTTTCTGTGCCTGGTATATTGCTGACCTTTTCTGGAGGGGTTTTTCATTTTATTTACCGGCTTTGGCAATCTTCTTCCCGGTTTTTCAATTACAATTTTCTTTAGAGCAGGTAGTGCCTGTCCCTTAATATCTACATCATTGTCTTTCAGCACACTCATGAAATTAGCATGGTCATTTTTGGAAAGGATATTTATCGCTTTTCCTTCTGTTCCTGCTCGTGCAGTTCTTCCAATCCTGTGAATATACTGTTTACTCTCCTTGGGAATATCATAATTGTAAACATGGGAAACACCCTGTATATCAATTCCTCTTCCGGCTACATCTGTGCATACAAGGACACATATGTTCCCGGAATGGAATTCTTCCATTATGCGAGTTCGTTTGTTCTGTGTCAATCCGCCATGAATTGCCAGGGCATCGATACCTACTTTTCTCAGGTTTTTTGCGACTTTGTCAGTGTTTCTTTTTGTGTTGCAGAAAACCATCCCGAGGTTTGACTTCTCATTTTGTAGAAGGTGCACAAGCAGAGATAATTTCATATCATCCTGCACTTTATAAACAACCTGATTCAATTTTTGCGGGTCGATATAAGACTCTACTGATACTCGAACCGGGTTTTCCATGTGCTTGCGGGAAAGCTGGACAACATCTTTTGAAATGGTTGCAGAGAACAAAAGGGTCTGCCTGTTTTGAGGACATTTCTTGATGATTTTTTCTACATCCACTTTGAATCCCAGATCAAACATATGGTCTGCCTCATCAAGGACAAGTGTTTTCACATTATTGAATTTGATGGTATTTCTGCTGATATGATCGAGTAGCCTACCGGGTGTTCCAACAACAACCTCGGCATTCTTTAATTCTTTAATTTGTGGATTGATCCCTACACCGCCATAGATAGATGCGATTTTTAGCGGGTCGTATTTTGAGAATTTCCTGAAAGTATTTGCCACCTGCTCCGCCAGTTCTCTTGTAGGGGTCAGGATCAAAGCCTGAATTCCTTTTCCTTTTTCGGAATTTTGTAATATGCCAGAAGCAAATGAGAGTGTTTTTCCGGAACCTGTTGCGGATCCGGCTATAACATCTTCCCCAGCAAGTATTAGGGGAATTGATTTTTCCTGTATTGCTGTAGGGCTTTCAAAGCCATGTTCATTTATTGATTTCAAAACAGCATTACTGAGGCCTAGTTTTTTAAAATTATTCATAGTTAAACTTTCCATGATTTGTCTGAAAAAGCTACTTAATTGCTTTTTCATATTCGTATATTTAAGAGATATTAAAAACAATTAAGAGCTATAAGCACAACTTCAGAAAAGTTAAGATTAATTTACTGCTTAAAAGTTAATAACTGCTTGTAACGGTGAGCTCTCTCTTATACCTTTGCCTATTTTGATGATGTCAACTACCCAGCATTCATAAGAACGTAGCAGGAAACCCCTGAGTCTTTAGAAACTATCCGACAATTCAATTTCAGGAAAAAAACAAGTAAAAAAAGGCATATAAAGCCTTTAAATCGAAAAAAAGGTAGGTGCAGGGAAAAAGCTCCCTGAAATAGAAGCTTTACAGCTTTTCCCTTCTGTCGATAATCCTCTTAGCCTTTCCTGCGGTCCTTTCGATACTGCCTTTCTCAAGCAGCTCAACATTCGTCCGGATGTTCAGGATGGCTTTGAGTTCTTTCTGGACGTGGTTCTGGACGGCGGAGAGGTCTTTTAGTTCGCCGGTAAAGGCGTTTTCTTCGAGTTCGACTTCGACGGTCAGTTCGTCAAGCATGTGTTTGTTGCGGTCGAGGACGAGCTGGAACTGTTCGCCTACTTCGGGGATCCGGGAGATGACGTCCTGGATCTGGGAGGGGAAGACATTGATGCCCCTGACTATGAGCATGTCGTCGACACGGCCAAGGAGGCGGGAGACCTTTGTTGTTGTGCGGCCGCAGGCGCAGTCGGATTCTAAGAGGCGGGTCATGTCGCCGGTCCTGTACCTTATGTTGCAGAAGCCTTCTTTGTTGAGGGAGGTTAGGACCAGTTCGCCTTTTTCGCCTTCTGCGACCTGTTCTCCATTTTCGTCGAGGACTTCTGCAAGGAAGTTGTCGTTCCAGATGTGCAGGCCGTCCTGTTCCTGGCATTCGAAACCGACGCCTGGGCCGATCATTTCGGAGAGGCCGTAGCAGTCGTAGGCTTTGAGGTTGAGGCGCTTTTCAAGCTGCTTGCGGGTGTTTTCGGACCAGGGTTCGCCTCCGAAGATGGCTGCTTTTAGGGAGAGTTTGTCGATGAGGTCGAGTTCTTCGGCGGTCTCGGCAAGGTAGAAGGCGTAGGAAGGAGTGCAGTGGACTGCGGTTACGCCGAAATCGATCATCATCTCGAGCTGGCGGGCGGTGTTTCCGGTGGCTGCGGGGACGGTCATTGCTCCGAGTTTTTCCACGCCGTAGTGGAAGCCCATGCCTCCTGTGAAAAGGCCGTAGTTCATGGAGTTCTGGATAACGTCCCTGTTCGAAAGCCCGATCATGGTCAGGCTTCTTGCGATAAGGTCCGACCAGGCATCGAGGTCATGTGCGGTGTAGCCGACAACCGTGGGCTTCCCGCTGGTCCCGGAAGACGCGTGGATGCGCACGATGTCGTCCTGGCTTGCAGCAAAGAGCCCGAAGGGGTAGTTGTCCCGAAGGTCCGTTTTGCGGGTATAGGGCAGTTTCCGGACATCTTCGAGGGTCTTGATGTCGTCCGGAGTGACCCCTGCCTCCTTAAATTTCTGCCTGTAGAAGGGGACATTGTCATAGACCAGTTTGACGCTGTTTTTCAGGCGTTTTAACTGCAGTTCTTTCATCTCGGCGTGACCCATTGTTTCGTATTTCGGCTGCCAGTATTTCATTAGAAGGACCTTCTTTTGACTTGATGATTTTTGGTGAGTAGTTCTATGCCATGACTCTGCATGTCATGCAGCATTCAATAATTCCTTTTTCGAATATAACGATCAGGGAAAAATCAGTCTGTAGTGTAATTTCCTTCCAACATATAAATATTATTGAATGGGGACGCGAATTGAATTCGAAATGAAGACAAAATTAAAAGAGTTATATGGGAATTGAGCTTGATTGCTTTATTTATAGTTAATTCCTGGTTTGATTTCTATTTTGATTTCTATTTTGATTTCTATTTTGATTTATAGTTGATTTCCATTTGGACTCCCATTTTGGTTTCCGGTTCCATTCCGGTTTTCATTCCTTCTGAAGGTAAGCCGCAAGCGGGAACCCTAAAAAGGTCGGGATCCAGAACGAAAACATCCGGTAGCCGAGGATGACCACAACTGCAATCGGCCCCGGCACTCCAAGGCCTGTGTAGAGAGCTGCCATGGTACTCTCCACAATCCCCACCCCACCCGGGAGGAGAAATGCCAGTCTCCCGAAGAGCAGGGGCAGGCCGTATCCCACAAGCAGGACGCTCAGGCTTACCTGGTTTCCGGCAGCTATGAAGAAGAAGTAAAGGGTCAACATATCGAAGCCGATGGTGAGCACTGCTCCAAGAGCCGGGCGTTTCCAACCCCCTTTTTCTAGCACATCGAAGGCTGCGAACATGCGGAGGACTGCGGTTTCAGTTGAATGTGGGTTGTAGGGCCTTTGGAGAGCCCTGGAAAAAAAGGCAGCTTCCCTGACAGCTGCAGCCATGAAGCCTTTCCTGTGCTGTTTTCCCCAGCCTACTGATACAATCCCCATGCCCATCCCGACAAGGACCAGGAAAAAGGCGGAGAACTGTGCGGAGGAAAGCTCCTCTGCTGCCAGTAGCTCGAGTATTCCTGCCACTCCCAGTATCACTAAAATTGTGTTGTTGAAAAAGGTGGGCAGGGTACCTGCAAGCCCCGAAGCTTCGGCGCTGATGCCCAGTTTCCGTATCCAGCGGTATGTGGCTGCCCCGTTTCCAAGCGGCCCTCCTGCAAGCAGCCCGACGCTAGCTGCAGCAATAGTTATCAGGGCTCCCCTGGACACTGAAAGTTTCTGGTTTACGTTTGCCACAATAGAATGAAGGAGATAGCCGCTTCCCATATACCTTATAACCTGGGCAAGGGCAGCCAGCAGCACAGCCCACAGGACCATTGTTTTGATGACCTGCAGGGACTCTTCAACCGAGGCGAGCTCGGGAAGAATAAGATTAACTGCAAACCCCAGAAAGATCAGGGTGGGAAGGTAGCGGCCTGCCCGCAGTATAAGCGGCGGAGGAAAAGCCAGGCTACGGGAATTTTGCTTTTCAGCTCCCATCGCTAACTCCCATTAATCGTCTAGTTCCGTTGACCATGGACTCCCATTACTCGTAAATTCCCATTGGTCGAACCCCATTGATAATAAACTCACGTTGATCGTTTGCTCCCCTTTATATTTCATCCCCCTTTATATTTCATCCCACTTCATATTCCACCCCACTTTTTCTGCCTGCATATATTGGTTTTCAGGTTACTTTTCCTTTTCCTTCAAAATCCCTCCTCAAAGATGTGAGATTAAAACGCAAACAGTTTCAGAAGCCCGGAATCCCCGGTGAATATCACAGCCTTTAATTATTATTATGGATAATCCCTTTCCATGGAAAACGGCATGTACCTTTTTATTCCCATCCTGTATGCTGCACTTAACTCAGTTTCTTTTGTCCTCTACGGGCTGGACAAGTTCAAGGCGAAACGGCAAAAATGGCGCATTTCGGAGCAGACCCTCCTGATAGCAGCCTTCTTCGGACCCATCGGGGCCTGGATGGGGATGCAGCGCTTCAGGCACAAGACCCAGAAACCCCTATTTAAGTTTCTAGTACCTTTGTTCATAGGAATTCATGTAATGTACGTGCTCTGGATAAATCTTTGATACCTGTACGCCCAGCTTCCATGACCTGAATAATGAGGATTGGAAGACTTCTTTCCGGACGAACAGTGCCACAGTTTTTTTATTTTTTGTAAAATGTTTTTTATAGTACTTTCTGCATAGAATATTGGGGGTTACAGTTTCCGTTACTTATCGTTACTTATCATTGCTTATCATTGCTTATCATTGCTTATCATTGCTTATCATTGTTTATCCCTGATGCAATCGGCAGCAGCAGGTGTCAATGACCCTGTTGTAAGCAGCTGGATTGGGATAGGACAGATCGGAGAAAAAGCACCGTAATTTAAAAGAAATTCCATACATTATTTCCGGGCTATATTTATTGGGGATAGAAAGCTCAGGAAATCGCATTCAGGGGGAATGCAGACGGCTGGGGAGAACAGGATTAGAATAGCTATTGCAGGGCTGGGGAACTGTGCAAGTTCCCTTGTACAGGGAATTGAGTACTACAGGATAAAGGAAAGCTGCGATGAGGAAAGTAGTGAAAGGTATGGTGGGTCCAGGGGCAACAGTGATATAATTGGCCTGATGCACCGGGACCTGGGAGGCTACCATCCCTCTGATATTGAGGTTGTGGCGGCTTATGACATTGATAAACGAAAAGTGGGAAAGGATGTCTCGGATGCTATCTTCGCTCCTCCCAACTGCACCACCGTTTTCTGTTCCGGAGTCCCGGCTACGGGCGTGGAAGTAAAAATGGGAAGGGTCCTGGACGGCTGTTCCGAACATCTCGTAGATTATCCTGAAGAATGCAGGTTTTTGCTCTCGGAAGCGGAGGAGGCTACAAAGGAAAACGTCATCCGAACTCTCCGGAGCTCCGGAGCCGAAGTCCTCCTGAACTACATGCCTGTAGGCTCGGAGCAGGCTGCCCGCTTTTATGCCGACTGCGCCCTTGAAGCAGGCTGCGCGTTTATAAACAACATGCCCGTGTTCATAGCAAGCGACCCCGCCTGGGCCAGGCGTTTTGAGGAAAAAGCCCTCCCGATAATAGGTGACGACATCAAGTCCCAGCTGGGAGCCACAATCGTCCACCGGACCCTTGCCGACCTTTTTAAGAAGCGGGGGGTCAAAGTGGAGCGCACCTACCAGCTCAACACCGGCGGAAACACCGATTTCCTGAACATGCTCAACCGCAGCCGCCTGAAGTCCAAGAAGACCTCCAAGACCGAAGCCGTGCAATCCGTGCTGGCCAAGCGCCTGGAAGTCGAAAACATCCACGTGGGACCCAGTGACTACGTGCCCTGGCAGAAAGACAACAAGGTCTGTTTCCTCAGGCTGGAAGGCAAACTCTTTGGGGACGTGCCCATGAACCTGGAACTCCGGCTTTCGGTGGAAGATTCCCCGAATTCCGCAGGCGTGGTCATCGACGCCATCCGCTGCTGTAAACTTGCCCTGGACCGCGGGGTAGGGGGAGTGCTCTATTCTCCGTCGGCTTATTTCATGAAGCACCCGCCAAAACAGTTCCCTGACGATGAAGCATACAGCATGACCGAGTTATTTATTGCGGGAGAAAAATAAGAGCTGTACAGGGTAAAAAAGAAAGAGGGTTTGGATAAAGGACTCCCCTCAAAATATGATCTTTTGAAGGTTCAGGATTCGGGTATTCAGACCCGGAATCAGGATTTTTGTCAGAACTCAGGCCTCATGAAGCTTTATTTGGAGAGTTCTTCTTCCACCTCTTCGGCTCCTGCTTCCAGTTCTAGCCCCTGCTGCGGGTCAAACCTGAGTAAAAGGGTCTGGAACTCCCCCACATGTGTCTTTTCTTCCTTTGCAATGTCCAGAAGGATTGCCCTGATGTCCTCGTTTTTGGTCAGGTCAGCCATCTGTTCATAAAGGCTTACAGCATCGAGTTCGGCGATGATGCCGGCTCTGAGAATCTGCTTGTCAATGTCTTCTTCTGGTACTTTTTCAAGATCGATTGGAATCTTGGATAACATAATATTCACCCCTTACGTTATTATATGGGGGACTTAAATCATAAAGATTTTTGTTCCGGTTCTTAATTTACCCCACATTGAAAATTATTTATACATCGCAAATCTTTTTCCACATTATAAATTACATTCAAATTACAAGTTGTTTCACATAGTTAATTATTTAAATAACTCCCTGGCCGGTCCCCAGGTAACTGATCCTGTAGATCGCATCGTTTTTATCGTCCGAGACCAGCAGCGCCCCGTCCGGCATGACAAGAACGTCTACGGGTCTTCCCCAGGCCGAAAAACCCTGGATCCAGCCTTCCGCAAAGGCCTCGTAACTAACGGGTGTCCCGTTTTCCAACCTGACAAGGGTCACCCGGTACCCGATTGGAATTTTCCGGTTCCAGGAGCCATGTTCTGCAATAAAGGTCTGGTTCCTGTACTCCTCGGGAAACATCGTACCCGTGTAAAAGGTCATTCCAAGAGCCGCCACATGGGGGCCAAGCTTGACTTCAGGAGGTGTGAACTCTTCGCAGTCCCGCAGTTCTCCTAATTCCGGATCAGGGATGTCGCCTCCGTGGCAGAAAGGAAAACCGAAATGCAGGCCCGGTTCCGGTGCCCTGTTCAACTCGTCCGGGGGCAGGTCGTCCCCGAGCCAGTCCCGCCCGTTGTCCGTGAACCAGAGTTCTTCGGTCTCCGGGTGCCAGGCAAAACCCACGCTGTTCCTGATCCCCCGGGCAAAGATCTCAAGCCCGCTCCCGTTTGCTTCCATCCGCATGATCGTTGCGTAGCGTGCGTCTTCTTCCTCTTTGTCACAGGCGTCGCAGGGTGCCCCCACGGGCACGTAGAGTTTCCCGTCAGGCCCAAACTTTATGTACTTCCAGCCGTGGGACTTGTCAGAGGGAAAACTGTCATTTACCACCACGGGTTCAGGCGGGTCTTCCAGCCTGTTTTCGATATCGTCATAGCGGATCACCCGGGAAACCTCTGCCACATAGAGCGAACCGTTCCTGAAGGCCACCCCGTTTGGCATGTTCAGCCCTTCAGCTATCATGAGCAGCTCATCGGCCCGGTTGTCCTGGTCCCTATCCGGGAGCGCGTAGACGTTTCCTGCATTCCGGGTCCCGACAAAGAGTGTGCCGTTCGGGCTTAGCGTCATTGACCTGGCATTATCCACGTTTTCGGCATAGTAATCAATAGAAAACCCCGGCGGAAGCTCAATACAGTCAAGCCCTGACTCCCCTTCAGCGCATTCCTGTGCCTGCATATTTTGAACAATGGTGTACACTGCGATAATAAGGACGAAGAAGCCAATGACCCTCAGGATCCCCAGAAATACCTGCCTTCTAGCCATGAATCCCCCTTTCCAGCCATAAATTCCTCACTTTACCTCAGCTTTCTCATCTCAGTCTGTTTTATCTGAAGCTGCTTCAGCCCAGGAGAGCCCTTGAGATCTCGATAAGTTCTTTTTCAGTTTCAGGTGTGGCGTACCCCTGCTCTCTCCAGCGGATAATCCCCTTCCGGTCCAGCAAAAAGACATAAGCCAACTGAGTATCTTCCATCTCAAGGGCTTCCTGGTAGTCCGAATAATCCCCGTAGAATGTGATCACGTTGTCATGCTTTTCCGTTGGGATCCCACCCCTCATCCCGGAATCAATCATCCAGGAAAGCACTTTCCAGCCCTGGCTGATCATCGGGAGCTCGTAGATTGCAAAATGTTCGTCCCCTCCAAACTCCCGCTCGAAAGGCCGGATCCAGGAGTCGATTTGTTCCTGGGCATTGCGCGCAAAGGCTATACTGACGAGCGTAATTTTTCCTTCGGCACAGTCAGGCAGTGTAAGGAGATTGTTCGCAAGGGACTTTGATGTGACTTTGGGAAACCTTGTGCCGACGACTTTTTTTGAGGCCTGCTTCATATTTGCAGCCAGCCGTTTGACAGAGTCATCAACCTTATGGCTTCCTTCCTTGAAGACTTTAAGTTCCTGATTTTCCTGCATAGGTATAATGAAGTTCCCCCCACTTCATGAATAAAGGCTTCGAAATTTTCTTCCGGTGTACTTTTAATTATCCTGATTTTTCTAATTATTATTTTTCGTTTTCTAATTATTATTTTTCGTTTTCTAATTATTATTTTATATTATAGTCCCGAACGCAAATATTTACACTTACATTATAACCACGGAAGACACGGAAAGCACGGAAGGATTGTGCCCCTATTTCCTTTATTTCCTTTATTCCGTGCTTTCTGTGGTTAAACTTTCACTTGAGATTGGTGAAATAATTTGGGTCCTTGACTATAGTATGATTATCTAAATTATTCCAGCCATTCCAATTATATATTATCCTGCTTTGTAGAAATGCTTTTTTCGGGAAGTTTCATTCCCCATTTTCATTCCTTTAATTTAGAGTAGGTTAATACTTTCACCCCGCGTGCTCAAGCTTTTTTAAGAGGTAGCTTTTATCTATCGCATAATGCCTGCCCCCGATCCGAAAAAAAGCGATCCTAAAAAGCGGATTACTTTCCATGTGGACATGGACAGCTTTTTTGCTTCTGTGGAGGTCAGGGAGAGCCCCGAGCTGAAAGGACTGCCCGTTGTCGTGGGGTCTGACCCGAAAGGAGGAGCAGGGAGAGGGGTTGTAAGCACCTGTTCCTACGAGGCGCGGGAGTACGGGATACATTCGGCAATGCCGATTTCAAAGGCGTATAAGCTCTGTCCCGAAGCGGTCTTTTTGCCCGTCAACATGAAGCTCTACATGGGAGTCTCGGCGGGGGTAATGGAGATCCTCAGGGGTTTTGCGGAAAAGTTTCAGCAGGTCAGCGTGGACGAGGCATACCTGGTGCCCGGGCCCGAGGTCAGGGATTTTGAGGAAGCTGCCCTTTATGCCCTTCGGATCAAGGACGAAGTCCGGAAACAGGCTGGAATTACCTGTTCCGTGGGGGTAGGCCCCAACAAGCTCCTTGCAAAGATTGCCTCGGGCTTCCAGAAACCGGATGGGGTGACCGTGTTCCGTCCCGAAGACGTCAGGGATTTTCTTTTTCCAATGCAGGTCTCGAAAATCCCGGGCATAGGGGAAAAAACCACGGAAGCCCTGAAAGGGATGGGAATCTCCACGGTGGAAGAGCTTTCAAACTGCGATGTCCAGCTCCTGAAGGAAAAATTCGGGAAAATGGGCCTGCGGATGAAGCAGATGGCAAACGGACTCGATTTCGGGGAGGTACGGGAAAAAGAGGGCATAAAGTCCATAAGCAGGCACGGGACCTTTGAGGAAGACACCGGCGACCCGGTAAAGGTTTTCGGCTCCCTGGACGCTCTTGCCGAGGCAGTGCACGGTTCCCTGCTCAGCAATAACTTCCTCTACAGGACCGTGACCCTGACCGTTCGCTTCGAGGACTTTTCAACGTATACCCGTTCGAAAACCGTCCCGATCTGGACTTCGGATATCTTCGTGATAAAAAGACTGGTCCGCCAGCTCCTTTCCGAGTTCCTTGGCGGCAGGAAATTCCGGCTGGTGGGAGTCGGGGTCTCGAAGCTCCGGGAAAGGGACGAGAGGCAAACCCTGATAACGGATTTCCTGTAGAGTCGCGAAAAAGCCTGCAAAAACCTGCCGGAATCTCCGGGGTTTTCGGACTTTCAGGCTTTTAGGTCTTTAGCTTTTTGGCTCTTCGGCTTTTCAGCTTTTCAGCTTTTCAGGTCACTATTCAGACTTTCAGACATTCAATCACAGGTTATTTTGGCTCCCAGGCTCACTATTCGAGCTTTTGGGCTCACGGGATATTCAGATTTAATAATTTTTCACAAAAAGAAAAACAGAGGATTTGTATCGTGATAGAATATGGTGTTTCGGGTGCGGAAAAAGAACTTTTGAGGGACGTCAGGTCTAACGGAATTCCGGCTGAGCGTTTCCGGGAAATTTCCGAGGAAAGGCAGAGGCTTGAGTCCGAATATTCCGAAAAGGCAGGGCTGGCTGAAGAAGAAATCCGGAGGGAAATCAAGGAACTGGACGCAAAGATTGGAGATTTGAGGCAGGTTATCGAAAAAGAATCCTGCCGCATCTCGGAAGAAAGCAGGCTGGAACTTGTAAAACTGGAAGCCGAATTGAAAGAAGCTGAAAAAGTGCGCCCTGTTCCGGGAAAGCTTTTATCCTATCTCCTGGCCCGGGTGAAAAGGTACCTGAAAGGTAGACGCCATGCCCGGTTGAAAGCCGGGTCCCAAAAAGAGGCGGACAGGCTGCTCAGGAACGAATACACCGTCCTGAAGGAAGTGAAAGACCGCTCCGGGTACCTGAAAAACAACAGCGGTTCGGAAATCGAAAGAAAGCTCTTTCCCCTTGTGAGACAGCTTGAAGCTCTTAAAAAAATAATGGTCTCAAACAATTACTGGGGAGCCGAGGGAGAGCTGCATGTTATTGAAAAGCTTCGTTCCCTCCCTGACGAATACTATCTCTTCAACGACCTGAAGCTGGAGCTTGAGGAGTACATAAGCTTCGAAGGCAAAAAGTTGAAATCTGCCCAGATCGACCACCTGCTTGTGGGGCCTTCCGGGGTTTACGTAATCGAAACGAAAAACTGGAGCCCTGCCTATGTGAAAAAAGTCTTCAAGGAACACTCCTTCACCCCGTACGACCAGGTAAAGAGAAGCAGCTATCTTGTCTACAGGTACCTTAACGGCTTGAAATACGGGAGCCGCCTTCAGAGAGGCTATTTCAAAATCGCAAACAAAGAGATAAAAGTACAGCCTGTAATCGCCATAGCAGGTTCGAAAATCCCTCTGGAAAAAAGCCCCGTCCAGGTGCTATTTGCGGACAGCCTGAGTTCCCACGTCCTGAGTCGGGAAGTGACCCTCTCAAAAGGAGATGTTAAAAAAATTGTAAAGCAGCTGGAAAACCTGTTCCCGATGTGAACTTTTCCATCTTATTTCTCCACCGAATTTCTCCATATAATTCGGTCAACCTATTTCGGTCCGGCTATTCGGGAGCTTCTCCCGGCTCCGAAATACAGCTTTTATAACATTAAGTCTAAATTACGGCTTGGGATAATCATAGGTGTATCCCTCTTTGGGTTGATCGGGATCGTAGTCGGGACCCTCTTTTTATCTTATTTTATCCTCATAGTCAGGATGTTTTCCGAAGAGTACCTTTCAGGAAAGGCACAAAAGGGAGGAAGTTATGAGGCTGCGGGAACGGAGAGTAAAAGTTCAGATAAAGAGAAAGGGGCAAATGAAGAGTAAGGGTTCGGATGAAGAGAAAAGGGGCAAATAAGGAATAAAAGTTCGGATGAAAAGTGAGGGTTCCGATGAAGAGCATGAATCCCGGAATTTTCGTCCGTTTTTATCATTCAAGTTTTTTTCTTCGGTTTCAAGCATCTATAGTCAAGGCCCCAAATTCCTTCACCAATCTCAAGTAAAAGTTTAGCCACAGAAAGCACGGAAAACACGGAATAAAAGAAATGGGGCACAATCCTTCCGTGCTTTCTGTGTCTTCCGTGGTTATAAAGAAAGTGTAAATGTTTATGTTCGGGACTATAATTCACCCCGTTCCATGCGTTCAAGCCAGAGGCAATTTTTATACGGGCAAAAATCCGGGTAAAATTCCCATTTTTCCGTTTCCTCCGAAAAAGGGTTCTGGATGCACGTGTTAGTATATTATATGCAAATTGAGGTCCTTGGAAGCGAATCTTTCGGAGCAAGGTCCCTTGCCTGTGTGGTCAGGGTGGAAGATCGGGTGATAGTCATCGATCCCGGAGTTGCCCTGGCTCGCATCCGCTTTTCTCTGTTTCCCCATCCCCTGGAGGTTGCTGCGGCTGCCAGGATAAGGGCCAGAATCCTTTCCGCACTTGCCGGGGCCACGGACGTTGTGATCAGTCATTACCACGGGGACCACATGCCCATGAGAGCCGAAGACCCCTACCAGCTCCCCGTAGAAGCTCTCCCTCCTCTCGAAGGGGTCAGGTTCTGGTGCAAGGGGCCGGAAAATATTTCACGGCTCTCAGCCCGGAGGAGAAAAGAACTTTCCACCTTTCTCGGTTTCCCCCTCCCCAATTCGGAAGGGGAAAACTCCGGCTGCATTTCTTTTTCCCGGCCAGTCCCCCACGGTGCGCAGGGTAAGGGTTTCGGAGAGGTGCTGATGACCTGCATCCGGGAAGGGGATGAGGTCTTTGTCCACTGTTCGGACATCCAGCTCCTGGACAGGGAAGCAGTCCTCACCGTACTTGCCTGGAAACCCACGACAGTCCTGGCTTCGGGGCCTCCAATCTACCTTTCCCACCGTGTCCCGGAAGCCAAAACGGAAGCTTTTGAAAATGGGCTCCTACTTGCAGGCAATGTTGATACGCTTATCCTTGACCACCATCTGCTCAGGTCCTTTTCCGGATACAGCTGGTTACAGGAACTGGGTGAAGCTGCAGGAAACAGGGGTGGAGTGCTCTGTGCTGCGGAATTTATGGGGGAAAAGCCGAATCTGCTGGAAGCCAGGAGAAAAGCCCTCTACAGAGAACTGCCCGTGCCCGAGGGCTGGCATGAAGCCTATGCAAGAGGAGAGGTGGGGTTTGAAGAGTACTCCGGATGGTAAAATGAAAGCTCAAGAGCCTTAATCGAATAAAAAAGTCACAACAGGTCCTGCAAATACGGGAGCCGAGTAATACGGGAATAGCTCACCTGCAAGTCCTTTTAGATTGGTTCCCTGTTAGATTGGTTCCCTGTTAGATTGGTTCCCTGTTAGATTGGTTCAGGCTCAGGCAGCTTCCTGTTCCGATTATCCTTCAGAGTTTTCGAGCTTTTCTATTCGGGTTGCCAGTTTCTGAAAGTGGTCAATATATTCATCTCCCCATACGCGGGCAGCGGGCTCGAAACTCATCATGTATTTCCGGTCAAAAACCGCTGATTTGGGGAAGAGAGCCATTGCCATGAAATTGTCTGCTACCATGAGTGAGGGGACTTTATCATTTTTCTTAAAGGTAAAAAGCTCGGCATTTTCAAGGCTAAGTAATTCTTCCGTTTCCGCCCTGTAATCTTCAACCCACCTTCTCAGGATCGGTTCGGGAATGAGGAGAGAAACTCTGATACCTTTCCGAGCCAGGTCAAGGTAATGAGAAGGAAAGAGGGGATGGAAGTAAGAAAGCAGCGCTCTTACCCTTTTAGCCTTTTTCATGTTTTCTACTAATAGGGGTATCAACTCAAACATGCGGTCAATATCGGGCTCAGTCGTGGTGCATTTCCCAAGTTCATTGATCCTGCGCAGGAGCTCCGGGGGAATTGTGACCATATCCCTGTTAGCCCAGTAGTCCACATTTTCTTCCAGCAGGTCAAGGGTGTCCAGCAGAGGTTTCATTTTTTCCACAACGACACTTCCGATATCGGTAAGTACGTAGAGGTCTTCTTCCTGGGTAACCAGGTGCTGTTCCTTGAGCTTCTTTAGCTGGGGCTGGACCGAAGTGGCATTGGCTTTGAGGATTTCCCTTATCGTTTCGATGTTTTTTGGGCCTTCCATTAAAAGAAGGAGTATATTCTTTCGTTTCTCGGAAAGGAAGAGCAGATCGACCAGTGGGTTTACCATAAGCATGCACCGTGGGAAAGGGTTACGGGATATTTTTGTGGGCGGCAGTTGTAGTGCGTGACAGTTTATATTCATTAATCGGGTGTTGATGGTTAAATGCGTGTTGCTTACTAATGCACATTAACCGGCGCACATTAATAAATGAACATTAACCGATGCATATTAACTAAGTGCATAACAATTAATAGTTGAGCATATATAACAAGATACAGATCAATTATTAATATATTTATTTTCCTATTATATATGTTGTGTGTTTATGATTTTCGAGTAGCTTTGCACAGTTTTTCCTCCCGGAAAATCTTTATTCAGGAACTCTATTTCAAAATGCATATATTTAGACCATATGTTATATATTATACAGAATAAATATTGTGCATGTTTGGGGAGGGTCTGCCTTAGTTTCCACTCGTTTACCCGTTTCTCTGGTCTCAGGGGAAATTGAAAATCCGCAGAGACCCACCGAGGAAGAGAAGGAACTTTTCCTTGCGATTGCCGAGCGCCTTATAAAAGCTTCGGAAAAAGAAATACTTCCCCATTCCATACACGATGTAGTTAAAAGTCTCTCAACGGAACCTTTCAGGAAAGAAATAAACTGCACTGTTTTTCAGGAAAGTCAGGTGGAAAAAGTCAGGATCCGGATAAGGACCCTGTTGATCAGCTGGGATGAGAGCCAGTCAGGTAAATTGGAAGAGGGAAGCTTTGGAGCCTATTCGTGGAACGAATGTGGGATTGGGATAAAGAAGGGAATTAAAACGCTGAAATTTACAAACTACCTAATGCTCAACCCCGAGGAACTGAGAGAAAAAGAAAGAGACGATTTCGGAAAAATAGAAAACGAAGGCCTGCTCTACCATGAACTGCTGCACGGTCAGCTCCTGATTGATGCCATGCAGGAAAACCTCTCCTGGCAGGAAAAAGTTTGCAGGCACGATTTTGATTTTACCCCCGTGGACCTGGAGCACAGGGTCATCTATGACTTTCAATCGGATTTCATGAAAAAATCAGCCGTTGAAAAGGGATACCAGCTCACGATAAAAAGGATAAAAACAAAATCCGAATACGGAAGCGAATTCGAATTTGTTCTGGGAGATGTCTCGGAATTTATTGGCAAAGGGGACATTACCCTGATGTACTACGTCCCCCCGGGCTGCGGTATAAGCAACATGGAGTTTGAGGTCCCCAGGGACGCCGCGAGAAACATAAAGACCAGAGGCCCCATAAAAATAAAAGGAAAAATCACCCCTAAAACCAGGCAGGGAAAATGCTACTACTGGGTCCTCCATTCAGGAGGGCATAAAAAGAGCAGTCTTTCCGGGCCCTGAACACTTCCGGAACCTCACCCTAATAAACTTTATTATTCCCAAATACAGGTTCTGCAGGATACGGTTTTAGAATACAGGATTCGGAACCGTATCCCACAAAACCCCGGGTTTGCAGCTATTTCCGGATTAGATCATGCCGGTTTTCCTTTCAGTTCCCCAGCAATTCCTGTTTCCGGTTTACACTTTCGTCAGTTATTCGGAGTATGGGATTTCCATACTCATACCTACTCCTCCCCCCAAAGGGAAATATGGAGCAAATGCCGACACAATTAAAATTATGTCTGTAAGTTACTCATGTATATTCTCACGCATAAATAGTTAATTGTTAAGGAAGTGCCAAACCTTATTAGCAGTATTAACAATTGCTATTATTTCACACTGAATGCACACTTTCCAGGATGAAATGAACTCCGGGACTTGGCATTAAACAAGCATTAAGGGATCAGAAACCAATACATGGGTTTGGAGAGATGGTTTTGCAGGTACATGGGTTTGGAGAGATGGTTTTGCAGGTACATGGGTTTGGGGAAAGGTATGGCTTTTGAAAGATGCGAGGGGATGAATGGGGAGGAAACTTTTACGGGACAGGAAAAAGGAGTACACAGCTACGACAGGCTTGCCCTGATACCGGGAAACTGCCTTTTCCCGTCCACGGATCGGCTGAAGCCTGACGAAAAAACCCTTTTCTTCATGGCCGAAGATCCGGGACTCTGTACACGCTACACTTTTCACAAACATAAACTGGTTTTCGTACTTTCGGCAATGCGTTCATACCGTGACTGGCTGGCCGAAAAATATGATGTGCTTTACTATCCGCTTCCCGGAAAAAAAGAGTCCGATTCCGGTGAAAACTTCAAAGAGTTGGAAAACCCGGTCACTTCGGAAAACTTTATCCCCTCAGCAAACTCGGGCAAACCCGGTTCCCTGCAAAAAACCAAAAACCTGACTTACGAGACAAAACTGAGGAATGTCCTGGAAAAGTACGGGATTGGAAAGATCGTTACCTATACGCTCGAAGACTCCTTTTTCAGGGAAAGCATCCTTGATTTCTGTGCCCGGAACGGGGTTGAGCTTGAAACGGTGGACTCTCCCGGTTTCCTAACCCCTGTGGAGACTTTCAGGGCTTATAAAGGGAAGAGGAAAAAGCTCCGCTTTAACGACTTTTACATCTGGCAGAGAAAACGCCTTGGAGTCCTGCTGACAGAAGACGGGCTTCCTGTTGGCGGCAAATGGAACCTTGACCGGGAAAACCGAAAACCTCTTCCCCGGAGACTGGAAGTCCCGAAACTTCAGGCTGCCCCTCAAACCGGGAATACGGAAGAAGTAATAGCCCTTGTAGACACCCTCTTTCCGGACCACCCCGGGAGGACTGAGAATTTTTACCTGCCCACGACAAGAAAAGCAGCCCTTGCCTGGCTGGACACCTTTCTCAAAGAGCGTTTCAGGTATTTTGGGCCTTACGAGGACGCCCTTGCAGAAGGGGAACCTTTCCTTTTTCATTCCGTACTTTCGCCCCTACTTAACTTCGGGCTCCTGACCCCCGGAGAGGTGGTTGAAAAGGCTATCGAAACTTACGAAAGGAGCACAGAAGCAGATGAAATATTCAGAAAGGTTGGGAAAGAAGATGATGAGGAGAGACTAAAAGAAAGTGAAAAAGAATATTTTCCGTTTTCAAGCCTGGAAGGTTTTGTGCGCCAGGTGATTGGCTGGAGGGAGTTCATGCGGGGGATGTACCACTGCTCGGAGATTGAGGGAAATTTCTTCGGGCACGAAAGGAAACTGGAAGGGCGCTGGTACCGGGGGGACCTGGGCATCGAGCCAGTAGACCGGGCCATCCGGCAGGTCCTGGAATACGGGTATGCCCACCACATCCAGCGGCTGATGGTGCTCGGGAACTTCATGCTGCTCTGTGAAATCCACCCTGCCGAAGTCTACCGCTGGTTCATGGAACTCTTCGTGGACTCCGCGGACTGGGTGATGGTCCCGAACGTCTACGGCATGAGCCAGTTTGCGGACGGCGGGAGCTTTGCCACGAAACCTTACATCTCGGGCTCAAACTACCTCCTTAAGATGGGGGATTATGAAAAAGGGGAGTGGTGCGAGGTCTGGGATGCCCTTTTCTGGAGCTTTATCGATAAAAACCGGGAGTTTTTCCTTAAAAACTACAGGACAGCCGTGCTGGTCGGGACCTGGGATAAAATGTCAGGGGAAAAGAGAAAAAAACTCCTGCAGGTAGCTGCACGGTTCCTGGATAAAACAGGTTAAAATCCGTTTAAAAATCAGGTACCTGCCAGGTTCTTTCAGGCTTCTCCGGACTTTCGGAACCTTAAGGTTTTTTTCAGGCTTTTTCGTATTTTTCCGTGACGTCCTCAATTATGCCCTGGAAATGGGTTGCGGCTCCTTCTTCATCCCTCTGGATAAAAGTCGTTTCTTCCACCCAGCGCACTTCCCCGGACTTTGTAAGGATGCGGTATTCACGGTTGAACATTTTTCCGCCTTCCTTGCAGTTCTCGTCGAGTTCGAGTTCCACCTGGAGCAGGTCATCAGGGTGGACGATCTTTCCGTAGAGGACCCTGCCGGAGATGAAGTCTTCGGGGGAATACCCAAACTGCCGGACGTTTTCGGACACGTAGAGCGTTGGCCAGTACTTATCGGCTTTCCACAGGAATACGACCATAGGGCTGTTGTTAATCACGGTCTCCAGGGCTTTTTCCCGGTCTAGCAAGGCTTTTTGTTTTTCCATGAGGGCTTTCTGGCTTTCCAGGGCATCCCTCAGGGCCCTTTCTTTTTCAATTTCTTCGGTAATGTCCCGGACTATTCCCTGAAAGTGGGTTACTTCCCCCAGGTCATCACGCTGTATAAAGGTTTTTTCTTCTACCCAGCGCACTTTTCCCTTACCGGTGAGCACCCTGTAGCGCTGGACAAAAATATCTTTTCCCAGTGCACAGCACCTGTTGAGCCCCGATCGGACCTTCTCCAGGTCCTCGGAATGCACGATGTTGCCATATACGATCCTGCCGGTAAGGAAATCTTCTGCGCTGTACCCCAGCAGGCTGACGTTTTCAGAGACATATTCCGCAGGCCAGTTTTCTTCCGCGGTCCACAGGAAAACCATCACAGGGCTGTTGTTGATCACGGTTTCCAGGACTTTTTGCCTATCCAGTGCCTCATCCAGAGCCTCTTCATCACTTTCAGCTAAATGATTGAATCCCATTGTAACTCCTCTCACTCTCAAGAACCCTTTTTTGGTAGTTCCGGGCAATTTGCCCGTGAAACTCCCAGGTAAATATAATATATTCTGAATATAAGATATGTTTTGATATCTTATAAATTGCTGTCCTTATGCACGGAGCCCGGAGAATGATAGTTTCAAGGGATGTAATTTGAATAGGAAAAAAGAGTCAGGTGATGCTCAAAGGGAAGAGTGGAAAGGAAGAGTGGAAAGGAAGAGTGGAAAGGAAGAGTGGAAATGGGAAGTGAAAGGAAAAAACGGATCTTGGAAAAAGACCCTGGAAAAGGACCTGAAAACTACGGCAAGTATTTCGGGGTTTGTTTTTCCTATCACAACTCAAAGGCCTGCATCTGCGGCAGCTGCCCTTCGTACCCGGGAAGCGGAAATATGTTCTGTGCAAGGGGAAAAAGCAGGCTAACAGATGACATGCTCCCTGAAAAGAAGGACGATTGCCTGTGCCGGGACTGTGAGCTTTACAGGAAGTTCCGCTTTGAAGGCCAGTATTTCTGCATGGGGGAATGAGGTGGATTTCGGTGCTTCAGCCCTGCAATCAGGCACCAATGTATGTTTTTTCAGAAGGACACTTTACCTTACGGATCATGCTTTTTACCGTCCCATTTTTCGTGCAACAAAAAAGTTATTTTAAAAGCCTTAAGGCGGACAGCACAGCCCTGTGCACCTGAGAATACGATTTTTTTCCTTATCTACTGTCCGTACTTGAGGCTTTCTTGCGGTTTTGTTTTCTCTGGCAGGCCGGACTCACGAGCCTTACTAACTTCCGGAATCCTGCCTGCTTTGAGTGATGAGCCCCAACTCATACTCAACACCTGCGGGTCTCTACTGTAGTTCACCCCTGTATTATATTACCTGGCTAGCTTTCTATTCAGCTCACCAGCCAATTATATATTTATACATATATATAGCCTGAATTGTCCTGGTTTTTCAAAAGCTCTGTGCCTTTACAACAAGTATGAGCAATTTCCTCTGACCCGGAATTTTTTATTCCTTTTAGAATTTTTAAGCGACTGCAAATTTTTCAGTAAATTTTTCATGAAGACGCCTACGATCGAAGGTTCTCCTGCAATTCTACAAATTTTAATTAAGTAAGAATATAATCTAGATAAAGTGAAGTGAAGTGAAATGATATGAAAGAATGAATGGAAACATAACAGATAAAATATAAAAAATAAAAGCCCGGAGATTGCAGCTATGCTTCCAACTGCAGGAATCTTCGGGCATTTTCCCATGTATTGTTTTTCCAGGCTTACATTATGGATTCGCTCGGCACTGCTGCTTCCTTCATCGCAGGCTCTGCAGTCTCGTTCTGGGAGTACAGCCAGAGCGGTACATAGAGGGCCAGCACCACGAACCCAACTATTGTGGAAGTCCATCCCACTTCAAGGCTGTTCAGGAAGATCACACCGATCAGGCAGAGCGGTAGGTTGAATATCCCGAAGGCGAAGGCGATATACTGCCAGCCTTTGGGGGCCTTGAAGGGCCTTTCGAGGCTTGAGAATTCCGGGTTCAGTTTTGCCTTCACATAGGCAAAGAGACTGATTCCGTTTGCGAAGACATAGCCGATAGAGGATGCTGCAAGGATGGCTGAGGGGGTCCCCAGGGTAATGAGACCAAGGTTGAAGACCGCGATCACGATCATGGCATTGACCGGGGTCCCGTGGCTGTTCATTTTACCAAAGAACTTCGGCAGGTTTCCTTCTTCGGACAGGGAGTACATTGCCCTTGAAGCTCCGAGGAAGGCGGTCTGGATGATCAGGACCATTGCTGCAATTAGCATGAGGATGGCAATGGCACCTCCTATGGGTCCGAGGGTCATCTGGGCAACCGGGAGCATCGGGGAGAAGGGCTCGGCCAGGATGCCTTCAATCCCAAGGGTCCCCGTACATGCTGCCTGGACCAGGATGAAGGTCACAAGACAGATCCCCCCGCAGATGAAGAGGGCTTTTGGGACATCGGACTTCGGTTCCTTGTACTCGGGCCCATAGATTGCTGCGGTTTCCCAGGCACAGGCACTCCACTGGGCCATTGCAAAGAGCCCGAGCAGGATCAGGACGTGCTCAAGGTCCCAGGACCATTCGGGAGGCAGCCAGGCGCCTGTGATATTACTCATTTCAAAGTGCCCGGTTACAAAGGGGGCAAGAGTGATTACGATAAGAGGGGCAAGGGCAAGTACGGCGAGGATATACCCGAGCGTTGCTCCGCCGGAAAGCCCGCGATAATTAACAACAATAAGGAAGAGGAATACAACTGCCCCGGATGCGATGTAGAGCGCCAGGTCAGGCACCCCGGCAAAGGCAGGGACAAGGCCTTTGAGGTAGCTTCCGATCAGGATTGCAAAGATCGCCAGCACCGGGTTCCAGGCAAACCAGTAACTCCAGGCGCTGAAACCTCCAAGGAGCTTGCTTTTGTCATACCTCGTGTTCTTATCTTTTGTCTTGAATACGCTCTGGGCATACCCGGGCAACCCTGAGGCTTTCGGGAACATGGTAGCAAGTTCTCCGTAAGCAAAGTTCTGCATGAAACCCTGGAATACGGAAAGAGCCCATATAATAATTGCAAAAGCCCAGACATAACTTGCAAAATAGCCGATGGATGGCAGGATCAGCACAGGGACCCCAAGAGCAATTGCAAGCCCTTGCTTCCAGTCTATTGTTCTTTGAAGCCCTCCGGCTTCGCTGCTTTCTTCAGTCATACTCTGCACACACTCCACATTTTTTTGGATTGAACGATGATTAGCTCCACTCTTGACAGCAATAAACAGGTTCCGTAATTTTAGAGGAGAAAACAGGATGTCCTGTCCGGAAAGAGGCCAGGATTCTTTCCAGGGAAAAGGCCTCCCGAAAAAAAGCTATCTTTATCCTCCGGGATCTGGATTAAAGGAGAAGCTCCTTTGCTTTGGTAACTGCTTCACTGGCGTTTTCAGCATAGCAGTCCGCGCTGATTTTGTCAGCCCAGGCCTGGGTGGCGGGTGCGCCTCCAACCATTACCTTGACGTTCTCCCTCATACCTTCCTCTTTCAGGAGCTCGATGACTTCCTTCTGGCCTGGTAGGGTTGTGGTCATCAGGGCAGACAGTCCAATCATGTTTGCTTTGACTTCCTTTGCCTTTTCAATAAAGTTCCTGAGAGGGACGTCCCTTCCAATGTCATGGACTTCAAAACCTGCAGACTGGAGCATGGTAGAAACAATAGACTTCCCAATATCGTGTACGTCCCCCTCTACGGTCCCATTCACGATGACCCCGAGCTTTTTACTCTCACTGCCTTCTGGCATGTTGGCTTCAAGAACTGCGACCCCTGCGGTCATTGCATCTGCAGCCATCATCACATGGGGCAGGAAAAGTTTCCCTCTTTCGAAAAGGACTCCGACCTCGTTCATGCCTGCTGCAAGTCCTTTCTCAATGATTTCTGCAGGTTCCATTACTTCTTTTGCCTTTTCTACGGCAGCGAGTACTGCGTCCTTCTTACAGGAGATAATCGCATCCGAAAGTTCCTGAATTAATTCTTCTTTGTTTGCCATTTTTAAAACCTCCATTCATAGGAAAACCGTTTTGCTCCTGATAGGGACAGGGCTGATCCTTTTTCATCTGCCATTTTCAACCTCTGTTGTGTGTCATGAAACAGTCCGGCTTTCTGAAGTACAGGGATAATCTGGAAATCTGAATAACCCTGATTGCTTTTCTTTTTGTTTTCAAAAATATTTAGCCTAGCCCATCCTGTTTTTACCAGAATGCCGGGAATTGGGCGCTATTCCGATCTCCGAGAAGGTCAGAAGGCATTGGCAGGGATAAAGAGATTCAGGAAGGCAGATGTGCCAGATCCCTTCAGGGGGATAACGGCGTTAATTATGCGCATATACACAGGGGGCTGGTATAGCGCAAAGGATTAGCATGGCGCAAGAGGTTGGCCATACGCGGGAGATTAGTATATATGGAAATGCTTGAATAATTAGAGTAGACCTGTTCGGGGTACAATATAGAAAGATCTGTTCAAAGTACAATATATAGGATATAGTATACAGGGTATTCAGTATAGTATACAGGATACGGAGAAGTTTCACTTCCTCGTACCTTCATCTCTCTGCTTATTGCTGCTTTATTGGGGTCCGGGACCGGAAGCCACGATAAAAAGCACAATATTTTTATAAATCGTAAGTATATAATATGATTGAAATGAGCTCTTCGTTATGTGATACACTCTGGCTTTCCGAGAAAAGGAAAAACCTGCTCCTTCTGTTGATGGAGGGTCCAAGGGATATGGGACAAATCAAAACGTCCCTGAACGTGACCTCCAAAGCCATGACGCCCCAGGTAAAGATCCTGCTGAAAGATGAACTGGTCGTCCTGGAAGAGGATTCCTACGAGCTTTCGGAAATCGGCAGGCTTGTTGTCGGGAACATGCTCCCCCTCCTTAATACCCTGGAGGTTATTGAGGATAACCGGGAATACTGGGCTAGCAGGGACCTTAGCATCCTTCCTGAAAATCTTTTCCTGAGGCTCGGGGAACTTGGGGAATGCATGCTTATCGAACCCGACCTCAACCACATGTTCGACCTTCCCAGGGAGTTTACGGAAAACCTGAAAAAAGCCGGGAAAATCCTTACCCTGGTTTCCTATTACCACCCACTCTACCCTTCCCTGTACTCGGAACTTGCGGAAAGCGGGGTTGAAATGTCAATAGTGGTTACCGAACCTGTGCTTGACCGAATGAAAAACGAGTGCAAGGAAGATTTTGAGACCATCATTAATGCGGAAAATACTCAGCTAGAAGTCTGCAGCGAAAAGCCGGGACTGCCAACCCTTGCCATCACGGACCGCTTCATGTACCTCTGCCTCTTTGATAAGCAGGGGAAATATGACCACAGTAAAATCATGAGCTTTGATGCAAGTGCCCTGAAATGGGGCAGGGAACTGTTCATGCATTACCGGAAAGAAACCCGGAAAGTATCAGATGCCTGAGAATGCGGGTATTTTCAAGAAGAAGTAAAATGAGAAGTCCGAATTCGGGTTTTACTCGAGAGTCATTGCCTTAAGCTTCCCTTAATCATTTCCTTCATTCGTCCTTCCCTTAATCATTCTTCCCTTCATTCGTCCTTCCCTTAATCATTCTTCCCTTCATTCGTCCTTCCCTTAATCATTTTTCCCTTCATTCGTCCTCCCCCTTACTCCTTCACAGCAAGCCAAAAAACACAGGATTGAACCCATCATGAGATTCAAGGATGTCCCATTAAAAACCAAACTGATCCTTTACATCGTAATCGGGGTCTTGCTGGTTCTGGCAGCTTCCATGGGGGTTATCATCTCCACGGTTACCTCCCAGGAAGAAAAGCTGGCATACCAGCAGTCGGTAGAAATGTCCGCCAATTATGCGAACCGGTTCGATGCGGACATGAAAGCCAACTTTGCCATAGCAAAGACGATTTCCAACACCATGGACAGCTATGAGGCTTCGGATAGGGAAGAAGTCCTGGGCATCCTGAAAAACCTGCTTATTGAAAACCCCCTCCTTCTAGGGACATACGTAGCTTACGAACCAAATGCCTTTGACGGGAAGGACGCTGAGTTCGTAAATTCTTCCGGCCATGATTCCACGGGCAGTTTTGTTCCTTACTGGAACAAAATGAACGGGCCGATTGTTCTGGACCCGCTGCTCCACTACGAGCACTCGGACTATTACCAGCTTCCAAAGGAAACGAAAGGAGATTTGCTTACAGAGCCCTATTACTACGAAGGCGTGTTCATGATGAGTTATGTCTCCCCGATCTTTAAAGACGGAGAGTTCGTAGGGATAGGAGGAGTGGATGTGTCCCTGGAATACGTGGACGAGGTAGTCAGCGAGGTAAGGACCTTTGATACGGGCTATGCTTTTATGGTGAGCAACACAGGGACATTCCTTTCCCACCCTACCCATAAGGACTGGATCGGGGAAAAAGGCCTCCATGATTTTGGGGAAGAGGACCTGGAGAAAGCCAGCAAGGACATTAAAAACGGGGTGGGAGGGCATCTGGAGACCACGGACCCTACAACCGGGAAAACCATTGTAATGTTCTACGAGCCCGTGGAAACGGGCAACTCCGCATTCGTCCTGGTCATCCCCAAAGAGGAAATGCTGGCCGGGGTGACAGCCCTCAGGAACAGGCTGCTCATAATCTCGGCTGTCTCGATCCTCTTCATGGCCGCCCTTGCCTGGATGATCGCCCGGTCCATTACAAGGCCAATTGATGAAATTGTTGAAGGGTTCAGCTGCATCGCTGATGATGCGGTAAAAGGAAAACTCGACAGCAGGGCAGATACCGACGTGGAAGTTGACTTCCGGGAAATCCCGCGGGGACTGAATAAGATCCTTGACGCGGTAATCGTCCCCATCCGGGAAACCATGAGGGTGACCAATGCCCTTGCGGAAGGGGAACTGAAAGAAAGGGTCAACCTGGATGTCGAGGGTGAGTTCAGGGAACTCGGGGATACCCTTGACAAATTCTCCGAGACCCTCAACACGATAATCGATGACTCGAATGCGGTCCTCACCGCCTTTCAGAATAACGATTTCAAACATCCGGTCAGGGTCCACGGGCAGGGAGACTTCAAGCTCCTGACCGACGGGATAGAAGAAGCCCGCCGCTCCCTGGGCAGGGTCACGGCCGAGCGCAGGGAAGCTGAAAAAGCTCTGCTGGCTTATGCAATGGAGCTTGAGCAGTCCAACAAGCTGAAAGAAGATATGGAAAGGGTTGTTAATAACAGCCCTGTGGTTGCTTTCCTCTGGAAATACGAAGATAAGTGGCCCGCAGAGTTCGTTTCGAAAAACGTCACCCGGTTTGGGTATGAGGTTGAGGATTTCACTTCTCAGCGCGTCCTGTACGGGGATATAATCCACCCGGATGACCTCAAGATAGTAGAATCCGAACTGGTAAAGAACGTGGAGTCAGGTTCGGACGCTTATTCCCTGGAATACCGGATCTTCACTAAATCCGGAGAATTGCGCTGGGTTGATGAGAGGACCTTTGTCCAGAGGGACCTGAAGGGCGGGGTTCACCTGCAGGGTGTCATTCTGGATATCACAGAGCATAAGAAGGCTGAGGATGCCCTGCTCCTGATTGAAGAAGTCCGGAAAAAAGAAATCCATCACCGGATTAAGAACAACCTTCAGGTAATTTCAACCCTGCTTTATCTGGAATCCGGGAACTTCGAGGACGAGAAAGTAATCGGGGCTTTCAAGGACAGCCAGCACCGGGTCAAGTCCATGGCCCTGGTCCACGAAAAGCTTTACCAGTCCGAAGACATGGTAAGCGTGGACTTTGCAGACTATATCCAGAACCTTACCAATTACCTCTTCCAGTCCTATTCCATTCGAAACGGAAATATCAGTCTGAAACTTGACGTGGACAGGATCTTCCTAGGAATGGATACGGCAGTTCCTCTGGGAATCATCATCAACGAGCTGGTCTCAAATTCCCTGAAACACGCTTTTGCGGAAAAGGACAGCGGAGAGATCAACATCAGCTTGAAAAGGGATGAAAACAGTACGGCTGAAAATCCTGAAGAGTACTTTTTACTTGATGTCAGAGACAGCGGTGTGGGTTTCCCGGAAGACCTCGATTTCAGGGACACGGATTCTCTGGGTCTTCAGCTGGTGGTTTCCCTTGTTGACCAGATCGAAGGTGAAATCAGGCTTGACACGAGTAAAGGAGGAACCGAATTCTTCATCTGGTTCAAGGAGTTGAAATGCAGGACAAAATTATGAAGGAGTTTACAATGACCGAAGGAAGGATTCTTGTCGTCGAAGACGAGCATATAGTTGCAATGGGCA
Organism: Methanosarcina sp. MTP4; assembly: GCF_000970045.1. Taxonomy (NCBI): domain Archaea; kingdom Methanobacteriati; phylum Methanobacteriota; class Methanomicrobia; order Methanosarcinales; family Methanosarcinaceae; genus Methanosarcina; species Methanosarcina sp. MTP4. Next base: position 2,105,435 of record NZ_CP009505.1, read on the forward strand.
TTAAGAAGATGCTGAAGAGCCTGGGGTACCAGGTAACAGGGATAGCCTCCTCAGGAGAAGACGCTATCAGCAAAGCCGAAAGCACCTTTCCGGACCTTGTGCTCATGGACATCATGTTGAAAGGAAACATTGACGGGATCGAAGCCGCCCGGGAAATCATAAAACGTTTCGACCTCCCCGTGGTCTACCTCTCCGCATATTCCGACAGCAAGCTTCTTGAGCGGGCAAAGCAGACAGGCCCCTTTGGCTATATCGTCAAGCCCTTTGAAGAAAGGGACCTGCACAGTAGTATCGAAGTAGCGCTTCAAAGGCACGCGGTGGAAAAAAAGAAGCAGGAAGAAAATCCTGATTTACCGTAAAATGTATATAATTTTTCAATAAGATGCAGATATTTTCAATTAAATGTAGAACGATTTTCAATAAGAGTGGGACATTTTCAATTAGAGTCCCGAATGTAAATATTTACACTTATTTTATTAACCACGGAAGACACGGAAGACACGGAAGGATTGTGCCCCTATTTCCTTTATTCCGTGTTTTCCGTGCTTTCTGTGGTAATTTTCACTTGAGATTGGTGAAGGAATTTGGGTCTTTGACTATAAATGTGGAAAATCTCCATTGAATTAAAAAATAGTATAGGAGTAATATTAAGCCCTGAATCAAAAAAGAGATGGGTAAAATCTGCGGGATACTTTTTACACGCCGGTTTTTCTTTTTAAAGGGGTTGTTTGAATCAGATACACTTCCCCTTTTTTGAGAATCGGGTTTCCTCTCGCATGGGGCTTTCACTTTTGAAGGGTTTTAAACTTTCATTTGTCAGTTTAATTAAATCCCAGCAGATTTCTTATTTTATTGGTGAGTTCCCAACTCATATCCTATTTTTTACTATTGCCGTTTTACTATTGCTGTTTTTTTGTTGGTGAGTTCCCAACTTACATCCTGTTTGCGTTTAGCTGCCTTTTTTCTGCTGATGAGTTCCCGGCTCATCAACTCATATCCATTTGTGCTTATTCTGCCGGCTTCTTCATTGATGAGTCCCAACTCATATCCCGGCATTGAGGTTCGTTTCCCATATGTCCAGATTTCCGCTATATGCCCTCCCTTTTCTTTTCCCACTACGTCAGAAGGGGGCGGATCTGCTCACATATATCTTATTCCCGATTATTTACTTTCTTGAACCTCTGATCATTTCAAGGTTAAAACCGACGCTGACCGGAGAACGACCAACGGGTTTCACTGTTCCCTGACAAATTAGTATATGCCCTTGCTTATATAAAGCCCAAACTCTGAGGTTTCATCAAGAGTAACGGGTTCTGGATAGGGCCCGGGGACTTTGCCTGCGACAGGAGATTTTTTTATGGCTTTAAAAATTACAATGGGATTAAAATGCAGTTTTCGTCAGACATGAAAACAGGTACCTGGCATCCCGGAAGCTAAAACTGTAGTTCAGGATGCACAAAAAAATATGGTGCTGTAAGGGCATTGGGATAACCAGGAAAATACATTTCCATAACCATTTAAGGCACTGAGATGACTAACAACTATAGTTGAATAACTAATCCGGCCACCTGTAATCCCGAAAAAACATATTGGGGAATAAAAATAAAAAGTCTCGAAAAAATGCCTACTAAAAAATTCAAAGTCCAATTCAAAAACAGAAAAGAATTGTTGGAGGGGCCTGAGGGTTGTGACATAAAATCCCACCGCCACAACCTTCAGGTTATTTTTCAATGCATTTGCTGGGGTTCAAAAGAGGAGCATGAAGAACTGCCTCCATTTCTGGTTTGGCCAGTTCCGTTCCAGCTCTCATTTTCTCAGGCGGGCCCGTAAAGAGCCAAACTGCACTCCCACGTGCGAGCCGACTTCTTCCGTTCTTCCTGAGATGTTTTTTCCCATTTTTTAAGGATGCAATTTTTTTGACTTTCGTCTTTTGAACTGTTTTTAGTACCAGTTAGTCGTTTAAACCGTTTAGACCGTTTTTTGTGCCATTTGTTGTTTAAACCGTTTAAACCGTTTTTAGTGCCAATTTTTTGAAATTATCTAAGTCAATATGCCGGGATTTCTCCTGGCAATTTGTTTGTGCCGGATAGGTATTCCCTTCCAGTTCCTGATCAATTATAGGGCCTGTATATTATATAGCCCAAACCATGATGCTCTTTCCGAACTTTCAGGTTAAAGTGAGGGGGATAGGAAATTGGACAAATGAGGTGGAAATGGACGGATGAGTGGAAAATGCCAGGGTGAACGGATATTTCAACGCCTTTAAAATTTTCAATGCCATTCGTGAAACGACCTTATCCCAAAATCAAGCAGTTATTTTTGCTAGCCTTTTATCCCTTTTAGATTACCTTTTACACCGTTAACTTTTTCTATATTCCATTTATTTTCCGATTAAGAACACAATTTTTAAATAAAATGATTCTTATAAAATATCTTTCATAATGAGTTCTTCCCTGAGTGATACAATCTGGCTTTCTGAAAAAAGGAAAAATCTGCTCCTTTTGCTGATGGAAGGGCCTCGGGACATCGAGCAAATAAAAGCCTCTCTTAATGTGACTTCAAAAGCGATGATGCCCCAGATAAAGATCCTGAAAAAGCAGGAGCTGATTCTTCAGGCCGAGGAAGTGTACGAGCTATCGGAGATTGGGAAACTGGTAGTTGGAAACATGCTCCCTCTTCTGAACACGTTTGAAGTCCTTGAGGACAACAAAGGGTACTGGGCAAGCCGGGACATGAGTGCCATACCCGAAGACCTGTTTATGCGCCTGGGGGAACTCGGGGAATGCATGGTGATAGAGCCCGACCTGAACCATATGTTTGACCTCCCCCGAGAATTTACTGAAAACCTTGCGAAATCCAGGTGCATCATGAGTTCTCTTTCCTATTATCATCCCCTTTACCCTTCCCTTTATTCGAAACTTTCACAGAGTGATGCAAAAGTGGAAATCGTGGTGACGGAAGCAGTATTCGAGAGACTGAAAACCGAATCTCCGACCGAACTTGGAGTACTGCTGAATTCCGGAAATACGGTAGTGAAAGTCTTTAGTGAAAAAAGCCTCAGGCTTCCCACAATTGCTGTCACCGACCGTTTCATGTACATCTGCCTTTTCGACAAGCAGGGAAAATACGATCACAGAAAGGCAATGAGCTTCGATGCAAGTGCAGTTCGCTGGGGCAGAGAACTTTTCATGCATTACAGGGGGCTATGCCGGGAAGTAACCGGTGTATAAACGCTGTCGGCCGTCAAAGCCGTGAAATGGCAACCTGTTTTTCGCCGTTCAGCCTACCTGGCCATCAACTGGCGGGAGTTTGGTACAATGAGGTTCAAAAACGTCCCCTTAAAAACAAAGCTGGTTCTTTTTATTGTCGTAGGGGTTTTTCTTGTCCTGGCCGTGTCTACGGCAGTCATTATCGGCACGGTGACCTCCCAGGAAGAAGACCTTGCTTACCGGAAATCCGTCGAAATGGCGAGCAACTATGCGAACCAGTTTGACAGTAATATGCAAGCCAACCGGGCAATTGCGAACACTCTTGCCCTCACGATGGCCGAGTATGAAGGCGCCGACAGGGAAGAAGTGAAGAATATTCTGAGAAGGGTCCTTGAAGAAAAACCTAACCTGATCGGGGCTTATGTTGGGTTTGAGCCTAACGCTTTTGATGGCAGGGATGCGGACTACGCGGATACCCCGGGCTACGACTCTACTGGAAGGTTTGTCCCTTACTGCAACAATATCAACGGCCCCACGACTATCGAGCCGCTTGTTGACTATGAGAGCTCTGACTATTACCAGCTGCCAAAAAGCACGAATAAAGATGTCCTGACCGAGCCTTACTTTTACGAAGGGATATTCATGGTAAGCTATGACTCCCCCATCATCCGGGACGGTGAGTTTGTGGGGATAGCAGGTGTTGACGTCCCTCTGGAATATCTGGATGATGTCATAAGTGATATCCAGGCTTTTGATACGGGCTATGCTTTCATGGTAAGCAATACAGGAATTTTTCTCTCCCACCCTACCAATAAGGAATGGATCGGAAAAAGGAGCCTCCGGGATTCTGAAGCGGAAGAGGTCCTCGCAGCAGCAGAAGATATTCAAAATGGTGTGGGAGGACATATTGAAACCACCGACCCCACCACAGGAAAGACTGTTGTGATGTTCTACGAACCTGTTAAGACGGGGGAGTTCGCATTCGTCCTGGCAGTTCCCAAAGAAGAAATGCTGGCCGGAGTGACGGACCTCCGGAACAGGCTGCTTATAATCTCTGCAATTTCAATTCTTTTCATGGCCGCCCTTGGCTACATGATTGCCAGGTCCATTACAAAGCCCATAGACGAAATAGTTGAAGACTTCAAGAGCATCGCCGAGGATGCCGTTAAAGGAAAACTCGATGTAAGGGCGGATACAGATGTTGAAGTCGATTTCCGGGAAATCCCGAGGGGCCTGAATAAGATCCTTGACGCGGTAATCGTCCCCATCCGGGAAACCATGAGGGTGACCAATGCCCTTGCAGCAGGGGAACTGAAAGAAAGGGTCAATGCGGACCTGCAGGGGGGGTTCAGGGAACTCGGGGATACCCTTGACAAGTTCTCGGAAACCCTCAATATGATCATTGACGATTCAAATACGGTCCTCACCGCTTTCCAGAACAACGATTTCAAACGCAGTATTGAGGTGCATGGGCAGGGAGACTTCAAGCTCCTGACCGACGGGATAGAAGAAACCCGGGAAGTGCTTGACAGGGTAACCACCCAGCGCATGAAGACAGAAGAAGCCCTGCTTGCCTATGCACTGGAGCTTGAGCAGTCCAACAAGCTTAAAGAAGAGATGGAGAATATTATCAACAACAGCCCGGTGATTGTCTTCCTCTGGAAATACGAAGACATGTGGCCTGCGGAATTCGTTTCCGAAAATGTCTCCAGGCTGGGCTACAGTCCCGAAGATTTCACCTCCAAAAGGCTCCTCTACGGGGAAATAGTCCACCCGGATGACCTGGACAGGATGAAGGAAGAACTCTCCAAAAACGTGGAGTCCAGCTGTGAAGTTTATAATTCGGAATACCGGATCCTTACGAAATCCGGGGAACCGCGCTGGGTTGATGAAAGGACTTTCATCCAGAGAAACCATCTTGGAGAAATCCGGCTGCAGGGTATCATCCTGGATATCACGGAGCACAAGAAAGCCGAAGAAGCCCTGCTCCAGATGGAAGAAATCCGGAAGAAAGAAATCCACCACCGGATCAAGAACAACCTGCAGGTAATTTCAACCCTGCTTTACCTGGAATCCGGGAATTTCCTGGACGAAAAGACAATCGGGGCTTTCAAGGACAGCCAGCACCGGGTAAAATCCATGGCCCTGGTCCACGAAAAGCTCTACCAGTCCGAGGACATGGTAAGCGTGGACTTTGCGGACTATATCCGGAACCTTACCGATTATCTCTTCCAGTCTTATTCCGTAGGAGTGAGTGAAGTAAGCTTGAAGCTTGATGTGGATAACATCTTCCTTGGGATGGACACTGCTATCCCCCTGGGGATTATCATCAACGAACTGGTTTCGAATTCCCTGAAACACGCTTTTGCGGGAAGGAACTGCGGAGAGATCAGCATCAGCCTGAAAAGGGATGAATGTGAATCTTTAGATAAAGCATCTGGCACCCGGGGCGAGCAGCAGGCAGGGGAAGCCGAAGAGTGTTTCTTGCTTACTGTCAGAGACAGCGGCGTGGGCTTCCCGGAAGCCATTGATTTCAGGGATACGGAATCCCTGGGCCTTCAGCTGGTAGTTAACCTTGTCGATCAGATAGAAGGCGTTGTAGAGCTTGACACGAGCAGGGAAGGCACCGAATTCAAGATACGGTTCGGGGAGTTAAAATACAGGATCAAAGTATGAAAGGAGTTTAAAATGGCCGAAGGAAGGATTCTTGTTGTTGAAGACGAGCACATAGTTGCAATGGGCATAAAAAAAATGCTTAAGAGCCTGGGATATCAGGTCACGGGGATAGCCTCCTCAGGAGAAGACGCTATCAGCAAAGCCGAGAGCACCTTCCCGGACCTTGTGCTTATGGATATCATGTTGAAAGGAAACATTGATGGAATAGAAGCCGCTCGGGAAATCATAAAACGCTTCGAACTCCCCGTGGTCTATCTCTCTGCATATTCCGACAGCCAGATCCTGGAACGGGCAAAGCAGACAGGGCCTTTCGGCTATATCGTCAAGCCCTTTGAAGAAAAAGACCTGCACAGCAGTATCGAAGTGGCGCTGCACAGGCATGAAGTGGAAAAAAAGAAGCAGGAAGAAAATCCTGACAGTACGTAACCTTTAATATCAGGCTTTCGACAGCAACCCGGAGTACAGGATTAAGTTCCAGTGCTCCGGGTCGGGTTACTATAGTCTATAGTCCCGAAAGCAAATATTTACACTTACATTATAGCCACGGAAGACACGAAAAGCACGGAAGAATTGTGCCCCTATTTCCTTTATTCCGTGTCTTCCGTGTTTTCCGTGCTTTCTGTGGTAAACTTTCACTTGAGCTTGGTGAAGGAATTTGGGGCCTTGACTATAGTTGCTATAACCGAGTTGCTATAACCGAGTTGCTATAACCGAGTTGCTATAACCGAGTTGCTATAACCGAGTTGCTATAACCGAGTTGCTATAACCGAGTTGCTATAACCGAGTTGCTATAACCGAGTTATTATATTCAGTTAACCGGGTCCAGTAATTCCTAATGCATTTATTTCAGTCGAATACCCCGTAGCTTGCTGCGGGGATGGATACTTCCCCGGGAAACGTTGATGATAATGCTAATTCTCAATTCCACTTTTTGTTTGTTAAGTTCTGCTCGAACTAAACCTTATTATGTTTAATGTCTCCTTTCATGGAATCTTCAGCGGTGGCGCGAACATACCCCGTTGCTTGCAGCGGGGTGCGCCAGCGCAACTTTGATTATTCATGTGAGTGTAGAAGGGAACTGGCAGAACATCTTCAATAGTTGGCTAAGTGTTCTTTCTTTTAAATCCTCTTTTTTTCATGTGTTTCCTTAAGGCTGTACCACGTCAGACCCGATCTGAAGAGTGAATGCCTGAAGATGAATTTTAATGCCTTTAAAAATTATAACGTAATGAAAATATCCCATGGCACTGGAAATGTCAGCCCTCATGCGCCAGGAACATGGCCCTTTTCAAATCCCTTCCCCACCGAAAGAGCACCACAAAGCAGGTTATATAGATTTATTTCTATAAAAACAACCTGTAGGAGATAATCCAATCCATTAAGAAATAACCCAATCTATTAGCTCTTGAAATTCAGAATGATTCACCCCTTCCTGGGATTTTGTTTTTCCACCTTTCATGATGTTATGGGCCTCTCCAGGCTCCGGGGAATAAAAATAGCCTCCCGAAAATGGAGCTAAATAACGCAATCAGGTGTCAGGATGGATGTCAGGCCGGACGTTAAGTTGTAGGTAGGTTGGAATTAAGCTGGATGTAGGCCGACATGCAATAATTCCGGGAAACGGAAAGGACGCGGAATATATGGGCCGTTTTCCAGTGCTGAATTATGTGGATAAAACCCTGGTGGATAAAGCTTTATCGGGACCGAAAATGGCAGGATAAAGGTTCTGGCAGGCAAAAGAGGGGATATAAGCAAAGATCTCCGTATTTCCCAATTAACAGGAGGAGGGAAATATCCCTGCGATGGTTTCCGAAAGTAAGGCTCCATGCCTTCATACTAAGAATTTCTGAGAAATGAAATGAAGGGAAGATGGTGTATTATTCGGGCAGGAAAACCGGGTTTAACATTTCAACGAGAGGGAGAACAGATAAAGGTGTAAATTAATGAAAGGGAAAAAGATTCTTGTCGTTGAAGACGAACACATAGTTGCAATGGGAATAAAGAGAATGTTAAAGAGCCTGGGGTATCAGGTTACGGGCATAGCTTCCACAGGGGAAGACGCAGTTTGCAAGGCTGAAAGCATCTTTCCTGACCTGGTACTTATGGACATCATGCTCAAAGGCAAGCTTGGTGGATTGAAAGCTGCAGAAGAGATCCAAACCAGGTTCAATACCCCTGTAATATACATTACCGCTTGCTCCGATAAAAAGATCCGGGCACAGGCCGAAAAGACGGGAGCTTTTGGCTATATCACCAAACCTTTTGATGAAAATGAGCTGGCCGAAAGTATAGAAACAGCTTTAAAGAACCACGAAGCTGAAAAGAAAAGCAGTAACATGAAGACATTTCCTGAATTAATAATTTCCCTGCCCTCAGACTTAGTTCCTGAGGGGCAATAGTTGTCCCCTGTCGGCACCCCTGCTAACCTAAAGAAAAAATAAAACGTGTTTCTGAAGCTGCAATTTCATGGCTCTTTTTCTGCTATCCTTTTCTCTTCTTCCGAGCCTATTTTTTGCTTTTTGTACTGTTTTTTTCAGTTATTCAGTATTGTATCTCATTGTTTTTGATTCGGTATTTTATCTCATTTTCAGTTATTCAGTATTGTATCTCATTGTTTTTGATTCGGCAAAACGTCTTTAAGACTATTTTCAGCAAAACATCTTTAATACCATTCGATAAGTTTATAATATTCAGGTGAAAATTAGTGCCTTAAACTTTATTGATTTACTTTTAAATTCAATAAGGATTAGTCCTGGATCACCCCATAAATTGGGTGTCAGGCTTTTGAATGTTAGGTCCTGAATTTGGTTCTCCCGGTACAATCATGGTCGTAAACGATTACTACAGGGTTCTGGAGATTTCGGAAAATGCCTCTGCAGAGGAAATAAAAGCCGCCTACCACAGGCTTGCCTTTAAATACCACCCCGACAGGAACAACAGTGCGTATGCCGAAGAGCAGATGAAGAATATAAACCAGGCGCATGATATTCTTTCGGACCCGAAAAACCGGGCTGAATATGACCGGGAAAGGAAATTCGGACCAGGTTTTTCGGGCCGGAGCAGTTACTCGAAACCCCGGGAGTACACCTGGAGGAAAGAGTATACATGGACGTGGGAAAGGCAAAGCGGAACAGGCAGGACTTCAGGCAGAAAAGAATGGGGCAGTTATTCCGGAGGTCCCGGCAGCAGAACTTCGGCATCTGGCCGTGGAAAAACACCTGGCTGGCAGGCCGGAAGGCGCAATTCGAACCCTGGAATCCTGGATATAATCATACGCGTTCTTGGCATCCTGGCCGCAATCTGGATTATTCTTCTCCGGCCAATGCTGATTATTTTCCTTTTGATTCTACTTGCACTTATTCTTGCGTTCTGGGTCCTGATAATTGAAATACTCCGGATGCTGAGAGGGAGGAGGTAAAAACGTGCAGGGCGAAGGGTCTAAAGTAAAAAATACAGGATGATCGCATTGTAAAAAGAAAGGGACCGCAGAATAACGGCCCCCCACAAACCGGCTTTCAAACCAGTTTTAAAACGCCACCTTTTCTCCATCAATCAGCAGGTCCTTGATTATGGCATTTCCCTGCCTGTCAAGCACGACCCTTACGTCCACACGTTTTCCTTTCCACTGCTGCGTTTCGATCTCCCGGCCCCGGCCTTCAGGCACAAAATAGCTCTCAATGCCGTACTCGACCCGGATTTTGGAAACAGATGTTCTCCGGGGCACAGGAGGTTCTTCGTGAGGCACTTCTTCCACGGTGGGTTCATAGTCGTATGTTATACTTTTCACGGTCCCTTTGATGTAAAGCTCACCTTCCGGCGGGGTCCTGTATATTTTTTTGGGCACGCCGTAGCCGTCTTCAAGTTCCAGCGCCAGGTATACCCTGTCATCGTATTCGAAATCGGCGGATTCGGCCGGGACCTCGGTAAGATCAAGGCGGCTGATATCGTAGTTAAGGACCACATAATCCCCCCTGAACATATCCCTGGGGTCTACAGGTACTGTTTTCAGGAGCACTTCCTCCCCTGTCCGCAGGGTATACTCCTTTGAGGCGATGAGGCCTGCGAAAATAAGGAGCCAGATGGCGAAAGTTATATAGAGGATTTTCTTCGGGTTCATGCCTTTTCTCTCCCGAACCGGGCCTTGAGTTCTCTTCTTTTTCGCTCAAGGAGTATACTGATTGCAAGCATTACAAGACCTCCTGCAATGAAAAAAAGGGACCTTGGCAGCATTTCCCAGAAGAAATCAAAGTACCGGGCAATGATGAAGGGAATGAACCAGAACATTGCGGTATTGATGGCCCCCATGTTTTCGCTGCTGTAGCCGGTATAGAGCAGCATAATAAGCACCCCGAGAAAGATAACATTGAATACTATCATGTAAGTTTTTTCATTTTCGGGGTAGTAGCCTGTGACGAGGCTCATGCCGAGCAGGAGCAGCACCAGTATGAAGACTCCCACATCGGTCTGATAGCTTCTCAACCGGGTGCGCAGGCTTGGGGGGAGCAGCAGGATCAGCAGTAAGGTTCCGATGGCTGCATAAATAATGGGAGTTGTTTTTCCGAATTCGTAATTTAGACGAAATGTGTGCAGGAACAAAAAGAGGAGGGTTGCCTGCAGCCCTATGAATTTGTAGGGCCTGGCAGCAGACTTTACCTTTTCAAAGAGTTCATGGAGAGTCCCGACCAGATAGAGGGCAAGCCCCTGCAAGAGAAAGAGGTCCAGAATATCAATTGCCTCTTCAAGCCTCCGGTTCTCGCTGTACAGCAGTCCGCCCCATATAAAAAATAGTAGAGAACATAAGCCCGCACTTGCGGTGGAGCAGTACCCGTAGACCAGAGGGAGGGAACCCAGCAGCCAGATGAACACCAGAAAATGGGAATTGGCATTAACATTATAGATCTGGGCGATAAGAAAGACACTGGCCCCGAAGAAGATTGCTGATAAAAAGAGAAGAGCAGATCCCAACCTCGGGTACTTCTGCTTTTGGTATAGGAAGTGGTAGCCTGAGAGATGTATACCAAGGGTGCTTCCCACAAGGAGCAGCGTTTTTGCATAATCCGGGATTCCATTCCAGTGAGAGGCTACAAAGAGAATGGCACCGACACCGATTAAGATTGTGCCGATTACCGAAAAAGCAATAATCTGTCCTTTTGATTTGTGCTCTTCCCTGTATTCGGCAAGATCTTCGGACATTTTCCGTGCCTGTTCCGGGTTTATCGTGCCGTTGTCCACCCATTTTCGGATCAGGTCTTCATCGAACATATAGAATTATTTGTGGGTTACTTGAAATAGTTTTCTATTAATTATCAAAAAATTCGATTTGATGCCCTGTCTGGCAGCTAATTTCTACTGCAAATTAGGACTTAAGTTCTTTTTCCAGCGTTTCAGCCACGGTTTTCAGGACCTTGATCCTTGAATAGTACTTGTCATTGGCTTCCACGACAATCCAGGGGGCATAGCTTGTGCTGGTTTTCTGGAGCAACTCTTCTGCAGCGTCTACGTACGCTATCCATCTTTCCCGGTTTCTCCAGTCTTCAGGAGTGATTTTCCACTGTTTCCGGGGGTCTGCTTTTCGGCTTTCGAAGCGCTTGAGCTGCGTATCCCGGTCGATCTGGAGCCAGAACTTAAGGACAATTGTTCCCGAGTTTGCTAGGACTTCTTCGAACTCATTGATTTCCCGGTAGGCCCGCTTCCATTCATCTTCACTGCAGAGCCCTTCTATCCGTTCCACCAGGACTCTCCCGTACCAGCTCCGGTCGTAGATAGTCATGTGCCCGGCTTTCGGAATGCCCTCAAAAAAGCGCCAGAGGTAGTGGTGGGCTTTTTCGATGTCGTTTGGGGCTCCTACAGGGATCACCCTGTAAAGCCTTGGGTTCAGTTCCTGGACCAGTCGGTGGATGTCCCCCCCCTTGCCTGCCGCATCCATACCTTCAAAGACGATTACCAGAGAACGCTTCTGCCTGAAAAGTTCGTACTGGAGTTCGCTGAGTGTGTTCTGAAACTGTTTTTTTGATTTTTTATATTCATCGGATAAAAGCGCTTTTGAAAGGTCTGTCTTTTCCAGCAAGGAACCGTTAAGGTCGAGGGTTTTGGAGGTCGAGATGTCCAGGTATTTGATGGTCTGCTGCCCGGGAGTCCTGGTAACTTTTTCTATATGTTCTCTGACAACCTGAATGACAGTGCTGAAGATTTTAAGGGTTGCAAATTTCCTGTCATTTGCCTCTACAATTGTCCAGGGGGAATGGGGAAAGTCGGTTATTTCCAGGACCTTTTCTACCACAGGCAAATACCTGGAGTATTCGTGAATGAAGTCAAGTTCTTCTCCGCCGGCATCTTCGTATTCATCCACGATCAGGGGGATATTGCTCTTGCGGATTTTCCTGAAGCGTTCTTTTTGTTCCTTCTCGCTTATATGGAGGAAAAATTTGAGGATAAGGTAGCCGTCCTTGGAAAGCTGGCGTTCGAAATAATTGATTTCCTTCAGACAATTTTCCAGGGCCTTATCAGAGCTTTCTCTTCCGTACTTTTCGATAATTGCCCGGCTGTACCAGCTCCTGTCAAAGATTGCAATTTTACCCCTGACCGGGATCTTGGTCCAGAAACGCCAGAGAAAAGGTTTAAGGGCTTCCTCATAGCCAGGTCTCACCATTGTGTGGAAGTCATATCCCCTGGGGTCCAGGGGCAGGATGAACCTGTTAATGTCCTCCGCAATCCCCGAGGCATGCCAGCCCTCAAACACAAGAATAATCGGGATCTTCAGCTCCCAGGCCTGGCGCTGGATTTCTCCAAGTTCTTCTTCCAGGGAGTCTAGACTCTCTTTATAATCTCCGTTTTTCACGCTCATTGTCAGGTCGATATTTTCTAGCATAACGGGTCTCGCAGGAAACTCTATGTAAAAATAAATTGCATATGGGGAGGTCTCACATCACTGTACATTTCAATTGATGAACTATTTGAAATAGAGCATCCGCCCTTAAATAAATGCTGATTGTGCATAAGAAACAAAGAATATCTAAAGTAAATAGTCCTGTTATATTATATACTGTTATATTATAAATCCTGCCGGGGGGTCACCAGGTTAAGTGCAGTAGGGCAATATAATGTATTGTTCTTAAATTATATTTGACATATTATAATAATGGGGATTTTATTATATAATAAATATACTATACATGTTGAATATTATTATAGTTGCCCATTAAATAAAATATCCCGTCATTTTAATTTAAAATTTCACTTTTAAATTGAAAAGGTGGCAAAATTTAGCAAGCATATGTTTTTGGGGAATCTGGCCTCCGATAGTCTAGCTCATTCAAAGTGGAAAATAATATATAAATATAGCTCAATAAAAATTATGGATATATGGTAAAATGTGCTTGCTTGCAAACCAATACAGAAATAAATATAGGGAAATGACTATTGATAGTTAAAAATTCTAATAAATAGTGGTTTGTGACAGCCTATTCATATGATAATGTATTTAATGGATGCTGAACTTAGATGTATTATATTTTATATGCAATGAGGTGTATTATGCATATAAGTTGCCAATACAAAAGTCATAAGAAATAAGTATTAAATTAAAAACATATATCATAATATACACATACTATATATGCACTTAGAGGTATGAATGATATGTTGTAAACCATACCTTAATAACATACATATTACAGCAGATAACCAATTATATATATATCTTAATGAAGGCATGATAATTTGCATACTGGCATCAAATGCAAGGGCATATCAATTAATATATACTATATAAAACATATATTGATAATTAATTGATTTTTTCAAGGCAATTTGACCTTAGATGATATTACATGAAAAGATATGCATATGGGAGTAGATAGGGGATATTTAAGTTACTTTTAAGAATTATGATTAGATACAATTCAAAGAGGTATATAGTATACAATATTCATTTTTATGACTCTGCTTAAGATTATTACACACCTTAAACAATATAAAATGGAAATTCAATTATACAAATAGAGTTATTTTAAAAAACCATTTAAATTTGCCTATATTTATATAATGTTATTTGAGCTGATAACGCTAGACTATTTTACAAAAAATGAGTTAAGTACACATAGTAATAAATAGTAAAATTTTACATTAATTAAGTCCGAGATGGCGATTTATCCCAATAATAACTATGGGTCCAGAGATCTCAATTAAGCATATTCATATAACATATGGTAATTATCTGGTTTTTGCAGGGTGATATATGTTTCTGAACTATTTTTCTTACTAAATAACGGGTATATCGGTGGAAAAGGGCATATTCCTATATGTTATGTAATGATCGGGTCAACCAAAACATAGATTTTGACCTGCCTGGAAACCAATCCATATAAACTATAAGAACAGCCCCTTGATGCAGGAAATGGAGACTCAATTTAGCAGGAGAAACACCTTGATTACCCTTAGTAATTATGTGCCACGGTGATTATTACAAAAGTGGGTTTATGTTCACAAGCAGCCCAAAGTAGAAAAATTAGTCTTGAAGGAAATGAACCCAGGACGAAATAAGTATTTATTTCCTGAAAGTTATGCTTTTTTTTCAAAGTTCACCCATTGAGACAGTAATAAATAAGCATATTTTTATATATTATCTTTTGGCCCATATATGCTAGACTACGTGAGTCATAAAGTACTAAAAACGCATATACAATCTTTGGGAATTGTAAGAACTATTTATAGAATAGTGATCTAAATTTTTGTGATATATAACCTTATATAATCTCATGTTACCATATATATCTGAGCCATCCCCCAATATGCATGATTAAATATAATATCATATTTTAAGATAATATTCACAAAATATTAATAAGATCCTTTTATTAATAGTCAACATTGAATTAATATGGGAAGATGTTAATAAGGTTGTGGTGTAATAATATATTGTTACAACTAATTTAATCTCCTATTTACCCGATTTATGAGAAATATTTCACCAGGTCCTTGCAAAAAAACAGTATTTGATAAAAAAATGGAGTAATAATTTATAATTCGAGCCTGAGCTCGAAAATTTCTTCAAACTGTCCATATTTTTTACGGGCGCGGTACAGGTGCTGCCGAATAGGGGCCATTTCCCTGGCCTTTGCAAAGAGCGCTTCTATTTCCCCTTTTGAAAATACAGCCTCCATTTTTTTTAAGGGTATGGCTTCAAGCCCTTCCAGATCCCTAACTACCGGATTACTTATAGGAATCGGGACAGGTAGCAGAGAAATGGGAGCTTCGTCCAGCCAGTTCCACTCCGGGCCATATATGATCGCATAAAATACCCCGCATGCCGTGCACTTTGTTGCAACTACGATTTCCTCCCCCGAAACATGATAGCTAATGCTAACCATTGGGGAGTCACAGTGCGTGCAGGTACCGATTTCATTTTCTTCTAGACTGTATGCGGGCATCGGAGTTTCCCCCATGTAGAGAACATTACCCTGAAGGTCATACCTGTAATCCATTATTATCACACCTTAACGTGGGCGGGAAGTTAGGAAGGCCTCTATGCAAGCCAGCCTCCCCATACATTTCTGTCTAAGGTAATAAAACTATTAAAATTCATCCCCCTCAGGACTGAAAATATGTGAAAGCACAAACAGTTTAACTTTGAAAGCTACAGAAGGTAAAAAGCGGGAAAGGAGGGAGAACTTATATTAAATTCCGGAGGAGATCCTGAGGAAAACTCAAAATAACTCCGAATTATGCCGGGGATCGGTTCATACAGGAGACTGGGGAGTTCGCTAGAGTCATCGAGAGGAGCCCCCTATAAAATCGATACCAGTAACCGCCTGAGGAGAAATCTTTATATAGAAGTTACTCGAAACTTATTAAGTACCGGGGTAAATATATATTACAAGTTTTCAAAGATTGGAGGGTACTCTAAGGCCTATTTCAGAGTTTTACGCCATAGGATGGCTTTTTGAAAAAACGGATGAAAAATAAAAATATAGAAGTAGGATTACTTTGTGGGCAAGTCCCCTAAATCCAGCAAATATATTATTGGGGCGTAAAAAACAATATATCGAGGGAGGGCATATATATACATTAGAATTAATGGTATCAGTGATAAAAATATAATTATCGAGCAAGTAAAAAAAATTATAATCATTCCCATCATAACGAATTAATTTACAAACCTATATATAGAGTTAAAACTGACATAGTTTACTGTATCAGTAGAGGTGGTAACACATGGGATCCATCCGTTCCAAAATCAAATCTAGAGTAGAGAAATTTATTGAAGTAGATTCCACCGGCTATCGAAGAGCAATTTTATGCATCTTTATAAAAGTCAAGAAAGCAACCATTGACGAGCTGCATGAAATGCTTGGAAAAAAATACAATGTTTCAAGGAATACGGTTGCATCCATGGTGGGATATATTCATTCAAAGCTCGGGATACTGAGGTCTCACAAGGAGTCCTATAAGACCCCGATGGTATACACTCTGCGAGAAGAATATCTGGATCTGCTTATGAAAGTCGTAAATACGCCACCTGAGTCGTCAAATGATGCAATTGCATAAAGATTGCTGCATAAATTTAAGATTGCCACATAAATTTTGATCTCATTCTAATTTTGCTGATGGACTATGTCACTTGTTAAAAACGCCCCAAGAACAGCGACGACCATTATTGTCCGCTCGGACGCAAATTCCCGCATAACTAAAACAAGGAACCCTTACGATGCCCTCATGCGGCGCATTTTCCAGGAAGATGCCACTGCCCTGAGAGGCCGGAAGTTCTTAACTATAATAGAAGAAAGGCAGGCTGCAGGCAACCCGGTCAGGACCGAAGAATGGGAAAAGATACTTGAAGAACTTCAGGTTGGACGTGCCTCTTTTTATGCTATGCGCAACAAGCTCCTGGGTGCAGGGCTCATCTCCATAAGCAAAGGGGAGTACAGGCTTTCAGGCCAGTTTTCCAGCGACCTGATGGACATGGCCCGCTGGTGGTGGACCGCTGTCCTGGACCAGAAAGAAGAAAACCTTTAAAGTAAACCGTAAAATTTCATAATGTGGGCCGAAAGCTATATATACAGATTTGTCCTTTAGAAGATACGCTCAGGGGCGCTCGAAGGCGTGCCCGAGAGTTAAATCAACGAAGCCCGGTAGTGTAGTGGTCAATCATGCAGGACTCTGGATCCCGCAACCTCGGTTCGAATCCGTGCCGGGCTATCTTAAACTCGTAAAGATTCCTACGAATGTTTCGTAGAAACACCCTACCTTTTTCCCTGAATAACAGCTGTGTAGCTAAGATGTTCAGTATTTTGGCACCTCATTCAAGACAGATATCCTGACAGATGCCTCAAGATTTCCACAGCCGGAGTATCTCTATACGAGGCTTCCTCACACTTTTTTCATGGGCTCCTCAGGAGGCTAGGAGGAGGTTTAAAGGAGACGTAGTTATATTTCTCCATTTATAGTTTTAACCGCGCTCAGATAAATACATGTGTTCACTGAAAAGTTTCAAAAAGTAAGCCATTTTCAGAATGGGGCGCATCTCCCTGAGGTTTAAGCCCCTTTTTATACCCTGATCCGTGGGGATGCCCTGTCAGGCCACATCAGGGAGTTGGCGTGCGGCAGGTGCCGGGGGTTGAAGTTGCCTTTGGTACTTTTTTGCTTCGATGATCAATTATGAGGGCTTGCAGGCTCATGATGGTGTTTCTGAAGCGTGAACCGGAGAATATTACAACTTCTTAATACTAAATTCCCTATGGAGGTAATTTGTAAAATATATTTTTTATGTGATTTGCATGGGTGTCTAATAAATAAGTATCAACAGAGATTCGTAACTACGGAAAGTTACAACTTTTTATACAAAAAAGTTAGAAATTGGTGGATGTGAGGGGGGTGGGAATCTAAATTATTTTGAAGTTTTCGATAAAGCTTGTTTTTCGTCCTCCTAAACATTTAGAGTGCTTCTATTCAAATAGGAATTATTCAGTTACCTTTGCTCCGAACTTATTTTTCTGCTATACTCAATGATGATTATTTTAATAAGGGTCATATAAAAATCGTTAATTTCGTGTCTAGTATAAAACATTATGGAATCCTATTCCTATGTCACCCAGATCTCGGTAATTTTTAGAAAACCACAAGGAGATGTGTTTTTTGACTTCCGATAAACTCAGAAAGTAGCTGCGTGGCTGTCCTCTTAATTACGAAAATATCCGATTTCCAGACTGGGATAGTCTTTGAGCGTGTATACGCGGAGGAATCATCAAAGAGGCGAATAGTCAGACTAAACATCCAGTACTGCATTATAAGAGGTAATGGGAGACTATGGTTATGGCAGTCAATGAAAAAGAAATGAGGATTAAGATAATCAAAGATGGACCTTATCGGGTTACAGGTGGAGTGCCGCTTTTCGAACAGATAATTGTCACCGACGACGCTGGTCATACCAGAGAATTAATTGATATAAAGGAATACCCCCGGCAGGATGCCTATATCTTATGCCGCTGTGGCTCATCCAAAAATAAGCCCTTCTGTGATGGGACCCACCGCAAAATCGGTTTTGACGGCAGCGAAACAGCCAGTCGAAAGCCTTACCTGGAAAAAGCGGAAACGTTTGAAGGTCCTGATCTAAAACTCACCGATGCCCACGAGCTCTGCGATCATTCCCGTTTCTGCCAGCGGTCTGGCGGAATAAGGGATCTCATAAAAAAATCGGACGACTCGGAAGCCAGACAAAACGCTATAGAGGAAGCCATGATCTGCCCTTCGGGCCGGCTGGTCATGTGGGATAAGAAGACAGGCAAACCCTTTGAAAAAGAATTTGAACCTTCTATTGTACTGGTTCATGACGAACAAAAAGGTTGTGAAGGCCCCCTTTGGGTTCGAGGTGGTATCCCCTTTGAATCTGCAGATGGCAGCATGTATGAATCCCGAAACAGAGTAACCCTCTGCCGCTGCGGGAAGTCAGAGAACAAGCCCTACTGTGACGGCAGCCACTGGATGAGCAGCCAGCAGAAGCTCAAGTTCAGGAAGAAATGGGGCCTGGAATGAGTGAGTTCGTTGATTAATAGAGATTCTTTACTTACGGAAATAGTAATCTCGCATAACAATCAGGCAATCCAAAAGCCAAAGTGAAAGCAATTAATGGGCGATTCCGCGATAAAAATAGAGAATTCGAGGATAGCCTTCTTTATTTCGACATATCCTCGCTTCTTTAATTTAATATATCCTCGAACTCCTTTTGGCTCTACAGATACTGCAAAGTCTCATCAGCCCGCCGTAATTTTTCGATTGCACGTCTCTGAATAGCTGGAATGGTGACATGGCTCAGATCGGCCACAAGGTTGCCAATCATATGTTTCTGCCCTGTATTGTCAAGCAACCGGTACCTTTCTCCAGCCTGAGCAAAGTCGTTTTTTTTGAAGATCTTCAAGCCCTTGGAGACGTTTATGCTACGATCAGGCGAGGTCGAAGCGATCAAGGTTCATTACCTTTGCCCAGGCCGCCACGAAGTCCTGAACAAACTTCTCCTGCGCGTCCGCGCTTCCGTAGACCTCGGCCAGAGCTCGGAGCTGGGAGTTCGAACCGAAGATAAGATCGACACGCGTGCCGGTCCACTTGACTTTTCCGGTCTTGCGATCACGCCCTTCAAACATGTCCCCGGCGTCCGATACCTCCTTCCACTCCGTGCCCATGTCGAGGAGGTTCACGAAGAAGTCATTTGTTAGCGCTTCCGGCTTCCGGGTAAAAACGCCGTGCCGGGTCTGTCCGAAATTGGTGTTTAGCACGCGCATACCGCCAACGAGCACCGTCATCTCTGGTGCGGACAGCGTCAGCAATTGCGCCCTGTCAACCAGCAATGCCTCGGCTGATATGGTGTACTGGCTCTTGAGGTAGTTGCGGAAACCATCAGCAATCGGTTCGAGTAAGGCGAAGGAGACCACATCGGTCTGCTCCTGCAAGGCATCCATGCGCCCTGGCGAGAAGGGGACCGTCACATCGTGACCGGCATTCTTCGCAGCCTGCTCAATACCTGCACAACCAGCCAGAACGATCAGGTCAGCAAGCGAGACCTTCTTGCCGCCAGAGGCCTCGCTGTTGAACTCTTTCCGGATACCTTCGAGAGTGTTCAGCACTTTCGCCAGTTTGGCTGGCTGGTTGACTTCCCAATCCTTCTGCGGCGCAAGGCGAATTCGTGCGCCGTTCGCACCGCCGCGCTTGTCGGAGCCACGGAAGGTGGACGCCGACGCCCAGGCGGTCGAAACCAGTTGCTGGATCGACAGCCCTGAGGCAAGGACCTTGCCCTTGAGGGAGGCAATGTCCTTCTCATCGATCAACTCGTGGTTGACCGCGGGGATGGGGTCTTGCCAGATGAGCTCTTCGGCAGGAACCTCCGGGCCAAGATAGCGTGCACGCGGACCCATGTCGCGGTGCGTCAGCTTGAACCACGCGCGTGAGAATGCTTCCGCTAATTGATCCGGGTTCTCGTAGAAGCGCCTTGAAATCTTTTCGTAGGCAGGGTCGAACCTCAAGGAAAGGTCAGTTGTCAGCATGGTTGGCGCGTGACGCCTGGACGGGTCGTGAGCATCAGGAATCGTGCCGGTGCCGGCGCCACCTTTCGGTTGCCACTGATATGCACCGGCCGGGCTTTTTGTCAATTCCCATTCGTAGCCGAACAGGATCCTGAAGAAGTTGTTGCTCCACCTCGTTGGCGTGCTGGTCCAGGTGACCTCCAAACCGCTGCTGATCGTGTCACCGCCTTTTCCGGTGCCGAAACTGCTCTTCCAACCGAGGCCTTGCTCCTCAATACTGGCCGCTTCCGGTTCAGGCCCGACATGGGACGCAGGGCCGGCACCGTGGGTTTTGCCGAAGGCGTGACCGCCAGCGATGAGCGCAACGGTCTCTTCGTCGTTCATGGACATGCGAGCGAAAATATCGCGGATATCCTTGGCCGCCGCTATCGGATCCGGGTTGCCGTTCGGGCCTTCAGGATTGACATAGATCAGCCCCATCTGCACGGCAGCGAGCGGATTTTCGAGGTCCCGGTCACCGGAGTAGCGTTTATCACCACCCAGCCACGTGTCCTCGGAACCCCAGTAGACGTCCTGGTCCGGCTCCCAGACGTCCTCGCGGCCGCCTCCGAAACCGAACGTTTTGAATCCCATCGATTCCAGGGCGACGTTGCCCGCAAGAATCATGAGGTCAGCCCATGAAATCTTCCGGCCGTACTTCTGCTTGATCGGCCAGAGCAGGCGACGTGCCTTGTCCAGGTTGACGTTGTCCGGCCAACTGTTGAGCGGTGCGAAGCGCTGCTGGCCTCTACCGCCACCGCCGCGGCCGTCACCGGCGCGGTAGGTGCCGGCGCTGTGCCACGCCATGCGAATGAACAAAGGGCCATAGTGGCCGAAGTCCGCCGGCCACCAGTCCTGCGAATCAGTCATCAGCGACGCAAGATCTTTCTTCACAGCCGCCAGGTCAAGGCTCTTGAACTCTTTTGCGTAGTTGAAGTCCTCGCCCATAGGGTTGGACCTGGAAGAATGCTGGTGCAGGATCTCGAGCTTCAACTGGTTTGGCCACCAGTCGCGGTTCGGCATGCTTCTACCGGTTTCTTGTTTGTCTGCTCTGCCCGTTTCAGGGTTCTTTCTGTCGTCAGTCATAACGTTACCCCCCATTGATTAAAAATTCAAGACCAAATCTCCAATAGCAATCTCTTCAACCTTATCTCCTCCCGGAAGAGTTGAGTGCCGATTGCCAGAGGGCTTAATTTCGGTCTGCTTTCCAAAAGCTTGAAATTCTTACATGCTGTTTTGCCATGTCCAATTTGTCATCGTTTAAGGTATGAACGACATAAGCTTTAATGGGCTTCATCATAATACAGCTCGTGTAAAGGCCATACGCTATTCTTTCAAATCGCCAGCTTCTTGTCGAATTTGCCTTTCCAATCCTGGAAGTCCGTTACTTTAGGTCTTAAGACTCCGATTCTGGCTATATTTCCCCCTTAATCATTACTATTAGTTTACTAACCTTGAAGAACTTATTCCAGCTCAGTAATCAACTACTATAGCCAAGGATATCTAAACCAATAATTGAAGCATCAAAGACCGTAAAAAACCATTGGGATGGAGTTCTCAATTATTTCGATTCCAAGATAACTAATGGAATCTTGGAAGGAATTAACAGTCTTGTACAGGGCTTGCACGCCTGCAGATGTCAAGGTCCTGAGGGAGCTGCAGGGTGTGATGTCAAAGGTAAGGGCAGAACAGGGTCTTTTCGTTTCATGGGGCGGCTATAATTCAGAAGCCAGGAAAGAAGCAAAGGACGCATTTTTCACTATACGTTTATGGGACCAGGGGAATATACTTCACGAGATATTCAAGTATTACGAAAAGTTTGATGATGAGTTGAAGGCGGAGTTGCCGTTGAAAAGGATATGGGGGCTGGTTGTTGAAGAGTGATTTGAATGTTGTTTCTTGAAAGAAGTGTCTGAAAAAAATACTCAAATTCAGAATAGGTCGTGGGGGCGAGTCATTGATTAAATATGAAAAAACGAGCACATACCACATATTTGAAAAAAACGTTGAGAGATTCGTAGGCTTATGTTTTTCAGTAACTCGCCCCCACCACCCAAAAAATACCTGTGGGGAAAGCGTGGACGTAAAAAAGAATGGGCACCCGGCGATGCCTTTACTTTCTTCCATATGTCCTGACTTGCACCTTCACTTTTCCCTCAATGTTTCCAATTCCCACCATGCGAGAACCCTCCTCCCAATTACCATCAAGCCCCTAAAATTGCCTTCACTTTCCTCCATAGGCCCTGACGTGCTCCCAAGCTTTGTGGTATTTCGGGAATTCTTCTTTCCTGGCGTAGATCGAGGCATCTTCCCTTCCGTACAGCTTCCGGTCTTCTCCAACGGGGCAGACTTTGATGCAGATGCCGCAGGGGGATATATGGCGTCTGGCAAGTTCCAGGCTGTAGGAAGTGCAGGCTTTCTTGTCGGTCTTTCCCTCCGGATAATCAGCTTCATTGAGGGCGTTTGAGGGGCACATGCGTACACAGCGCATGCAGCGGGTGCAGAGCCGTTCCTCAATTAAAGGGTCCGGAGGCAGCTCCGCGCTTGTGAATACCGAGCCAAAGCGCACCCGAGGGCCGTATTTTTCGGTGAGGAGCATGTTATTTACCCCGAAATTCCCGAGCCCTGCAAGGAGAGCCGCGTGCCGGTGTGAAAAAAAGGCAAAGGGATTTTCCAGGAGCACCTTGCCCGAGCCGTACCCGTCTCGGGGGATGAATATTGAAGGATAGCCTTTTTCGGTCAGATAATTGGACAGGCGGTAGGTGTACTGGTCGAGCAGGATGTTTACGGTCCTGTAAAGCTCACTGTAATGTATGGAAGGAGAGCTTTCAAGCACCGGAAGGTTGATAGGAAGCCCGATAACGATCACAGATTTTGCCTCGGGGTAGATTGACTGCGGGTAGAACTCTTCCGGCATCCAGGGCCGAAACGGAGGTTTTTCCCAGCGTTCTGTGCTGGCTATCCCGACCATGGGTATTTCCATATCTTTGCATTTTTTAAGGAGAGTTCTCTTCAGGCTTTCATTCATGGGATTACCTATGAATATCATTATTAAAATGCGTTCAGGCTTCAGGTAAATTATTTTGTCCGGGCAGGAACTAATCTATTTTTTTATATAAATTATTATAAAATCCAGTATAACGTAATATTCTCTAAGTGGGACAAATTCCGAAACCTTCTTGGCAGGCATGGAGAAGGCGATGGAGTTTGGTGAACATCTTTTTGAAAAAAAAGTCCCGGAAAGGAAGGGGCCGAATATCAACTCCCAAAATATATGTTTCCCGTATGTGCATTTCAGGAGTGATGCGGGAGAATGGTTGTACAGGAAAACTTACTGTTAGGGGCAAATGCTTCAAGGAACTCAACCTTTACCTTAGTTTTTCTTGCAATTCTGAAAGGCTTTGTCGGGTTTCATTCCGGAAGTTCAGCCCTGATCGCAGATGCTGTGCATACATCACTGGATATTTTTACTTCATTCGCCGTCTGGGTCGGGCTTAAGCTCAGCCTGAAAGGCAACGCAGAGAAATTTCCCTATGGCTATTATAAGGCAGACAACCTGGTTTCACTTTTTGTTTCGGTTATAATCCTCTTTTCCGGAATCGAACTTGTACACGAGGCACTGCTGAACATCAAAAATCCTGTTGAGATAAAACTGCAGGGTATCGCCCTTGGAACAGCCCTGTTTTCGGCGATGTCAATGTATGCTTTATCTCAATACAAAGCCAGAGTCGGCAGACAGATAGATTCCCAGGCTTTGATTGCTGATGCACTGCATTCCTACACAGACGTTTTTAGCTCCCTGATAGTTGTCATTGCAATTGCAGGTTCAATCCTTGGCATAATGTGGCTCGATAGTGTCGGGGTGCTGCTGATCTCGCTTATGATATTCAAACTTGGAATCGGTATTGCTCGGGACTCAGTACTGACACTGATGGACGCGTGGCTGGATAGGGATTCGATTACGAGAACCAGGCAGAATGTAGCCAGTATTCAGGGCGTGAAACAGGTCGAAGAAATCAGACTTCGAAAGTCCGGTCTGGTGGTATTCGGGGAGATTGAAATTGAAATCGAGGGTAATGCCGATCTTAAAAGAGTGGAGATGCTTTCTGAGGAAATCGAAAAAACGGTGAAAAATGAGGTCAAGAATTTGGAACATCTGGTTATCAATGCAAAACCCGGAAAGATGTCAGCAATGAAAATCGCAGTTCCCGTCCTGGAACCGGAAGGTCTGCAATCAAAAGTTTCCCGGCATTTTGGAAGGGCTCCGTATTTTATTATTTTTGAACTCGAAGGTGACGAAATAAAAAGCTGGCAGGTCAACCGGAACCCTGCCTCGGGTCTTGAAAGGAAAAGAGGTCTTAAGACTGCAGAATTTCTGAAAAGTCAGGGGGTCAATGTTGTGATTGTGGGTGAAATCGGCGAAGGCCCCTTTCACAATCTTCACGATAGTTTTGTGAAGATGCTCCGGATGCCGGAAGAGGCTGAAGATGTTGAAAAAGTTGTGGAGAAGGTATCAGGCCTGAGCAGGCTCACATCACATACAGAGTAAATTCCTGAAGAACAGTAAATATGAAAACAGGCTGGAGGCTAAATATACGAAAATTACAATTGCAAGCGGAAAAGGAGGGACAGGGAAAACAACGGTAGCTGTTAATTTTGCCCTTTCAATTGAAGATGTACAGTTGTTTGATTGTGATGTTGAGGAACCCGACTGCCATTTATTTTTGGGCCTGGATCTTGAAAAGATTGAAGATGTAAATATTTTAGTGCCCATCGTGGACAGGACAAAATGTGATTTCTGCGGCAAATGTTCCGGGTTTTGCCAGTTCAATGCAATTGCCGTACTGCCGGAAGATATACTTGTTTTTCCGGCACTCTGCCATGGCTGCGGCGGATGTGCCCTGGTGTGTCCGAAAGCCGCAATCGTTTATAAAAACAGAAGCATCGGAATAATCGAAAAAGCAAAAGAAAAAGCAAAAGGCGAAAACCTGGAGTTCTATTCGGGTGCATTGAATATCGGAGAAGCGCTGGTATCTGCGGTTATCAAAGTTTTGAAAAAATATGCAGATGAAAGCAAAACCGTAATATTTGATGCCCCTCCGGGTACGACGTGCCCGGTTATCACTTCTGTCAGGGGTTCGGATTATTGTATCCTTGTTGCAGAACCTACGCTCTTTGGCTTCCATGATCTGCTGCTTACTATTGACGTTATAAAGAAACTGGGGATACCTTTCGGCATAATAATCAATCGTTCCGATATCGGTGATGACAGGGTGGAGAAGTACTGCGAAACAGAGGGAATTCCTGTTCTTATGAAGATACGGCATGACCGTGAGATTGCACGTTTGTATTCCGAAGGAATTCCTTTTGTTAGCAGGATGCCGGAGTGGAGGGAAAAATTTGTGCAGCTGCTGGATAAGATACGGGTACAGCTTGCCTCAGAGGAAGCAGGTAACTTGAAGGAAGCGGGAACATGAAAGAGCTTACTGTAATAAGCGGAAAAGGGGGCACCGGGAAAACGACTATTGCAGCGGCATTTGCCTCGCTTGCAGAAAGTGCCGTGATTGCTGACTGTGATGTTGATGCTTCCGATATGCATCTAATTTTGAAACCCGAAATAATTGAAACCATGGATTTTACCGGATTAAAAGTAGCTTCTATTGATGAAATCATCTGTACCGGATGTGGCATTTGCAGGGATGCCTGCAAGTTTGATGCCATAAGCAATGATATCAGGATTGATGTTTATGCATGTGAAGGTTGCGGGGTCTGTGCATATGTCTGTCCGGAAGGAGCGATCAGCTTGATTGAACGAAAAGCAGGATATGCCTGCAATTCCGAAACAAGGTTCGGGCCAATGGCACATGCAAGACTCGGCATCGCAGAGGAGGCAAGTGGGCTGTTAGTTGCGGTTGTCAGGGAAAACGCCAGAAAACTTGCAGAAAAATATGATCGAAATCTGGTTCTCATAGACGGCCCTCCGGGGACCGGGTGCTCC
Source organism: Methanosarcina sp. MTP4 (assembly GCF_000970045.1). Lineage (NCBI taxonomy): Archaea > Methanobacteriati > Methanobacteriota > Methanomicrobia > Methanosarcinales > Methanosarcinaceae > Methanosarcina > Methanosarcina sp. MTP4. Next base: position 2,131,867 of record NZ_CP009505.1, read on the forward strand.
TTGATTGCTTCAATTAAAGGTGTAGACCTGGTTCTGGCAGTAACCGAGCCAAGTGTATCCGGCATACACGATCTTGAGCGGATACTGGGTGTTGCAAGCCACTTCAATATTCCGGCTATGGTCTGTATAAATAAATACGATATAAATGAGAAGAATTCCCGCGTTATCGAGGAGTATTGCAAAGAGCATGGGATCGAACTTGCGGGTAAACTGCCCTATGACGATACACCGACAAAAGCTATGATGCAGGAAATGACTGTTATAGAGTATTCAGATGGTGAATTTTCAAAAATGGTCAAAGGTCTCTGGGAAAATATAAAGAAAAAGCTTGATGGCTAATGGAGTAGGAAAACGGGAATTGGGGCACAAATGCTGGAGTAAAAGTGAAAAAGCGGGAATCGGAACAGAAAGGCTGGAATGGGAGTGGAAAAGTTGAAATTAACAGTAGTGTACGATAACGAAGCAAAGGAAGGTTTAATTAGCGGTTGGGGTTTTTCCTGCCATATAAAGACAGAAGACGAAAGTGTCCTTTTCGACACTGGTGGGGATGGCAATGCACTACTATATAATTTGAGAATGCTCGATATCCCTTCCCGGGAGATTACAAAAGTAGTATTATCTCATGAGCATGGGGATCATACCGGCGGACTTTTTGCTTTGTTAAATATAAACCCGGAAATTGAAGTCTATGCACCTGCCTCATTTTCCAATCGCCTGAAAAATGAAATAGCTTCAATGGCGGAATTAATTGAGGTTTCCGGGGCACGGGAAATTTGCAAGAATATCCGTAGTACAGGGGAACTTGGTACGGGCGTAAGAGAACAGTCCCTTATTCTGGATTCGGGAAGGGGTTTGTATGTTATTACCGGGTGTTCCCACCCGGGACTTGCCGAAATCATTGACAAGGCATCGAAATTCGGTGTGGTGGTGGGCATAATCGGTGGGTTTCATGGAAGTACCGAGTACGACCTGCTTAAAGGCTTAACCCTTATTGGTCCCTGTCACTGCACCGTTCATAAAGAAGAAATTTCCAGGAGATTCCCGAATGCTTTTTCGGAGGTTAAGGCAGGTTTTAGATTGAAATTGTGATATTTTTTACTGGTTAATATGTATTATTTATGAAAACCTGTATGATCTCTTAGCAAAACAGAAATTACTTATAATAAAGTCATATATATAAAAATGGGTAATAATAAGGGAAGCAACAGTGTTCCAATAGCAAAACAGTGTTTCAATGACAAAAAACTGATGTTAAGCTATTTGAAAGCTATTTGAAAGCCTGTATTTTTTTGAAATTCCTTAATAATTTGGGGGGAACAAATGAAAATTTGTGTAACAGCTACTGAGAGGAATCTGGACGCTTCCGTAGACCCGTTCCTGGGAAGATGCCGGTATTTTGTTATCGTTGATCCTGAGACGATGGAATTTGAAGTGCTTGAAAACCCGGGAGCTTCAGCGCGGGGGGGTGCAGGAGTCCGGGCCGCCCAGGCAGTAGCAAATAAAGGTATTGACGTAATGTTAACAGGAGACATCGGCCCAAATGCATTACCGGTCCTTTCAAATGCCGGCATAAAAGTAGTAACGGGCGTCAGAGGTACGGTTAGAGAGGTAATCGAGCAATACAAAACAGATGCACTTCAAGAAACTGCTTTCCCTACAACTCCACCTTATTCCAGAATGGAAAGGGAGAGGGGGTACTTTGCTGATTATCGAGGTGTGCCCGGACGTGGATACAGACACTTCGGATTCGGCAGGGGTTTCTGGTGCAGATGGTATCCGCATCCTGATCCTTACTATACACCCGAACCATACATTCCTTGCGAAGTTCCCTGGCCTGAGCCTTCAAGGGAGGGGGAAATCGCCTACCTTGAAGAGACGCTCGAATCCCTGGAAAACGAGCTACAAGATATAAAGGATAGATTGAAAAAACTGTCCAAAAAATCTGCTTAAAAATCTGTCTAAAGCCTGATTTATCCAATAATTTCCAGGTAAAGGTAGAGATACCTGTTTAATCCTGACGCGAATATGAGTAATGAAGCTGTAGTCCTGAAGGATGTGTGGGTACATTATAATAGCACACCTGTACTTGAAGATGTAAATCTTGTTGTAAAAGAGCATGATTTTCTTGGTATTATAGGACCCAACGGAGGGGGAAAATCCACCCTCCTTAAGGTTATTTTAGGATTGGTAGAACCCAGCAGGGGAACAGTTACGGTTTTCGGGAAAAACCCTCAAAAAGCAAGAAAGTATATCGGGTATGTCCCCCAGTACAGCCTCCTTGATATAAATTTCCCTATAAGTGTTTGGGAAGTTGTATTGATGGGCCGCCTGGGTCAGGTCGGTTTGCTAAGAAGATACAGTGACTGCGACAGGAAAAAGGCTCTTGAAGCTCTTCAGATAGTGGAGATGCTCGATTATAAGGACCGGATAATCGGAAGTCTCTCTGGCGGACAGAGGCAGAGGGTTTTCATAGCCAGGACACTGGCTGAGGAACCTAAATTACTTCTCCTGGATGAGCCTGCAACAGGTGTAGACATTGTGAGGCAGGAAGAATTCTATAAACTGTTAGAAAAACTCAAGGAAAAAATGGCTATTGTTCTGGTATCACATGATATAGGTGCTATCTCTGTCCATGTCGATAAGATTGCCTGTTTAAACCGCAAACTGTATTACCATAACTCAAAGGAATTACTTCCGGAAGACCTGGAAGCAGCCTATGAGTGTCCGATCGATTTAATTGCTCACGGTTTTCCACATAGGGTTTTGAAAAAGCATTGAAGGGTTTGCATGATGGAGCTATTACAGTATGAATTTGTAAGAAACACTACCATTGCCGTGATGCTTGCCAATATCATCTGCTAGTCATCGGAGTTTATGCAATGGTTAAATGATGATTTTTATAAGTGGCAGAAAATGGCTCTATATAGAGAAATTAGGGATTGATTAGTCCAATGCAATAATAGCTTCTAGATTATCATATGAGAGTATAAACCCTTAAAAATAAACCATAAAGAATTGGGGAAATATGGGGCATTTATGCTTACAAAGATGTTGTGGTCTCGAATAATATCATAATAGAAATCGGCTCACGAAGTGCTAATACTTTGCATGAGCCGTACTTGATACAATTTTAAGGGAGAATTGGAATGGCAGAGACAATTTCAGCGAATAAGAAAAGGCGTAATGCATCCGCCAAAGAAGAAGTTAAGATACACATAAAATCATCTGCTAAGTTTATCGCTGTCGCCAGTGGAAAAGGAGGAGTTGGAAAATCTACGGTAGCGGTAAATATAGCTGCAGCCATTGCCAGAAAGGGTTTTAAGGTGGGAATTTTTGATGCTGATATCTATGGATTCACTATCCCAAAAATGCTGGGCATCACCGGACAGCCTAAAGCAACTGCCGAGGATCAGATCCTGCCCCTTGAAAAACACGGAATAAAAGTAATGTCAATGGGGTTTATCGTCAAGGAAAATCAGCCAGTTATCTGGCGGGGTCCAATGATTCATAAAGCAATCAAACAGATTTTGACCCAAACTTTGTGGGGGGACATCGACTATCTGATAATCGACCTACCTCCTGGCACAGGAGATGTTGCGATCACTTCGGGAATTCTCCTTCCCAATATGAGTATAATTATTGTCACAACACCTCAGGATGTTTCCTCAAAAGTTGCATGCAGGGCCCTGAGGATGGCAAAGAAGACAAATCTCAAAATACTGGGTGTTATTGAAAATATGTCCTATTTTGTATGCCAAAAATGTGGCGAAAAAGCGTATATTTTTGGTCAGGGCGGAGGTGAAGATCTGGCTAGGGAAGAAGGTGTTCCTTTTCTAGGTGAGATCCCTCTTGAGCAATGTATTCGCGAAGGGGGTGACAGCGGCAGACCTCTGATGTTTGAGGGAAGCGATTCACCTGCAAAGAAGGCTTTTGAGAGAATAGTTAGTAAAATTCTAAAGATGTAAAAAGGGGAAAAGTAAATAGCCAGATCCCTATCCAGGAACTGCTCTTTCGTGATTACTCCGGTGTTGTACATTTCCTGGACGTCGCCGGCCTCAAGCGTGGGCCTGGAAAGATCTTCGAACTCGACCAGACAGAGTCCTGGGTTTTGTTTGTCAGGGCCAGACGCTTGTTGATCGCGTCGTTGGCGATGTTCCGGATGATCTTCTGAAGGCCTTCGAGGACCGCGAGCCGGTCCACTTCGGCTACATGCCCGGCAGCGTAGATGGTGCCCTTCGTATCGCCCATGATGAGCGGGGATTGCAGGAGGCCGACCTGGATATCCGTTTGCAGGCTCTTTTTGAACTCCATCACGTTCAGGGAGCCTTTGGCATCTATGGGGATACAGAAAGGCCGACTGCCGCGATGTCTTCGTTTTCTCCGAGGTCCTTGTTATTTTCCAGGAACGCGTCGATTGTGTTCTGAGCATCTTCGAGGGTGATGATCTCGTCTTCGACGAGCTTTTCCAGGGGCTTGAAATCAAAGTGGTATCGGCCATTTCCGTACTTCCTGACAAAACTCACGTAGCTGTTGTTGATGTTGAGAAGGCTTCCTACAAAGCCATTTTTCCTGCATGCACCACAACCCGCAGGATCAACGTTCATAAAGACCCGCTTACGTCCCATCTCTGCCCCCAAAAGTCACTAATAGGGCCTCCTACGAAGCCATTTTTCCCTCACCCACCCAACAAACCCCTAAATCACTCCGTCCACCCAGCCAACCTTCTCTTAATCTCCCCTTTCTCTTCCTTCGTGAATGCCAGCCCCTGATAATGCCTCATAGAAGTAAGCGGATCATGCCCCTGCCTCTGGTAGACCTCATACTCCGGAATCCAGAAGTGTAAATACTCGCATCAGAACAACCTTCTTATAGAAACCGTTCCTGAGATCAAACCATTCACCGGCAAGTTTCAATCCGCTTTCCGTTTTAAAAACTATTTTTCTGGCTGTCCATACATTTTAAAGAGTTGCGTACCTGAAAAGAAAGTTAGAGGGGAGTTAGAAGAAAAGCCAGGAGAACTTGAGAGATCTTGAAAAATACTAAATGGGAATTCATGCTATTTCGGAAACATCATTTCCTTTTTGTAGAATTCGCAGGAAATTTCTCCGGGACTTTTAGAGACCGCTCTCTAATATGGACAAAATTTGCCAGTTCAAGGAAACTTTCTGTTTTTGGTATGGATATCACCTAACAAAAGTATTACTTTTTATCCGAAACTGCACCCTGAAAGGCAAGATCAGAAGCTTTTGGAAATCCCCCATCCTTTTTGTCCAAAAAGCAAAAATATGTCCCGGGACTTTTGAGGGCAGCATGCCATATATGGATAACACTTGTCCTCAAGAGGAGTCTGAATGAAAAAAATATTAAGAAATATCATGAAACATTATGAAATACTTACAAGACATTTCAGCTGTGACACTCCCGATTTTCTTCGTACTTCTGCATGACCGTGGCTGCGGCTTCTTCCCCAAGTTTTTCCTCAACAATTTTCAGGAAAATGATTATGTAGTCCGGGGGAACGCAGCCAAGGCTCTCTTCCCCACTCAGGATAAGGGAGATGAGGTATTCCAGGTCCCCGGGGGAAATTCCGCTTACCCTTCGATGGAAATCAATGGCGTCCTCAGAGTAGTGGTTTGCCAGGGGAGGAAGAATCGAACGGTAGGGAACTCCGGAGCCTGAACAGAGCAGGTCTTCGCATTCAGGTGCAAGTTTTTTCAAGAGGCCAATGTCTTTTTCGGAAAGGATTCTTGCCATGAAAGATCACTCCCTGTGAAATCCGAAAATAATATCCGGATATAGAAGTATTTTTACGAAATTATAAAGGAAACGTGTTAAAGGAAATATGTGAAAGAAAATCTTAACTGAAATCTTTTCCAGTAATATTCTATTCAGGAATTTTTCCAGGACAAAAGGAGATTCTATTTTCTGCTATTTAAAAAATCATTTTCTGCCTCCTTCGCCTTAATTTCATGCGGCCAATAATGTCTCCTGGCCCCAGTATGTGCGGCCGGAAGTCGATCTCTCCAGCAAGCCACTGTGAAAACCGTCACGAGGCGCATCTAGGGGGGCACTGCAGGAGAGCCTATGGAGCGGTTCCGAGCCCTGCTGCCGGAGATCTATAACCTGATGAAAATGTCCTGCCTGAGGTACAAGCGTGACGGAGTGGAGAATTACCTGCACAGTCTGCCACACCCCGCATAAGAACCGTCCAGTTCTTTGAGTTAACATTTGAGCGAATATTTTGAGACAATTGGTGAATTAAAATATAGAGTTGACATTTTCAGTTCAATTTTACAGTTCAAGGTTCATGAGGTCTTCTGCCAGGATTATTTCCCCGTCAAAGTTCCCTTTCAGCCGGTATATGGCTTCTCTTTCGTGTCCCCGCATTTCGGGGTAGAAGTGCGTCAGGCAAAGACTTCCTATCTCGTCCCTGTACTCGTCCAGCATATCTGAGAGGGTCGACGGGGTCGTATGGTTCGTGACCTTCATGCCTGCGGGAAAGGAGCATTCATGGATAAGGAGGTCGGCTTCGACTGCCAGGTCCAGGACGTCCCTGCAGGGCTCCGTGTCCCCGGAGTAGACGATTTCCCCTTCCCCCGACATTAGCCGGTAAGCCAGGGTCGGGACACTGTGTACGGCAGCCGCGCAACTGATTTCACAGTCAAACCCCTCGGGTACGAACTCCTTTCCCGGAGAGCACTCAATGACTTTCACGTCCACCTCCTCGAGAATGTACTCATAAAGCCCTAGCAAGTCAAATAACCAGTCCTCAGTCCCCTCAGGCCCGTAGACCCGCATATCGGTTTTTCCCATGAGCCAGTTCGCCTTCACGAGGCAGAGCAGGTCCGCAACATGGTCCAGGTGAAGGTGAGAGAGCAGTACGGTATCAATCTCCGTATGCCGGACCCCAGCTTCTAAAATCCGGTTCAGAACGCCGCTTCCGCAGTCGATAAGCAGAGGTTTTTCCTCAAACTCTACAAGTACACCTGACTGCACCCGACCCTTCTGGGGTATCGCAACTCCTGTGCCAAGGAATGTAATTTCCATGAATTAAAGAATAAGCTTTAAATAATTTAACTTTATTTAAAGAATGCTCGCATTAAGGAGTTTTTGCGGCTAAAAACAGTTCAGCTTTTTTCGAAGAGCGAGGGTTGCCCAGCCCGGCCAAAGGCGCCGGACTTAAGAAACAACATGTTGGACTAAAGATTAGTAAAAAGTAACCCAAAACTAAGAAAATTAACAAAGAAATATAAGATCACTATTAATAAAAATTTATATTTCAATCTGCGAGGGTCGCCCAGCTTGGCCAAAGGCGCCAGACTTAAGATCCGGTATCGAAGGATTTCGTGGGTTCGAATCCCACCCCTCGCATTTTTTACACATTTTTTAAAGTGATGGGGATATCTCTAAAAAACACAACGCATTTTTGCAAAGATTACGCAAAGCCGATTTTTTCTAAAATTGTCTTAACTAGAAAATCCATTTTAATAATTCCCATTGAATGAAATATAAGATTTTTTTGTATGCATTTCTGTAAGAGTTATGCACAACCGTTAATTTACAAAGTTGCCATGACAAAAAATAACTTTATCATTTAATTTATGTTTTTGCCGATTAAAAAGTGAAAAGTCTGTGAGAAAAAACTGTTGTAAGTGAGCTTATGCCATTTTTCACAGAATTCCTTAGTTTCCAATATATTGGCTAATAAAAATTATTTGCCGAAAAAATTTGTTTTAAACATTTTTAAAGTAATTATATGCCTAAATAAAGGTATAATAGCAATTAGATGTTGTATTAATCGTTTAAGTAAAATAGGGGCAAATAGGAGTTTCAAACATAGTAAAAAATTAGATTTTTATACATTCTATGATAAAAAATCATATTAAATATCAATTTAAAATTTATATATAACATAAATTAAGTATTTATGATTAAAATTTTTAATCGGCATTTTGAGGAGTACTAATTTAAAAGCATTATATGTAATTATTTGGATAAATAAGTATTCTTAAGCTTTTTTTACCGTTTTAAAGCATTTTAGTAAATTTTGGCATAAGCTCAAGTGGAAAAAAATGTAGAGAACATCAGATTTCTCAATATTCTACAGCCTCTATAAGAATAGGAATGGGTTCACGGAGTTTATCGTAGGGAATAGTTTCACCAACTACGGTGTATAAACGTATGCTTACTGAAGTGTGACTGTCTAAGATTTCCAGGTTACCTTTATTTGTAATTTGGCCATCCATAGTCACCTTAAAGGTATACTCTCTTTTTTCCTGTTGTAACCATAGACTCAAAGGACGAGATTGTGACACATCACTTCTAGGTTCCAAACTGTATGTTTGGTTTATTATTGATTTATTATGTTGATCAAGTACTTCCACTGTCACTTCATGACTATTAACGTCATGATTGTGTATTACAAAAAATGGTGCTAAAAAATACGGTGATGATGGCTCCTTAAATATGAAAAAAAGGGAGACATAGATAAATAAAGCAATTATTAGAAGAAATCCTATAATAATAGGCTTATTTCTTATCTTACTAGCCAAATAAACCATCTCTGAAATCCTGTACTTCTACTAAATGCTACAGAAAGTTTCGAAAAATCTAATGTTTATTTGAGAATATAATGACAACTGAGATTCAATGTACTGAAGTTCTTAATCAAAGCAGATTTGTTTTTCAGAATTTATATAAGTTTGTAATTCAGTGCTTAGATCTACAAATTTATTTTAAAAGCCGTTCATGTATTAATTTCTAAATGCGCTCATAAACTTTTTCATGGATTTAGTTTTTAAGTTTATCCCCCCATAATTTACAATTCTATCTTTCATCCTCTTCAAGTACTCCTATGCTTAATTCCAATCCCCCTTGCCTCTTAGGGGTCAAAGCCAATATCCTTTGCTTAATCTCTTCCTCATTAATGAAAACTTGAGACGTGGTAACATCCAAAGGCTGATCCTCAATATTATTAGCTGCTTTTCCAATGTAGGCCAACCCATTAGCCTGAATCTGTTTTATCTCTAAACTCCTGTCTTCCCATCAAACTTGTTTACAAGGTGTTAAACATACCGTAAAATTGACTTGCCCAATTGCTTAAAAATTGAGATATTTCCTTAGCTTTCTCTGATTCATAATCAATAAACGGCTCACTGACGATCTTCTGATAATCTTTGAAAAAAGAGCCTGAGACTTAACACCTTCTCATTTTCTTCAATGATCTGGACCTCTACAAAAAAGTGTTATTTTAAATGACACAACTTTTTGAAACAAAGTTTCAGAATATTTTTATACAAATAACTTTGTTTAGAAATTATGAGTATTTGAGGAAAATTGAAAGAATTGTTGACATAATCCTGAATAAAAATTCTTATGGAGAAATAGAGAATTATTTTAATTTAGGTCATATAAACAGAAGGAGTAAATAAAATGAATGGAAACGATGTTACACAATTAATTGTCAAAAGTTCAAAAGTAAAATCTACAATTATGCTGATTTTAATATGTGGAGTGTTAAATGTAGGTACAGACTTAAGTGTTGGTTTAGTTCCTGGTATAGGGGATGTTGCCAATTCTGTTATTGATACAATACTTCTTATTTTTCAGATAGGGTCAGTTGCTTACTTAAGATCTAATGGAATTGAGTATATTCCGAATGAATAATTTAAAAATTCACTTCCATCTCTTTAATCTTTAAATATTCTGCTTGCTCAGCTTTTTTGTTTTTTTTCTGAGCTGCTTTTTGCATCAAGCAACAAGCGAATTTTCACGTCTAATCGATTCTTATATATAACGCTAAATATAATTAAAACACCAATTTAACGTAAACATCAGAAATTCCATAACAGCGGGTTGATGAACGCTTATGATAAAATCAGGCGGCTCTTTTTTTTATAAAGGACAGCGCTGCACCATCGGCGCTGTTATCCAAATCAAAGGACTGCCTTACATGGTCACGGCTTCTCATATCTTTCAGGGGGAAGGGGACCATTTACTGGTTGGTGGAAGGGAACTCGCTGTTTCGAAAATTTTGAAGGCCTTTGATTTAGCCCTGATAGAGCTTCCTCCTGACTGCATGTTTGAAATCACCAAACTTGGCAGCGCAGCCGAACTGGAGCAGGCTTTGCTTGTCAATGATCTTCATGTTATCAAATGCAGGGTGGTCAATGCCGGAACTTCGTTGCTTTACCTGGGCTTCCGTTGCCGTGATCTACCGGAGCCAGGGGATAGCGGTTCTCCTATCCTGCAGGCGGGAAAGGTAGTAGGGTTCATATCTTCCATAACGATGGACACCTGCATGGGAACTGCAATTTCATCTAACATTCTCCGAAGCCTGATAGGATAACGGGATTTCAGAGATAAAAGCGGTATCAGTTTTCGCCGTTTGATTTGTGTTGTTTATTTTATGCCGTTTGATTTGTGTTGTTTATTTTATGCCGTTTGCTTTATATTGCGGGAACTTCTAATATTTATCGGGGATCTATAAAATGAGATTTTTAGATGTTGGTGTGGGAATATTTGGAAAACTGATTAGCACCAGAAGGTTTGGCAGCCCCATCGCGTAATAAACGCTAAATACGAATTATCCAAAAAAATCGGGAGTGTTGGAATTGGTTTCATCCACAGTTGTCCTTGCTTTTTGTCTGGTGACATTTGCAGTTATTCACAGCCTTACGGCAAGCCTGCCTTGCAAACGCTTCGTCGTGCGAATCGTGGGTTCCAGGGCAGAAACATTGTATATGCCGGTATACAGCCTGATCGCATTTGTAACAATAGCTCCGCTCGTCTATCTGCTCATCAAAAATCCGGGGCCTATTCTCTACATAGTACCTTCACCCTGGCGCTGGCTGATGGTCGGGGGACAGTTGACTGCTGCAATCGTTGCCCCCAGAGCTATGCGGGATGCACCCCACAGGTTCAAACTGCGCTCACAGCTTGCTGCTCCCAAGACTCCTGACGCAGGCCCCCTGGACATCCGGGGCATTTACCGATGGGTAAGGGACCCCTTCCTGCTCACGGGCCTGATCATTATCTGGCTGACTCCCTTCATGACCGTCAACCTGCTTGTCATATACATTTTGACCACCATATACCTGTTTCTGGGGTCCCTGCACTGGGAAAGCAGGCTTGCGTCCCAGTTTGGTGACGAATACCGGGAGTACCAGAAACGGGTTCACAGGATAATTCCCCATTCAGGGGGATATTAATAAAAAATTTTAATTGATAATGAGAATAAAAAATTGATAATGAGAATAAAATATCGAATATGAAAGAAGGTTCTGTAAAAATCCTGTCATTACTGTCATATTGCTTGAAACGGCCCCGATTTTTTTGACAGGATTTACTTCTGAGTTCAATTTTGGGAATTTCCTTCCTCATATCGATTCCAGGGGCCCTCACCGCCCGCTGGCGGGCGGCCTTCCCCAAAATTTCAAAAAAGAAGTGCTTGAAGAATAAACTGCCTTTGTAGCTTTTCTTTTGTTAGCCTCATTTCATGTCAATTTCCCAAATATCATGTCAATATCTGACTCATATCTAATTTTTATATTCCTAAAATAACTTGTATTAATGGGGGTTTCACAAATCTCTATTTTTACTCTTAGGACTTACGCAGTTGAACAAGAAACCAGTAGCATGAAGTACCAAACTGTCTAAAGCATAATATTCATGGCAAGCACTCATGTGCTTGGTTTTACATCTCAAGTGCGTAACTCCTAACTCTATTAAATTATACTTCATGGAAAAGCCGGTCGTCTTCGACGACCGGTGAGCGTGACGGTAACTATAAAGCAAGTTGAAAAAAGGTTTCTGGGAATAGCTAAATGATGGAATTACAGCTGATGATGCTGTGTTTGTAACTGTCCCGGCTCTGCCCCGGTTAAAATTCCCCGACAGGGTTAAAACTCCCCTATAATCTGCAGCACGATTTTTCTTGTCCTTTCAAGCCTGTCAAAGTTTATGCATACGATCTGCTGCCAGGTCCCGAGGGTCGGTCTTTTTTCGACAAAAGGGACCATAAAGCTCGGGCCGACGAGCAGTGCCCTTAAATGGGAACCCCCGTTGTAGTCGCCCCAGATCTTGTGATGGTGGTAGTCCTTATCCAGGGGGATTAGCTTATCAAGGGTTTCCGAAACGTCTTTTGAAAGGTTTGGCTCAAACTCCATCGTGCTTACTGCTCCGGTTGAACCGACACAGAAGACCGTAACTGTCCCGTTTCTTATTTTTGAGCTTTTGACTTCCTTTGATACCATTTCAGTAATGTCAACAATTCCGCAATCTTCTTTTCCTAGGACTGAAATTTCCCTCGTTTCAACAAGCATAAAACGATATTAACAGGTCAGATTGATATATTCTTGCAAAAAAGGGATACAAATAGCCAGCATCCTAGGAATAAACGACTTCGGCTAACCGGTCTTTCCCCCACATCCCTTTCTTGATCGGCGGTAGTACAATTAAGTCGTTCCAGGTCTGTTATTGATCTAGCATTTTTAAAGCCGCAGATTTAAGGGCAGAAGCTGCCCCGGACCTCACATTCCGGTCTTTATCGCCGGTCAGTTTCGTTAAGTCGTTTCTGGCCTGTTGTTTATCCGGCAGCTGAGAAAGCGCAGGTTTAAGGGCAGAAGCAGCCCTGGACCTCACATTCCGGTCTTTAACTCCGGTCAGTTTTATTAAGTCGTTCCAGGCTTGCTGTTTGTCCGGTACCTGAGAAAACGCGGATTTAAGGGCGGAACTTGCCTTTAACCTCACAGCACTGTCCGGGTCAGCGGTGAGTCCCATCAGGTCGTTCCAGGCCTGCTGTTTATCCGGCACCTGCAAAAAAGCAGATTTAAGGGCGGAAGCTGCCTTTGACCGCACATCACTGCCCTTATCAGCGGTAAGTCTAATTAAATCGTCCCATGCCTCCTGTTTATCCGGCACATGGGAAAACACAGAAACAAGGGCTTCGACAGCCCTGAACCTCGCGGAAATGTCCTGATCAGCAGTAAGCCTATGCAGGTCGTCCCATGCCTGTTGTCTATCCGGCACTCGAGAAAATGCAGAGCCAAGAGTCCCGGCGGCAGCTGCCCTCACAGCACTGTCTTCATCAGAGCTAAGTCTATGCAAGTCGTTCCAGACCTGCTGTTTATACTTCACCTGAGAAAACGCAGAAGCAAGAGATCTGGCAGCCCTTGACCTCACAGCACTGTCTTCATCAAAGCTAAGTCCGTGCAGGTCGTTCCATTCCTGTTCTTTATCCGGCACCCTGGAATACGCAGATTTAAGGGCTTCGGCGGCCCTGGACCTCACAGCACGATCTTGATCAGCGGCAAGTCTGTGTAAGTCGTTCCGAGCCTTTTGTTTATCCGACACTTGAGAAAACGCAGATTTAAGGACAGAAGCGGCACTAGACCTTACAAAAATGTCCGGATCAGAGCTAAGTCTAATTAAGTCATCCCATGCCTTTTGTTTATCCGGAAGCTGGGAAAACACGGAACCAAGGGTTTCGGCGGCTTTTGACCTCATGCCTTCTTCTTTGTAAAAGGTAAGTCCATGCAGGTCGTTCCAGGCCTTTTGTTTATCCGGCACTTCAGAAAACGAAGAAACAAGGGCAGAAGCAGCTTTAGACCTTACAAAACTGTCCGGGTCAGAGCTAAGTCTAATTAAGTCGTTCCAGGCCCGTTGTTTATCCGGCACCTGAGAAAACGAAGAAACAAGGATTGAGGCAGCCTCTGACCTTGCAGGACGGTGTTGATTAGAGGTGAGTTCAATTAAGTCTTTCCAGGCCCGTTGTTTATCTGGCACCTGGGAAAACGAAGAAGCAAGGGCAGGAGCTGCCCTGGGCCTCACATAGCTGTTTCCATCAGAGCTAAGGCTAAGCAGGTCGTTCCAGGCCTGCTGTTTATCCGGCACCCGGGAAAACGCGGAAACCAGGGCTTCGGCAGACCCGGACCTCAAAAAGCTGTCCTGATTAGAAGTAAGTCTGTGTAAGTCTTCCCATGCCTTTTGTTTATCCGGCACCTGAGTAAATGCAGGACCAAGGGCAGAGGCGGCTCTATTTCTCACAAAACTGCTTTGATCGCCTGTAAGTCTGATTAAATCGTTCCAGGCCTCTTGTTTATCTGGCACTTCAGAAACCACGGGGCCAAAAGCATAGGCAGCCATGGATCTAAGCTCACTATCCTGATCCCCGGTAAGTCTGATTAAATAGTCCCAGGCCTTTTGCTTATCCGGCACCTCGGAAAACGCGGAACCAAGGGCTTCGGAGGCCCTGGATCTCACAGAACGGTCCTCATCACTGGCAAGTCTAACCAGGTCGTTCCATGCCTTTTGTTTATCCGGCGCCTGAAAAAACGCAGAACCAAGGAAATCCGCAGCCCCTGACCTCACAGAACGGTCCTGGTCACCTGTAAGCCTGACTAGGTCGTTCCAGGCCTGTTCTTTATCGGGTAGTAATGAAAAATAAGATTCTAATTGCTTCAACGCCTTGATACGTTCTTCCGGATCTTTGCTAAGACATTGCTTGTGGATCTCCTCTTGATCTATCAACCGGCCAACCCCATAAGTTCCTATGCCGATAATGCTTAAAACGGTTTCTTTTGCTTCTAATCAAGATTCCCGGGATTGAGCATGGGTTAGAGTGGGAGAAATAGTTCGTTCTCTAATACTATGGTTTTTCCGGGTTTGCGGGGGTTAAAGTTCGTAAGTCCTAAATAATTTGGAAGTATATTTAAACATAAAAAAATTTAAGAGTTTTGGGGAAAATCCAGGGAATGACTCTGTATCCCAGCAAAATTCCATCGGCCTGGCAGACGACTTCACAAAAGAGCTCGTGATGAGCAAAATTCCGGGAGGCGAAGAAAATGGATAATGGACTCATAAAACCAATAATAGAAATTAATACATTTCATGAGTTATTGGAAACCCAGAAGAAAGTATGGGGTCTGGAAGATATTGATGTAGTTCCTACACATTTGCTGAAAGTAGTTTCAGATGAAATGGGTCCCAAAGCAGTCATTCTTGGGTATTTCCTGGATGACGAAATTATTGGTTTCACTCTCACACTTCCAACTTCAAATCCTCAGGAAGTGATCATGCATATGTTAGCCGTGGCAACGGATTTCCAGCGGAAAAACGTCGGATATAGTTTAATGTTAAAATTGAGAGAACTGATGTTATCGCAAAACATCGATAAGATATTCTGGACCTTTGACCCTCTGGAAAGTGTCAATGCCAATCTGTACATTAGAAAACTCGGGGGGATAATTACCCGACATTCTGTAGATTATTATGGACCTATCGAATCCAGAATTCATTCCGGTTTTCCAACAGATAGGTTCATAGTTGAGTGGAATATAAGGGATAAACACGTAGAAAACAGGATAAAAGATAGCGTCAAAGGAAATTGCTCGAGCTCACAACTGAATTGCCCATGTGCTGACAGCGATATACAATTCGTTGAAATACCCCTTAATATCCAGGAGTTAAAGAAAGAAGATATTTCCGGAGCAATTAAAATCAGAATTGAAACAAGAAGCAAATTTGAAGAAATTATCGAAAAATCAAACTACGTCGGCCTGGATTTTATTTACGATAAAATTAACCGAAAAGGAAGCTATATTTTTAAAAAGCCTCTTTCAAAATTATAAAGTCTCCCTGAATTCAATATCTCTTTTTATTTTCTTCCCTGAAACAGGCTTTTTTGGAGACGTCCCTGGCCCTTTGCAACCATATATTTCCTACAGTCTCTAATAAATGAATAATTATTAAAATAAATATTAAATTTATATTATATATATTCATTTTTTATGTATGTAAATTAATGATATAAATTTCATTTTATTTAATATACTTATATAATTATACCCTCTACCTGAAAGCATTCTTTTTCAATATTTTATCATGAAGGGGGAAATATAATGATGACTAAAGAACGTATTGCGATTTGTTTTGTAATCTCTTTATTTTTTATAAGCATTGGAACAGCATCATCAGCCGAGATTACCGTGAACAACATATACATTTTGACCACCATATACCTGTTTCTGGGGTCCCTGCACTGGGAAAGCAGGCTTGTGTCCCAGTTTGGTGACGAATACCGGGAGTACCAGAAACGGGTTCACAGGATAATTCCCCATTCAGGGGGATATTAATAAAAAATTTTTGATTAGCCCCGATTTTACGCACCAGTAACCTATCTCTTCAGTTCAGGCCCCTGCCTCTTCAGTTCGGGCCTAAGTTTCTTCGTTCAGGCAATACTTCGCCTAACCTTTTTCCTGCATCATCTATAGAAAACCCACTCCATGTACGTTTTATTCTGGCATAAACCAAACCTAAGTGAAATTAGCAGGTTGATGACAGGTTTATGATAATCCGGCGGTTCTTTTTTCTATAATGGAATAAACCGTAAACCAAAAGCGAAATTCCCACAAACCTTGGGATCAACTTTCATTGCCTCACACTCACGTTTTCCTTTGATTGCCCAAAAAGGTCATTTATATAGCTCCCAAAAAGCAGTTTTTCCTGTGTCTACTCCACAAACCTTAGTACTTTCATCTTTTTTTCTCTTAAAAGCCAGGCCCTGATAACGCCACATGAAAGCGAGAGGGATCGCAACCCTGCCTCTGGCAAACCTCATATTTCGGAATCCCTCCCATAAGCATCCGGAACCTTTAATTTTTCATAACTACGCAGACTAATCATAATAAAATAATACTTTTTTATAAAAACTTATAAATATTTATATAAACTGCTGATATAAAATTCGTTACATTTTATATGTATATGTTCATTAATCATATTTGAAAGAATAATTTTTCAATATATGTTCATATAGGGGTAAATATTGTGAGAAGTAACGAAAGTATTGGGATTTATTTTTTAGTTACTTTACTTTTAATAAGCATGGGAACTGCTTCAGCGGCAGATATCACTGTGAACAACGATGCCGGATAGGGAGTAGATTATACCTCCATCCAGGCTGCTGTGGATGCTGCAAAGGATGGGGACACTATCATTGTGTACAGCGGCACCTATGAAGAGAACGTAGATGTGAACAAGGAACTGACAATAATCTCGCAGTCAGGAAATCCGGAAGATACGATCGTTCAGGCATTCAAAATAACTGCAAATAACGTGACAATAAATGGCTTTAAGTTAGATGGTGGCAATCGGGAAATACGCCTTGATGGCGCTCAGTATAACAACATTAGTAACAATGAATTCTATCAAATCTCTCTGATATCTTCCAGCAACAACAAGGTGAAAAATAACATTTGCAATGGAGGCATTCATTGCCTCAGCCTTTCTGGTTCAGACAACAACCTCTTGAGCAATAACAGTATTTCGGCTATGGAATTTGCCATTTTTATTGAAAATTCCAACAACAATATACTGATAGGGAACAATATTGGTGGGGAACATCCCCTTTGGCTTAGATATTCCTGCAACAACACGATGAGCGATAATTCAATAAGTGGGGTTTGGGAAGTAATCGATTTGTTATATTCAAGCAACAACACAATGAGCAATAACTATGTAAGTGGAATTGAATTAGGGATCATGGTGTCACATTCAAACAACACCACGATGAACAATAACTATGTCTCCGGTGCTCAGGGAATCATTATTGGTTCTTCCAGTTATTGCATAATGAGCAATAATACAGTCAGTGCCCAAGGCCTTAATGGTTTCAGTCTGAGTAACTCCAACAACAACATATTGAAAGACAACATTGTGGTCGAAGATGAGCATTACTCTATGCGCTATAGCTTCTATCTGGGATCATCCAACAACAACATACTGACTGGCAACATAGCAAGACGAACAAAACTTGAGGAAGGTTGTTCCAATATCCATCTCAATAATTCAAACAGCAACCTCATCTACAACAATTACTTCAACAGCACCAATAACGTTTACGATAACGGAAACAACATCTGGAATATAACTAAAACTCCAGGCACAAACATTATCGGAGGGCCTTTCCTTGGGGGGAATTACTGGTCGGATTACGCCGGTGCCGATACCAATGGGGATGGTCTTGGAGATACCCTGCTTCCGTATAATTCCGAAGGACAAATAGCAAACGGAGGAGATTATCTACCCCTGGTAACACCAGCCGAGCCCCCTGCAGCAGAATGTATCACAGTGAACAACGGTGCCGGGTAGGGAGCAGATTTTACTTCAATTCAGGCTGCTGTGGATGCTGCAAAGGACGGGGACACTATCATTGTGTACAGCGGCACCTATGAAGAGAACGTAGATGTGAACAAGGAACTGACAATAATCTCGCAGTCAGGAAATCCGGAGGACACTATAGTTCAGCCTGCCAACAGTTCAGACCACGTTTTTCATGTTACAGCAGATGGAGTGAAAATTAGCGGGTTTAACATAACAGGAGCCAGTGACACCGGGTGTGCCGGAATCTATCTTGAAGGAGTTGAATACTGCCTTATTGAAAATAACACAGCAAACTTGAACGAGTATGGTATCTACCTGATGGGTTCCAGTAACAACACGCTGAACAATAACACGGCATCAAATAACACCGCAGACGGAATCAATCTGGACTCTCAAAAAAGAGAATTAGAAGGCGGAGAAATATTAATAGTCGCAGTTTCCAGCGGCAACATGTTAATCAACAACGCTGCAAATTCGAACAACGATCGTGGTGTCTATCTGGATTGTCGGAGTGGCCATAATAAACTTGAACATAACAAAGCATCGAACAACGGCCAAGGCATCTTTCTGTATTATTCCAGAGGCAACATGCTGAACAATAATACAGCAAACTTGAACAGCGACTCAGGCATCTATCTGGTATCTTCGAGCAGCAACACGCTGAGCAATAACACAGCATCAAATAACACCGAAAACGGAATCATTCTTGACCATGGTGTGGTGTGGGTAGAATGTGGTGACGTTATAGGTTCCAGCGGTAACATATTAATCAATAACGCAGCAAATTCGAACCGCGAATCAGGCATCTATCTGGATTCCGACGGCAACATGCTGAACAATAACACAGTATCGAACAACTACTGCGGCATGTGTCTGACTAACTTTGAGGATTTTTTCGATTCGTATACCGGCGACAATACGCTGTGCAATAACAAGGTATCGAACAACTACTATGGCATGCTTCTGGAGGATTTCAGCAACAATTTCATTTACAACAACTACTTCAACAACACAAACAACACATATTTTGAAGGCACAAACACCGGCAACATCTGGAACACTACCAAAACCCCGGGCACTAACATTGTCGGAGGGCCTTTCCTTGGGGGGAACTACTGGTCGGATTATGCTGGTTCCGATACCAGTGGAGACGGTCTGGGAGATACCTTGCTTCCATATAATTGCGAAGGGCAGATTGCAAACGGAGGGGATTATCTACCCCTGGTAAAACCAGTCGAGTCCCCTAAACCTGCAGCAATATATACCGTGAACAACGGTGCCGGGTAGGGAGCTGATTTCACCTCCATTCAGGCCGCCGTGGATGCTGCAAAGGACGGGGACACTATCATTGTGTACAGCGGCACCTATGAAGAGAACGTAGATGTGAACAAGGAACTGACAATAATCTCGCAGTCAGGAAATCCGGATGATACAATTGTTAAGGCGGCCGTTTCAGATGATCACGTCTTCAATGTGATCGGAAAAAATGTGACGATAAGTGGCTTTACTGTGACCGGGGCCACCGAATATATAAATGCTGGAATATATCTCAATGGAGTTGAGGGGTCCATTATTACTAACAATATTGTATCAGATAATAGTTGTGGTATCTATCTGGATTCTTCCAGCGACAACACGCTGACAGATAATACTGCATCGAACGACTATTACGGTATCTATCTGTGTGACTCCAGCAACAACACGCTGACCAACAACAAAGCATCGGACAGCGACAACTACGACGACTACGACTGTTACGGCACCGGCCTCGATCTGTATCACTCCAGCGACAACACGCTGACAGATAATACCGCATCGAACAACTATTACGGCATCTCTCTTAGTGGTTCCAACAACACGCTGACAAATAATACCGCATCGGACAACGACTATTACGGTATCTCTCTTAGTGGTTCCGACAACACGTTGACGGATAATAGAATGACTTACAATAAGTATAATTTTAGAGGTGGAGGAATAAATGATATTGATACAAGCAACACCGTAGACGGTAAACCGATATACTACCTTGTAAATCTTTCAGACATAACTCTTGATTCTACTTCAAATGCAGGGATTGTCTACTGTATCAATTGCCAGGATATCTTCATAAAAGACCTGAATCTTGAAAATAATGCATATAGCATTTACTTCTATAACACAACCGGGTCAAAAATTGATAATAATAGGGTATCGGACAACTATCACGGCATCAGTCTGTGGTACTCCAGCGACAACACGCTTACCAGCAACAATGTATCGAATAGCAATTACGGCATCAGTCTGCAGGGCTCCAGCGACAACAACACGCTGACAGATAATACAGCATCGAATAACTATGAAGGCATCTTTCTGGGGTCCTCCAGCGACAACACGCTGACCAGCAACATTGTATCGGACAACAGGGGCGGCATCTTTCTGCAGGACTCCAGCGACAACGTGCTGACAGATAATACAGCATCAAACAACTCTGACGGCATCTATGTGTACTACTACAGCGACAACAACACGCTGACAGATAATACAGCATCAAACAACTCTGACGGCATCTCTCTTAGTGGTTCCAACAGCACGCTGACAAATAATACCGCATCGAACAACGACTATTACGGCATCTCTCTTAGTGGTTCCGACAACAAGCTGACCAGCAACATTGCATCAAACAACTCTGACGGCATCTCTCTTAGTGGTTCCAACAACACGCTGACAAATAATACCGCATCGGACAACGACTATTACGGTATCTCTCTTAGTGGTTCCGACAACACGTTGACGGATAATAGAATGACTTACAATAAGTATAATTTTGAAGGTGGAGGAATAAATGATATTGATACAAGCAACACCGTAGACGGTAAACCGATATACTACCTTGTAAATCTTTCAGACATAACTCTTGATTCTACTTCAAATGCGGGGACTGTCTACTGCATCAACTGCCGGGATATCTCTATAAAAGACCTGAATCTCGAAAATAATGAATATGGCATTTACCTCCATAATACAACCGGGTCAAACATTGATAACAATGAAGTATCGAACAACGAGTACGGCATCTATCTGCGTTACTCCAGCGACAACACGCTAACAGATAATAACGCATCGAACAACAATGAAATAGGCCTCTATCTGCGTTACTCCAGCGACAACACGCTGACAGATAATAACGCATCGATCAACAATGAAAAAGGCATCGAACTGCGTGAATCCAGCGGCAACACGTTGACAGATAATAACGCATCGAATAACTATCACGGCATCTTTCTGTGGTTCTCCAATGACAATAACACGCTGACAGGCAACACTGTATCGGATAATGTTTTCGGCATCTATCTGGGGTATTCCAATAACAGCACGCTGACAGATAATAACGCATCGAACAACGACTATTGCGGCATCAGTCTGAGTCACTCCAGCGACAACATGCTAACAGATAATACCGCATCGAATAACAATTACGGCATCCGTCTGATGTACTCCAGCGACAACACGCTGATCAGCAACTTGGTAAGCCAGAATGAAGAGTTTGGCATTTATCTCACTGGATCGATGGATAACCTCATCTACGACAACTACTTCAACGGTACCAATAACGCTTATGATTACGGGAAGAACATCTGGAATACCACGAAAACCCCAGGCACAAACATTGTCGGAGGGCCTTTCCTCGGCGGGAACTACTGGTCGGATTATGCAGGTGTTGATACTGACGGAGACGGCCTTGGAGATACTTTACTTCCGTATAATTCAGAAGGGAAAATAGCTAACGAAGGAGATTATCTGCCTCTGGCAACACCATCCGGAACCACTCCCCTGATTCCGGCAACAGTCGAGTCTGAAGGGACTGATAACAGCCGGGCGAACTATGAGATTCTTGCCTCCCGATCCGGCTCCGGACTCGTATCTGGGCCATTACCCGATTTAACTGTCCTTTCGTTTGACCCTGAGACTACTCTCGTTGTCGAAGGGGAGGGTGCCGAAATCCGGGTTATGGCAGACGAATTCCCCGAAGGGCTTGCGGGCTACAACCTGACCTTCAGCATTGAAGACCCGGCAATTGCGGAAATCACGGAAATCGAGTTCCCGGTGTGGGCAAACCTGACCGCCGGTTCCGGCCTTCCTGCAGCTTCGGTTAACATGGCTGCTTTTGACGGGGACGAAATGATCCAGGCAGGAGCTGAAAGCGTCGTTCTTGGGAACCTGACAGTTTCCGGAAAAGCTTTTGGGAAAACAAATCTCACAATCACGGTGGAGGACCTGGATGATGATTCCGGAAACCCGGTAGGAACCACCGTCCTTGAAGGCAGCATCGAAGTCAATATGGCACTTACTCCGGACTATGGTAATTCCCCGGAGAACCCGGATACAGTTGAGGGCTACAAAGACTTTACCGGAAATGAAGAAATCTCCTCCAGGGACCTTGAAATGTCCTACAACATAGAATGGATCAAAGAAAACATGCTTGAGGAGTTTTTCGATTTCAACGGAGACGGAAAGATCGATTTCAACGATATCGTAGCCCTTTTCAAAACTGGCTAATAGGCTCTGGATCTGAAAAAAAGGAATTTGAATCAAGTTAAGGGAGAAAAAGAGCCTGAAAACTCTTTTTCCTCCTTTATTTTTTGGTTTTCAGGATCCTTTTCAGAGCGGGTATAATACCCGGTTGAAAATTTAGATTAGGGGCTCAAAAAGGATGCTTAAAATTTCCAGACCTCATACTTTTTTATCAGCATTGGTTTTACCACCTTTTTTTAAAGGCATATAGCTACCTGGTATTTTTTGTGCGAACTTGTGTATGTATAACGCAAAATTTGAATTATGAAAAAATAATTTTTACTTCATTTTTAAAGTTGTCATATGCAATTCGACAACAACATACTTACAGGGAATAGCATAGATGCAAGTGAGTATGGCATCTGGCTTTTCTCTTCAAACAACAATACAAAGAGCAATAATATAGTCAATTCCTATTATGGTTGCTTCGAACTGTCTAATTCTAACAACAACACGGTGATCGATAACTATATAAGAGGTTATGAAAGCTCAATTGATATTTCCTCTTCAAACAATAATGTCATCTACAACAACTACTTCAACGGTACCAACAACGCCTATGATACGGGAACAACACCTGGAATATCACGAAAACAGAAGGCACAAATATTGTCGGAGGACCTTTCCTTGGAGGAAACTACTGGTCGGACTATGCCGATTCCGATACTGACGGAGACGGTCTTGGAGATACCCTGCTTCCATATAACTCTGAAGGGCAAATAGCCAGCGGAGGGGATTACCTGCCCCTGGTAACACCAGCCGGGCCTGCTCCAGCTATTCAGGCAACGGTAGATATCAACCCCGGCGTCCTGAACCCGAAAAGCAAAGGTAACTGGATAACAGCATACATCGAACTTCCTGCCTGCTATGATGTTAATGACATTGATGTGTCAACGATCCTGTTAATGGGCTTGCATCCTGCAGAAAACGCTCCAGTAAATGTTGGAGATTATGACTGTAACGGCAAACCCGATTTAATGGTAAAGTTCGACAAACAGAGCTTACTTCCTCTTCTTGATGCCGAAAATATGGAGCTTACGGTGACAGGAGAACTGACGGACGGATCAATATTTGAAGGGACTGATACCATCTGGGTGTTGCTTAAGGTTAAATGAATTAAGGTATGCTGGATTCATTCCGGCATGTTTCTCTTTTTTAAAAAAAGTAGATGGAAGCGATATATTCGTTCTAAAAAAACTTTATTATTAAAAAATAAACTTGGCTAAAAATAAAATAATTTTATATACTGTAAAGGAGTATTGTTGGATATCAAATATTTTACATCGAAAATCATAGAAAAAATTCAGGGGTTGGGGGACCCATGAAAAGGATAAGATTTTCGGGGACGTATGGAGGGTTCTGAAACTCTCCTTCAAAGCAGAATTCATGCTTTTAATAGGGATTTTTGCCCTTATGTAACTCATCTCGAGATTACCGATCCCCCAAAAGGAGCTATCTTGACTAGAAGGGATGGAAACCATGGAAAGAGATTACATTCAGGATAAAAATTCAGTGATCGTAAGTGACAGAATTGCAAAAGATCCTTTCGCTGTAGCGTTCAAGATCAGAGCGACAGACCGGGAAGGAAATTTTATTGAAGTCACTTATTAAATGCTAAAATTCCCAAAACCAGGGAATAAAAAACTCGAAACTCACTTTTCACTGATAGGTTACTGTTACTTCTTCAGTGTTGGGTCATTGCATTGTTCCGGGATTATTTCGGGTATTTTCTGACGTTAATTAATATTCAACTCCCTCCCTTCCATAAACGTTTTTTTCAAAAGGGTGCTTAATAAACTTCATTTCGGTTACCAGGTCCGCCCTTTCCATAAGTTCCGCGGGAGCCTTCCTCCCTGTAAGGACTACTGTGGTCTCCTCCGGAATCTCCCCCAGCAGTTTAAGGACATCTCCGGTCTTAACTATACCGAAACGGGTTGCAAGGTTTATTTCGTCCAGTATAAGGAGCCGGGGCTTACCCTTCAGGGCTTGCTTTGCAAACTCCAAGCCCTTCTCTGCCAGCTCATAATCCAGGGGTTTGGGTTTTGTGAAGTCTATAAACTCTTCCCTTCCGAACTGGCGGATCTCATATTCCGGAGCCAACCTGTCCTTTATTTTATACTCCCCTATGTACTTCCTGCCCTTCAGGAACTGGACAATTACGACCCTGTAGCCGTGTCCCACTGCCCTCAGGGCCAGACCGAAAGCGTTGGTGGTCTTGCCTTCTCCTTCCCCTGTATAAAGGTATACCATGCCCTTTGCCATTTTCCCTCCTTTTAACATTAACTTTTGTTTGATAAAAATATATACTCCGGAGACAAATATAAGCAAGCAGAAAAGCATCCCGGGGGAAAACAAAACAGGGGAAAACAAATCCGAGAGGAACGAACCCGGGAAAGCAATTCGGGAAGAAAAAATCAGGGAACCAGATTGGGAAAACATTTGTGGGGAAGGCATGAGCCTGGAATATTTCAAGGGCCTTATTATCGGAACTTTCCGGGAATGGATGGACGATAACGGAAAAACTTACAGCGCCGCACTGGCATATTACTTTGTTTTGAGCCTGCCTGCCCTTCTTTTATTATCGGTATCCGTAGGAAGCATCTTTTTGAAGTCGAAGGACATCCAGGAACTCATATTCAACTCCCTTGAAGGAGTTGTCGATAATAGGATTATAGGGCTGATAAATCTGCTTTTCGAACAGATTCCCGAAGTCGAATCCCTTTCGATAAGCGCGCTTGTCGGTTTTGTGTTCCTGCTCTGGAGCGCAAGCAACGTATTCCGGCATTTGAAGAATTTTCTTGAGCAAATGTGGGATGTCCAGCCCACTGAAAACGGTACGATTAAGAGCTTTATAAGAAACACAGTCCTGTCCTTTATCGTGGTCATAATATTCGGGGGGCTGCTGGTAATAAGCATCCTTGTTGAAAGTATCCTGTTCAGGAGTTCGAAATTTTTACAGGACTCTCTGCCCTGTTCCGTGGGCCTTGTCCAGTATACGAGTTCAATAGCAAGTTTTCTCATCCTTGTCCTGTTTTTCATGTTCATATACAGGGTGCTGCCGGATAGCAAGCTTGATTTCAAACCCACTTTCGTAGGGGCAGTAGTAACCGTAATTCTCATAACCATAGGCAAGTATGCCTTCGGAATTTATCTCTTATACAGCGGAATTAATTCCCTCTACGGGGTAATCGGGTCAATAATAGGGCTATTCCTCTGGCTGTATTACACTTCAATCATGCTCACCATAGGCGTAGAGTTCACAAAAGTCTACTCTGAATCCTGAAAACGGAGTTCTCCAAAGGCCCCCTGGATCTTGAAAGACTTCGTTACCACTAAAATCCCAGATCAGGTTGCACCTTAAAAGGCAGAACCCATGATTGAAGGGCTCATTGCAGGTAGGGGCGTTCTCCTCCCAGGAATTGAACGACAAAGAAGACAGGATCAAACGCTGTTTGGGACTCGCTGCTGAGCAGTTTCCAGTGCCTGACCCGCGGGTCCGTACTACTGCCAGCCTGGTCAATTTCGGTTGAAGGAAAAGCACAGGCATATCTGTCAAGGATTAAACGGGCACGCTTGATCAGAATTTCCACCCCGGTTTCGTAGACTCTACGTCCGCATGATAGCTGTTCTCCCGCAGGCCTGAGGTCAACGGCTCCGAGGGCGGCAAAATCCCGGAGGCATTCCTTATCGGCAAGTTCCGCAAGGTCTGAGGCTCTGGAAACCCCTTTTTTCAGATACATCACGTAAGGCCCTGTGCAGAGCTTTCCTTCGGGAGATATGACTGGAATTACGGCTGTGATTTCGGCAAAAAGCTGCGGGTGGGCTTGAAGGTATTCCCAGAGCTCTTTTGCCAGGGCTTCCGGGCTGTACGCACTTATTTGCCGGAGAGTCGGCTCCCCGAAGTGCTCCTTCAGCAGCCGGTAGAGGAGGTCGGCCAGGACAATTTCTTTCTGGGTCCGGGTAGAGCCCAGCGCAGGGTAGATAGGGGGAGCCCGAATGCCGGTCTCGCGCTCCGTTTCGGCAAACCTTTTCAGGACCAGGTCCCGTTCAAGCTGGCCCCGGGCCGTAGGTTCTATCACTTTGCCGGAGCCCAGAGGGATCTGGTTGTAGCCGGTGCTTTTTCCCATCAGTTCGTCCATCAAAATCCTGGCGATAAAAACGTCCGTGTTAAAACCCATCTGGAAGGCATGGGAAAGGCAGGCGAACTGGAAGGGGGAATATTCTCCCGATTCTCCGCATTTTATTTTAGCCCCGGAGAGAAAGGCCTCCTTTACCCTCCGTTCTTCCCACAAAATCGGCTCGTCGGACAGGGCCAAGAGGTCAAACTCCAGGGGTTCATACAGCGGAACTTTCAGGCAGCTTTTGCAGACGGGTTCTTCAACCCCTTCAGGCAGCCCTTCGGGCAGGGAAAAGTACCTGACAGGTCCGGAATCGAGGTAGTCGTACCCCAGCAAACTGCCCGGGGTAAGCAGGACCCAGCGGGTAGAGGAGTCGCTGTCCTGGTGGATCCTATCCACAATCCCCAGGATGCCATAGGCCGCCAGGATCTTGTTCACCAGGTTGGAATCCATCTGCTGCGAACTCTGGTGGGTCCAGACCATGTTGCTGCCCATACCTCCGAGCGCAGTTGTCCCTATGAGTGCTACCGTTTCTATGCCAAACTCGTCAGCTGCCTCTTTCAGGGTAATCAGGACCCAGGCAAGCACGGCGTTCTGGATTTCCTTCTTCTTGTAGGAAGCCACGGAAGCCAGGTTGACCCCGAGGACCAGGGTTTCAGGGCGCTTTTCCGCCAGATAGGAATACAGAGCCGAAGCTTTCCTGAAACTCTCGTCATCCACGGTAGAAGACCCCAGACCCTCCGGGACAATATCGAGCTGCTCAGCCTCGATCCTGAGCCGGTTCGGCCCGCATTCCAGAGCTAAGTTCAGGGGCTCGACCTGCTCCACCCTGACATCTTCTTCCCGGGCCAGGAAGTCTTTAATCTTCCATAACTGCCTGACCAGACTGGCTTCGCTGCGCGTTGTGATATGAATCGTCTCAAGCTCAGGGTGGCATGCCGTATGGAGGCGAGAATCCGGGCAGGTGTTCATCTGCTCCCTCGTTCCACAGACCCAACCTTGCACGAGTTCCCTCAGTATGGCGCTGCCGACCAGCCCCCCTCCGATAATTGTCACAGTGTTTCTACTGTTAGATATATTAATGCTCAACACTCCCCCGGTCGTGAATATATTTCCAGGCTCCGGAATCCCCAATGAGCCTATAATTTTCCCCGGAGTTATGTTGAACTTATGAATACATATTTCTTTTGTTCCGGAATTTTTCGTGGAGAACTATCAGATAATTCAGCCCCAAAAAAGATTGTTAAACATATAATCAAACATATCTCACAGATCGTAGTCTAATAAAAGAACAGTCTAATATAATTAACAAATGTTGAAGCTCGATATGAATACATGGGTTTTTATATAATTAAGCATATATTATAGTATAAGGGCATCTGAGAGAAATCTCTTCCCAACTAACCTCCATTTTTACTCCCCTTTTCCCCAACCACTCTTTTACTAACTCAGATGCCCCATTCCCATTAACAATTTTTTAGCAAATTAAGCATAATCTCTCAACTGGTCGTTCCCCGTTACATGGTTGACATATCTCTTTTTATTTCTTTTTGGGAAGGCGCCACCAGGCAAGCTGGCAGGGTTACTCCTACGAAATTTGGATCAAAAAGCGGTCTCCGGGTTCAGGGAATTATTTCCAGTTCTTCCACCATTATAACTTCACCAAGCATCGGGAAGATGACTTCTATCGCAAACTTTTGAAATTCTTCATTTATAGTGGCTGTACAGTCGCTGAGCACTATGCACTTATAGCCCCTGTTAAACGCGCTTCTCACCGTGGTTTCGAAGCAGAGGTTTGTTGCATCCCCTGTAAGGATCAGGGTATCACATTTCAGACCCTTTAGTATTAGCTCCAGATCAGTATTATGAAAGGCGTCCATGGTATTGTACTTGGTGACTACGAAATCCTTGGGATGAGGGGTAAGTTCTTCCACAATCGTGAGTTCTTCCGCAAGACTGCGGCCAGGCCCACTTCCTCCGGGACTGATTTCTTTGAAGTTGATCTTCTTAATATCTTTCCATAATCCCATATCAGGCAAAACCTTCAGCCTCAGGCCCATTACAATATAAATTACCGGAATCCCCTTTACTCTTGCTTTTTCTGTGGCTTTCTTCGTATTTTCGATCATATTCGTTTCTTTAGCGTGCTGACAGACCCCCCATTCCGCGCCGAATCCATTTTCGTGGAGAACATAATTTTGTGCGTCTACTATGATAAAGGCTGTTCCTTCTCTCTTTACGTCGGTCATTTACTACCCCCGCTGATTTGATATTATTCCTGAACTTCAAACTTAAAACAAGTCTCTGTAAACAAGTCTCTGTAAACAAGTTTCAATTTACAGGTATATTGTAGTCTGCAGTAAAAAATAAAAAAATGGCAAAAAGCCGGCCGTCAGCCAGTTTGCGGACCCTGGCCCTGTGGGCTTCAAGCAGCTCTTCCGGATCAAAGGTCCCTTCGTCCGAACGTCCTGCCAGAGCAGGCGCATCCCGGGTCTCGAAGAAATAAACTCCGGAATCGTCGGTGAAAAAGAGCTCGCTTGTATGAAATGCTGCCGACGGAAACGTACGCCCTCCGGCACTGCAGGCATAGTTGGAAAGGTCAGGCGCATACCTTTCCCCACGCATAATCAGGTTGTGCCAGCCCGTATTACCGGCTGCAGCCGATAAAACCATCATCTGCTCCAGTTCAGTAAGGGGCAAAGGGTCATGCTTTGAAGTATACTTGAAGTACCCTTCGGGAATCGAAGCTCCCTGGAAAAAACGGCGTGACCTCCTTCCGAAAAGCACGTCAACAAATTTGAAATCAAGTGCATCTTTAAAGCCTGGCGGAATGGTTTCCTTATCCATATTATACTCCCCATACAGGAGATATGAACAATGAATATAAAAGCTGGCGTCTGATACGGAAATTCATTAGAAAGAGATGGCTTATAAGAGAATTTTAGAAAGATTGTCAGAAATGTAGTTGCAAAAAAATATACAGTACTTCCATAAAAAGCCACAAAGTATCAATATATCCACGTTTTTATATATTAGGGGCCTATTGGTAAAGATAGAGGGCATCTGAGAACGCTTTTCTCACCAATAGCACAATCAACTTTTTTAACCCCCCACTCCCACCCAACAATTCCAATCTCAGATGCCCTAATCCCCCTATAAGTTTTTTTTCTCAGGAATTCAAAGTAAAAGCCATCTCATCTCCTTAGAAACATCTCTTTATCCGGGTTATAATTTCCTTATTAATCTTGTTTTTTCATTATCCGGAGTATCATTTTTCCGGAAGCTCTTTTCAGGATACTCCTCAAATATTTGGACTCTTGATTGAATTTCCTGAAAACTCGGGATCAAATTCCCTGAAGTTCGATGGGGCTTCACCTAAGCTTAATTACCAGTAAGGTGGAATATTACTAACACAAAAATTTAGATAAATTTTAGATAAATAATGGAATGGAGATGGTCAGATGTCAGGAGACCCAATGGAAGTAATAAAAGCTGCAGACCCCGAATTTTTCGACCTTCTTGAAGCGACCCGCGGATCAGCATTTGATGAAGGCGGCATACCCCTGAAGTACAAGCTTCTCATGGCAATGGCCCTGGACGCTGCTAACGGGGCAGTTGACGGGGTAAAAGTCCTCGCAATGCAGGCCATGCAGGAAGGGGCAACGAAAGAAGAGGTAATGGAAGCAGTAAAGATTGCCCAGTACATTTTCGGGGTTGGAAGCGTTTACACGGCTGCAAATGCTTTAGGGGATATTTTATAATCCTGGCTGTGCTAAAGAAGATAGACAGCTATTGCTCAACAACATTGCACTTGTTGCTAGCGAACCTTGACCAATAGCTGTATCTTTCAATAGCTGTATCTTTCAATAGCTTTGTCGCTCAAAAAACATCTCTTGATTAATTCAAATCTCGATTAATTCAAAAAAGGTCAGGTTATGCATGCTTTTCCCATTTGTACCGAACGCATGGAATTGATTCCTGCGACCGTAAAGCTGTATCTGTTGGACCTGCACGACCGGGCAGGGCTTGCAACTGCTTTAAATGCCAGTGTCCCCGGGGAGTGGCCGCCGGAACAAATAACCAGCGAAGTTATTGAGGAGTTCCTCAAGCTAATGCGGGCCGGGGACCGAAAGATCTGGAGCTTTTACTGGCTGGCCCAACCGGATGATTGTGACCCCAACGTCCTTATTGGAAGCGGAGGTTTTCTCGCCAGTGCCAAGGGGAGCCTTGAACTCGGGTACTCGGTCCTTCCGACATACCAGCAGCAGGGCTATGCCACCGAAGCAGTTCGTTCGATGGTGGAATGGGCATTTTCGGCCCTTCGGATAGACCACATTATAGCATATACCTATCCTCACCTTATTGCTTCGATCCGTGTTCTGGAGAAAAACGGATTCACATTTGCGGGAAACGGACCTGAAGAAGGTACTATCACCTACGAACTGCGCAACAGGCATAAAAACTAAAATTCAGGTCATTTGACTCTTTTTTTAGGAACTTCTTACTTTGTATATTTATCGATTATTTATTGCCCGATTTACTGCTTTAGTATCACCAGACTTGTTGCTCAGATCGTAAATTGGGCAATCAATAACCATTCAAGTTTGCCAACTATTTTATTTAGTAGCTATTATATAATATGTGGAATATAGTACGTTAGAAAGAAAACCCATGGGGAATACGGGTTTTTAATCCAATTTTTATTGACAGGTTCCTGCCCGATGGGAATTATGAAAACGAGTCTGTCGGCAGGGATAAAATTGGGGGGTAATAAGCTTGCCAGATAAGAAGAAGTGCTGTAAACTGTTTGCAGGTGCACTTTTCGGTGCCGCGGTCATATATGCTGTTGCAAGAAATACACGAAAAAATTCGGGTAAGATTGAAGTTGAGTAATTAATGGGTAAAATGGGGATATTGGATTAAATGGGGATATTGGATTAAATGGGGATATTGAATTGACGAAGAAAGAGGTAGCCAGCGGTCTGCTGGTTGGGGTAG
Organism: Methanosarcina sp. MTP4; assembly: GCF_000970045.1. Classification (NCBI taxonomy): domain Archaea; kingdom Methanobacteriati; phylum Methanobacteriota; class Methanomicrobia; order Methanosarcinales; family Methanosarcinaceae; genus Methanosarcina; species Methanosarcina sp. MTP4. The sequence goes on from NZ_CP009505.1 coordinate 2,163,699, forward strand.
TTACAGGAATCGCGGCGGGTGCTGCTGCCGGAATTGCAGTGGGTGCAGTTGCCGGAGTCGCCATGAAATGTGCTTATAACAGATGTGGAGAACTCGATTTAAAGTCAAAGTTGTGTAAGGTAGCATGAAATAAGGAGGTATGAAATTGACGAAGAAAGAAATAGCAGGTGGTCTGGCAGGTGGCCTGGCAGGTGGAGTGCTGGTAGGCGCGGTTGCCGGAATAGCGGCAGGTATTACTGCCGGAATTACGATGAAGTATGCTTATGACAGGTATGTTCATGAGGAACAGAAGGAATACATTCACGAGAAAATCAAAAAGATTCCCGAGAAGTTAAAAAAGGGACCGAAACCTGCTAAGGTGAAATTAGTTTACCCGGACAGGCAAACCTTTGCACACAGCATGGAATCCCCCATCTGGGTCGAATTCGATAAGGATGTGGACAGTTCGACAATTACGAAGGACACGGTAATCGTCACAAGTTCGGAATCCGAGGAACCTGTAGGCGGCTTCCTTGATGCCGGCAACAGAACGCTGATGTTCCGCCCGAACAAACCGTATCCTGTGAGTGATACCGGAGCCAAAATAACCATCGCTCTGATAGGAACCGACATAGGGGAAGGTGCCATTATGGATACTGAAGGAAATCCCCTTGACGGGGACAAAGATGGAAAAGCCGGAGGGGATTTCGAATACACTTTCAACATTGTGAAATGAAATATTTCAGCACCTGAAGAAACCTTTATTCATTACTTTCCTTTTTTATCCCTCTTTTATTTCCCTGCACGTATATACTCGCTTCCTGAAACGATGCTCTTTCGGGAGATCATTTCTTTCGGCATTTCTCACTTCCCTCTGCATTTCACCTTTAATATGGAATATCAGGACCTATTAGCGGTTTTTCCCAATGGAAAAAGCCTTTCCAAGGGATTTTCCAACCCCGTAGTAAGTCCGGTCCCCGGTCCCGTATACCAGGGGCCTGACTTTCCCGATCTCCGGGAGCCCCTTTTCATCCAGCACAGCCTCTTCCGCCTTGATGTCCAGGATTTCTCCCACGAACATGGTGTGAAGTCCGATCTCAAAACTGTGAAGGAGTTTACACTCAAGGACAAGAGGAAATTCCTCTATATAAGGAGCAGATACGAGCCCGCTTTTTACGGGGGTCAGACCTGTTGCCTCGAACTTGTTCTCGTCCCTGCCACTTGCAATCCCAAAATAATCGGTTTCCTTTACATAGTCCTCAGAGGGTATGTTTACCGTAAAAGTCTCATTTTCCAGAATACAGGCGTAGCTGTAAGTGGCTTTCCTCAGGGATACGCTGACGCAGGGAGGGTTTGAACAGCAGATCCCTGCCCAGGCGGCTGTCATGGCATTGGGCTTTCCATTACTGTCGTATGTCCCGATTACCCAGGCAGGGGCCGGGAATGCCAGGGTTTTTGCTCCGATTGATTTTTTCATAGCTCAGACCTTCTTTTCGAAATACATAACCTTGCAATCTTTTTCCGATGTGTTTTCTTGATGTTCATTTTTTTCTATGTCTTATTTTGGATATTCTTTTTTTCGATGTAATTATACATTCAGCACCGAGAAATATAGGTTCTTCGTCAAAGCAGGATCCTTTGTAAAAAAGTGTTTTAAGGCTTCAGGAAAAGGCTTAATTTAGCATATATTTTTATGCAGTTGCCATTATATAATATGCGAGATATACGGTAAATATGGGGAGCATTACATTAAATTAAACATTAAATCAAAATAACAGTTTTTATTCTTTCCTGCTGCTGATTCAAAGATCTGCTTGCCGGAATGAGTAAAAAAAGTATAAAGATAGGGGGAATAAAGTGATGAATTTTAATAAATGCTACAAGATAATGCTGGGTGCACTTGCCGGTGTTGCACTTATATATGTATTTGCATATGTTTTTGGGGACGACTCACAAGGAGAATGGGCCAGAATCGAGGTTGAGTAAAAGGGATAAAATCAAAGTAAAACAACTGTAAAATCAGCTGGAGAAAGTGGATTAAGTTCAAAGCAAGTTCAAAGCAAGTTCAAAGCAAGTTCAAAGCAAGTTCAAAGCAAGTTCAAAGTGAGTCCAGTGATATTATCAGGGAGTACTTAATTGACGAAAAAAAATATAGCAGGTGGTCTGCTGGCGGGGGGAGTTGCCGGAGTTGCAGCAGGTGCAGTTGCCGGAGTTGCTATAAAATATACCTATGACAGGCATATTCACGACATGCACTTACACAAAAAACTTAAGTCCATTTCCCTGCCGTTCAAAAAACCTGCTTCTTCCATGGTGAAGACCGTCTATCCTAAACGCCCGACCAGCATATGTTTTTCAGTATGTTTTTAGAAGTAACTCGGGGGATCGGGGTAAGCCCGAAACCGGATCGAAGCTGAGTATGCGGAGAAAAACCAGAGTTAGGCTGGTTTGGTAAGCTCAGGTAGAGCGGCAGGTCCTGAATGGAAAACTTACAACTTTATTTTTTGCTGTCCCCCGCTTTTATTTTTTTCTGCAACTTTTCTAATTCTCTTTCTCCATAACCTCCCCCTCCGGGAGTCTCGATCACAAAAACATCCCCTTTTTGAACTTCAAATCCTGCCTGGCCTTCAAGTTCGAGAACCTTGCCGTTCCCGCGTATAATCATGTTTTTCCCGCATTTTCCAGGCTCCCCTCCTTTCAGGCCGAAAGGCGGAAGTTTCCTGTGGCTTGAGAGGATGGCGGCGTTCATGTCCTTCAGGAAGCTGATTTTCCGGACAGTCCCGTTTCCACCTTTAAACCTTCCGTCTCCGCCGCTGCCCCTGCGGATGGAAAATTCCTCTACACGTACCGGGAAACGGGTTTCCAGGACTTCGGGATCGGTTATCCGGGAATTGGTCATGTGGGTGTGGACCGCGTCCGTGCCCGGGAAATCTGGGCCTGCGCCTGCGCCTCCGCAGATGGTCTCGTAGTACTGGTAGTCGGCGTTTCCGAAGGTGAAATTGTTCATGGTCCCCTGGGAGGCTGCCATGGTCCCGAGGGCTCCGAAAAGGGCGTCCACGATGTACTGGGAGGTCTCAACGTTACCTGCAACAACCGCAGCCGGAGGCTCCGGGTTGAGCATGGAGCCGGGAGGGATGATAATTTCAAGGGGTTTCAGGCAGCCCGCATTCAAAGGGATATCGCTTTTCACCAGGGTCCTGAAAGTGTAGAGGACCGCTGCCTTGCAGACCGAAGCCGGAGCATTGAAATTGTTAGAGAGTTGGGGGGAAGTGCCCGTAAAATCAATGCAGGCACTCCTTTTCTCCCGGTTGATGCTGATCTTCACTTTGATCGCGCTTCCGTCATCAAGGGTGTTCGAAAACTCCCCGTCGTCAAGCACGTCTATGACCCTCCGGACGGACTCCTCTGCATTTCTTTGCACGTGACCCATATAAGCGTCCACAGTCCCCAGGGAAAACTGGTCAACCATTTTCCGCAGTTCCCGGACCCCTTTCTCGTTTGCAGCCACCTGGGCGCGGAGGTCTGCCACGTTCTGGTCAGGGTTTCTGGTGGGGTGTTTTCCCGAGTTCAGCCAGGCCCGCAGCCTCTCTTCATAGAAATGCCCCTGTCCGACTATCTTGAGCCCTTCGCTCAGGACCCCCTCATCCCAAATGGTCCTGCTCCCCGGAGGCATCGAACCCGGCGTGATCCCGCCCACATCGGCGTGGTGGCCTCTGGAAGCCGTGTAGAAAAGGATCTCTTCTGCCTGATTTATAATATTTCCGCCTGCACCTGCTGAACTTGAGGGACCTGCTGAGCCTGTTTTGCCAAACATCGGGGTCACAACCGTTATGTCCGGGAGATGCGTGCCCCCCTGGTAAGGAGAGTTTATCAGGTACACGTCCCCGGGCTTCATTTCCCCGAGCTTTGAACGTATAAGGGCTTTTACGGACTCTCCCATGGAACCCAGGTGGACGGGAATATGGGGGGCGTTTGCGATCAGGTTTCCTTCCCTGTCAAAAATCGCGCATGAAAAGTCCAGGCGCTCCTTGATGTTTACCGAATGGGCGGTGTTCTGGAGGGTATAGCCCATCTGCTCGGCAACGGACATGAACCTGTTATTGAAGATTTCGAGCATCACGGGATCGGCTTCAGTCCCGATGGATGTCCGGGCCGGAAGCGGGACTCTGCGGCTGAGGAGGAGGTGGTCGTGCTCCGTAACCTCTGCCTGCCAGCCGGGTTCAATGATTATGGTCGTCGTTTTCTCGGTAAGGATGGCAGGGCCGTTAATGCAGGCTCCGGGCTTCAGGGCCTCCCTCGCAAACACCTGCGTCTCATGGTACTCCCCATAGCTGTACATCCTCACAGTGTCAATAGGCGTGGGTTCTGCAATGTCATCAATTTTGATTACGGAGTCCGAAACCCGCTCAGTAACCCCTATAACCTCCACGGAAACAGCCTCGACAACCAGGGCTTTGTCTTCCATTATGAACCCGAAACGCTTTTTGTGGGCTTCCTCGAAGCTTTCGACAAGTTCCTTCCTGCCCGCAAAGTCCACTATCAGCTGCGTATCCGAACCCTCATAACGCATGTGCGCCTTGTGCAGCACTGCAATTCCCTTCTCAGGAACTCCCTGCTCCAGCATTTCCACCCTGCCCTCCTGCTCCAGCCCGGAAAATACGGACTCAAGCCTTCCCGTAAGCTCATCGGAAAGCACGGTTCCAACATAATGCTCTTTTATGAGCCTCTGGTCAGCCAGCCCCATGCCGTATGCCGAAAGGACCCCTGCAAACGGGTGGATGAAAATGCGCTTCATCCCCAGGGAATCCGCTATCCTGCAGACGTGCTGGGCTCCTGCACCTCCAAAGCAGCAGAGGGTGTATTCTTTTACGTTGTACCCCCGCTGGACCGAGATTTTCTTGATGGCATTTGCCATATTCTCCACAGCCACGGAAAGGAAACCTTCGGCAACCTCTTCCACTGATGATGGTGGTGATGAAGGAGATGAAGTACTTCCAACTGAGCCAACCGAAACCTGTTCAGCAAGTTCGCCAAACTTCCTGCGGACCACTTCCAAATCAAGAGGCTGGTTAGCCTCCGGCCCGAAAAGGTTAGGGAAAAACTGCGGCTGCAGTTTCCCGAGCATAAGGTTGCAGTCCGTAACCGTAAGAGGCCCGCCTTTCCTGTAGCAAGCAGGCCCGGGGTCAGCTCCTGCAGAATCCGGCCCGACCCTAAACCTTCCGGCTTCGAAATGCAGGATCGATCCGCCTCCGGCTGCAACCGTATGGATACGCATCATCGGGGACCGAAGCCGGACACCTGCAACCTCGGTCTCGAAACTGCGTTCGTACTCCCCGTCGTAATGGGCGACATCCGTGGACGTGCCCCCCATGTCAAAAGTGATGATCTTCTCTGCCCCTGCCATGGCAGAAGTGGCAACAGCCCCAACAATCCCCCCTGCAGGCCCCGAAAGGATGCTGTCCTTGCCCTGGAAAAAGTGGGCGTCCGTAAGCCCCCCGTTGGACTGCATGAACATGAGCCTGGTGTTTCTTTTTCCCGCCTCAGCGTAGTTATCATGTCCCTCTACTTTCCCTTTTCCTGCTCCAGTCCCTTTCTCCAGGGTTTTCTGCACCATATCGACGTACCTGCGGAGCACAGGCGAGAGGTATGCATCAACCACGGTCGTTTCTCCCCGGCTGACGAGTTTTATGAGTGGGCTTGCCTGGTGAGAAAGGGACACCTGTGTAAAACCAATTTCTCTTGCAAGTTCTCCCAACCTAAGCTCATGCTCCGGGAAGCGGTATGCGTGCATCAGGACAATAGCTGCGGACCTTATGCCCGATTCAAAAGCTACTTCCAGCTCCTTTCTTGCAGCCTCGATTTCCAGGGGTTCGATCTCCTCCCCATCCGCAGCGTAGCGCCCGGAAACCTCGATAACCCTTTCGTAAAGCTGTTCGGGAAGCTCTATCTTCTGAGCAAAAATATCCGGGCGGTTCTGGTAGCCTATCCTTAAAGCGTCCCCGAAGCCCCGGGTGATAAGAAGAACAGTGCGCTCGCCCTTCCTTTCAAGGAGAGCATTGGTCCCTACAGTGGTACCCATCTTTACCGATTCGATCTGTTTCGTGGGCAGGGCTGCATTTTTCGGCAGGCCCAGAATCTGCCTGATCCCATGCATGGCTGCATCGCTGTAGTGGCCGGGGTCTTCCGAAAGGAGTTTGTGGGTAATCAGTTTGCCTTCCGGGGAACGGGCTACGATATCCGTAAAAGTGCCGCCACGGTCGATCCAGAACTGCCAGAGGGGTTTTTGGGATTGGGAGGACATGTTGTGAATATAATTGTGTAAGTAATATTAATTCTTAATCGGGTTTTTGGGGGGTTTAAGCTCACTTTTCAGAATTGCAGGAAGATTAAGCTCATGATGGCTTGTAGAAAGTTGTGTACTTACGGGTAAGATTTAAAAAATATAGAAAACTTTTTGTGTAAAAGCTCCAAACTCTTAAAAAAAGAGATTGAAAGTTTTTAAGTTATAAGCTAAGTGTGCAGGGAATTGATCTAATGGTAAATGAAAGAGTAGTAGAACATATTAAAATGGCTTCTAAAAAGAATCAGTTATCACTTTCTTTATCTGATAGTCAACTTACACAATTGCCTCCAGAAATTGCAGAACTAAAAAGCCTTAATGAACTTTCCTTGTCACATAATCAACTTACACAATTGTCTCCAGAAATTGCAGAACTAAAAAATCTTAAGACACTTTATTTATCTGGAAATAAACTGAAACAACTGCCTCCAGAAATTATAAAAATTAAAAATATTACAACACTTCACTTACCTAACAATCAACTTACACAATTGCCTCCAGAAATTACGGAACTCAAAAGCCTTGAAACACTCTCCTTATCTGGAAATAAAATTACACAGTTGCCTGTAGAAATTGCAGAACTCAAAAATCTTAAAATACTCTCTTTATCGCGTAATCAACTAACACAGTTGCCTATAGAAATTGCAGAACTCAAAAACCTCAAAACATTTTACATATCAAGCAATCAACTAACACAATTACCTATAGAAATTACAGAATTCAAGGACCTTAAAAAACTTGATTTATCTCACAATCTACTAACACAGTTACCTCCAGAAATTTCGAAACTCCAAGACCTAACAATACTTGATTTATCTCACAATCAACTAACACAGTTACCTCCAGAAATTTCGAAACTCAAAAACCTAAAAACACTTGATTTATCCGGAAATCCATTGGAAATGCCCCCACCAGAAATTGCTTCGAAGGGAATAGAGGCTATTTTCACATATTTGGAGCAAGAAAAAGCTTCTGAACATAATGAAGCTAAACTAATATTGGTGGGAAATGGGGACGTTGGGAAAACTTGCCTTGCATACAGATTGGTTCACAATATATTTATGGAAACTGAAATGACCGAGGGAATCAACGTTTTAAAGTGGAATGTTTCCTCTCCACACTCAGAAAATAATACAATTAAACTCAACATTTGGGATTTTGGGGGCCAAGAGATCTATCATGCAACTCACCAATTTTTTCTTACAAAACGCTCTGTCTATGTACTTGTATGGAATGCTCGGAGAACCAAAGATTACGACCATATCTACTATTGGTTGCACACAATTGAAGCTTTTGGAGAGAAAAGTCCGGTAATATTAGTCATGTCCAAAATGAGAGAAAACGATGATGATCTGAACCTCAGAGATTTGAGATATAAATTTCCTCAAATTGTAGGTTACTTAAAAGTTGATAGTAGAGATGGAGAAGGAATTCCCAAGTTGGAGGAGAGCATATGCGAAACAGCGTGGGACCTCCCTTTAATGAGGGTAAGGTGGGTAAAATCGTGGTATAATGTGAGGAAAAATCTAGAAGATTTAGGTAAAAATTGGATTACCTATGCTGATTTTTGTAAAATTTGTAATTCAGAAGGGTTGGACAACAAAAATATTGAAGTATTAGATGGATATCTGCATGATCTAGGTGTAATTCTTCATTTTAAAGAGAATATTGAACTTAAGGATATAGTTATTTTGAAACCTGAGTGGGTTACTGGAGCTTTCTATAAAATATTATCCGCGTACTCAGTTCGACGACGTGAAGGCGTCCTATTACACGATGAATTATCTCAGATATGGGTACGAAATTTATATCCCTCTGAGATTGATTCTAAACTTTTGAGATTGATGAATAAATTTGAACTTGCTTATGAACTACCTGATGGAAAAAGCCATCTGGTCGCTGAGCTCTTATCTCCTGAAGCACCTGATTTTATCTGGGGTGATGAAGAAAACCTGCATTTCTATTATTGTTATGACTACTTTTTACCTCCAGGCATAATAACCCGCTTAATCGTGCGTATGCATCAGGACCTAGAGAAAAAGGAAAATGGTATGCCCCTCTGCTGGAGAGAGGGAGCACTATTAAAACTCCACGATGCGTGTGCACTTGTGGAGATGAAGCTTGATGAGAAGCAAATCGAAATAAGAATAAAAGGAGACAACAAAAGGAGAGCCCTAGAGATTATATGTTACCATCTTGATCATATAAATGCTTCGATAAAAACGATAAAATTCAGTAAAAAAATCCCTTGTAACTGCTCAGAAAGTTGCCCTCAAAGATATTTTTACGAAGATTTGTTAAAAGCCGAAAAGGCTAACATAAAAACTGTTCAATGCCACAAAAGCTACAAGGAAAGGTCAATTTCATTATTATTAGACGGTTACATTAAAAGGGAAGAAAGATGGAAAAAATTTGAAGACTTTTCCGGTAATGGGCCAACTTTTATTATCAGTCCTACTGCATATGCTCATTCAGAAACAAGTCCAACCATAGCAGTTGAACAAAATACAAGTGTTGATACAGAAGTCAATGTGAACCTAAAGGTGGACTTGCATCTAATTCAAACCGATTTTGACAATCTGAAAGAAGAAGTTGAGCATTTAGATCCAAAACTTGAAAGGGAATTGGATAAAATTCAGGATAGTTTGGATGAGGTAACTGCTAACTCAGAAAAGGAAAAGTTAGCCAAACCTCTTAATAAGTTATGTAGGTTCCTGGATAAATTAGACGATGCTAACTCAGAATACCACAAACTCATTTCCGAAACCCAAAAAGGAATGGAGCTTGCACAGAAACTTGGTAAAGACTATAACAAATGTGCTCAATGGCTTGCGCTACCCCAAATTCCTGATTTATTCCTTGGAAAATGATTTGTTGACGCTTTCACATCCTGTTCAGCCTCCAAGTCTGCACCCCCAATATTTTCAATAATGTTTTAAATGTGAGGCTGAGTCAATTAAACTTCTTCTCTTTTTTATGTGTTTTCTTGAAAAAGCCGGTCTCGCAGGCTCGACCGGTGAGAGCCCGGGGTTCCAATAAACACCACAAAACCTGTTGACAGGCTATCTTTGGCAGGCTACCTGATTGAAGCGTCATGTTCGAAAATCTTTATAAATTTGAGGCTGTAATAAAAAAGGCATGAAAACCTTCCAGGGAATCATTGTTGACATTATCGGCAAACGGCAGTTCAAAGGCGAAATGGCCGTTGAAGACGGGAAAGTCCTGCGCGTGGAAGAAAAGGATCATGACATTGAGCAGTATATCCTCCCCGGGCTGGTCGATGCGCATGTGCACATCGAAAGTTCCATGACCGTGCCTTCGGTTTTTGCGCGGATGGCTGTTGCCCGGGGAACGGTTGCGGTGGTTAGCGACCCCCACGAGATTGCAAACGTGATGGGGGTTGAAGGGATCGATTACATGATAGAGGATGCCCGAAAAACCCCCCTGAAAGTCTTTTTCGGGGTGCCGTCCTGCGTACCTGCCACACCTTTCGAGTCTGCAGGGGCTGTCCTGGACCCGGAGGCTGTGGACAGGCTGCTTGCAAGGGACGACCTGCACTACCTTTCCGAGATGATGAACTTTCCCGGGGTAATCAATGGGTTTCCCGACGTGCTTGCCAAACTGGAATCGGCAAAGAAGTACGGCAAACTCATAGACGGGCACGCTCCGGGGCTGACGGGAGCCGACCTGGAAAAATATGTGGGAGCAGGCATTTCCACGGACCACGAATGTTTCACTTACGAAGAGGCGGTCGAAAAAATCAAGCTCGGCATGAAAGTGCTGATCCGGGAAGGGAGTTCGGCCAGGAACTTCGAAGCCCTGTACAGGCTGATCGACGAGTATCCCGAATCGGTCATGCTCTGCACCGACGATTCCCACCCTGACACCCTGATTTACGAAGGGCACATCGATAAGCTGGTCAGGCGCGGGCAGGAGAAGGGGCTCGACATCTACAAGCTGCTCCGGGCAGCGGTACTGAACCCTGTGGAGCATTACGGGCTTAACGTCGGGATGCTCCGGGAAGGCGACCCTGCAGATTTCATTATTGTGGATGACCTTGAAGCGTTCAACGTGCTGAGTACCTGGATTGACGGGGGATGTGTTTACGAGGACGGGAAGGTCCTTTTCCCGGCAAGCGAGAGCCCTGCAAAAAATGTCTTTAACAGGAGCAAAATAACGGCTGAGGACGTTAAACTGCCTCTGCAGCCAGGGGAAGAGAACAGGAAAATCAGGGTGATCGTTGCCGAAGACGGGGAGCTTGTAACAGGGCAGGAACTTGCCTTTCCGAAGGTGGAAAACGGCAGCCTTGTTTCGGACCCTGAACGGGATATCCTGAAGATGGTAGTCCTGAGCAGGTACGGGGACGACCCTGCACAGGTCGGTTTCATAAAGAATATAGGCCTGAAAAAGGGAGCCATAGCAAGCAGCATCGCCCACGACAGCCACAACATCATTGCGGTGGGAGCAACTGACGGGGACATAGTTACAGCCGTTAACAGGCTGGTTGAAAACAAAGGCGGAATAGTCGTGGGAAGCGAAGAGAAACTCCTGGATCTCCCGCTGGAAGTTGCAGGCCTGATGAGTACCCGGGACGGAGAAGAAGTGGCAGCAAAATACCAGCTGCTGAATGCCGAAGCCCAGAAGCTCGGCACCTCGCTGAAGTCGCCCTTCATGACCCTCTCATTCATGTCCCTGCTGGTGATTCCCGAACTTAAACTGGGCGACAAAGGGTTGTTCGATGTGACAAAATTCGAATTCGTCGACCTCTTTGTGAAAGAATGAGTAAAGGAATGAATAAGCAAGTTAGTAAGAGAAATAGTAAGAGAAATATAGTCAAGTATCCAAATTCCTTCACCAATCTCAAGTAAAAGTTTAACCACCGAAAGCACGGAAAACACGGAATTACAGGTGAAGAAATCACTATCATAAAGGAAATAGGGGCACAATCCTTCCGTGCTTTCCGTGTCTTCCGTGGTTATAAAGTAAGTGTAAATATTTATGTCCGGGACTATAGAAAGAGAATGACAGACATCAATCCTGCTATTAACGTACTTTTGGGATTATCCGGGTTTTTCCGGATTCCCGAACTCCATTTAATTCATTTAATACTTAAGGTTCACTCAGATCCTTTTCGACAACTCCGGATACGTCAACATTCGATGCTGTCTGGAGCAGCATGTACTTTTTGCTAACGGAAGCTGTCTTTCTTGCCGCGGTCTCCATTGCAAGCATTATGATTTTTACCGCAAGCTGAAGGTTTCCTTTTTTCCAGTTATCCTTGAAACATTTGTTTGCTATTGCTTTTGTCGTGTCGTTTCCAAAGGCTATGAAGTTGCTGCCTTTTCCCTGTGCGGTCACCCTGATTTCCGAACCCTCGATTTCGGCAATAGCGTAATTTCCTGCCGAAACGTAGAGCCTCCTTTTGCGGACAACGCCTCCTTCGACTGAAGAGACTTCTCCAACCAGAACCCCGTCCCGTTCCTCGAGTTTGTTCTTGTCGTCCCTGACCGTTATTTTGACTCCGAGCTCTTCAGCTTTTTTCTCCAGCTCAGCGTCCGAAACGATTGCGCCGCTATATAGATCTTTTTCGAGCTTTTCCCGGTTTTCTTTCTCCCCCTCAAACGTTATTTCCCGCATGTCCCCGGCCATTACAGCGCCGTTTTTTCCGATGAAAGCGATTACAAGGCTCATTTACCGAATCTTCCTTGGGTTTTTTATGCAAATACGGAAATTCCCATATTTAGTGCTATCCTTATTGGAGTAGTTTCTTTTTGAATTAAATACAATTCGAAAGGATTCTAAATGATTTGAAATGGAGAAACTGAAGACATCTGACTGAGATTTATACCCAATTTAAGAAAGAAACGGCATCAATAACAGCCATTAATAGTGATTCCCGGGTGTTATCCTCCGGAAACCGGAATTATTCCGGTTTAAAAACAAAAATACATTTATATCATCTCTGCCCTCCGGAAGAAATAAACACTGGCGCAGACCATCAGGACCGACAGTGTTAAAAGAATACATACGTCCAGAAGAATTGAGAATTCACAATGACCAATCAATACCCCCCGCAAAGCATCCACACCGTATGTCAGCGGATCAAAATAAGACAGAATCCTTATCGGGGCAGGCAAATTTGAAACCGGAAATAAAGCTCCGGATAAGAGAAAGAGGGGAAATGCAATAAAATTAATAATTGTGCTAAACCCGTGAAAATCCTTTAGTACGGATGACAAAATCAATCCTATATTTATAAAGGTTATCGATATAAGAACCATTATCACGACAGAGGACAGGATCGCAGAAATAAAAGGCAGCCTAAAACCAAGTAATACCGACATCATCATAATAATAAGGGCCTGAAGGATTGATGTGGTCGCACTTCCGGAGATCATCCCGAGAACAATAGAAACCCTGCTTGCAGGAGTCACCATAACCTCTTTTAAAAATCCGAACTGCTTGTCCATTATGACACTCATACCTGCATAAGCAGCCGTAAAAAGAAGAGTCATCCCGATAATACCCGGCACCAGATACTGAAAATATCCTATAGATTCAGGCAGCCCCGGAAATTCAACTTTTCTAAAGCCCATACCCTGAAAGATCAGCATAAAAGCCGGCATGGCAATAGCGCCCACTACCCTTGATTTTGCCCTGAAATACTTTATCATCTCACGCCGCCAGAGAACATATACGACTTTTCCCTGAATCATCGGAGCATCCTCCTTCTCATCCGGTCCCGCCTGGCTGACTGCCTGCTGCCTTCCTGCTCTCGTATTATCGAACCTGTCAGGCGGATAAAAACATCTTCAAGACTTGGTTTGCTGAAATTTATCGAACTGATCCCGATACCCAGATTGCCGGCAGTCTGAAAAATATCAGGGATATTTTTCTCATAATCCGAGATAATAACATCAAGCATTTCTCCGTTCTGAACAATTTCCCTTACCCATTCTTTCTCCCCAAGGGCAGTAGCAATGAGATCTCCCCTCCCCTCAATAGCCAAGCTGACACAATCTCCCCGAAGACAGTTCTTCAGACCTGACGGAGTATCGAGTGCAATAATCTTCCCGTGATCAATTATCGCAATGCGGTCACAGAGGTAATCAGCCTCTTCCATATAGTGGGTAGTAAGGATGACAGATGTCCCATAATTTTTGTTCAGGTTTCTGATATGGTCCCAGATTGATCTCCTGGTCTGGGCATCAAGCCCGAGAGTAGGCTCGTCCAGAAACAGAACCTTCGGATAATGAATAAGCCCCCTTGCAATTTCAAGCCGCCTCTTCATCCCGCCCGAATAATTTTCAACAAGAATGTCGGCTTTATCAGCCAGACCCACAACATCAAGCACTTCCCGGATTCTTTTTTTCCTCTCCTCCGAACCGATGCTGTACATCATGGCATGAAATTCGAGATTTTCCCTCCCGGTAAGCCCTATATCAAGCGAAGGGTCCTGAAATATTATTCCGATATTATTCCTTACCTCACCAGGATCTCTTCTAAGATCATATCCTGCGATTTCAGCATCACCTGCCGTAGGAAGAAGAAGAGTAGTCAGCATATTGAGAATAGTTGTCTTTCCCGCACCATTAGGGCCTAAAAGCCCGAAAAGTTCTCCGGGCTCAACCGAAAATGAGACACTGTCCACAGCAGTAAATTCCCCGAATTTTTTTGTCAGCTCTTTAATTATTATTGCACTCATATTAAACAGAACCTTCAAACTATAGTCAATGACCCAAATTCCTTCACCAATCTCAAGTGAAAATTTAACCACAGAAAGCACGGAAAACACGGAATAAAGGAAATAGAGGCACATACCTTCCGTGTTTTCTGTGTCTTCCGTGGTTATATATAAGTGTAAATATTTACGTTCAGAACTATAAACAAACCTTCAAACTAAACAAACCTTCAAACTAAACAAACCTTCAAACCGAGCTTTTTGAACAATTTTAAGAAATTCATCTTTCAAAATTCACCTTCCATTGACAAAAATAAACAGTGCAAGTTTATATATTATATAAATAAGATTGGTTTTGCTCAATGGTTATGGCAGCAAAGCCCTATTCTTGAACCCACAAGCCTTTTTGTATACTCATCAGAAGGTGAAAGCATCACATCGTGGGAATTACCCATCTCTACAATCTTTCCGGAATTCATAACGGCTATCCTGTCAGCAATCTTCAGTGTCAGGGAGAGGTCATGTGAAATATATATCATTGCAAACCCTCTCCTGTTCTGAAGGCCCTTTAAAAGACGCAATACGTTTGCAGAGGTTGAAACGTCCAGAGCCGAAGTAATTTCATCGGCAATAAGAAGTTTTGGCTCCATAACCATTGCTCTGGCAAGTGCAACCCTCTGCCTCTGCCCGCCGCTGAGTTCCCCGCAATATTTACGGAGGAAATTATCGGTGGTGGGAAGGCGAACAAGTTCAAGGGCATTTTTTACCATTTGCAACCTGTCACCATTGGCCCCGATCTTATTGATATAAAGAGGCTCTTTGACTGCATCAAGCACGGTAAACCTGTTGCTGGTTGAGCTGAAAGGGTCCTGGAATACTATCTGAATGCCGTTGAACCTGTTTCCGTAGTTTTCCCTGCTGACATTCCCGTCCATAAACAAGACCTCTCCGCATTCGGGCCTTATTACGTTTGCAAGGATATGTGCAAGGGTTGACTTGCCCGAACCGGTCTGACCGACAAGTGCAAGAACCTCCCCTTCTCTCACTTCCAGACTGACATCATCAACTGCCTGAAGATATTCCCCGTCTGGCAGACGATAACTGAAACTCAGGTTTCTGGCTTCCAGAAGGCCTGCTACGCCTCCCCTATGGCACGCAATTTCCCGCCCGCCTCCTGTCGGCACCAGGACAGGGGGAGCTTTAGTGCATATATCGATTTTTTGTGTACACCTCGGGCTGAAAGGGCAGCCCTTAAACCCATCCCCTGCAGGAACATCCCCAGGAATTCCCCATAAATCTTTATAAACGAAAATATCCGGGGTCGAATGGACAAGCCCCCTCGTATAAGGATGGCGGGGAGATACGAGAATATCCCTTACAGGGCCGCTTTCCACAACCTTTCCTGAATACATGACAGTAATCCTTGACGCCACGGATGACACAAAAGTGATATCGTGAGAGATCATTAACATCGTATACCCGTTCTTCTTCTGAAGGTCGACCAGAAGATCCCTGATTTCCTTTCGGGTAAATGCGTCAAGGGCCGAAGTAACTTCATCAAGTATCAGCAATTTTGGATCGCATGAAAGAGCCATTGCCAGAAGAACCCTCTGCCTCATACCCCCGGAGAGCTGATGGGGATACGAATCCATCCATTTCGGGTCAAGGCCGACAGCCCGGAACAGGTCGGCACATCTACTCCGGGCTTTTTCCGGGCTGAGATCAAGGTGCCTTTTCATTGGTTCCGTTACCTGAACGCCTACTTTCATAACAGGGTTCATCACCTCCAGGCCGTTCTGGAAAACGATTGCAATATCCTTCCATCTTAACCTGTCCATCCCGGATTCGGGCAAAGAAGAGATTTCCTCATCCCTGTAGAGAATTTCCCCGGAAATGGCTGCATTTTCCGGCAATAGCCCCATAATCCCGAGGGCAACAGTGGTTTTGCCGCTTCCGGATTCTCCGACAATACCCAGGATTTCTCCGTCTTCGATTTCAAAAGAAATGCCATCGACAGCCCTGACAGTATCAGTATCGGTCAGGTAGTGACATTTAAGATCCTTGATTTGTAGCAGACTCATAATCGGAACCCTTCTCCTAATCAGAACCCTTTCTTTATCTTTAATTTCGGATCAAGTATCCTTTCCATATCCCTGCTTATGAATGCCAGACAGAGCAGGAGGAAAATAAGCATAAACAGCGGGGGCAACAGCCACCACTGCCAGTATGGAGTAAAATATATCGAACTGAAACCGGTTGCATGATTAAGCATCATCCCCCAGCTCTTGGAAGTAGGGTCTCCAAGCCCCAGGAAGGCAAGCCCCGCTTCGGCTATGATTGCATGGGAGGATATGCCGATGATGAGCACAAGCAGAACAGGCATGACTTCTGGAAAGATATGCCTCCAGAGCAGGTAGAATGGTTTTGCCCCGTAATTCCGGGCGGCAATAATGTAGCTGTTCTTCTTTAAAAACAGTGTCTGGGAACGCGCAATGCGTGCGGGTTTGGCCCAGCTGAAAAGAAAGAGGATAAGAATTACGTTAAGAATACTCGGTCCGAGAAAAGCGGATATTACAATCAGGAGAGGAAAACTCGGAAGAGCCATTGTCACGTCAATTACCCTCATCAGCCCCTGGTCAACGTACCCTCCAATATACCCGGCAAGTATTCCGATAGCTCCTCCCCCAAAACCTGCCGCAAAACCTACTGCAAGCCCTATTGTAAGGCTCATTCTTGCACCGTAACATATTTGTGACCAGATATCCATACCAAGTTCATCGGTTCCGAGTATGTGTCCGGGCCCGGGAGCTTCAAGGGAATCCCCTGTGATTTTCTGAGGAGGATGCATTGTTATCACAGGAGCAAAAACTGCCATTAAAACGATACAGGTAATGCCAAGGATCCCAATTTTACCTTCAGTACTGAACCTGGAGAATGTCCCGGTCATGATACTGAACTTCGAAAATATCCTGGCTATAACACTAAATTTAGAGGATGTCTTATCTACAGTACTAAATTTAGGAAATTTCCTGGCTATACTGCTGAGAATTCCGTTAATATTTAAAGCCTGAATAAGTGAGAGTATTCCGGCGTTTCCATAGGCAGCAATATCCTTTATCATACTACGACTCTCGGATCAAGTTTTCCGTATATTTTGTCGACCAGCAGGTTGCAGACAAGTATGGAGACCGCAATTACCAGGAGAATACCCTGGATCAGGGGATAATCCCGGCCGACCACAGCACTTCTGAGCGTCATCCCTATGCCGGGATAAGAAAAAACAGTCTCAACAAGTACAACGCCCCCCATCATTATCCCGATCATAAAGCCTGTTCTTGTCACTACCGGAAGCAGGGCATTCCTGAGTGCATGGCGGTTCCATACGGTTTTTTCCCCAAGCCCCTTGGCCCGGGCAGTCCTTATATATTCCTTTGTAGTCACCGTAATCAGGGTATTTCTGGTGAGCAGGTACACGCCGGTCAGCTGGGAAAGGGAGAGGGTCACGACAGGCAGGAAAGCATGGTACAGTATATCCCAGGCCTGTTCTGCAGGACCGTTATAGTCCGCGAAGGGAGTAATAGCCCCTGCAAGCGGGAAAAGCCTGAAATACGCGCTAAAAACCAGAAGAAGAATCAGCCCGAGCAGAAATGAGGGAATTTCTGCAAAGGCAATTAATCCCGTCATCATAATTCTGTCACTCCCCTTTTTCCTGTTTTTTGCCGAAAATGTCCCGAGAACCACACCGGAGAAGGTACTGATTACCGTAGCTCCCACGACAATCAACACAGTCCAGGGGAGATGGAGCATTATTACGTCACTGACCGGCATTTTGTAATAAATACTCCTGCCCAGGTCGCCCTTCATCAGGTTTTTCATGTATACCAAAAACTGTTCGTGTAGCGGCCTGTCAAGCCCGTAATAGTTCATGTAATAAAGGCGCTGCTCCTCTGTCATTACAATAATCTCTTCCCCTGCCTCATCTGCGGAAGTGGTTGAGAATGGGTCTCCGGGCATCATCCTCGGAAGGAAAAAATTAATGGCAAGAATTACAAAAAGGGTCAATAACAACCTGAAAATAAATGAATTCCTGTCCTCTCCCATCCAATCATCCGCCCCTTTACCATCCAACCATTTGCTGTTAACTTACTCTTCGATCATTTGCTGTTAACTTACTCTTCGATCATTTGCTGTTAACTTACTCTTCGATCATTTGCTGTTAACTTATTTTCCGATCCTCTGGCGTTACGTTTCTATCCGATCCTCTGCCGTTAACTTCCCAGGCCATCATACCGGTATATACATCCGATTCGGAACGGTAGATCCCATCCGGAGAGACATTTTGATAATAATCCATTATTTTTTCTTTAGTTTCATCATCAAAATCACGGCTCCTTCCAATGAACTCTATTGCCCTTTCTGCGGCTTCTCTCCAGTTTGTCTCTTCATGCCATTCGGAATGGTTGATCCTGACCAGTGGCTTGTAGCCTGAGAGATAAAGGTACATGAAAGGGTAGATCATGCCGTTCATGTTATTCGCAGAGTTTTCACCGAGTATCGAAGTCCGGATATCACGATACGCCCTGTCCTCCCCTCTTCTCAGGAAGTTACTGTAATAACAGAGGTTTTTTGAGCAGGCCATCATCATATCCAGGTTTTCAACATCCCTTATTCCGGGGGTCATGGACGCAATTACAAGGTCATACTCGTTCCTGAATCCAAGGGCATCTATGTCTGCCGTCCACCAGGAGCATTCGATGATATCTATCGGAAGAGGCTCCTTTTTTACGGCATCTTTCAGTCTGTCGAGCATTCCGGAAGAGATGTCAAGTGAAGTCACTTCCGCTCCAAGCCTTGCAAGGGGAAGGGAGAGGGTACCGGGTCCGCACCCGATATCCAGGACTCTGGAACCTTCCGGATTAAAACCGGCTTCCTTAAGAAATTCAAGAATGTCGGCGCTTTTCTTCTTTCTTTTGTCCTTGTCAATATTATTAGCATAGTTCCCGGAGCGTTTGTTCCAGAATTCTGCCGTCCTGCCTTCATCAAGGACAGTCAGACCATTACCCGTAGCTTTTTTCCAGCATTCGATCAGGTTATTGATATTATCTTTTCTCTGCAATTCCATCCCTCTCAAGATACGAAAGAATGCTGTGGGTTCTTGCATGATGGTCATACATGTTCATCCAGCCGTCGTATTTTGAAATGCGCCATGCATCATATCTTGTAGTATAATAGAGCGGGATTGCGGGTACATCATCCGCAAGCACGGTCTGCATATTGTATACTATTTCTCTCCGTTCACTATCGTCCAGTTCCTGCAATTCCCGGGCACATAGTGCGTTCAGGGTATCATTATGGTAACCAAATACTGCTGCACCGGATGACACACTTCCTGTCTGCGAACCCGTATCACAGTACCTTGTACGGAGATAATCCGCATCTCTTCCCCAGCCGCCAAAGCCGCTGATCAAAAGTTCAAAGTCCCCGTTCCTAAGGTTGGCATCCCGGGATTTGCTCTCCAAGGCTCTCACCTGAACGTCAATTCCTGCTTCGCTCAGTCTCTCTTTTATAAGTTCGCCGATGCGGACTTCGCCACTGCCAAGGGACAGGACATATGACAGTTTTTCCCCGCCTTTATCGCGTATTCCATCCCCGTCCGTGTCAGTCCAACCGGCTTCGTCAAGCAATGCTCTGGCTTTCTCCGGGTCGTAGCCATATTCGGGCTGGTCAGGGTTGTGCCATATGTGGTCTTCGGAGAGTATGCCCATTTTACCGGCTTTCCCTGCACCTCTTGCGATCTTTTCCACCAGTTCTTCACGGTCAATGGCATAAGCAAAGGCCTGCCTTATTCTTCTGTCGTTAAGCTCCGGACATTTTTTCATGTTGAAATAAAACTGGTAACCCCAGAAAGCCGGCTGCTGTACCACTCTTACATCAGGGTCTGATGTGAACCGGTCAAGAATATCCGGGGATATGCCTGTGAAATCGATTTCCCCCTGTTCAAAAGCTATTAACGAATCGCTGACCGGAACAAATTCGACGGATTTAACGGAAGTATCCGGTCCCCAGAATTTTTCGTTTGTTACAAAGCGGTATGATCCGTGCTCTTTATTGTACTCGTCAAGCAGGAACGGACCGGTACCTGTGACCGCCTCCGGATCAAGGAAACTGGTAGGATCCGATACATCTTCGTATATATGCTCGGGTATGATCTTAAAACCCGTGAGCTTGTAAAGGAATGTTGAAACAGGCTGGGTCAGTACAAATTTGACTGTACTGGAATCCACTACCTGGACATTGTCTATAACCCCTGCCTCAATTCCACCCGCGACAGGTACATTTTCCTGCTCGTAATCGAAAGTAAATTTAACATCGCTTGCCGTAAAAGGTGCCCCATCGCTCCACACGACACCTTCCCGGAGATAAAATGTATATTCCGTCCCATCCGGACTGATCTCCCAGCTTTCAGCCAGCCAGGGAATTATGCCCATTTCATCCCTTTCTACCAGGCTGTCAAAGATCATCCCGACCTTTGATGACCCGGGACCCCTGGGATATATCGTAAACGGCTGTGGATAGCCATAATCTCCGCCGCTCAGGTAAACAACATCCGCATGCTGTGAGCCGTCAACAGTATTCTCAGCTAAGGTCTCCTCAGCAACGTCCTCGGTCTGAGCACTCTGGCCGATACAGCCCGCCGTAATTAAAATCAGGGCTGTCAGGAAAACAGAAAATAATACTGATAACTTTTTTTTCTCCATTACAGAACACCTCATTTTTGTGAATTACCCTACTAATCACCTGGTAATTTGAATAAATGATATTAACAAAACATAGATCATACCTAAACATATAAGAGTATTACGAAATGCTCCTAATATAAAGAAAAGTAGGAAAAAAAGATATCAAAACCATCTTGAATTATACAATTAGGTTACATACCCTTTCAATTTTATTAATTTATACTCATTCAGCTTTAAAAATTCGGAACTTTTGGTCCCAAAATTGGGATACTTTACCGGGGTGATTCCGAATAACAAATATAGAGGGGCATAATTCGAAAAAGAGATTAATTTTCATTGATCAACATAGCTTATTTGCATTTCCTGTTACAATCCCCCATCTCTTCCCGTATTCATTTGAAAAAAATCAAAAGAAAAAACATCAAAAGAAAAAACATCAAAAGAAAAAACATCAAAAGAAAAAAAGAAAAGAACCGTAGCGCTTCATGTATAAGATAATCAGGCCCTCTTTAAAACTTCATTTAAATTGGGGATATATGCATAAAGGGGCATTGTGGAAAAATCGGTTTCTCCTGATTCTTTTTTCCGGAGGTGTTCCCGGAATTTTTCTATTGTGTCAGCCTGTATGTCCTCCGGGACTTCGCTGCTTTGAAGCATTAAGGCAAATGTTTCTACATCCGTTTCCTCCAGGGTTTCGATAAGCCAGGACAGAATGTTAAGCCTTACAACTTCTTCCGGATGAGACAGGAATTTAAACATCCTGTTCGCATCCCCAATGGAAAGAAAACCGACGATCGTAACGGAAGCTCTGGCTGCAAGAACCCCTCCTGTGATTTCGAGGGCTGAAATCAAATGCTCCTTAATTATAATCTTTTCTTCTTCGGAAAATTCTTCTTCCATCCCCTGCAAACCTGCTATTGAAGCAAGGAGGTAGTAGAGATTATCTCTTTCTTCCAGTCCTTTGAGAAGGGAGCTGAACCTGATGTCTTCGGGTATCAAAGAGGGATGGAAAAGGAGATTGGACACCTCCTGGGGCTTATCCCACTTTTCCAGGATTGAACGGATTTTCTTTATGTCGTTTTCGTCCAGGTGCTGGACCCTCTCTCTTGCTTTTACAAGGTCATCAAGGTCTTCGGTTTCCAGGAATGCCTTTAGCTCGGAACTTGCACTTTTTGAAAAAATACCCATGATATATCACTTATTTTATCGGTTTCTTCAGTATAATCGAAGGAAATCCCAAAGGATGAAGTTGAATGAGCCCGGGAAAGCTCCCATATTATAGTCCGGGCTTTTTTTAGGCATAGGATGTTTTTCGCAAACCTGCATGAACTTCAATATACTTGTTTGAAAAGAGAACTATATAATTTTTTTCAATCATTGAGATATTATAAAAAGAAAGACATAAAGATACTTTTCAGACCTGCAACGATTTACCTGCAGCAATTTACTTCCCGACTATTAGCCAGCAAAAATTTATATCACGACACCGGATAATTCTATACTGGGGAGTACGAGATACGTTTCGGTATAGTTGAGCCAGCAGAGTTGCACCAGCAGAGTTGCACCAGCAGAGTTGCACCAGCAGAGTTGCACCAGCAGAGTTGCACCAGCAGAGTTGCGATGAAATCGCAACAGTACGCTGTCCGTTTCGCTTCGCTCAAGCGGACTTATGGACGTATTTATTGATTTACAACATAAGCGGACGTATTTATTGATTTACAACATTTTTGAATAACATTTTCGAACAACATTTCCGAACCACTTTCTACAGAGGGGGAATTAGATTGGGTAAGGTCAGGAAAATTAAGAAAATCATGAAAAGTATGCCAACTATTGAGGGTGCGGGAGTTCATTTAAAGCGGGCTTTCGGGTTCCACCAGGTCCCGGAACTTGATCCGTTTCTGCTTCTGGATGATTTCCATTCGGAGTACCCGGAAGAATATATTATGGGTTTTCCCTGGCACCCGCACCGGGGAATCGAGACTATTACCTATGTCCTGCACGGGGAGGTCGATCACGGGGACAGCATGGGGAACAGCGGCGTGATTGAGGCAGGAGACGTGCAGTGGATGACTGCCGGGAGCGGGATTGTCCACCAGGAGATGCCAAAAGGGGAGAAAAGCGGGCTTATGTGGGGTTTCCAGCTCTGGGCAAACCTTCCTGCTTCCCATAAAATGATGGACCCACGCTACCAGGAGATCAAAAGCAGCCAGATTCCCGAGCTTTTCCTGGAAAAAGGCATAAAGATGAGAATTATCTGCGGGGCTATAAATGGGGTTGAAGGGCCGGTTAAGGGAATCGTAACCGATCCTGTATATGTGGACGTGACAGTTCCGAGGTATGCAACATTCACCCACATGGCCATCCCGGGTTATACCATGTTCGCGTACGTGATAGACGGAGCGGGGTATTTCGATGAGGAACGGGACCCTTATGCCTTCGAGCTGGAAGGGGCAAAATACTTCGACCTCAGGCAAGACTGCCTGATCGATCAGGAAAACCTTGTCCTGTACGGGGACGGGGACTCAATAGAGGTGACAGCAGGAGAAAAAGGGGTAAGGTTCCTCCTGGTCTCTGGAAAACCTATCCGTGAGCCTGTAGCCTGGTACGGGCCGATTGTCATGAACACGCAGGAAGAGTTGAAAGTGGCATTTGAGGAATACAGAAGCGGGAGATTTATCAAACACCTGAAATAACACCTGAAATAACACCTGAAATAATAGCCAGATAATACCCAAAATAATAGCCAGATAATACCCGAATAATACTTTCCATATTTTTATATATTTTTGTTTTCCTGCGTAAGCCATGATAAAATGCGGTACCGCTCTGAAGTACGGATTATCTCCGAAATACTGCGCCGTTCTACATATGAAGGCTCGTTGGCAGCTAATTATTTGATAAGACATATATTAATAAAAGGCAGACCGTGGATGAAATGTTAAGAGTGGCCCGTTCACAAACCAGGAGCATCTTAAGCGATAGAACAGGATTTCTACGGAACCCAAAAATGAATACGAAAATTACTGTAAAAATAAATGACTGTATAAATTATAGATAACATTAACTCTTTTCCAAATCCTTAAATTTTAATGAAAAGTTGCGGGATATTTGAAAAAAAGCGTTTACAGACGTCAACCCTCTCAAGCCCATGGCTCTTCTTTATCCTTGCTTACAGCCTTTCCTGGCTCTTTGAGCTCCCGGCTGCCCTGCTGGAAATGCCGGAACATGCATATTTAAGCACGGTACTGCGCTACCTCGGCGGGCTGATGCTCCCGGTAACGGCTGTTTTTCTCGTATACCTGACCGAAGGAAAGGAAGGGCGGCGGGACTACTGGCAGAGGATAATCGATTACAAACGAATCGGGCTGAAATGGTATGCCGTTATTTTTCTCACCGTTCCTCTCCTGACCGGGCTTGCTGCATTTTCCGATTTCCTTCTCGGGGGCAGGGGAATTCAGCTTGAAGCCGCAGGCCGCTTTTTAGAGCAGCCCCTGGCAATCGTGCCTTTTGCCCTTTTCCTGCTCCTCTTCGGCCCGCTGCCCGAGGAAATCGCCTGGCGAGGGTATGCCCTAGACCGCCTGCAGTCAAACCGAAACGCCTTGAAATCAAGCCTGATCCTGGGGACAGTCTGGACATTCTGGCACATGCCCCTGTTTTTCATCGAAGGCACCTACCAGCACGGCCTGGGCCTGGGCACCCCGGGATTCTGGCTTTTCATGCTGGATAAGATCCCCCAGTCGGTTTTGATGACCTGGATCTATAACAATTCCCGGCGAAGCACGCTTTCGGCCATACTTTTCCATTTCATGGTCAATTTCACAGGAGAACTCTTTGAATTCACTGCAAGGGCGGAGATTTACTACATCCTGTTCTTGATCATTGCCGCCGCTGCGGTCACAATAATCTGGGGACCCGAAACCCTGAGCAGAAAAAATGAATCGAAATTCTTAGCCGAAACCCCGATTCGAAACCCTGATTCAAAATCCTGAATCAAAATTCTGATCCGAAACCCTGACCCTAAATCCTAACTCGAAATCTTGATCCGAAAAAATGAGCTTGCACCTTGAAACTTCGAACTGAGAGGTCGTCCCGGACAGCGACAAAGCACTGAGAAAATTAATAACGAACAATGTATCGAAAAAGCAGTTTACAACCCGAAATCCCTTAAAAAAGAGACGAAGTCCTCGTATTTTTCCAGGAACATCCGGCCTTTTTCCGTGAGGGAGTAGATCTTCCTCTTCCCTTTATAAGGTTTTAATTCGACCAGTTCTTTGGCTTCAAGCTCTCCGAGATATTCCTCAAACATCTGGTAGGAGAGATTGGACAACCTAAGAAGTTTTGTTGGACTGATGGTGCTGTCGGAGTCGCGGATAACCGTGAGGATGTCCCTTATAATTTCCAGCCGGCTTCGCTTTTGAAACGGCTTCATCCCAGAAGAATGCGACTCCACTTTTTCACTCCTTTGAGAATTATTGCATAGGCGATAAGGGTCAGGAAATCCAGGGCATAGCCCATAAGTTCATGGCTGTCTTCAATTATTATTGAAAAATTTCCCAGGAAACTCAGGGTAAAGATCAGGATCAGGCCCAGGTAGTAGGGGTGGGTAAGGGTTTTTGTCCCTTCTCCCGAACGCATGTTTGACCTGATAAGCAGCAGGATAAGCACAAAAATAAGGGCCTTGTACCCCAGGGCAAGATAATTCCCGGCAACTGCCAGGACCAGGAGATAGACTATCCCGTCCACCAGTACGAACAGCATGACGGAAAGGAAAAACAGGGTTCTGCGGGTCTTTGTCCTGACAATTCCCTCTACAAGTTTCCAGATAATGGAGGAAAGCAGGTTTACTTTGGCAAACAGGAAACTTAACCCGGTAAGGAAGAATAAAGGCAGAAGGACAACTGCCAGAAGGTACAGGGTTGCCGAGGCTGAGGATTTTGCCAGCAGGAGAGCAAGAGTCAGTGCAGCCGGGAAGAGGTTTGCAAAGCCGTAGAAAAGGAAGGCGTTTTTGAAATATTTGAGCCCCTCGTACTCCATGAAGGAATAAATCTTCGAAACCTCCCGGTAGATTTGCAGGGCCAAGGCTGCCATCAGGAAATATGTGATAAGGCTGAATACAAGCTCGGGTATGCTGGTCGATACTGCAGCTTCCGAGGCGAGATTAATGAATTCTTCATTAAAGGTCGCATTAAGCGCCCCGAGGGTCATGGGTACGTCCATTAAGCCGGAATTATATATAATTTTTGGAAAAAGTGGAGGTGAACTATATTTTTTTACTACCTTATGTATTTATACAAGTAATCCTCTTTTAGAAAACGTCTTTCATTAAGAAAATGCCTTGAAAGCTTCCCGGGGAAGGGCAGTACGGCTCAGCAGGAGTTTCGGACTATTACGGAGAAGCATGAAGAATAAAGGGGTATAGATATAAAAAATCATATAATGTTGAAAGTGTTCTTTGCAGTAGAGGAGGTATAACTTGTCTTTATTAGTTATCGGTTTGGGAAGCTTAAGTTTTATTCTTCTGTGGGCAAGCTACGATATCCTCACACAGAAAAAAAGCCTAAGCAACGTGTTGATGGGCATCTGGATGATTGCTGCGGTCATCTCAGGAATCCTGTACGCAATTGCCTTCTATCTCTTCGGGAAAGGGCAAAATAAGGCAAATTATTGAAATTAAAAAAACTATTTTTGAACTGCGCCAAACATTATAAGGCCTAATTCTTTTTCGTTGTCTCTGCTTGTCCGGTGCACCGACACCGGATTTAGTCCTCATATTTTATCAGAATTATTTAATTCAGTCATTCGGATATCCTTTTTGGTTAGCCTTACGCACTTTTTTACTCATCTTTGAACGATAGGATATACTGCGGTAAACTTCCAGAAGGTGTCAAAGGTGAATTTGGACCTAAAAAAGAGATGTGAAAAAGGGCATTCGTAGACTGTAGCTTTTTCTTTTATAATTATGTGAAGCAGAATGCCGGACCAGATAAACCGTTTACTTTGAATTGCTATATTTTTAAAACCCACAGTATGTAAATTTGTTCCGTCTAAAAGGATAGTTTTATATACAATATGTAATGTAGTTTTGACATCGTGACAAATATGAAATTAAGTGGAGAAGTAAAGGAAGACGAAAGAGATTATCGAATTTCAGAAAAAGCCAGTTTCAAAACCTTCCAGCTAATATGTATAATCCAGGGATTTCTGTATGCAACTCTTGCGATTTTGGACATTCAATTGCCCGCGAAGCCGGTAGTAGGAGCACTTTTTGCTATTACAGGAATCTCTTATACGTGAATCTTTTACTGGTACAGAAGAAATATGTAAAAGAGATTCCGTAAAAGAAGACAATAGACCTACCAAGGTTTAGTTCGAGCAGAAGTTAACAAACAAAAAATGGATTTGATAAATCGTATATCATCAACGGTTCTCGGGGAAGTGTCCATCCCCGCAGCAAGCTGCGGGGTATTCGGCTGGAATAAAACCTGGACTGGCGAAGTTAAATATAAGTACTTTAGAGATGATGTGAAATTTTAATGAAGTGTATAGCATATATTGAATAAGATTTACAATGGTGTAAAAGATATGGATAATCTAAACCTAAATAATCTAATATTCGATCCTAATTCGTTTTTCAGGGAGAAAATAGGAACTGAAGTCAGTTTTAAGTATCCTCTATTGATAATGCTTGTAATATCAATATTTGCAATAGGTTCAAGTTTTCTGGTCATGAATAAACTTAAAGAATTTTTACCTTCTGATATGGATTCATCTATATCTGCTACAGTAATGTCAATCGGTGTCATTGGGGGTATTGTTGGAGGTTTGATTGGAACGTTTTTAAATTGGTTTATACTGGCCGGAATCTTATATTCTATATCATATGTATTTGCTTCAAAGGGTTCTTTTAAGAGAACGTTAGAGTTTGTAGGCTACGGATTTGTGCCACAAATATTTAGCAGCTTCATAAGTTTGGTTGTAACGTATGTATTAGTATCTTCAGTAGATTTTTCAGCACAAGACCCACAACTTATGGCCCAGGGTATGGAACAGATGTTCTCAAATAATCCCCTATTTTATACCTCGCAAATAATTGGAATTTTATGTCTCTTACTGTCTGCATACATCTGGATATTTGCACTCTTGCATGCACGAAATATGTCATTTAAAAACGCCGCACTCACTGTCTGTATTCCAGCCGGCCTGTCTATTGTTTCCCAAATATACACTTTTCTGTTTACTACCGGAAGCCTGTAATTCTGTAGAAATAAGCTAATAGGAATGTTATATCAAATCTAAGAATTTGTAGCAAAATAGATTAGGCATATAATTTAAGAAGTTGATTTCCAATTGGTGACAATGATCTCGAAAATCAATGCATTCAATCGAACCTGTGCATAAGTTGTTCTGTGACGGGTCCTTAGATACCTTTATTTTTATTTCACCATATATTCCAATAATCTGCCTTTCTTTTTGCTTCATAGTGTAGTCTTTGCGGAAAAAATAGGGCTAAAATATATTTTTCAAATGCCTCCCATTTTTATGTAAGTGTGGGTTTAGGAGAACAATATGGAAAATACGCTGATCACCTTCAGAAACGTCTGGAAAATTTATAAGATGGGAGAAGTCGATGTCAATGCCCTGCAGGGTGTGAGTGTGGAGTTCGGGAAAGGAGAATTTGCCGCGATTATCGGACCCTCAGGGAGCGGAAAGTCCACCATGATGAACCTGGTGGGCTGCCTGGATGTCCCGTCAAAGGGAGAAATCTTCCTGAAGTCAAGGAACATCGCCCGCCTGGAGGAATCGGACCTTGCAGTTCTCAGGGGAAAAACCATAGGCTTTGTTTTCCAGCAGTACAACCTGATCCCGGGGATGACTGCGCTTGAAAACGTGCTTTTGCCCCTGGAAATCCAGGAAGTTGACGATGCAGCCGCCGAAAAGAGAGCAAAGGCGCTCCTGGACCTGGTGGGTCTTTCCGATAAAATGCAGCACAGGCCGTCCCAGCTTTCTGGAGGGCAGCAGCAGAGGGTCTCGATTGCCAGGGCTCTTGCCTGCAACCCTGAAATCATCCTTGCCGACGAGCCCACAGGGGCTCTTGACAGCGTTACTGGAAAAGAAGTACTCGAAACGCTCTACAGGCTGTGGAAGGAAAAAGGAAAAACAGTGATCATTGTCACCCACGACAGTCACCTCGCACAGTATGCCCAGAGGCACATCGAACTGAAGGACGGAAAAATAATCCGGGACAAGCCGAATCCCAACCAGCTCAAGCCCGAAATTTAAGGAAGGATGGAGATGACTCTTAAAAAAATAAAATTGTTATTCAAAATACCGACATCTAATAAGTCGAAATCCAAAATACCGATATCCAATAAAGCAACGTTCAAAGCACCGATATTCAGGATGTTTGCTGTCTTTACCGTACTGTTAATCGGCCTCTCTTTATTCAGTTCCCCGGCCTTTGCGCTGGGCGTCCAGGATAAAGGCCTGACAATCGACCTGCTCAACCAGGACCCGGACCCTGTTAAGCCCGGAGACGTCCTTGAAGTCAGGCTCTCGGTCCAGAACACGGGGTATGATGAACAGGAAAACTGCATCGTAACAATAGAACCCGATTATCCATTCAGGGCCCTCCCGGGAGAGGAACTTTCCAAAAACATCGGGACGCTGGGAAAACGCTATGAAGACGACCGCGGGAAGGTCGTAAAATTCAAACTTGGGGTCGAAAATGACGTAAATGAAGGAAAATACCCCCTCAAGGTCTACCTCTACACCGGGGGCAGCAAAAACGGGCTATCCCTTACAAAAGACCTCATAATCGACATTGACAGCGAGTCCAACGCGGAAATCGAGTTCATAAGCGTTGAGAAAATGGTGCCCGGGACAAAGACGGACCTTACTTTCGGGATCAAGAACGTGGGAAATTCTCCCCTGAAAAATGCAATGTTTTCCTGGGAATGCACGGATGACCTGATCCTGCCTGTCGGCTCAAGTAACGTCAAGCACATCAACCTGATCGACATAGGAGAGACCGCAAACGTCAGTTTTGACGTCCTTACCAACGTGAACACAAGACCCGGGCTCTACAAACTGGACATGGTCCTTACCTACGACGACATCGAAGAACTCCAGACGATTACGGAAGCAGGCACCGTGGAAAACCAGAAGCGAAAAGAGATAAAGAGCAAAGCCGGAATCTACATCGGAGGCACCACGGACTTCGACATCGCTTTTATGGAAAGAAGCCCGACCGGAGCCTACACCTTTTCGGTCTCGAACATCGGGAACAACGGCGCAAACTCGGTCAAGATTTCCGTACCCTCCCAGGCTAATTGGAGCGTCACTGACGGGTCCAATTCCGTAATCCTCGGAAACCTGCAAAAAGGAGACTACACCATTGCCGACTTCAACCTCAAGCCCGCAGAAATAGGGGAAGACCTGCCCATTAAATTCGAAATAAGCTACACTTCCAGCGACGGCATGAGGCAGGTCGAGGAAAAGGAGCTGAACCTTTATTCCTCACCTTTCACCCTCTCCTCAGAATCAAAGCAGCCCGGGGAAAATAGCAGTTCAGGCTTCTTTTCATACAAACTTTTGTTCCTGGTCCTTGCGGGAGCTGCAGCTGTCCTGGTTTACAGGAGGCAGCAGAAAAAGAATGCAGAGAAAGGGAAAACGGATGATGGGGAGATGGAAAAAAGGAATATTGACGAAGTGGATACGGAAGGAAGGAAAATAGACGAAGCAGAGATGGACAAAAAGCAGAAAGAAGAGTAATCCCGGATGAATCTGAATAAAAACCGTGTGAACCCGAAAAAACCGGAACCTGTGGTGCCATGAAACCTGCAAAGATTTTGAAAATAGCCCTGAACATGGTTAAAGCCAATAGGCTGAGAAGCTGGCTTACCATCATAGGGGTCATCATTGGCATTGCCTCGGTAATGGCCATTGTCACGACCGGAGAGTACTTCCAGGAACAGGTAACCGAAACCCTGGAGAGCCTGGGAGGAGATACGATTACAATTGTCGCCTCTTATCCCTTTGATCCCGTAGAGATGGATTTCGACGAGGCAGGCGAGCCGGCAGTATCGGAAGAGCCTCAGGAAATACAAAACCCCGAGCTTACGAAAATGGACGTGCTAACCCTCCAGCGCATCCCCTCGGTCGAATACGTCAATGTAAATGTAGAAACCGGGGTTGATATGCAATACGGGGGAGAGAAAACCTCGATCCGGGCAAAGGGCGTGGACCCGAGGGTCTGGCCTGAAATCACCAAAAAGAAAATCGGCGAGGGGAGGATGCTGAAACCCGGGGACAGGGCTGTTGTGGTCATTTCCAACGAGCTTGCAAATGAGGCCTTTGAAAGGGAAATCCGGCTCAACAAGATGGTCCTCTTAAACGGAAAGTCCTACCGGGTAGTCGGGGTCCTGGCAAAGGACGAGGGCCTCCTTGGGGGCCTGGGCGGCTTATTCGGAAGCAGCGTCTACCTGCCTTACGAAGAGGTCTACTCTTTTAGGCAGAGTGAGGAAAGCCTGTTTGAAAGGGAGAGGGACGTCTACGACTCCATAGAAGTAAAATTGCACAGTGGGGCAGACCACGAGGCTGCCCTTGAAGAAATCGAGAGCAGGCTGAGGCTTTCCCGGAGGGTGGACGAAAAGACCCAGGACTTCTATGTGAGTTCCCCGAAAGAAGCTATTGAAGGCACCCGGAAACTTATAGACGGCTTAACCGCCTTCCTTGCCTTAATTGCAGGTATTTCCCTCCTGGTAGGCTCAACAGGCATCGCCAATACCATGTTTACTTCCGTACTTGAGAAAACCAAAGAAATCGGGATTATGAAAGCCATCGGTGCAAAAAACAAGGACATCCTTTTGATCTTCCTCTGCAACGCCGCCATGATCGGGCTTGTAGGCGGCATCATAGGCATCCTCCTGGGTACAGCCGCTGTCCAGGTAATCGTGTTAATGATCTCGGTGAGAATGCAAATCCCCTTTGAGTTTGCTCTCAGTATAAAAGGGACCCTTGTAGCAACCCTCGTGTCCATTATCGTGGGGCTGATCGCAGGCCTGGTACCTGCAAAGAATGCGTCGGAACTGAAGCCTGTAGACGCTTTGAGATACGAATAAATAAGGAATGAACAAGGAACGAATAAGGTACGAGTGAATAACGTACGGATAAATCAGGAGCAAACTGAAGTTCGAAAGGATGGCCGGGCTTTAATTCTTTAGCCATGACCACGTACAACCGGAAATAGCTGCATTATGTCGTCCTTGTCCCCGGGCGACAAAGGAGCCCGGCCTTCCCAGAACAAAAATCAGAAAAGAGAGCGGAAAGGAAGAATACAAAAAGCAAAATTAACCATAAAAACGGCAAGTATGGAAACGGTAAAAATTAAAACAAAACAGAACGGCTTTGTAGAAAACCTATCTAAATCAACCCTTACAGGGTAGCTGTAATTTCCCTGTTCAGCTTTTCCCGAAATCTTTTTTCGACTTGCTTTATAGGTACCGGCGCTCTCAACGGTCGTCGAAGACGACCGGCTTTTCCATAAAGTAAATTTAAATGAGTAAAAATAGTAAGAAATTGACTGAAAATAATAGTAAGAAATTGACTGAAAATAATAGTAAGAAATTGACTGAAAATAATAGTAAGAAAGTGACTGAAAATAATAGTAAGAAAGTGACTGAAAATAATAGTAAGAAAGTGACTGAAAATAATAGTAAGAAAGTGACTGAAAATAATAGTAAGAAAGTGACTGAAAATATCTGGATACTAAAATATCAGAATATCGACGTGAAGTGAGTTGAATAAAAGTAAAAACCAATAATTGCAGTGTATTTTGCAATCGCTTTTTTCAGCAATTTCGGGATGATCCGCTTGCTTCGCAAGCGGTGAGGGCCCTTGTTACCGATATTTAAAAAGAAAATTCCTGGAACTGGAATCATTAGTAAACCTGGTAACAAAAAACAGGGCCATTTCAAGCTATATACAGTATTTCTACAGAGCCACAGAAACAAACAGAAACAAACGGCAACAAACAGAAACAAACAGAAACAAACAGAAACAAACAGAAACAAACAGAAACAGATACAATCTGTAAATGTTCTTTCTAATATCTCTTTTTTGCTTCTTTTTGAAAGGGCCGCCAGGCAAGCTGGCGGAGGCACTTTTATTCAATCAAATCGAAAACCGGCTTCAGGGACAGGTAAAACATTTTCTCCGACCAGAAAGGTATTTCTGAAACTTATTAAATCCAGGAACATAAAGCTTTTTAGGGCCGGAAATAACATCAAAAAATTGATAGGTGGGCATCAAAAAATTGAATCAAAAAATTGGAAATCTGATTACGGGTGATACTTGCTCGATCTTCTCCAGTAGTACTCGAACAATTCCCTGCACCAATCCTTAAACCCGGAGTCGGAACCGATAAGGACGCAGTCCCGGTCGATCTTTCCGTCCTGTCCCGGCAGGCCAAGAAAGGCGTAATGGTCGTTTACGTTCAGGGCGATTCTGATTTCTTCCAGGGTCCTGAATTCAATTCCGGACCTGACTTTTTCGCCCACGGAGCGCAAAACATTAGTTAAAAATTCTTCCGGATATACGCTCCTGAATTCCACTCCGGCGTCAAGTTTCTGTTCGATTTTTGGAAGGAAGCACCTGGGGAAGTTATCCGAGAGGTACCAGGAATACTCTCCTATTCCGTCGAAAAGGGAGTCCACATTTTCCATGACCTCAAAGACTCCGGTAACCACTTTTCCTCCCGAGAGCATGTCCACCCGCCTGAGAAGCTCTGGAGGGATAGGGGAAACGTCGTGGGTCAGGAAGTAAGAAGAGTTCAGGGCGATGAATTCGAGGTTAGGTGCGGAAGCCATGACAAGGTTCCCGAAGGGTGTAAGGGAGTAAAAGCCGTCAGGCCTTTTTTCCAGCAGGGCTGCATCAATGAGCCTGTTCAACTGCCTGGAAGTCTCTGGAGAGGTGATCTTCAGATGCTCCGAGATAGCCGTGAATTTCAGCGGTTTCTCACCAAGGGCTTTGAGGATGCCCAGCCTTACTTCCGAACCCAGTTCGGAAAAGAGTTCATAAGCTTTCATATGTTCCCCGGGAAAAGGATTTTTTAATTTGCACATTCAGATGACAGCTTCCTACCCATTCCCATATTTGCATGCAGTTTGTAAGTATCCCAGCCTTTTTCAAATTTGCATGCAACTTGCAGGTTTTCCAACCATCTTACAGATTTACCTGTTGCATCCGGCTTTTCTAATTAACTTGCAGCTTTGTTTACTTTCTAACACAATTCCTACTAACTTAAGATTTTCCCCAGATTTGTTTCAAATAATTCCTGTACGTATTTTCTTTTAGTGGTTTGAAATAACCGGGCGAGAATCCGAACGTGAATTTGCATTTTCCATTGCCATCATGCGGATGAACATGCTAAAGAACCTTAAAATCGGAAAAGGAACAGAAAAAAGGAAACTTGAGGCTTAATATGAATAACCTTACAAAAGTGCTCATAGCTATCTTTCTAATAATAATCGCCGCCGGAATAATCCTGGCTGGCATTAATTTCTACGCTGTGGACGAATACCTTGACGACGGATATGCCGAGCAGGAAGTAACCGTTTGGGGGAACGATTCTCTCGATGCGTTCGTGAGCGAATCCGAAAACTATGAAGAACACTTCGTATTCAGCTATATCCCGAGAGACCCGAATGCAACCCTTGACTGTTACATGATTTACGAATTCAAACAGGATGGAATCACTCTGGAAAGTGCAGATAAAAAACTTTACGAAGGAGTTACGGCATCAGACCCCATAGTGCTTGAATTCCCGAGAGTTGAGGACTCCACATACGAACTGGACGTCACGATAGAAGATACCTACGGAGTTATCCTGCACAAAAGCGGAATGAAAGTATATCCCCAGAAAGAAGGAAACGAAAGTGAAGTTTGAGTAAAAGAAAAGATAGTCGAAAAGAAGGTGAAAACTGATGAGAGAACAGAAAATAAGGGATCATAGGACAGGTAAATGGTTCGGACTTTTAGTACTGGTCGTAGGTGTGCTCTACTTGCTCAGCGACCTGGCAAAGACTTTCGAAGCAGGGATAAGCGGCTGGACGACATTCTTCCTGCTTGCCGGGCTCTGGTTGATTTCAAGAAGGCCGGAAAAACTCCTGGAACAGTAAGCAGCGGGACTTAAGTTCCCGCTCATTCCCACAGAATGAACCTGCAAGGAGGGAGAAATATGGAAACAAGAATGAAGACGAAAATGAAGACAAAAGAAATGGCAGAAGGGAAGATAGAAGAGAAAACAGGATCGAGGACAGCAGGATCAAGGACAGAGGTGAAGACGGAAAAAAAGACAAAAATCTTACCCCCAACAATCTTCTGGCTCCTTGTCCTGGCTTCTGCAGGAACCTCCCTGTCAACCCGTTTTATTTACCCGGAAGGACAGCTAGCAGCCTCTCTTCCATATTCGGAAAACTTTGGGATAATCGCCGGAGGCCTGCTGATCGCCGCTGGTATCTCGTTAAACATCTGGACCGATCTGATCTTTAAAAAAGAAGCGACAACTGTCAAACCTCACGAAGAGCCTTCAAAGCTCATAACTGCCGGGCCTTTCCGGATCAGCCGCCACCCAATGTACCTCGGGATGACTCTGATACTCTTCGGGCTGCCCCTGATTTTTTCGGGTCCCGCAACAGCATTCGTCTTTCCGGTAGCTTTTGCAATGGCAATGGAACTGTTATTCATCCCCTTTGAAGAAGCAAACTGCGAGAAAATTTTCAAAAATAGTTATATTGATTATAAAAAAGATGTCAGGAGGTGGATTTAATTCCATGCTAATTTTAGAACAGGGTTAATAACAGTTTAGAATAAGATAATAAGAAGCTAGTGCAGGTTAACAAATTTAAATTAACCTGACTGTCCATTCCTCACTTTCAACTGTCATGACCATTGCCATTTTTTTGCGCAGGCCCTGAAATGAAAAGCTGTCCTCATAATGAGCAAGCCGTATCCGGGTCGTTTCCGGAGCATTTTCAGAATCATTGTCCGTGCTCTGATCCACAGACCTTGTGGACTCACTTATAATGTCTTTTTGATAAGATACCGCAGTACCCGAAGAAATATGGACTGCCATCAAAAGTGAAAACATTATTAAAAAACAGCATAAACTGAAGACAATTGTGCTGAACCTTCCTTTCATCTTACCACCCTCATTTAACCCCATTTATTATTATCCTTGTAATTATATTTATGTGATTATTATTATATAAATATTATCATAAAAAGAGAAATATTAACACATTAGGGACATAAATGATGAATAAATATACAAAAACGACACAATAGAAGAACTAAGATGTAAAAATCGTACGAATAAAAGTGGGATAGCAGGGGAAAGAAATTGGCAATGAAAAGACAGAAAGAAAAGGGTATTCAGGCTCTCTAGAATGATGTAATATCGATTGAAATGGCCCTGGTTTTTGTGACAGGATTTAATGCTGAGTCCAATTCTGGGAATTTCCTTCCTGAAATCGAGTGCAAGAGCCCTCACCGCTTGCATAAGCAAGCGGCCTTTCCAAAAATATTGAAAAACAGCGATTATAAAATCAAATTGCCAGTGGAACCCTTTACTTTTATTCAACTCACTTCACGTCAATATTCGAACTATAGTCAATAACCCAAATTTTTTCATAAATCTCAAGTGACAATTTAACCACAGAAAGCACAGAAAGCACGGAAAACACGGAAAACACGGAATAAAGGAAATAGGGCACAGCCCTCAGTGCTTTCCGTGTCTTCCGTGGTTTAAAGTAAGTGTAAATATTTACGTTCAGGACCATAGTTGTATCGTGTCGTTATTTATATTTAATTTTTAAATTTCCGAAATAACTTGCATTGATTGAAAATTTCTATCTGTTTTTGCTTTTTTTCATTTACTTTCTTCTTTTTCCTAATTTTTATTCTGGAAATGCCGGCCGCCTTCGGCGCCCGGGACAAGAACGACACGATATACTAATATGGTTGTATGGGATACAATCAAGGATTCAGAGCCAACCATTATTTTTATTCTTACTCGAGAACATCAAATGAATAGGCAGGACGACAAAGAAAGGACGACCAGGAAAAAAGGAAGAAAAATAAAAGAAAAAGAAGAAATGAGAAAGAGAAAAAGAAGAAGGAATTGAAAAACCCGCAAAAGCAGATTCATTCTTCTATTAAATCATATTTACTCTTCTATTATATCCAT
This sequence comes from Methanosarcina sp. MTP4, assembly GCF_000970045.1. NCBI lineage: Archaea > Methanobacteriati > Methanobacteriota > Methanomicrobia > Methanosarcinales > Methanosarcinaceae > Methanosarcina > Methanosarcina sp. MTP4. Next base: position 2,200,688 of record NZ_CP009505.1, read on the forward strand.
CACATCAAGGCGCATTGTTGGAGGAACTTCTTTTTCCGGCACCCCGATTCTTACAAGCATCTGGACGGTTTCCCCTTCTTCTGCGTATTCTTCGTGGATTTCCTTATACATTCCAGCCATTTCCGGATACTCTTCAGTGGCCTGGCTCAGGGGCTGCATGGCATATCCCATGTCCGAGGCTGTTAGCAGGAAGCGGCTGTAGAGGATACCGGATTCAACCTGGACCGTTCGGCTGTTGCCCTCCGTGATTATCAGAGCGTATGCAGGGGTATTTTCCACGGCAGTTTTGGTCTGGCTGAGGAAGGAGTCCCTTGAGGCTTCAGGGCTGTTCATGGAGGGGAAAAGGGATAAGAGTCCCTGAAGTACATGGACTTTGAGGGGAGAAAGCCCCTGGCCTTCCATGGTAAAACCGTAGCGGAACTTGTTCTTCTCCCATTCGTTGGGCCTGAACAATTCGGAGCCTTCCTCCTGGACGCCGGAATTACCAGCTTCAACCTCTGCCGCCCGAAGGGCGATGTCTCCAAGCTTTTCAACGTCCTCTGCTTCCTGGAAAACGACTATGGTAACGTTTTCCGTGCTCAGGGCCTCGAGCTTCTCAATGTCTTCCTGCTGCAGCTTTGTTTCCCTGTACGAGACCCTGTAAGTGTCCGGGAGAAACATCACGGGATAAAGAGGTGAAATGTAGCCTCCGGTTTCACGGCTTTCCCGAACTTCCTCCGGAGCATCCCCGGAAGCTTCTTTCAGGCTCACCCTGGCAACAGGTTTGCTGTCTAAATTTTCAGGAGAGCCTTCGAGCCCGTATTCCCCTTCAGGGAAAAGCTCGATTTCAGCTTCGTACCCAAGCTCTTCAGCCGCGATCCTTACATATTCAAGGAAAGTTCCCTGGCTGACGGTCGCCTGCCTGCCCGGAGGATCGGCTTTCGGGCTCAGCCTGTCCGTATCCACATACAGGAGAAAACTGTCTTCACCTTCCAGAACCACTCTCCAGGACTGGAGGTTGTGGGAATTCGGGGAAAGCACCCCGTGGGCAAGCACCTGAACCCTCGGGTCCTCAAACTGCTCATGATAGTCTTCAGCCCAGGGCTCAAGGTATTGTTTATGAAGGAAGGTACCGTCTACTATGACCAGCGCAAAGATGCCGATCACCAGAATACCTGCAAATGCAATTACCGCATTCTGCCAGGTGATTATCGCCAATTCATTGCCTCCTGAAACTAACCCTTTTTTCTGTGATAATTCCGCTCTCTATAACAATTTCAATAACAATTTCGATAACAATTTCGCATTGATGACGTAAATAACTATTCAAAAAAGCTAAACACTATTCCCGAACCATAATATTGAACTGCATAACTGAAGTATAGTATTTTCCGGGGTTCTAGATATGAAAGAGAAAATCCAGAAAAATAGCTGTCAGAAAAGCAATTCAAGCATTCAGGAAGATAGCTCCCGAGACCCTGTCATCAAAAAAATTTACGATTACCTGCTGGACGTATACGGCCCTCAGGGCTGGTGGCCCCTGACAGAACTCCACGTAAATGGCGGGTCCAATCCCACAAAAACCGGTTCCGTGCAGGGATACCACCCGGGTGATTACACTTACCCCCGGAACCGTACGCAGCAGTTCGAAATAATCTGCGGAGCCCTGCTTACCCAGAACACAAGCTGGCCCCAGGTCGAAACCGCCCTTCTCAACCTCAAAAAGCTAAAAGCCCTCTCTCCCGAAGGAATCCTTGCTCTTGATCCCGAAACCTTAAAAGAAGCCATCAGACCCGCAGGCTACTATAACCAGAAGGCCGGCCGCCTCAAAGCCCTTGCCGAATGGTTTTCAGACCTGCAGGAAAAAACCCCGGAAAGATCCCCGGAAAGATCCACTGAGATAATCCAGGGAATTCCATCCCGGGAAGAGCTCCTCTGCCTGAAAGGCGTAGGACCCGAAACCGCTGATTCGATTCTTCTCTATGCTTTTAAGCGACCCTCCTTTGTCGTTGACGCCTACACCAGAAGAATAACGGCTAACCTGGGTCTGGCCGGGGAAAAGGCAAAATACGACGAAATTAAGGCCCTCTTTGAAGAAAACCTTCCTGAGGATACGGTCCTATATCAGGAATACCACGCCATGCTCGTGGAACATGCAAAGCGGCATTATAAGAAGAAGGGAGCTTACGGAGAATGTCCACTTCTGAAGATTGTCGGGGATTAAATGGTGTTAGAGTAAAATCAACCATAAAAGATAGCGTAAACTAACTGTTAACTCCTGGAACTGGCATTGCATTTAAAGGCATTTTAATGAACCATAATCCCAGCACGACCAATAGTAAACCAGCAATAGTCCCTATAAATCTCAGCATAAAAGATGATACGGTTCATTGCGCATAAATTTTGTTATTATGACATAATATATGAGGTTGGTCTGCTAAAATAAGAACTAGCAACAAAACCAGTAACTACGAAACCCCGGCAGAAAAAGGAAAAGGTTTCTATAAATATTGAACACTTTTGAGAATGTCATTTAAGTTAAGGAAGCGTGCCTTATCCGACAAGAAGTCAACAACCAGCCTTAAAAAAAGCCGGGTAAGAGAGGTTTCAAGCCGCTGGCTATCTTAAGGGCAGGGAATTGTATTCAGAAACAACCTGGTAAACCCAAGGCACAGCCCTACCAAAAGTAAACCGGCAAGAGCTTTGATGAATTTTAACATAAAATGAGTAAGGAAACATACATAGATAAATTTTCTTATTATGATATATTTAATTAAGTATATTTAGCAAGAAATATTGCAGTTCCAAAACCATAAAATCCGGGTAGAAAAAGCTCTGAATTTTGGGATCAAAACAGTAATGAGTTCACGTGGATAATTGCTCATTGCAGCTTTTCTGCAACCTGAAGATGGGATACAAAAAGGTGTGGGGGAGAGAAAGCAATTTCTCGTCTCTAATCAATGTTACGGAATGCACAGAAAAAATCAGGCAATTCCTGTAAACAATTTGTTCATCAAGCGATTCTTTTCGTCAAGTGATTCTATTTATCAAGCGGTTCACTTATGTCGCAATTTCCTTAGCCGAGTTTTACTCTGTAGCTGTCGGAGAGTTCTGTCTCAAGGACCCCTTCATGGACCATCTTCTCAATCTCGTTTTCAACCTGACCGTAGGTAAACGGGTGGTCATGCGAAATTGCTGAAATCAGATCCGGGCTTGGGCAGGACCTTGTCGGAAATGCTTCCCTGAACATTGCTACATTTTCTATAATTAAATTTCTGAGTTTTTCCATTTTGTTATCACCTTCTTTTATAGTCATTTCTTTAATTATATATTGATTTCTCTACAATTATATAATGCACGACCTCACATATATAGATTGTCCAAATAAACTATATAGTGAATGAATTTATAGGTATTTTGGATTCGGAGAAGGAAAAAATATTCACCTATAACCCGTCCATTGGTTTTTTCGTCCCAAAAATGAAGCAGAAAAACAAAGCAAAAAAGAGAAGTAGAAAAGTGAAGCAGAAAAATGAAAAAACAAAATGAGAAAAATCAGGGCAGGGTTCTCTTCAACTGCATATTTCGAACCCCTGCCAATATGGGGCAATAATGTTTGACTATTGAACATTTTATTGACCTTATATCAACAAAATGGCTTTTTAGTATAGTATAGTGGCACAAGAGTGCCAGGGTTCGAAATGTGCATTCAACAGCATGAAACAGGAAGAAATTCCAGAAAATTAAAGTTCCCTGTAAAAAGTTGAAGAGACCCGGAAATCCGGGTTATTCTACTTTTTCAAACTCGGATGCTGGCGCTCCACAGATAGGGCACTTTCCGGAAGGTTCATTTTCCACGGTATTTCCGCAGACCTTGCAGACGTAGTAATCGACTTCCTCATTGTTCCCCAGGTTCTCAAGAGCTTTTTTGTAGAGCTCTGCGTGGATCTGCTCTACCTGGTTTGCCAGGTTAAAGCTCCAGGCAGCATCTTTGTTCCCTTCTTTTTTTGCTTCCTCGATGTAGGCAGGATACATCTCATTGAATTCGAAAGTTTCACCCTCAATCGCCCATTTCAGGTTTTCCCCGGTACTTTTGATTTCCCCCAGGACTCCAAGGTGGTTGTGGGCGTGTACCGTTTCCGCAGCAGCCGCGGCCCTGAAAAGTTTGGCGACCTGTATTAAACCTTCTTCATCGGCTTTCTTTGCAAAAGCCAGGTATTTCCTGTTTGCCATGGACTCCCCGGCAAAGGCTTCCTTCAAGTTGTCGATCGTGCTCGTATTCATACCCTCCGGATTCTGTTAGTTACATTGCATATATGGTTATCATTCTATTATGTAATTTTGGATATGGACAGTAGTTCCGAAAATTATAAAAGCATAAAAGAAACACACATTTAGAGAGGTTGGGGAAGATATCTTATTAAGATCCCTCATATAAAATTATAATTGTGAAAATATATATAACGTGAGCAAGAATACGGAACCAGCCAGTAAATTCAAAAAACATTTCTTCAAACTTATTCTGCACACAATATGCACATAATATGCACGCACAATAGTACCGGGTTATGGGAAATTATTGCTTATCGGACTGCAAAAGATAAGGTATTCCGGGTTAGGGTAGAAGACACGAATCACAATATTTACGTGATTGAGACGACTTTAAAGGGGTTGTCAGCCTGAAGAGGGAAAATACGAGAACGATAATGGAGCAGTTTCCATCGAAAAACCCGAACCCTGTGCTCCGCGCTGGAAAGGTCGGAAGGCTCATTTACGCAAACATGGCAAGTGACCCCCTGCTGCACGAGTGGGGAGTTGGGGTAGGGGAAGAACTGCCGTCCTCTATCGGAAACGTGGTGCGGGAAGTAATTTCCAGGAATTGCCCGAAAAAATTGGAAGTTAAAGCCGGAGAAAGGGTATACCTTGTCGCTTTCCACCCCCTGAATGGAGACGAATACGTAAACATTTACGGATTCGACATCAGCGGTCAGAAAGAAATGCAGGAAAAGCTCCGCATAAAAGAAAAACAGCATGATGTGCTCCATAAAATGGGAAGGATGGCCCTTACCTGCGGAAGGCTCCAGGGCTTCATGGACGAAAGTGTAAAGCTGGTTGCCCGGACCCTTGAACTCGAATACTGCAAGGTTCTGGAACTCCTTCCGGATGGGGACTTCCTGCTCAGGGCCGGGTTCGGCTGGAAGTCCGGGATCGTGGGAAAAGCCATAGTCGAAGGGAAAAAAGAGTCTCAGGCAGGGTATACTTTGTATTCGAACGGCCCCGTGATGGTAGAAGATATTTGGGAGGAAAAACGCTTCAAACCCCCAGAAATCCTGAAAGAACACGGGGTGGCCAGCGGGATCAGTGTCATCATAGGCAGTCTGGGAAAACCCTTCGGAGTGCTGGGTGCCCACAGCAGGAAAAAAAGGAAGTTTACCGAAGAAGACGCCTATTTCCTCAGTTCGGTGGCTTTTTTGCTCGCGGAAAATATAGAGCGCATGCGTGCAGAAGAAGAACTGAAGCAGCACCGGGAGCACCTGGAAGAACTTGTAAGGGAAAGGACTTCCGAACTTACAAAAACAAACGAAATACTCTTCAGGGAAATTTCCGGGCGCAAACAGGTTGAAAAAGCTCTTCAAAATAACGTAAATTTCCTGGAAGCGTTTCTTGATGCAATCCCTGCTCCCGTATTTTACAGGAATCTGGACTACATCTACCAGGGCTGCAATGAGATGTTTGCCGGCTACGTTCTGGGCCTTCCGAAAAATAAAGTTATAGGACACTCAATGTATGATTTCAAGAAAGAGTTCTCAGAGGAAATGGTCCGGATCTCCGAACGTTTTGACCAGCTACTGCTAAAAGAGGGCAAAAGTCTGCCCCATGAAATAAGAATAAGATGTGCCGAAGACGGCAAAGTAAGGGACTTTATTGCCCACAAGGCCACCTACAGCAATGTTGCCGGGGAAATAATTGGAATAGTAGGTGTGCTGCTCGACATCACCGAACGAAAAAAGGCGGAAGAAGCCCTCCTGAAAACCGAGAAAATCCGCAAAAAAGAAATCCACCACAGGATTAAAAATAACCTCCAGGTGATCTCTTCCCTGCTCAGCCTTCAGGCCGAACATTTTGAGGACAGGAAAGTTATTGAAGCCTTCCGGGACAGCCAGAACCGCGTGGTTTCAATGTCCCTGATCCACGAAGAACTCTACAAAACAGAGGAAAACAGGGACGTGGAAACCCTTGATTTTACGGCATATCTCCGGAAACTGGCAACTGACCTTCTCAGGTCTTACAAAGTGGGGGATGAAAACATCCATTTAAAGCTGGACCTGGAGAATGTTTCCCTTGGGATGGATACCGCAATTCCCCTCGGGATCATTGTCAATGAACTTGTTTCCAACTCCTTAAAGCACGCTTTTCCCGACGGAAGAAGCGGGGAAATCCGGGTCAAACTCCAGAGGGCAGAAACTAACCATGACCACCAATTTACGCTTATCGTTTCTGACGACGGTGTGGGCCTGCCTGAAGCTTTCGATTTCAGGGATACCGCATCCCTGGGCCTCCAGCTAGTAAACACCCTCGTAGAGCAAATAGAAGGCAGTATCGAGCTTGAAAGGGGAACAGGAACGAAATTCAAGATCGGATTCGGGGAAACCAGCTTATAAGGTATAAGGAAATGACCTGAACGTCAGGCAAAAAGGAATTGTTTTACTTTAGTTAAGCATAATTTCATTCCTGAACCCCTTTTCTGTAAGTCCGGATCAAATTTTATAGATCTGGATCAAATCCGGCATCTTATCGTATATTAGGCCCGAAACGACACAGTTCTTCGTAAAAGATACACTTCTTCGTTTTTGATTTCAAACCGTCCCTTTTCTACTTCCATTGATCTACCTCAAATTTTTCCGGATAAAACATTGATTAGGGTTATAATATATATTAACGTGATAATATATATTCAATTACATAAAATATCCGGACAACGAATAGAGGAGGAGACAAATGGATACCGGGAAAGTTATCGTCGGGGCGATACTGCTGATCATAGCGATATGGGTTTTTCTGACAATGTCGGATTTTACAGCCAGATTTGTTGGTGGAGGAGTCCTTGGTATCCTGGGACTGGTCCTTTTAATCCAGGGGTCAAAAAAGCAGTAAAATGAGACATTTTCAAAAACGAAATTGCATGAAGAATAAAGGGTTAGGAATCATAATTAGTTAGAGAAACATAAAGGGTCCGGGGAACATAATGATTTGAATTTGAAGGTCATAGAGAATTCAAGGAACATGATGAATTGTGGAACATAATGGGTTACGGAAGAGGATAAGGAATGAGGAAACGAGATTCAGGGAAGGCATCCCGGGTTATTTTGATTTTTAGCTTGACGGCACTCATGGCGGTACTGCTGCTGGGTTGCGGCTGCATGGAGGCAGGAGAACTGCAGGTTGAGTCCCGGACGGTTGGACTTGACGGCGCTGAAGCTGCAGATGTAGAACTCGAGATGGTAAACGGAGATATGAAGATCAGCGGAGGTTCGGATGAACTGCTGGATGCAGAATTCAGGTACAATGTAGCGGAATGGAAACCTGAAATCGAGTACGGTGTCCGGGATAGGCAGGGAGAACTCAGTGTACGGCAGCCAGAGGCACGCGAAGGTGGGAGCGGAGCCCGGAACGAGTGGGACCTGCTCCTTAACGAGGAACTGCCAATGGTTCTGAAGGCGGAGCTTGAGAACGGAAATTCTGTCCTTTCCCTAAACAGTTCTTCGCTGGAAACACTTGAGCTCAGCGTCAGAAACGGGAATATGGAAGCAGAAATAGCAGGAAACCAGCCGCTGCTGGAAGAGCTGGAGCTTACAAACTCCAATGGGAATGTCGTGCTCGGTCTGCCTGGAAACTACCCTTCTTTGACTTCATTAACGATAGAGTCCGTAAACGGGAACATCGATGCAAAACTTGCCGGCAGTTATGCTTCCCTGAACAACATGGAGATGAAGCTGAACAGCGGTTCCATCATTGCTGACCTTTCCGGGGACTGGAGCAGCAATGCCGGTATAGAAGTGTCCGTAAACACCGGGGATATCACCCTAACGCTTCCCCGTGACATCGGAGTTTACGTTGATGCTGTTACCCCGGCTCGTGTCGAAGCCGACGGTTTTAGCAGGGAAGGAAGCGATTATGTCAACGATGCCTATGGAGAATCGGACGTGACTTTGAAGATCAAAGCTTCTTCGAACGCAGGGGCAATTAAATTGCTTCTGGCTGATTGAGTAGAAGAAGCTTTTTATTATTGAGGCCCTGCGTAGCTGAGCTACAAAATCAAGCTCATTAAACGTTTCAGTCAAAGTTATGCCTTAGAAGGTTGAAGGTTTAATGCTATTGATTTCCAGTTCAACCACGTAAGCCCCATATATTTCTCCGCACCTGGCATCTTCCGTAACCTTAAGGGCAGATCTGCCTGAAAAGGACTAGCTCAGGGCTAGCTAATCAGGCTATTTACGAGCATGCTATTAAAGGTGTTAACACATTCCGAGAGCCTTGAGGAGCTTCTCTATATCGGCCTTTGAGCTTTCGACAAAGACTCCCCGTGTGCCCGAGATCATAACGGTCCATTCGCCGCCGCTGTACATCCAGTTATGCTGAGGTACCCAGTTCATCTTAAAGAGCTCCGTGTAGGCACTGGCAAGAGCATCGAACGTCATGTTCACGGTTCCGCAGAACTTGGCGGTCATCCGGGCCATCGCTTCAGGCATATCGGTTTTGGCTTTGTAATCCACGAGCTTTCCTTCGGGACTGAAAATCCCGGCTGCCATTACGCCATCAAATTTGAGAAGTTCATCTAACGATAGGTTGCATTCTTTTCGGTTCATACATTTCTCCCCAACTAAATTTAGTATATGCAGATAAACTACCCGCGAACTAAAGTTCACGCTTCCTAATTCATGCTTTAACTACTGTTCACAGGTCCACAGGCTCATCTCCATATTCCACATTTGCATAAAATGGTTCCGTAAAATAATGGTTTCTATGAGCCTGATTTTCATATAAAGTAATAAAAATGATTTGTGCAATATTATATAAATATATCAAATTAAAAGAAGGAAATTGAAAACTTAAAAATCAAACATCTTCCATGCACCTGACCTTCCGCAGAAGTCCACAAAAATGCCATCTATTTTCTCAATATGGTTATGAAATAAAAACCAACTCGCAATAATACAAAGAATATCGGACAAATCGGTAAATGAATGATACATTTGTGTACATCTGCGGAAAGTGAGATGCACTGAAAATCTACAAAATCTTTCCTGAAAGTCAAAAGTAGAAGCATTCATACAGAAATCCTTAATGGAGAAACTGTCGTTTTTTTGGCAAGACCCACAGATGCAGTCTGTAAAGTATGAAGTTTTGAAAACTAAAAATAAGCCGGAAGCTCCGTCAAGTTGAAACAAACAGGAAAAACTGATAATCTGAAGGAATTATGGTAAAGGAAAAACTGATAATCTGAAGGAATTATGGTAAGGAATTGCATTCTAAAACTAAAAGGATTTAACCAAGAATCAATGTACTGAAAAACCCTTAAAGGGCGATCCATAAGGCCTGGTCCCAATTTAACGTAGTTTTAATGCATTTTAGTTCTGTACTCATTAGTCCTTACTCAATTATTTACTACTTATTTGATTTAGTTACTTATTCAAGTTAATTTACTTACTCAATTTACTTACTTAATTTACTTACTTAATTTACTTACTTAATTTACTTACTTAATTTACTTACTTAATTTACTTACTTAATTTACTTACTTAATTTACTTACTTAATTTACTTACTTAATTTACTTACTCACTTAAAGTCCAATTTAATGTAGTTTCGTTCTGTACTCAGTTAGTTAATGCTTATTTAAGTCCTTACTCAGTTAAGTTACTACTTACTCAAGTTACTACTTATTTAAGTCAAATACCTACTTCGTACGTCTTCTTCATACATTTGGGACTAGCCCTATGGACCAATTGTATATATGTAAGTAATGGTATAAAAAAACAGCGATAGAAAACTTGTTTTTTAGCAGTACTGCGATTAAAAAATAATCAAAAACATAAGATAAACACACCCTTGTAAAATGGATCCTGAAAAGACCCTTTCAGGAAAAATACCGAAAAAAGGTTACCCGAGTTCTTTCTGGGAAGAACGGGGAGATCGCCACCACTGCGGTGTTGACCTTTATGCGCCTGGAAATACGGAGGTCGTTTCTATCGAAGACGGGATAGGCGCAGAAACCGGCATGATGACTTCTCCTGAAATCCTGCCTTACTGGAACCCGACCTATTATGTGCTTGTCGAAGGCATTTCAGGACTTTTCTGCAAAACTCAAAGATAAAAACCCCAGTATGCTCCACTTTGAGTTATGGAAAAAGTACCCGGTTACCTCGAGTAAAAAATACCTAGGAGGCAACTGGTTTGCCGAAGAAAAACCGTAAAACCTGCTGGACCCAACAGACTACCTGGAATCTATCACGGAGTCTATTGCATCGCAGGCGGGAAAAATATTACGAAGAGAAGGGATGCTGGCGAGCCAGAGAGCAAATCTTAAAGAAATGAGGGTACATTAACCGATTTTTTCATTTTGCAGGAGCTTCGGGAGAAATTCAGGATTTTCTGACATAAACTCGCAGAACATTCAAAACTTATTTAGTACTTGGGATGAATGTCTGGAAAAACGCAGAACACAAAAAATATTTTGGAAAATATACAAAATATTTAAATAAATTAATAAATATTTTTTAACAATTAGTGCTATGTGTTTCTTCATATTTTGACCTCAAAAAGTGTAGCACATACGAAGAAGGAAAGAATAAATAAATATAGTACAATTATAAAGAACTATACTTAATAAAATATACATTGAAATGTAAAAATATAAAAAAAATCACAGATTAATATTATTGGGAGAGATGTGGATCGAACGATATCTTTGTAAACTACCCCTATTTAGAAGTTTTCGAGATTCCTTTTTTAGCCATAAACTTGTATCTACAGTCATCATATTATATTTATTAGTCATTTCAATATTCTTAGGGAAAAGGCCGGCTGCTTCACAGCCGGTGGGAGCACCGGGACCTGAAAAGCGAATAGAGAAAAATTGCGGGATAACTGAGAGATTGGATTACACCGGTAGGTCCGGATTAAAACCTATTCAGAGGACTGAAGTCTCAATTGAAATTTTAATAGATTTTGCGGTACGACTCCGAAATCGATGAACTATTTATAAAACGAAGTCAAATTATTCCCATGCAGGAAAAGGAGCTCACAGCCTATTGCGGACTACATTGCGCCGATTGCATTCATTTCAGGAACAGGCACAGCAAACTTGCAGAGCAGTTGAAAGCTGAACTTGAAAAGGCGGATTTTCAGAGCTATGCAAGTGTAAAAAGCCCTTTTGGCTCCGAATTCCAGCACTATGATTCATTTATAGAAGTGCTGGAAGCCCTCATCCGACATTCCTGTACGGAAGGCTGCAGGGTTGGAGGAGGGTGCAGTAAGGAGCCCTGCCTGGTTATCGCGTGCTGCCGGGAAAAAGGATATGAGGGCTGCTGGGAATGCAGTGCGCTTGAAAGCTGCGAAAAACTCGATTTTCTAAAGCCCCGCTGTGGAGATGCAGTAATGCACAATCTGAAAGAAATCAGGGAACGAGGTTTTGACGGGTGGAGCAGGCGCCGCAGTCCTTTTTACAACTGGCAAAAATAATACTGGATACTTTCCAATCAAAATATCTGCCAAATACCAAAATCAAACACCTGTGTGGGGTTGCCATAGAGAAAACCGGAAATAACCGACCTGAAATTTTAGCCGAAACCTTGTCTGCAATAGATACTGAAAAAGGAATACTTGAGTAACTCCCAGTAATCAAAGATTATTACATTGTCCCTGATGGAGGAAAACTCGGCACGGATTTCCTCGAGTATGCCCTGGAAAACAAATTTCCCTTCGTGCTCGTCATCGACAGCGACGGAAATGCCCCTGCTTCAAAAAAGGCAAAAGTACTGGAAAACGAGGAAGAACTCGTAAAGCTGCTCAGGTCAAAGGCGAACTTCCTGGTATCGGAGAAGGATTTGCGAATATGTTTTAAATGTCCGGTGATAATTGTCAACCTTGTTCTTGCATTCCTGATTCCTGTCCGGAACCAGCCCCCAAGCCCCGGAAAGGTTGCTTTCGGTTTTTTGAGCTTCATGGCAGGTATATTTCCCGAGAGGAAAGGAATATTCCGCAAATGTAAACCAGGGGACATAGAAAGTTTATTATATTAATACTTTATAATCAAACTTTACATGGGGATTTTAGAAGGTCAAAAATTCAGCCTATCCGGGTAAGGCTGTAGCTTTTGTGGATTTGCTGCTCCGGAAAGAGGCTACCGGGCAAAACTTCTAAAATATATAAAAAATGAAGGGGAAAAACATGTTCTGGAGCAAGGACGACATTGTAGGAAGATTGAGTCAGATTCCGCACACACTTGAGGACATCTCAATAGATATCTTCAAGGGAGTTCCTTCAAAAAATGATTTCCTGCACAGGGTGAACCTTTCGAGAGAAAACTGCCCTGATGCACCGTACGTTTGCAGGAAGTTATACAAAAACGTAAACATAGAAAGGGAATTAATGCACCCCTACATGGACGGGGCCCTTTCCAATGAATTTGCTATCCGCCAGACCTCTTATCGCTTTATGCTGCCTTACGACATCCTCAGAGACGGCATCAGAAAGGAGTACCGGGTCATCCAGCCCGCCGACCTGAAAGCAAGGTTTCCCATGGCTTACGAAAGGCTTCTGGAAATTAAAAATAAGTCCCTGCTTGATGCAGAGGAGCTTGATTCAGGAAGACTTGATTCAGGAAGACTTGATTCAGGAAGACTTGATTCAGGAAGACTTGATTCAGGAAGACTTGATTCAGGAAGACTTGATTCAGGAAGACTTGATTCAGGAAGACTTGATTCAGGAAGACTTGATTCGGCTGACTACTACCAGCTTGAGGAAGAAAAAATCCTCAGTTACACAGGCACCCCTAAAATTATCATTACCGACCACTACCGTTTCCAGGCTTCCTATGATGCAAGCGGAGACCATGTTTTTGCGGACGGGATCGGAATTGTTCTTGGCGATCCCGGCCTTTACCACTACATCACGGCAGTGCTAAACTGCTCCATATCACGGGCCTTCCCTGAAATCTGGAAACGTGAAAAATTGAGGACAGACAGCAACCTTTACCCAAAAATGCTTAAGCGATTTCCCATAGCATTCCCGAAAGACGAAAGCACAGAGATCCTGATAAGCACAATCTCCCGCTACCTGATTTACCTGAACCGGCAAAAATATATTTCAAGCGTCTGCTCCCTGGCATGCTACCAGGAACTCATCGACTTCTACAAAAGAATTGCAGACCTCTTGATTCTGGACATCTACCTTACAAACGACCTGGACCCGAGATTCATGGAAATCCTCTCCGAAAACATTACCCCCACAGAAGAAGAGTTTGAGTACAGCAGCAACATGAGCCTCATGATTGCTATGCAGGGCATAAAGAAAAGCATCCTTGATTCCCCCGATTTCCGGAAATGCAAGTTCAACAACGAGTTCACGAATATCCTGGCTACCATAAAAAACAATGGTGTGTGGTAAGCAAAGTTTGTATTCCGAAATAAGATAAGTTCAGGGAAAAAAGAGAAAGAGGGAAAAATTTCCCATTTTCAACAAGATTATTTTTCGGACAAAATATTAGAGGCAGGATGTCGAAGGCAGGATGTCGAATCAGAGTGCAGGGTTCCACTGGCAGCCTATTCTTCAAGCATTTTATCCTCAGTGATTTCGGAAAAGGCTGTCCTCTTTGTAGGAGGTGAGAGCCCCGGGAAAAGTCTGAGATCACGAAAAGACTTGAAACCGGGATTTAACCCGGTCACAAACCATGACCATTTCAAGCGATATAACAGGATTTCTGCGGAGCCGAAACCTCCAACTCCGGTTTTACTATCTTCAACAGCACCTGCACGTTTCAGCACTACGCTCAACGCATTTGATGAAGGCAATAAGTTTATCCCTGCTCAGGTCCCCTTTTTGCATGACATAAGAAACATTGCTATTGAGCATTTCTTTTTCCTCGCTTGTGAGGTCTTTTGCGGTGCAGACTATAATCGGGATATCGACCGTGTCCGGATTCCGCTTGAGGGCCTGGATTACGTCAAAGCCGGAAACCCCTGGCATCATCAGGTCAAGAATAAGGGCATCAGGATGCTCATTTACGGTCTTTTCAATTGCTTCCCTGCCCCCGTATGCACGGGTGACTTCATAACCGTTATTTTCAACCATCGAGACCATAAGCTCAACTATTGCGGCCTCGTCGTCAACAACGAGTATTTTCGGGTTTGTTATATCGGTCCTTTCCCTCATGTGGTCCAGGGAGGAGAGCAGCACGCCTTTTTCAACGGGTTTTACAAGGTGGTCGAATGCACCCCAGAGCATGCTGCATTTCCTATCGTCGTCCATGGAAATTACCAGCACAGGAATTTCAGCCGTTGCAGCGTCCTCTTTCAGGTCCTTAAGCACCATCCAGCCGTTCATCTCCGGCATCATGATATCCAGGGTGATCACGAAAGGTTTCAATTCCTGAGCCAGCAAAAGGGCCTGTTTCCCGCTGGAAGCCTGAGCCACCCGGTAGCCTGCCTCGGTTAATGTGATAACAAGCAGTTCCCGGGACATTTCGTCGTCTTCGACAACCAGCACCAGCGGTTCGGAACCGAGTGAACCTTCAGGTTCAATAATTTCCGGGATTTTCGAACCTTTTTCAGTCTCATCCGCAGCCTTCACCTCAACTTCGCTACCTTCAATACCTGAAAGCCCTGTTTCAGCGGCATTTCCGGAGGTCCCTGTTTCAGCGGCATTTCCGGAGACTCCATTTTCGGCAGCCCTGATAGACTTTGCACCTTCGTTAGTTCCCCCGTTTACCATCTCATTTCCGGTGCACCTTAGCGGCAATTCGAACATGAATGAGGAGCCTTTCCCGAGCTCACTTTCCACATGAAGCGAGCCTCCGTGCAGGTCAACAAACTTCCTGACAAGGACGAGCCCGAGGCCCGTGCCTTCATAATGGCGGTTGGTTGCCGAATCAATCTGTTTAAAGGGCCTGAACAGGTGTTCCATATCCTCTTTTGCAATCCCGATCCCGGTGTCCTCAACCTTTACCCGGACACTGTCCTCGCATCGAAGAGCCGAGACTTTCACGGACCCTTCATTCGGGGTAAACTTGATTGCATTGCTCACAAGATTGTAGAGGATCTGCTTGAAGCGGACCCTGTCGGCGCTGATGAAAATGCCCTGTTTCACATCGAATTCTACTGAAATGTTTTTCTTCAGGGAGAGGGGAGTTGTAACAGTTTTGGTGTCGGCAAAGACCTCGGGGACAGAGAAGTTCTCAATTTCAAGGTCCATTTTCCCGGCTTCGATTTTCGAGAGGTCTAGGATGTTATTGATCAGCGCAAGGAGGTGTATGCCACTGTTGGAAATATTTTTGAGGAAGCGCATATTCTGCTCATCGAGTCCCCCGGTCATGCCTCCGAGCATCAGGTCCGAAAACCCGATGATTGCGGTAAGGGGAGTCCTCAGTTCATGGCTCATGGTAGCAAGGAATTCACTCTTTGCACGGTTGGCCCCTTCGGCGGCAAACTTTGCCTGGAGCAGTTCTTCTTCTGCTTTTTTGCGTTCGGAAAGGTCGATGAAACTCTCTACAAAATAAGCGGTCCCCCCGATGGACACGGGCACCACACTCTTCAGGATGGGGACGGGTTCTCCCCTGGCATTCAGGAGAGAACTTTCAGCCACGTCTGAAGGATGATTCGGGTCAAAGGAAAGACATTTATCTTCTTCTTCCGGAGAAAGAAAACGGTGGCAGATTTCCCCTAAAAGTTCTTTTTCGGACATCCCGAGAGTGGTCACTGCAACAGGGTTTGCGTCAACTATTTTTTTGCTGGAGGCCTCAATAAGCAAAATACCGCAGAGGGTATTATCAATTATTGTTTTCAACCTCTCCCTGCTTTCCTGCTCCCACCTTTCGGCTTTTTTGCGGGAGCTTATGTCCCGGGCAACAATCTGGACCAGTTTTCCATCGTTATGTATAAGGGACGAGCTGACCTCCACGTCAATAAGCTTCCCGTCCGATTTCATGTACTTCATTTCAAAGCATGAAGAACCCTTTTCGCATGTTACTTTCAGGGCTTCCCGGGCTTCGGGGAGATACTCTCCGGGGACCAGGGACATAAGGGAAACGTTCCCGGTGTCGAACCGGTCAACACCCAGGACTTCCCTGCCCCTTTCATTGATATCCAGCACCCATTTGCCGTCCGAAATGATGATTGAGTCATTGGACTGTTCGAACAGGGCCCTGTACCTTTCATCTTTTTCCCTGAGGTTGGCCTCGGCTATCCTGTGAAGGGCAAGGGCATTTTCCGTATCCATCCAGCGTCTCAGGGAAAAAACCCCAAGCCCGAAGGAAAGATAAACCGAAAGAGTTAGTAAGCCCCCCAATTCCCACCTGTTAGACTGCTCGACAAACGCCACTACAGATTCAAAAAGGTTATAACTGGAAGCAATTATTGTAAAGATAAGACCTACAGTCAAAATTAAGAGCAATTCATTTAATGTTTTTGAGAACTGAACTCTGAAAAAACTCTGCATCACACAACCCCCACAAAGCAAAAATCATTCTTTATGGACACTTTTTATCCCTTATCTCAAACAATTCAGTATCGAAGTTTAGTATCGAATTTTAGTATCGAATTTTAGTATCGAATTTTAGTATCGAATTTTAGTATCCGGCAATAACTTTTCCAGCAACAATTTGAACCCTGGAATGTCAATAGGTTTCGAAACATAGCCGTTGCACCCTGCTCTCAGAAACTTCTGTTCATCTCCGTACATGGCATGGGCTGTCAGGGCAATAACAGGAATATTCTCAGTTTCCGGATCTTCTTTAAGCCTCTTGAGGACTTCAAGTCCGTCCATTCCGGGAAGTTGTATATCCAGCAAGATAAGGTCAAAATCACTTTCTTTTACAACTTTCAGAGTTTCAAACCCATCTTCTACCCCTGTATGGCCATAACCAAATGATGTCAGTAGGGTTCTGACAAGTTCCATTATCACAGGATTGTCCTCAACTACCAGTATATTATTCATAAGATGTCGCCATGCCAAAACATTTTGTTTCCCTTACCGAACCAGAGACATATGAATCAAGAGCCCCTTTCGCAGTTATTCATCCATCAGCCAACATGCCTGGAATATAACATAACATAATTATTATTTTAATTAATTATTACTAATATTTTTATAATAGTACTATAAAAACGTTTTGAAATTATATTTTCAACTAAGAGATAAGAATAGATAAATTGAATATCCAAAATTGTATCCAGTACCCTAGCTACTCCCCCCAAGGCATGATAAAATTTAACAAAGTTAGTAGTTAATTCGAGCTCAAAACATATAAAAATTTTGGCTCATGTTGGACATCACAGACTATAATAACTAGAGAAATATAAACATAATAATGAAATTACTTCAATATCAAGGAAAAGAAGATCCGGTTATCCAAACCCAAAAAAGGCAGGGACCTCTAAAACAATAAAAAAATCAGGAGATGAGAATAAATTTTAAAGCGCACCTCCCTGGAACTCATTTTCTTAAATGCTTCTCTTAAATGCTTCTCTTAAATGCTTCTCCATGCGCATCTCCTTAAAAATCATCTCCAGAGGTGAGGAATTCGGCATAAACGGGGTAGTGATCGGAAACTGCAGTCGTTTCATCATAAGTAAGGTTATAGGCCAGGTCATACCTGAAAACCCCAACATCTCCGGTGAATTGGGACTCTGCGCCTTCACTTACGATTATCCTGTCATAGGTATAATCGGTTGCCTTTGTTGTAGTGTCCAGGCTGTTGTTTATCAACCAGTTGTATTCAGGACCGCGAAGGTCGCCCGGGGCGTCCTCATCGTAATATGAGCCGTCAGCGTTGAGGTCACCCATCAGGATGAAATCATCTTCCTCAGGGTAGGCAGTCCGGGCGTATTCAACGGCCTCGTCAAGGGAGTTTATCTCTTCTTCAGCCTCGTCAGGATCGGTGTGGACGGTGAGCAGGACAAAACTGAAGTTTTCGCCCGGCAGCTCGAACCCGGCAATATAAGGCTGCCTGTGAAAGGGGTCAGTACCTTCGGGTTCCGGGTAGGTATGAGGTTCTCCTGCCACCCTGAGCCTGGTGCTGTTATACACGTAGGCATACTGTTCTTTGCTTGTAGTCCTGCCCAGCCGCTCACTGACCACATATTCGTAGCTTGCCCCCTCACTGTTCACGGCCTCGACAAGCTGAGGGAGAGCAGTCTGGGAACTGTCCCGGATCTCCTGGACCGCAACGACGTCATAGCTGCGTATGATCTGCGCAAGGACTTCCATAACTTCGGGTTTTGAGGCCTTGGTGACTCCGAATACCTGAATATTAAAAGCCCCGACCCTTATTGTTTCATCCTGCCCTTCGGCATCCGAAAGGGACCTTGTGGTATAGGGTAGCTCCCCGGTTCCGGCATCACCTGTTTCGCCGCTGTCCTCTAATTCCCCGACGTCCTCGCCCACAGTGCCATTGGCTCCGTCAACTAGAGCCGGAACCAAGTTTTCCTCCGGGGTCACCGGCAGGGAGGCTTCCGTGTTGGAAACGTTCCCGATCTCTGTAACAACTTCCTCTGGAGAGCTTATGCACCCTGAAAAAAGTACGATAAGGATTGCAAGAGGAATTACTGTTCTATAGAATTTCTTGAAGTCCATGATATACCTCTATTTCAGGTCATTCAGCCCCGGGCATATGCCGAAGGTCCGAAAGCCTATGAACACATAATAAAAATATTTTTCAAAAATTGCCTGTTTGCTTTTAAAAAGTAATGCACTATAATAGTTAAGTAAATAAAAATGTGCAGGAAGAATATATTAAATTTATTGCCCTGGTTAAAAAAATGCCCAAATGTGTAGTAAAAAAGTAAAGGAAGTCTAAAAACAAGGTGAAAAAACAAAAGATGCAAAAAAGCAAAGAAGCAAAGATGCAATTCATTTTGTTGCGATTATTCTGTACTTTACTTTCTATCACCCTACTTTTCAATCACTCCACGTTTCATCGAAAAATATATTTAGAAGTTGGGACAGAGTAATAGTACGTAATTGGGGAGTATCAATGTCTGAAACCATGCATGAAATAACGCTACGGATAGACAAAGCAATTGAAGCAAAAGACACTGTAACAATACTTTCATATTTCAATGAAAACTGTGAAATCTTCCTTTCAGGACAGAAGATTAAGGGGAAAACCGAGGCAAAAAAGTGGACTGAATGGCTCTATAGTTACTTTGCCGAACTTCGGATAATCCCTGAAAACGGATTTGTCGGAGGTAGCCTGTTTTTCAGGAAATTCACCCTAAAGGCAATACTCCACGATGGCAGTGAAATCTTATCAAAGCAGGCTGGAGTACTGGAATTTTCTGACCAGAAAATAAAGAGTCTCAGGCTCGACTTCGACCGAGCTGACTTTGATAGGCTTGACTTAGCATATGCGCTTACAAAGGCCCCCGGGGGCAAAAAAGAATTAAAGGTGGCGATTGAAAAATAGAACTCGAGGGTTTAGGGAGGGGATCTCGCAGGTTTAAACTTCCGACATCAGTCTCCGGTTGCTCCCCTGAAGTTCGTTCCTGAACCTGATAATAAACTTTGTGCCTGCTTCTCTTTCCATCTCAATAGTACCTTCTATCTGGTCCACCAGCGCATTCACAAGCTGCAAACCCAGAGTCTCCGGGTTTCTGAAATCAATTCCCTCCGGAAAACCCTTCCCATTATCTGAAAAAACAAGCATGAAGCGGTCATATATTCCGGAGCTGTTTAGAAAGTTTGCACTGACCCTGGCTTTGTCTGACTTTTCATCCCCACCGATTCCCTCCCTGAGCAGTGTGATATGGATTTCTCCCAGGGTCCCTGCCCTAAAAGCATACTTAAGAGAATTGGTAAACAGTTCATTGATAATGATTCCCAGTGCAATTACCGTATCAACTCCGAGGACTACCCTTTCTACGTCCAGATGCAGACGGATCTCAGAGCTCCCCACGTTATATGACCTGAGGAGGTCCGCGATCAATTTACGAATGTAGGAGCTAAAATCTAGGTAGTCCAGGTCGCCGGACTCGTACAACTCTTCGTGGATGAGGGACATTGACACGATGCGGTTTTCACTTTCCCGGAAAGCCTCAACAACTTTCTCATCGCTGAATTTTTCCGCCTGAAGGTCCAGGAGGGAAGAGACGATTTGCAGGTTGTTCTTGATCCTGTGATTTATCTCCTTTTTCCGGAGCTGCTCTGCTTTCGCAAGAGCTTCCTCCGCAACTTTCCTCTCGGTGATGTCAATGACCACGCCCTGTAAAAGAGTGGCATTGCCCTCCGCATCCCTCTGGATAAAAGTCCTTTCGTCAACCCAGCGCAGTGCCCCTTCTTTTGTGAATATCCGGTACTCCATCTTGAAACTTTCATACCCTTCCTCAATGCAGCGGTCGAGATCGGCACAGACCCTGTCAATATCTTCCCTGTGGATTATGTTCCCGTAAAGAAACTTTCCGGAGGTGAAGTCCTCAACCGAGTACCCGAACTGGGACACGTTTTCGGATACGAATTCCGAAGGCCAGTTTTCCTCATTTCGCCAGACAAAGACCACGGCAGGGCTGTTGTTGATAACGGTCCAGAGGACTTTCTGCACTTCAAGGGCCACCCTCAGAGCTTCCCTGTTCTCCCTCAGCTCGCTGATGTCCACCATTATCCCCAGGTGCTCCGAGTCCTCACCCAAAATGGTTCCTGCATTTTTACTGTAAAATCCCGGAAGTTCTTTTTGAAGCACTTCTTCCAGTTCAGGTAGGGAATGCCCCGGAATTGATTCCCTTGAAAAGTCCGCTACATGCCGGGAAAAAAGGTCGTTGGAACCCCCGGAGACTCCGTTCCGGTCCCGGAAAAAAATCGGGGAGGGAATGATCTCAAGCAGGGTCTCAAGAAATAGTATCCTGCTCCGGAGCTTCCGGTCAAACTTCCCATATTCGAGAATTTTAGTTAGCAGGGTAAGGACAGCCACCATGAAGTGTACATCTTCCGGGGTAAACTCCCTTTGCTTTCTACTGTACAGGGTTATCACTCGGGGGGATGCGCCCTGAATTTTGAAGGGAACGCTGATCCCTCCGGCAAACTCATGATCTGCAGGAGGCTGCGCAGTGGTTGAGGAGTGGATTGTTTGAGGAAACTTTAGAATTTCGCAGGATTCGACTTCAAGGACAGAGGCAACCATAGCTGCGGTCTTATCCAGCAGAGTCTGGTGGCCTGCTGATGAAAGAGACAGTTCCCCCAACCTGGAAAGAACTCGCTGCTGGTGTTCTTGCAGACGCGGCTTTTCTTCGTCCGGTTTCCGGGAACTGAGATTTATCCCGTGGATGTGGACGAATTCCTCATCAAAAGGCTTGAACATGAGTGAGTATTCCTTTTCCCCTCCTTTTACAACTAAATTCCGGGGCTCCCTTTCCCGGAGGACTTTTCGGGCAAAACATGCAATATTTTCAGGAAGTGCATCTCCTGTACGGATACCCCAGATCTCAAGCAAAGGAGTACCTGCCTCGTTCGCATAGAGCACCTTCCCGTCTTTTCCCACCCTGAATATGGGCTCAGGGCTGGTTGAGAGGAGCTGCTTCATCCAGGAAAATTCATCCACGTCAGCCTTCGCTGCACCAAAGTTAATACTGAACACTTCCCCTTCATGTCAAATTATTTTTGTCACCCGTATGATATTGGCAATTCAGTATGATATTGGCAGTTCAGTACAAAAAATATTGCATTAATCGCAAATTTATTGATTATGTGAATATGTTTAATGAATGAAAAATTAAAAAATGTTTCGAACAAATAATAGGACAGGAATTTAAAACTAAGAGAACTCTGCATATTCTTTTTATTAAATCTCCTGACCCGAAAATTGCCTGAAATAGTAGAATAATTTTTTATTGGTTACTTCCCATCTGTACTCAGGAAGAAAAACTCTGAAAACATAAGGTGGGATGAAACCTGTCAAAAAAACAAACACTAACAACCCTGGTAATCTTACTCCTTACAGCCACCCTGTTCACATCCGGCTGCCTCAGTGAGGGTGGAACGAAGTTTTCAATTTCCGATAACGACACGGAAATCGAAGTAGACCTCCCCGGAACCATGGAGGATGAATGGTGTCCGGTTGGCTCCCACGTCAAGGTCACAAATCCGATCACAAAAAAAGCCCTTGACATGACCGTAATCGGGAAAGAAGAATTCGAAGGGGAAACCCTCTGCAAAGCCGCCCTTGAAACCACAGGTGAAGAAGGCACCTCGA
Source organism: Methanosarcina sp. MTP4 (assembly GCF_000970045.1). Classification (NCBI taxonomy): domain Archaea; kingdom Methanobacteriati; phylum Methanobacteriota; class Methanomicrobia; order Methanosarcinales; family Methanosarcinaceae; genus Methanosarcina; species Methanosarcina sp. MTP4. The sequence continues at coordinate 2,223,122 of NZ_CP009505.1, forward strand.
CCTTCGAATACATGTGGTCCGAAGATAAGAACACAACTGTCTTCACCAAATACGACACCGAAGGAAACGTTTCCCTGAAATACATCTCCAAGGACGGAAAGAAGACGATTATTGGTGGAGATGGAAAGACCCTGGAGTTTTGAGATGAAAATGAATGAAAGAGATGAAAGAGATGAAAGGGAATGAAATAAAAGAGCTCAAACTTCCCCTCATTTCTTTCTTCTGGAAGAGCTAAGCAACAGAAGCACCACAAAAATAAAAACCAGCCCTGTGAAAGCCGGAGCTTCGGAAATAAAACTTTTAACTGGTTCGGGAATAAAATCTTCAACCGGGCCAAGAATAGATTCGGGATTAAAGCTTTCAACGGATTCCCGGGTCCCTTTTGAAGAAAAAGGAGAGTCTGAAGCCTTTACGTCGAGGCTCAGGGAATCATGCTGGGAGTAGGTTTTGTCCTCCTCAAAAGAGTAGAAGACATCCGCTTCAACGGTGTGTTTTCCTTCTTCATTGCCAATCATTTCAAGGGAGATGGTCCTGACATCACTGCCGGGATCAAGCGTATACTTGGCCTGATACATTCCCCCACCGCTTGTGACAAAATATGAACCCGAAACCGAGACCCCGCTTGGAGGCCTGACAACGAGCTGTACGTTCATTTTTTTGCCTCCGAGAGGGTTCATCACCCCCAGGTCGAAAACCGCAGTTTCCCCTACATTGAGCTCTTTTTTAGTGCACTGGAAGGCTACTGACGGGCCTTTCTCGGAAACTTCCAGGGGGATTTCTTTGTGGTTTTTGTGTTCATTTTCATCGAGGTCAGAGGCTTTGATTTCTATCAGGTGGTCCCCTGCCGACAGAGGCCCCATAACGGTTTTGTAAGCCCCTTCCTCATGGAAGGTATCTATCAAGGTTCCGTCAATTTCTACCCGGACTGTTTTAATCCCGCTTTCATCCCTGACGAAGAAGTCCAGTTCAAGCTCTTCCCCGTCCTCGAGAATGGAATCTTCGTCCCCTATTTCGGAAATCCCGGAAACTTCTATCGTGGGAGCCCTGGGGTCTTCCTGCTTCAGGGCCAGGGTGTAAAAATCACCCCTGTTTCCCACGTGTATCTGCCCTTCGGTCGGGTAATATGTTTCTTTCTCAACCCTGACCATCACATCACTTTCCTGAATCATTCGGACTTCAAGGACCCCTTCAAGGTCAGTAGAACCTGTAAAATTGTTCCCGATAAAAACTTCAGCATTGCTGACAGGCTGCCCGAAAGAGTCTTCCACGTTCAAAGTCAGGGGAACTTTTGCACAGACTATTTCCATTTTAACGCCTGTTAATTCATCATACCCCATTTCCACCTCTTTCATCGATTCAAAGTAATCGGGGTTCAGGACGTTTACGATATGAGTTTCTCCCTGGGCAGCTTCGCTGCGGATAAAGCCTTCCTGATCGGTGGACCCGATAAACGTATTGTCAAGATAAACTTCAACCCCTTCCACCGGCTCCCCGGTACTTTCATCCGCGACCGAAATATCCAGTTTCCCGGAACTCCGGATTTTCTCGACCTGTACCGTGCCGGAAAAATCGTTGTTTGCCTCGCTTTCTTCCTCGACATACTCCGAATACCCGGCCTTATCCTTCATATCAATATACGCCGTAACCTGATAGTCACCCCCTTCCAGATCCCGGGCAAGCTTCCAGGAAAATTCGTAGACAGCTGACTCTCCTGCCTGAAGGACAGGAACTTTCTCATAGCCGAGCCTGGAGTCTTCAACATACAGACAGATGTAAAAATCTTTTCCCGAACTCAGGCTGCCATGGTTCCCGTACTTTACGGAAAAAGTAACCTCATCTTCGGTTTTCGGGCTTGCAGGGTCCCAGGTAATTTCTTCAATTACTAAATCAGGTCCTCCGTCACTTCCGGGTTCTTCCTCACCCTCAGGTTCTTCCTTACTCTCAGGTTCTTCCTTACTCTCAGGTTCTTCCTTACTCTCAGGTTCTACCTCACTTTCGGGTTCTACCTCACCCTCTGATTCGTCCCCACTTTCGGGTTCTACCTCACCCTCAGGTTCTTCCTCACTTCCAGGTTCTCCCTCACTTCCAGGTTCTCCCTCACTTCCAGGTTCTCCCTCACTTCCAGGTTCTCCCTCACTTCCAGGTTCTCCCTCACTTCCAGGTTCTCCCTCACTTCCAGGTTCTCCCTCACTTCCAGGTTCTCCCTCACTTCCAGGTTCTTCCTTACTCTCAGGTTCTTCCTTACTCTCAGGTTCTCCCTCACTTCCAGGTTCTTCCTTACTCTCAGGTTCTACCTCACTTTCAGGTTCTACCTCACTTTCAGGTTCTACCTCACCCTCTGATTCGTCCCCACTTTCAGGTTCATCCCCACTTTCAGGTTCGTCCTCACTTACCTGGAATGTCTTCGAGAAGTTGTTGTTCGTCTCATCGCTTTCCTCGATATCCCCTGAACCCTCGTTTTCGTCCTCCATGTCGATGTAAGCGGCAACCTTATGTTCACCTTCCAGAACATCCGGGAAATCCGGGTCAACAGTCCAGGTACATTCGCAAACAGAAGATTCTCCGGGCTGGAGATCATCAACCCATTCATAAGCGACCTGTGAATCATCGACATAGAGACAGATGCCAAAACCATTTCCCGCATTACGGGTCCCCCGGTTGCCGTACATTACTGAAAAAGTCACTTCGTCCCCGGTTTTCGGAAATTCCGGCATCCATAAGATATCTTCGACAAAGAGGTCGGGGTTTTCGTTTCCACTTACGAAAAAATAATCCTCAAAATCATTATTCGACTCATCAGTTTCGGGGACCTGGCCGGAGGCATCAATCACCGCAATAACGGAGTGTTCTCCGATTCCCATATCCTCCCCGATATGAAATAAAAAATCAACACTTGCACCTTCCCCCGCATCAAGGGGAAACACATCCATCTCCCCTACCAGAGTTCCATCAACAAAAAGAAAAATTACAAAACTTTCATTACTCAGGTTCCCGAGATTTGCATATTCCACAGTAAAAATCACGTCATCCCCTATCTGCGGCTCGGGAATATCCGGGACGATTCCCAGAACAGCCAGGTCAGCCTGTTCTTCGTCAGCTGCCACCGGAATGCAAAGCAAAAGCATCAAAAAAAACACGGAAAAGAGCAATTTTGAATTGGATTTTTTGAATTGAGATGTCTTGAATTGAGATGTTTTGAATTGAGATGTCTTGAATTGAGATGTCTTGAATTGAGATGTCTTGAATTGAGATGTCTTGAATTGAGATGTCTTGAATTGAGATGTCTTGAATTGAGATGTCTTGAATTGAGATGTCTTGAATTGAGATGTCTTGAATTGAGATGTCTTGAATTGAGATATATTGAATTGAGATATATTGAATTGAGATGTCTTGAATTGAGATATATTGAATTGAGATATATTGAATTGAGATTTAACAGACCTGGCTGTGATGAAACGAGAGATGTTGATTAAAGATTTCTTGACCCTGGAATTCCTGAACAGCAATAACGATCCCCCCGAGAATAAGAAAGGAATCCGATTCTTCCTTTAAAGTTTTGAGCAGGCATTAAAAAATGAAAAATAGGGTTTACTTTTTCATCACCGATTTTTCAGCATTACGCGTTCATCTCATCTGTTCTTCAACATCAGGATTTCCGCCTAGTTCTGAAAAAGGCGACTCCCGCAAAAGCCAGCAAAGCGCACACAACCCCAGGCCCTGGTACGGTTTCAGCTTGTGTGCCTGTCCCCTTGCCACCGTCCGGGTCCCCTTCCCCATCGGTGGGCTCAGGCACCTCCTCTATGTCTTCGGAAACCTCATTTACGACAAAGGGATGGGTAAGCGATATGGGGTAATAACTGTCCTTGTTGTTTTCCGGATAGTACAGCCCGGTCAGGTGAAGGGTAAAAGTGCCAACCTTATCGGCTTTGACATTCAGGTACACGGTCCTTGCCTGCCCCGGCGGAACCGTGAAGGTCCCGTAGACAGTTCCGGCAGCAGCAGCCTGTCCGAACCCTTCCCCATTTACATGAATCCCGGCAGGAACACTGACTCGCACGTCCACGCTCAGGTTAACTTCGTTAATGGTCGGGTTATCCATGTACATCTCTATCAACCCGTCATCCCCCGAATCAATCACATCGTTGACAGGCCTGAGCTTGACAACCGGCCCGACCCTGAACTTTCCCTCACTGCTCACCTGAGCTTCCTCGGGAGCTGGCTCATCATCGTCTTCATCTACACAGTAAGACACACTTTCCGTCTCACATTCTTCCAGGCTTTCCGTTTCACACCCTTCCGTGCGGGTATCCCCGGTCCCTGCAGCGGGAACTAAAATAAGCATCAAACAAAAAACGATTATAATGAACTTAATAACGAATTTATTCACACTATCCCCCTATACGGAAAGAGCATTTTTATTTAAAAGGCTTTTGGATTATTGCTTAGAAATCAACATCGGGGGAAATTAATTTAAATAGATTTTATTAAAATTAGAATATATGACAAATGTGCAGCAGAATATACAAAAAATCTATTCTGATAACTATAAGATGTACAGCGGGATGACCAAAAAAGGTATTTCAATGACTGACGGGGGGTATTTTCAAAAATCTGTTTCAGGAAATTTGCATAGATAGGAATCTAGCCCAATTTACAACCGATTTTTATAGTAAGCGCCATAAGTTTCTATTGTAGATAAGTTAAAGTTAATCCCGATAAAATATTTTACATAAAAATCAGGTAGACTTATCATGAAACTCCACTGCCTCCAGCACTCAGCCATAAACACCCTCGGCACAATCGAAGAATACGCCGAAACCAGAGGCTACCCCCTGGAATCTACCCGCTTTTATGAAACCGAAAAGCAGCCCGAAATGGACTCCTTTGACCTCCTGATCATCATGGGCGGGCCAATGGGCATCTGCGACTATGCCGAAAACCCCTGGCTCATAGTTGAAAAGCAGTTCATCAAACAGGTCATCGCAGCAGGGAAACCGGTGCTCGGGATCTGCCTGGGGGCGCAGTTGCTTGCCGATGTGCTCGGCGCAAAGGTGTTTGAAAACGGAAACAGGGAAATGGGCTGGTACCCGATCCGAAAAGCCCCAACCGGGGACAAAACAAAATTTCTGGAAGGGCTGCCGGAAGAGATCACGGTCTTTCACTGGCACGGGCGGACTTTTGACCTGCCGGAAGGGGCGGTGCACCTTTTCGAGAGCGAAGGGTGCAGGAACCAGGCTTTCATTTATGATGGAAGAGTTGTTGCGATGCAGTTCCACCCCGAAGTGCACGATGAAAGAGTTGAGTCCATGATCAGCAGGTTCGGAGAGGAGATAGGAAATGGCCCGTTTATCCAGGAAAAGGAGGAGATGCTTGGGCAGGAAGAGTATCTTACCGGGTCAAAGGAATTTATGTTTTCGGTGCTGGATAATTTTGAAGAAATAGTTTAAAGAGATAGAAGCTCAAAATCATATAAATCTTCAGGCACATTTCCCTGCAGGCAAAAATTTGGTGCCCATATATTAATCAAGGCACCGAGAATGTTGCCGCACATGACGAGACTGGCTACTTGAGAGGAGCCTTTTGGCCCCACAACAGCGTCCAAAAGGGACCTGAAATACCTATTTTCCAAATACCTTAGCTTTTTTAAACAAAGTGCCTTTTTAGCAAATCTCTCTTTTACCAAACGGCATCAGAATTGATAACAATGAAAATCTCAGAATAGTGCCTCACAGGACCTATTTTTCTCAAGGATTATATCATTGAGCCAACACAATAAGAATAATGCAACTGTCTCAAGGTCGTATTATCATATTTCACTGTATATATATTACACTCAAGTAAATATATGATCTAAGAAAACAATTTAAGACTGTAGCCTGAGAGGTACAAGCAAAGCTGCATCTTGAGAGCTACAAGCAAAGCGACAGACAATACAACAAGACCACAGAGTAAAAACAAAAAAGTGCAGAACCTATCAGGATGAAGAAAGTCAGCAATGACTTGGAGAAGTGGGGAAATTATCAGGAAAGCGGCACATATCCCGCGGGTTGGGGAAATTTAAAAGCATTGTGATCAAGCACCTTGTTTTTAAAACCGTGGGGGTCTACACAAAAAACAGGAATCTAACCGAAAAACGGAAAATATGCAGTGCCGCTCCGAGGGGATTTAGGAAAAAAGATCTAAATCCCTTATCCCTTTTATACCCACAAGATGCTCTTTTTACCGGACTCTCTTTTTACCGTGCCTTCTTTTTAAGCATGTCTCCTCCCTTAAGCCCGGTCTCACTTCCCGACTCCGATATGAAAAAAAAGCCAGCAACCGCAAAAAAATCTGCTAAATCTCACGAACCCTTCCTGCAAGAAATGATGGTTCACGAAATGCTCGCTTTTGAGATGCTCGTTAGTGAATTATTACTCATAAGATGGCCACGGAAACTTTTCTGAGCTGTAAACCTGGACTCCTTATTTTTTCTGCCCACGATAGCTTAATTTATGTTATATGCTAACATGTATCATTGTAACATAATTTCCCAAATAACATTAGATACTTGACTGGAGATAAAAAATGCTAGGAATTTATGATCCCCAGATCTGGATTGCATATGTTCTCTGCTTTTTGAGCGCATTCGGATGCATCCTATACGGTGCTCTGAAGTGGAATGTGGGTGCGGAAGAAGAAATTGAAAAAGAAATTGCCGAGTGCCCAAAACGGATTGAAAGTGCGGAAAAGGAGGCTGCGGAGTAATGGCAGTAAACACCCCGGTTTTTGGAGTAATAGTCCTGCTCTATCTGATGGTAATCTTCTATCTCGGATGGCTGGGCTACAAAAAAACGAAAGATATAGATGACTACATGATCGCAGGGCGGAAAATTCATTCTTACATCCTTGCCCTGTCATATGGTGCGACTTTCATCAGTACTTCTGCAATAGTCGGGTTCGGAGGAGCTGCAGGAGCCCTTGGGATGGGACTTTTGTGGCTCACGTTCATGAACGTATTTGTGGGAATATTTGTTGCATTCGTTTTATTCGGGTCAAGGACAAGGCGCATCGGGCGCAACCTCAACGCCGTCACCTTCCCGGAACTGCTGGGAAAACGTTTCCAGTCAAGGTTTATACAGGGTTTTTCCGGAATCCTTATCGGGCTCTTCATGCCCCTTTACGCGGGGATCGTACTCATCGGGGCTGCCAGGTTCCTTGAAACCGCACTCGGGATAAATTATGATGTCGCTGTTTTGATCTTTACAATTATAATCGCCGCCTATGTGATAACGGGCGGGCTGATTGCGGTCATGTACACCGATGCCCTCCAGGGAACCCTCATGTTCGTGGGAATGGGAATTCTTATGGTCCTGACCTACTCGAAACTTGGCGGTGTTGCGGAGGCGCACCGGATGCTCACCGACATGGCTCCGCTGGTCCCCGAAGCTCTGGCTAAAGGAGGGCACCTTGGCTGGACTGCAATGCCGGCCTTAGGCTCCCCTATCTGGTGGACTCTCGTCTCGACCCTTGTCCTTGGTGTCGGAGTGGGAGTACTCGCCCAGCCCCAGCTTGCAGTCAGGTTCATGACGGTTAAGGACGACAGGGCCCTGAACAGGGCAATCCTTGTCGGTGGCCCATTCATCTTCATGATGACGGGGGTCGCATTTACCGTGGGAGCCCTTTCGAATGCCTACTTCTACAAAACACAAGGCTTAATCTCACTTGCTGTTGCAAAAGGAAATACGGACCTTATCATCCCGGAATACATCAACAGCTCAATGCCTGATGTTTTTGTGATGCTTTTCATGCTGACACTACTTGCCGCCGCTATGTCCACGTTGAGTTCCCAGTTCCATACGATGGGAACGGCAATAGGACACGATTTTTACCGGGAGTACATAAAGAAAGGTGAGTATGGAAAGGCCGTCACCGTAACCAAACTGGGAATTGCAATAACCATCCTTATAAGTGTAATCCTTGCCTACATCCTGCCCATAAGCATCATTGCAAGGGCAACCGCAATATTCTTCGGGCTCTGTGCCGCTGCCTTCCTCCCGATGTATTCAGGCGCCCTTTTCTGGAAGCGCATGACAAAAGAAGGAGCAATCGCAAGCCTCCTTGTCGGGACTTTCAGCAGCCTCTTCTGGCTCACTTTCGTGCATGCAAAAGAAGCCGCACCCCTTGGGATAAGCCAGGCTCTTTTCGGAAAAACGACTCTGCTTTCCGGCACCTGTACCGTTGTTGACCCGATACTCGTCGCAACACCCCTTGCCCTGATCGTGGCAGTCGTCGTGAGCCTGGCAACTAAACCGCCTTCTGAAGAGCACTTAAAAGCCTGCTACGGCGAGTAAGAAAACCGTAAGCTTTGGAAATACTTCATGAACACTTAATGGATGCTCTGTAAAGATATCTTAAATACCTCCTAAATACTTCATAGAATACTTCGTGGACACCTCAGTCCACGAACTTCTTTTTATTTTGAAAGTGCACTCAAATCCGACTTTCAGTCCCGAACGCACACATCTACATGTAAAAAAATTCATCATTTATTTTGCACCACTCTAGAGCCTTTTCGCTTCAAAAAATATGGAATTATGAAAGGAAAATGCTTTCAAAAATCTGCCCTGAATCCGGGCTTGAATAGGAAACTTCGGATCAAATTAAGAATTTTTGGCGAATAAAATACTAAATTTCAAAAAAAAATCACAGAAATTAATAAAAAATATCAGTAAGTTCACCCCCTTGGATAAGCTGCACGTTAGCGTAAATTGGAAACTTCCGGAACATAATAATATAAAAGTGATAGATAGCTATATATACAAATCAATATTATAACTTTATTGTAAATATAAAATCGTTATGTTTACACAAATTGCCTAAAGTTTGGATTTATAGGTTGAAATCCAAAAACGGATTACTGGTTCTAATTGCCAGACAGGATTTCCCCAAATACAGGCAAAAAGACGGAAAGGTAAAAACGGAAAGGTAAAAACGGAAAGGTAAAAACGGAACAGACAAAAACGGAAAGGTAAAAACGGAACAGACAAAAACGGAAAGGATCTCAGGGCAAGGCGAAGAGAGTATGTCCTCAGGTACAGCTGGCCATCTGTATGCTCCGTGGATCAAATATATCTTTCTTCTGCCATGTCCGGGACTTGATGTTTAATTTCAACAAATTCCAGAAAATTATTTGCCTGTATAATTAAAGTCTTTTTTCACTTACTTTAATATTTCGATTTCGTTTTACTTTTCCCGGAATATTGTAGAAACTGGTGCGTTTTTTCCTGTAAATGCCCTGTTTTAGTTCATAAGTAGAGAAATCCGGCAAAAAAGCCAACTGTCGAAAGAAAGGATAATTTACTGCTTTTTGAGCCTGAAAGGCCTGGAAAATAAGGAGATTGGAACTGATAACAGTAAATATATATAAAAATTGACATGGCCGTATAGCTTCCAGACCTTGAGGGAATCTTTATTCTATCATCCATGATTGTTGTACTCTTATGAATCTTAAGACGTTTATGAATCTTAAGACGTTTATGAATCTTAAGACGTTCATGAATTTTAAGACTTTCATCATTCTCTCGCTGGTCCTCACAGTTCTTGCAAGTTCAGGATGTTCTGGGTTTTATTCGGAAGGAGCCCAAAAGGAATCTACCGATTTTTCCCTCAATTCCTCCCCTGTAAAGTACGCCTCCGTTAACGGCGTAGAGCTCGGGTACAGGGAGTTCGGTTCAGGAGAGCCCCTTCTGCTTATCATGGGGTTCGGAGGGACTATGGACATGTGGAATGCAACTTTTGTCGAGTGTCTGGCACAGGACTACAGGGTTATAAGCTACGATAACAGGGGGATAGGGTACTCTTCCGACAACGAGGAACCTTATTCCACGGAACTGATGGCAGGGGATGCTGCAGGCCTGCTTGATGCCCTCGAAATTCCGCAAGCCCATGTTTTAGGCACGTCTATGGGTGCCTCAATTGCCCAGGAAATGGCAATCAACCATCCGGAAAAAGTGGATAAACTTATCCTCTCCTCGGCAGCTTACAGCGTAAGCGTCCCTGAAACATTCCTCCTGGAAAACCTGCTTCGGTCCTGTGCCGTAAATTCCGACCTGGACCCGGCAGTCCGGAAACAGGCAGATGCAAACCTGAAATGGAACGGCACTTACGAACACCTGCCTGAAATAAGGAGCAAGACCCTGCTTTTAGTCGGGACGGACGACGAATTCACACCTCCCTCAATCACTCTTGAGATTGCAGAAAAGCTGCCAGAGGCAGATTATATTGTATTCGAAGGAGCAAAGCACTGAGGTGAGCGGTTTTTGCCAGCCGAATATTCGAAGGCTGTCCTGGACTTCCTGCGCAAGGGCGAACCCTCGGAACTGGCGGGAAACGCCCCCTGATAATACCATCCATTTTTATGTGAGAAGCTCCTTTACGTTTTAAACCGGTTCTGAAATGATTTGCGTAAGCCCTTTTTCTTCAAATTTGCCAAAACTTTCAGCTGCCTGAAAACAACAAACGCTGATCCGACATGTCTGACAAAAATTTCACCTGCACTCCTCCGGAAATCCTTGCCCCTGCCGGCGACTACGACGCCCTGCTCGCCGCTATAAAAGGAAAAGCTGATGCCGTCTACCTGGGGGTAGGCGAATTCAATGCCCGCCAGGGGGCAAAGAACTTCACACCCGAAGACCTGGAAGCCGCCGTTGACCTTGCCCATTCCCACGGGGTCAAGGTCTACGTAGCCCTGAACATCCCAATCAAGCAAAAGGAAATGCAGGCAGCCCTGGAAATAATAGACAGGGCTTATGCCGCCGGGATCGACGCGGTTATCCTGCAGGACCTGGGGCTCCTCCGGCTTCTTAGAGAAATCTACCCTGACCTGGCCCTGCATGCCAGCACCCAGATGACGATCCACAGCAAAGCGGGAGTCGATTTTGCTTCAGGGCTCGGGACAAAAAGGGTCATAGTCTCAAGGGAACTTAGCACCGCCGAACTCAAGGACATCGTGGACCACTCGGACGTCGGGATCGAGGTCTTCGTGCACGGGGCTCTTTGTTACTCCTACTCCGGCAAGTGCCTCTTCAGCAGCTTTCTCCATGACCGGAGTGCAAACCGGGGAGCCTGTGCCCAGCCCTGCCGCCGGCGCTACAGCTTTCTTGTAAACGGCAGGGACATTGACGAAAAATATATAGGGGGCAGCTACCCGATCAGCTGTGCCGAACTCTGTACCCTCCCCGGCCTGGACGAGATAGTTAAAACCGGGGTTGAAAGCCTCAAGATCGAAGGTCGGATGAAAAAATCCGAGTACGTGACCGGCAGTTCAGCAGCCTACAAAGCCGCAGTCGAACAGATCTGCAGGACCGGGGAACACTTAAGCAAGGAAGAAATTGAAGCAAAGGAATCCGAACTTGCAAAACTCTTCTACAGGGGCTATACAAAAGGCTTTATCCTCGGGGAAAAAGGTGTCTCCCACCCGAAGTACAGCTCCAACTACGGAGCCTTCCTCGGCAGGGTAGTGGATATTGGCCGTTCAAAAAGCGCTACCAAACTCACTGTTCAACTGAACGAAGACATCCACATAAAAGACGGGATCAGCCTTTTTGCCAGGGAACGGATGATAGGCTCGGCAATAAACGGCATAATCACTCTCCGTGGGGAACGTGTTAAGAGCGCAAAGAAAGGCGAAAAAGTGGGCCTTGAAATCAGTCCCAAAACTGGCAGGGCAGTGCGCATCAGGGACGAATTGTATATTACAACTGACAACGAACTCCTTAATACCCTGCAAAAAACCGAAATGAAGCTTATCCCCGTAAGCCTGAAAGCAAAAGCCAGGAAAGGGGAAAGGTTTACAGTCGAAATTAAAACAGCAAATGAGGCCGGAAACGAAACCGGAATTGAAGCCGGAAACGAAACCGAATATGGCAAAACTGCCGAATTTACCGGTGATTACGTCGTCCAGGAAGCCCAGAAAGCTCCCACCACGGAAGAACAGGTAAGGAGGGCAATGGAAAGCCTTGGTGGCACTCCCTTTGAAGCCGTAGGCGTCGAGATCGAAGCCGACGAGAACATCTTCATCCCGGTCGGGGTACTGAAGGGCACAAGGCGCCAGGCTTCAGACCTCCTGCTTGAAAAAATCCTCAAAGCAAATAAAAAAGAGCAAAAAAAACCCGATGTTTCAGATTTCACCGCTCTGTGCAGTACACAGGCAAGTTCGAAAATCGGTGGAGGCTCGGAAAAAGCTGCAGCAAATGTTACAGTAAAGGAATCCGGAAAGCCTCTCCTGAGCGTTGAAGTAGGCAAAGTTTCTTCCCTGCTCCGGGCAGCCGAAGCGGGTGCAGATATTATCTATATCCCGATTTCCACCTTCGAGGAGCTAAAAAGCTCCGAAAACGAAGGAAAACTGGAAGACCTGAAAGCCGGAGGCTTGGAACTCGTCTTCATCCTCCCCATAGTAAACCACGACAGGGAACTGGAAGCCCTTATCCCCCTAATCGAAAAAGTCCGGGACGCAGGCTTCAGCATCGCATGTTCCAGCCTGGGTACGGTGCAGCTTGCAAAAACTCTGGGAATTCCTTTTGTCGCCCAGAAGGAGTTCAACACCTTCAACGCCTTTACCGCAAGCACTTTCTACCAGGCAGGAGCGTACAGGGCAACCCTCTCAAGCGAACTGAACCTGAGCGAGGTAAAGAACGTCTGCGAAGCGCTGGAGACCTGCGAAGGGGCAGGCCAGACCGAAATCGCAGTCTATGGCCGGGAATTGATGCTGATTACGGAAAACGACCTCCTGAAACCCCTGGTTGACCGGAAGCTGGTAAATAAAAACAGTGATGTGCTCCTTTCCGGCCAGGACGGTTCCGATTATCCGGTCAAGCGAGAAGGGACCCGGACCCTGATCTACAACTCAAAAGTGCTTGACATGTTGAAATATGTCGATAAACTGAAAAAATACGGGGCTGACGTGTTCCGCCTGAACCTGTCCCTGAACAGCGACAGGGAGGTTGTGGAAATCACGGAAGCATACAAAAAAGCCCTTTCCGGAAAAGAAGCCATGTTGAAGGCAGCAAGAAATGTGGAGTATACGACAGGGCACTATTTCAAGGGGATTTGAGAAAAGAATCCGTTAATACCCTTTCTCTGTAAGTACCCTCTATCAGGAATTTGCCCCCCTGAGGGCACAATTCCATCTTTTTTTCCACTTTACTTTTATAGTCAAGTGCCCAAATTCTTTCACCAATCTCAAGTGAAAGTTTAACCACAGAAAGCACGGAAAACACGGAATAAAGGAGATAGAGGCACAATCCTTCCGTGCTTTCTGTGTCTTCCATGGTTATAAAGCAAGTGTAAATACTTACGTTCGAGACTATAATTGTGTAACCTTAAGTCGCGTGCAATCATACTTCGGGTTCTCACCACCCGCCTGAGACGGGTGGCTTTTGCATGAAAAAAAGTGGAAAACAGAGCAGAAGCAATAGAGACCGGGAGAGATTTTAGTAGTGCACAAAGGCACTGCAATAACTTTAAAAAGCACTGTAATAACCTCAATAGGCACTGCAATAACTTTAAAAGGTACTGCAATAACTTTAAAAGGTACTGTAATAACTTTAAAAGGTACTGTAATAATTTTAAAAGGTACTGTAATAATTTTAAAAGGTAGTGTAATAACTTTAAAAGGTACTGTAATAACTTTAATAGGTACTGCAATAACTTTAATGAATACTTCATTGAAGTTAAGATTCCATACTGACTTTTACGGCATGATACTAATTTTACTGAGCACCTTAATGAAGTTAGCAGGCACACTGCTGACATATAAAATCTTGAAAAAAAGAAAAACCGCAAACCGGCTTTCCCTATTCAGTGGGCCGGAATTGCACCAGATGATTTCTCAGGCTGTTTTTCGTATGAAGGAAGCCTGAATGCTTCAATATCCCAATTTGCCCTTTTTGCCCCGGCAAGATACACGCTTTCCAGGAAGTCCAGCACCTTCTGCCCCGGAGACTCCGCCTCCCTTATGCTGTTGTACATGAGAAGTGCCATCCCGGCTTCAGGGTTCCAGAAAGCTTCTTTCGGGCGGAGCGGTTCTTCCATAAGCCCTTCAGGCTGCGGGGCCGCATAGGCATAAAAAGCAGGTTCCCTCACATTTTTATCTCCTGCCCAGAACCCGAAGCTGATCACCTCATGGGAGTAGGCTTCCCGTTCAACTGGACCTGCCCCTTCCCTTACCCTGGCAGGTCTTCCCGAAAACAGGGTCAGAGCCAGGTCCCCGTGATGCCAGAAAACATGTGCCGGAGAACATTTCCCTATGAACTGCCCCCTGAATACCTGGAAGATCGAATCGACCTGCAAAAGGATTTGCCAGTACCTCTTTACGTACTCTCTGTCATATGCAGCATGCTTTTCATCCGTTTCGAAAGGTTCCGTGCTGACATCCGGGGCATCATACGGGACTGCCAGGATGCTGGTCTCTATTCCAAATTCAGAGAGACCAGAGAATACGGCTTTATAAAACCGGGCGACTGAAAGCCCTTCAAGCTCAATGTTCCTGGAATCCCCGCTGCTTGAATCAATCCTCAGCACATGTTCCCTGAAATCAAACTCCATCTCGAAAATGAAATTCTTATAGGGAATGGGTCCGGTAGTAAGCCCCCGCGTTGAGACATAGAAAGGCACATGCCACCAGTGGTTCTTTTTCGGAAATAAGCCAAGCCTGATTTTCCCCACAATTTGCATAAACAGGTGCAGAGTATCCTTTGTGTCTTCCCACTCTTCAATGGGCAAAGACGGAAATCGTACATTCCGGATATTATTGTCCATGATATTGCTGTTCATGATAATACTTCCCCCCTTTCAATAATTTCTCCAGAAGTCAAACTTATTGAAGAATCCAGTCAGGATACAACAGTCTGGATTATATGGCTTGTTATATATAAGTCCGCAAATATATAATGACCGGACAAAACGAAAATAGTAAAAATAGCTATTTATCACTGGATGCTTAATATTCCTGTGGGAAGAACTTTGGGGACTAACATTGAAGTTTGAAATTGAAGTTTTGGGTATCGGGGTCTGAGCTTTGGATAGCAATATAATCGAAGTGGAAAATCTCGAACACTCTTTTGGAGACGTAAAAGCTGTAGATAAGATCAGTTTCAACGTCCGGAAAGGCGAGATCTTCTCTTTTCTTGGCCCGAACGGGGCGGGAAAGAGCACGGTTATCAACATCCTGACCACCCTCCTGAAGCTCCAGAAAGGGACTGCGAAAGTTGCCGGATATGACGTGGCAAAAGAGCCAGAAAAGGTCCGGGAATCCATCGGCATTGTCTTTCAGGAACTGACTCTGGACCGGGACATGACCGTGCGGGAGACCCTGGAATACCACGGCAGGCTCTATTCCATGCCAAAGGAAGAACGGAGGAGGCGGACCGAAGAACTGCTCCGGCTTGTCCAGCTTGAGGGAAAAGGGGACACCCGGACAAAGTACCTGAGCGGGGGGATGAAAAGAAGGCTCGAAATTGCCCGGGGGCTTATGACACGCCCGAAAGTGCTTTTCATGGACGAGCCGACAATCGGCCTCGACCCCCAGACCAGGATCAGGATCTGGGAATACGTGAGGGAGATTAACCGGGAGGGGACCACCATTTTCCTTACCACCCACTACATGGACGAAGCCGACCAGCTCAGCAACAGGATAAGCATTATCGACCACGGGAAAATCATAATCACAGGCAGGTCCTGGGAACTGAAAAACAAACTTGGTCAGGACCTTATTTATCTGGAAAGCAGCGATAACCGGGCGGCTGCAGAACTCCTGATGGAGCTTGGCAGTGTAAGGGAAATCACCGAAAAACCAAAGGGCCTGGTGCTCATGCTCAGCGGGGACGGGACCCACCTGCTCCCGAAGCTCATGGAAATGCTTACCGGAAAGGGAATAGCGATTACAACCGTAAACCTGAAAAAGCCATCAATGGATGACGTTTTTGTCCATTATACAGGCAGGGAATTAAGGGATGAGGGGGCAGAAAAGATGTCCTCGGCGATCATAAGGGCAGGGAAGCGCTGAAAGTCAACTACCCCTGAGACAAAGACTCAGGGGGTTCCGGCTGAGGTATTATGAAAATGGAAAAAGAATTGAGAACAGGGCTTATAGTGATAGCTGAGGGCGGGGGAGGCTGCAGGCTGTGAACACGGGCTTTCTTACCATCTACTGGCGGGATATGTTAAGGTTTGTCAGGTTCAGGACCCTCCTCTTCACCTCCCTTGTGCAGCCGGCTCTCTGGCTGGCTTTTTTCGGGGTTGCGATGTCCAATAACTTTGACAGGTTGACTGCTACCCTCCCAACAATCCCCGGCGTCCCGACGGTCGGCTACCTTACCTTCATAGGGGCAGGGGTTATTGCCATGACCACACTTTTTACAAGCCTTTTCGGAGGAACGGTGCTGCTCTTTGACAAGAACTGGGGGCTTATGCGAGAAACCCTCTCAAGCCCGCTTCCAAGGATCCACATCATAATAGGCATCGGGCTTTCCGGGATGACGAAGTCCTTCATCCAGGCTACGGTCATCATGCTCTTCGGGCTTTTGATCGGGGTCCGGTTTTTTGACGGGTATACCCTATCCCGGACCCTTGTCTCGGTACTCGGGATCATGCTCTTTGTCGGGGTTTTTTCTCTGGGTTTTCTCTTTCTTTCCGGAGCCATTGCCATCAGCATGGAAAGCCCGGAAGGGATGCAGGCAGTGATAACCCTCCTCACCATGCCCTTCTTTTTCACCAGCAATGCACTTTACCCGGTGGACTCCTTTCCCCCGCTGCTTCGGGTTCTCTCAACGGTCAACCCTTTGACCCACCTGGTCAGCGGGATCAGATATTTTGCCATAGGGAATAACTTCTCAGCTATCGGGATTCAATATGTGTATACCCCAAACGACATCCTTGTTTCCTTCCTGTCCCTGCTAACTTTTGCCTCAATAATGTTTCTTATTGCAAGGTGGAGGTTCAGTAAGGTGACCGTGACATGAGGAGGGAGATTGAAAAAGGAAACTGAAAAAGGAAACTGAAAAAGGAAACTGAAAAAGGAAACTGAAAAAGGAAACTGAAAAAGGAAACTGAAGAAATCGCTTTTCTAACTGCGGGATCAGGCAAGCCCACCTAAAACCTTCAATTGCTCCTCAGCCAGTTTTTTCAGTGTCCCTGACTCTATTACGGGGAAAACCTCAACCTCACATAAATCCATAAACGGGAAATTGTAAGCCATGTAGGCTTCAATGGATTCGACATCGTAAAGGGTAAAAACCCGGCTCCCCCCGGAATCGATCCACTGGTTGATGACCTTCGCCCCTTCCGGACATTCCATACATTCCATTTCTTCCCAGCGTTTCAAAGCTTCAAGACTGTGCTCAGGACTGATTCTGGCTATGTTTAACAACAGCATTTCTACTATTCCCCACTGGCACTTAATAATATCTGCTAGAATTTATATTTGGTGGCTCTTCGCTACTTTGTGTGTATTGGAAATAATTGTTTAGTTAGAAAGTATCCAGACCAAAAATAGAAACATCAAGCATGGATGTGATTTTCAACAGCAAATGTCCCTAAATCTTATAAATGTTAGTTCAATATTTAGGAAATGAACTTAAGTTACCCACTTAAAACAGCGAAGCGCCTATTTGGTAATGCATAATAGTATGTGGGAAATTAAGTTCGAACCAGGACATAAGGCCTGACAGGGCAACCTTTTGCCTTAAAAGGTTGCTGTCATATTCCGTAGGATCAGGACCAGAACAATAATTGAGAATGATAACGTTTTTTATACAGGCCTCCCATGTTCTTAAGGATCATGATATCCCTGATAGATCAAAGAGCTGCCAGGGCACCAAAAGGCCTTCCGGATCATAGATGCAAGACCTTAAAGACCTTCATGACCATGACAGGCCTGATAGACCGAGACTGTAAATAGAATAATTTCAAAAGCTAAATCCTGAAGAGCAGAAGATATCTTTCTAACATAGTAATGTTTATTTTAGTTCACAATCGATAAAAGGTAAACAAAAATTTTGTGGTAAATGAAAGAGGTTAAGGTATGTCTGACCTTAAAGAAGCTAACCTTAAAGCGGGTAACCTTAAAGGAGCTAACCTTAGAGGAGCTGACCTTATAGAGGCTAACCTTGAAAGGGCTAACCTTGAAAGGGCTAACCTTGAAGAGGCTAATCTTGAGGGGGCTAACCTTAAAGGAGCTAACCTTGAGTGGGCTAAGATTGAAAAGGCTAACCTTGAAAAGGCCAACCTTGAAAGGGCTAACCTTGAAAAGGCTCACCTTGAGTGGGCTAAGCTTGAGGGAGCTAACCTTAGAGGGGCTAACCTTAAAGAAGCTAACCTTGAGTGGGCTAAGATTGAAAAGGCTAACCTTGAAAAGGCCAACCTTGAAAGGGCTAACCTTGAAAAGGCTCACCTTGAGTGGGCTAAGCTTGAGGGAGCTAACCTTGAGTGGGCTAAGCTTGAAAAGGCTAGCCTTGAGGGGGCTAAGCTTGAAAAAGCTAACCTTAAAGGAGCTGACCTTAAAGGAGCTAACCTCAAAGGAGCTAACCTTGAAGGAGCTGACCTTAAAGGAGTTGACCTTAAAGGAGCTAATCTTGAAGGGGCTAACCTTGAAGGGGCTGACCTTAAAGGAGCTAGTCTTGAAGGAGCTAACCTTGAAGGAGCTGACCTTAAAGGAGTTGACCTTAAAGGAGCTAACCTTGATGGGGCTAACCTTGATGGGGCTGACCTTTTTATGGCTAACCTTAATGGAGCTAACCTTAAAGGAACCATCCTTTTAGCGGCTAACCTTGAGGGGACTAACCTTAAAGGAGCTAACCTTAAAAGGGCTTACCATTTATCACTTGACCAGCTTTCTAAAGTGAAAACACTTTATGATACAAAATTAGACGAAGAACTCTTCATACCACTAAAAGAGAAATACCCTGCCCTTTTTGAAGTACCTGATTACGATGAATGACCGGATATTTCCAAAACTTCCAAATGGTATAGATATCAACCGTTTTAAGACGCGTTTAAAATATCTCTAATGTTGATAGCCATATTTTAAACGTTCAACAGAGAGCCTGAGAATAAGCTTGTACTTTCTTCAGAGAACTTAGGTTTTGCCATTTCCCATAAAATTCCTTATTTTCCAATAATATTTGGTAATAAAGTTTATTTTGCAAAAAAGTCCCGTTATTTTCATTCATTTTTAATGAGTGATTTTGTACGACAAGATACAATATTACTTTATGTTATATATATTAAAAAGTAAATTAGTAATAGAATTTCTACAGAGCCGATACATCATTTACCACTACAAATAATGGGGGAGAAATAATTAATTGGGTGTATATTTGACATCTAGAGCCCTTATTATACCCAATGTAAACAGCAATATTGATAGGCCTAAAATAAATTGATAATCAAATCTTTGGGCATATACCCCTGCCGCAATTTCGCGCATGACTATTAAAATCGTAGCATCGGTTACATATGTAATTCTAATTTCTTCATGTTCACGATAATCAACAAAAGTCTTGAAAAGGTCAATAAGAATAAAAATTGTAAGGACACTGGATACTATCTGACCAAAACCGCCCCCAAGAGTCCCGAATAGAATTGATTTTATATCCAGGAGGATATTTATCACCCCCACAAGTAGTGCCAGTAGCAGTATATAAAGGATGATAATGGTGACTAAATCAATTGTCATCTTAAATATTTTATTCTGAGATATCATAAATATTTTATAATGAGCTCTCATTTAACTCCCCCTCCATAAGGATTATGATTTCTTAAATTCCAGTTTGATATATTGGTGCTCCTATAAATTGAGTTGATATTATATAATGAGCTGGTTTCAAAATTCCGACTATTCTTGAGGGGGAAAAGAGGAACAAAACCAAAGTTCTCAGACCTCTCAAAACATCAACTTCTTAATAAAGGAGCACCTAAATTATCTGCTAGAGATATCATCTATTAGTCCTTTTTGAAAAATTCAAAGGATTTCATCTATTGTTATGAGTTCAAACTTATCCTAAATCGTGCATATAAACCTGGCGGCGATCCATCCCCGAGTACGTATACGGAAGGCATTACACCGATTCAGGTTCAGGCATGAAAGGATGCGATAATATGATCAAAAAAAAGGAAGTCACAGGCAAAGAGGAAAAGCTGCATACTACAGAAGAAACTTCCATTAGTGAACCCCCTGCTCCGGATGCAGACTCAAATAAATCCCCAAAAGAGGACTTTCCCATCGTGGGCATCGGCGCATCGGCTGGTGGGCTGGCTGCGTTCGGAAATTTCTTTTCAGCTATTCCCGACGACACCAATCCCGGCATGGCGTTTATCCTGGTGCAGCACCTGGACCCTAACCACAAGAGCATCCTCACCGACCTGATAGGGCGCTATACAAGGATGCCGGTTTACGAGGTCAGGGACGGGGTGGTTGTCCAGCCTGACTGTGTCTACGTCATCCCGCCTAACCACGACATGATTTTTCAGGATGGCACACTGCAGTTGCTGGAACCGGCCAAACCGCGCGGCCATCGTCTTCCGATTGATTTATTCTTCCGGTCCCTGGCTCAGGGCAAGCAAGAGCTGGCCATTGGCATCGTACTCTCGGGTACCGGCAGCGACGGCACACTGGGAGTGCGGGCAATCAAGGCCGAGGGCGGCATGTTGATGGTGCAAACCCCCGAATCCAGCGAGTACGACGGCATGCCCCGAAGCGCCATTGCCACAGGCCTGGTAGATTACATCCTGGAGCCTGCCGAGATGCCAGCCCAGCTCATTGCCTATGTCACCCAGGCCTTTGGAAAAAGACCCCACGCGGTTTTCAAGGCCGAAGACGCGATGAAAAAGATATTCACCCTGCTGCGCACCCAGACCGAACACGACTTTTCCCATTACAAGCAGAACACCATCAGCCGCCGCATCGAACGGCGTATGGCCATCCAGAATATCAAGAGTGTGGATGAGTATGTGCGTTATTTAGAGCAAAAACCTGCCGAAGTGAAGGCACTCTTCCACGACCTTTTAATCGGCGTCACCAGTTTCTTCCGCAATCCAACGGCGTTCGAGGCACTCCAGGAGAAAGTCATCCCGCATCTCTTTTCCGACAAGCACCCGGACTCAGCGATACGGGTCTGGGTGCCCGGTTGCTCCACAGGTGAGGAAGCTTATTCTATCGGCATCCTGCTCCAGGAGCAGATGGAAATGTTGAAGCAAATATTCAAGGTACAAATCTTTGCAACCGATATTGACAGCAGGGCCATCGGAGAAGCCCGCAGCGGCGTCTATCCCGCCAGCATCTCCATCGACATCTCACCGGAAAGGCTGGAGCGCTTCTTTACCCAGGATTCAAGTGGCAGCTACCGCATCCGAAAAAGTATCCGTGACATGGTAGTCTTCTCCGAGCAGGATATTATCAAGGACCCTCCTTTCTCCAAACTTGACCTGCTCAGTTGTCGCAACTTGCTGATCTATATGGACAGGGAACTGCAGAAGAAGCTCATCCCCCTCTTCCACTACGCATTGAACCCGGGCGGATTTCTCTTCCTTGGCCCCTCCGAGACCGTGGGTGATTTCGAGAACCTTTTTGGCACGCTGGACCGCAAGTCGAAGCTCTATCACAAAAAGGATGTTAGCAGTGGACGCCCCCCCATAGGGACATTTATCCCATCAAGACCGGAAAGCAGGGAGACAAAAAGACCGCACGGCAAGGCTCCTATCGAAAGCAAACCTCAGCTGCGCGAGCTGACCGAACAGACGATGCTGCAACATTACGCCCCGGTCGGTGCGCTCGTCAACCAGCGAGGCGACATCCTCTATCTTCACGGCCGTACCGGCATGTACCTGGAACCGGCTCCGGGTGAGGCTGGCCTGAATATCCTGAAGATGGCTCGCGAGGGATTGCGGCAGGAGTTGGCCACGGACCTGTACAGAGCCGCGGTCAATAAAGAGCCGGTATTCCACCCCGGGCTGCGGGTCAAAACCAACGGTGACTTCACTACAGTCAATCTGGCGTTACGACCTGTGGCAGCAGGCCCTGACGCCGCCTCCGGGCCAAGCCTGTTCCTGGTTACCTTTGAGGAACCGCCGAAGGGGGAGCAGAACAAAACCGGGAAAGCCACCGCCATAGGTGCCGGTGAAGGAGCCTTTGAGAGCGCAATGGAAAATGACGCGCGCATCTTAGAGCTGAAGCGGGAACTGCAGGTTAAGGAAGAACATCTCAAAGCTTCCAATGAAGAACTTGAGACCTCCAATGAAGAACTCAAATCTTCCAACGAAGAGATGCAGTCAATTAACGAGGAACTGCAATCCACCAACGAAGAGCTGGAGACCTCTAAGGAGGAACTGCAGTCCGTAAACGAGGAATTGGCTACTGTCAATACCGAACTGCAGAACAAGGTGACTGATCTGTCGCAGGCAATTAACGACATGAACAACCTTTTGGGTGGCACGGGAATAGGTACTATCTTTGTAGACCATCAACTGCGCATCCTGCGCTTCACTCCTGCCGTTACACAGGTAATCAATCTGATCCCGACCGATGTGGGACGGCCGGTTGGGCACATTGTCTCAAACCTGTTGGGCTATGCCCGTCTGGTAGAAGATATAAAGGAGGTGCTGGATAGCCTTATACCCAAAGATATTGAAGTCCAGACTCAGGATGGCTTGTGGTACCTGCTGCGCATCCGGCCCTATCGCACCCTTGAAAACGTTATCAAGGGAGCGGTGATTACCTTTACTGATATTACCGAGATGAAGCGGGCAAGGGAGATTCTGAAGGAATCCGAGGCCATGCGACGTCTGGCCGCGGTAGTGCACGACGCGGGCGATGCTATAACGTTGCAGGATATGGAAGGCCACATCCTGACCTGGAATCCGAAGGCTGAGAAGATTTACGGCTGGAGCGAAGCCGAGGCACTGACGATGAACATTAGCAGCCTGATCCCGGCGAACCGGAAAGAAGGAGAGTTGGCCACATTGAAGAAGCTTAGCAGGGCTGAGTTTCTGGAACCTTACCGCACCCAGCGGCTTACCAAAGACGGCCGAATAATGGAGGTGTGGCTGACCGCCACCTCATTGGTGAATGAAGCCGGGGAGGTATATGCCATTGCAACTACGGAGAGGGAAATCAAACCAGAAAATACGAAGAAGGAAGACCAGGAATAAAAAAGGTATCTGTTCGGACAGGAGGCTGACCTTCGCAAGAGGGTAGAGGAGATAGCCCGAATAAAAACAACTCAGGTGCCGGAAAATCTGGATTCGCTGTCTTTGAATAAGAAACAAATTTTGAGTTTTGGGATCGGTTCATTAATATCTTATGAATGAACTGTTATATGTTAAATAAGAGTAAACTTACGATTAAGTATGCTTTTAAACACAAACTATGCACCTTGTTCAGTTTATGAAGTGTTGATTTTTGTTGCGCGAAATATAATATACAAAATAGGGTCGGGGGGTGAGTCGTTGATCAAATCTGAAAAACAAGCACATTCCCCCCGCTTTTGGAAAAAATTAGAGAGATTCTTAGACTTACGGTTTTCGGTAACTGACTCCCATGACCCAAAACCGCGAAGAGCCTAAATTCTGAAATGTGGAGAGAGGCAGGGACCACATACCATGGGGCAAAGAAATTTTTGCCTTTACATCCTCAAGTAGGAGAAGGTGTGAAATGATAGAAAGCCTGAGAAAGTCTGGCATTGATATTATTGGAGATGTGTCCTGGGGAACCCATTTCTGCCAATTTTTCCAGACAAAAGAAGATTTGATGGACATACTGGTCCCATATTTCAAGGCAGGGCTGGAAAATAACGAATTTTGTATGTGGATCGTATCACAACCCTCTGAAGCGGAAGAGGCAAAAGAAGCCCTGAAAAGGGCAATTTCTGATTTTGATACTTATCTGGAGAATGGGCAAATAGAATTCATTCCCTACACACAATGGTATTTAAAAGAGGGTAATTTCGATTCGGAGAGAGTCTTAAATGGCTGGGTTGAAAAACTCAACCAGGCCCTGACTAATGGCTGTGACGGTCTGAGGTTGGGAAATTCTTTCCGGCTGGAAAATGAGGATTGGAATGATTTTGCTGATTATGAGGGACAGGTAGACGATGTAATTGGCAATTACCAGATGATTGCTCTCTGTACCTATCCTCTCGACAGGTGCAACGCAGCCGGGATAATAGATGTGGTCATCAACCATCAATTTGCTTTGGTCAAAAGGGATGGAAAGTGGGAACAGATAGAAAGTTCCAGGCGCAAGAAGGCAGAAGAGAAAATTCAGAATCTGGCGAATATTGTGGAATATTCAAAAGATGCCATTATAAGCAAATCCCTTGATGGCATCATTACTAGCTGGAATAAAGGTGCAGAGCAAATTTATGGTTATTCAGCTGGAGAAGTTCTGAGAAAGCCCATATCCATTCTGGAGCCATCCATATTAGTTGAAGAAGCAGAAGAATTGGCTGAACTGATTAAACAGGGAGATAAAATCCACAATTATGAGACTTTACGGTTAAGAAAGGATGGTAGGATAATAAATGTCTCACTAACTCTTTCTCCGGTTTTTGATGCATCCGGAAAGCTGACTGATATCTCGGTTATTGCTAGAGATATAACCAAAAGTAAAATAGCAGAAGAAAAACTTCGGAAAAACGAGGAAAGATACAGGATTGCCACAGAGCAGACAGGACAGGTGGTATATGAGTATGATTTAAGAACAGATCAGAGCAGCTGGGCAGGTGCCATAGAAGAAGTTACAGGGTATAGTTTTGAAGAAATCCAGAAGCTTGGCAAGGAAGTCTGGATTAAAAATATCCATCTCACAGATATGAATCGTGGGGACGAAAAACTTCAGAGAGTGAGAAAGGCCGGAGGCAGATTTAAGGAAGAATTAAGGTTGAGAAGAAAAGATGGAACCTGTATTTATATAGAAAACCACGGAGTCTGGCTCACGGATCATGAGGGTCAGCCTTACGGGGCTATAGGAGTACTGAAAGATATTTCAGAGAGGAAACTTTCCAGTAAAAATCTTCAAGAAAGTGAGAGGAAATACCGCTTTTTCATACATAATTTCCATGGGATCGCTTTCCAGGCAGATGAAAATTTTGTTCCTGTATTTATACATGGTGCTATTGAAGAGATCACCGGGTATAGTGAAGAGGATTTTATTTCCCGGATTAAGTGGGATGACATAATCCATCCGGAGGACCTGCCTCTCTTGATCAAAGAAAGGGAAAAGATCCGAAGTTCTCAATCCACTGATTACGAAAAATTCGAAGTTCGTATAAAGCACAGGGACGGAGGAATCAGATGGGTTGATGAAATCTACCAGAAAATTCAGGGAGGGGATGGAAAGCCGGAATTCTACCAGGGTACTATTTATGATGTGACCGAAAGAAAAGAGACAGAAAAGTTCCTTGCGAATATCGAAGCTGCCCGTAAAAAAGAAATTCACCATCGGATCAAGAATAACCTGCAGGTAGTCTCCTCCCTTCTGGATCTACAGGCTGAAATATTCAACAACAGAGGATGTATTAAGGATTCAGAGGTTCGTGAAGCCTTCGGGGAAAGTCAGGACAGAGTGATGTCCATGGCTCTTATCCATGAGGAATTGTACAAGGGTGGAGAGCTCGACACACTGAACTTTTCGTCGTATGTTGAGGAACTCACTAAGAATCTTTTCCAGACATACAGGCTTGGAAATGCTAGTGCCAGCTTAAATCTGAATCTGGAAGAAAACATTTTCCTTGACATGGATACTGCAGTCCCATTAGGTATAATCATCAACGAACTTGTTTCAAACTCTCTCAAACATGCATTTGCCAACAGAGATAATGGTAAAATTCAAATCAAACTTTGTAGAGAAGAATCCCCGGAAAGCAAAGACAATAGAGCAGGAAACAATAATGAGGGCTTAAAGGGCAGCAGTTATATTCTGACAGTATCAGATAATGGTGTAGGTGTGCCTGAAAGTTTTGATCTGGAAAATCCTGACGGTCTTGGCATACAACTGGTAACTATCCTTGTAGACCAGTTAGACGGTGAACTTGGACTGAAACGAGACGATGAGACAGAATTCACTATAAGGTTTACAGTAGTGCAAAAGAAGCAAGGATGATAAGCATTTCAAGGGTCTTTCCCGGATGAACTTCTTAAGCTCCAGGTGTTTTGCCATTCTCTTTGCAGCGACTTTCTCTCCCCAGCTATTCCTTTCCAACTATTTATCCACGACTTCGATTACCTCTACATAGCACATAATTTCTCTCTGTTTCAGTGTCCGCTTTGAAAGCTTCCTGTAGGTCCATTCCACCAAAAAGCAGCCTGCAATAACGCCTGCGAGTAAAACAAGGGTCCCGGGAGAATGTCCCAGTTCATAGTATACCAGGACAGCAAAAAAACCCGCACTGCTGAGCAAGGAAGCCCATATCAAAAGGGGTTTGGCGTGGGTTTCCCCGTACAGGCGCAGGTGGGCGATATTCACGGCTACATATATTAAAAGCAGGGACGCGCTTGCCAGCATGCCAATGCGTTCCAGGTTCAGGAAATTCGCGCAGAAGATTACAAGGCCCGATGTGATAAACAGGCCTTCGGTGCTTCTTTTCCAGACCTTCCTTTCGAAGAATTCGGGCAGTTCCCCTTCCTTTGCAATGATATAACATGTGTTTGCCCCTCCGTAAAGCGAAGCATTGATCGCCGACGCTGTTGAGAACAAAGCCGCCAATGCCATGATCTTGAAGCCCGCAGCCCCCAGGAAAGGTTTTGCGGCTGCTGCGAGAGCATAGTCTTTGCTCTGCTCGATCTCGGGAATAGAGAGGTTTCCAACTACGGCCAGGCTCACAAGCACGTAGATAAATATGACCAGGACCACGCTCAGATACAGGGCCCGGGGGAGAGTTTTTTCGGGATTTACCATATCTTCGGCCGCATTGGTAATCAAACCGAAGCCCTGATACGCGAGAAAAACCATGCCCGCCCCGTAGAGGATATTTGAAGGGGCCGGAAAATTCGAAAGGGCAAGGTTTCCGGGGGTGATGTAGAACAGCCCGGCAAGCCCGAAGAGGATGAGTATTCCAACCTTTATGGAAACAATAAAAAGCTCGGATTTGCCCACAGCCTTTGCCCCTATAAAGTTCACCCCCGTAAAAAGCAGGACGATTCCAGTGGCAAAAACCGCATCCCAGCCCTGGCCTGAGCCTGCAGGCAAAAAGGTAACCGCATAAGAAGAAAACCCCTTAGCATAGAGGGCGAGCCCGAATATGTACCCGACCCAGAGCAAAACATTCAACCCCCCGCTAAGGACCCCGTCCCCGAACCCCCTTACCAGGAACTCGACCGGCCCTCCTGCCGAAGGGTACTTCGCCCCCAGTTTTGCATAGGAATACGTGCTTAAAAGCGCAACCAGCCCCGCAATGACAAACGAAACGTACACGGCATTTCCCGAAATCGCGGCAGCCATGCCGAAAATCGAGAAAATCCCAGCCCCCACCATTGCTCCCACCCCGATCGAAGCGGAAGCCCACAACCCCATCGACTTAGTTTCCTGCCCCATCCGAAAAAGCCCTGCCGTAAATCCCTTAAAAATTAAACTTAGAGAAGCCCCAACTCTTCCCGGTTTAATTTTGTCCTTTAAGGGAAATAACTTTTTGCCAGCTTTCCGGATTGGCTTTAATGGACAGCAACAGATTTGGGACGAAAAACAACAGTAATCCAATCGTTCAGCAGCCCTGAAAACCGTTTTCGATCTGCTTTTCAGTTACCAACGCTCTCACCGGCTGCGAAGCAGGCGGCTTTTCCTGAACTCCAGAAAATTGGAATTTTTCGACTCAGGTCGGAACCCTGGATTCCCGGAATCAATCCATTTTCTCGAACCTGTTGATGTTATTCCTGACATCGGTATACGTGGGATTTATACGGACTGCATTTTCAAAAGCCTCGGCAGCCTTTTCATGTTCATCGACTTTGGAAAGAACACAACCTTTGCAGTTCCAGGCATAGGCATCATCCGGATTGATTTCAAGGGCTTTATCAAAAGCCTGGATAGCTTCGGCATAAGCTTCGATTTTTTCATGAGCAAGCCCTTTGTTGTTCCAGGCAAAGTTATACCTCGGATTAATTGCTGTGGCTCTATCAAAAGCCTCGAGAGCTTCATCATACTTCCCAAGTTCCAGCAAGGAGAGCCCTTTGTTGTTCCAGATCTCAGCATCCTCGTCAAGCTCCAGGCCCCGGTCAAAAGCCTGGATTGAAGACTCGTACTGCTTCAGGCGATAGTGGACAAAACCCCTGTGCCCCCACGCCTTTGCAGAGTCGGGATTTATATTCGTAGCCCTTTTGAAAACTTTCAACGCGTCTTCATATTTCCCTTGCTTGCAAAACCCGTTACCCTCTTTACAGCACCCACCTTCGGAATACTTTTCCGGGTTGCATTCTCCTGCTTTTGCAAAAGCCTCCCTGGCATCCTCAAACTTTCCAAGCCTGCTTAACACAAGCCCGAGCCCGTAGTGTGCGGAAGATGCCTCCGGCATTATGTCAAGTGTCCTTTCAAAGGCTTCCCGGGCCTTTTCGTAAATTTCCAGCTTATAGAGAGCAAATCCTCTGCAGCAAAGAACCTTGCCGTCGTTTCCCCGACTTAGCTCAAGCTCTTTCTCGAAAGCCTGCGCTGCCCCTTCATACTTCCCCTGCCTGTAGAAGACCCGACCTTTGTGATAAGAAGCTCCCAGGAACTCCGGGTTAAGCTCAAGCACCCCGTCAAAAGCCTCAACCGAAGCCGCATACGCCCCGAGTTCTAGCAACGCAAGTCCTTTCCCGTACAGGTTCTGGGCATACCCCGGGTTGAGAGAAATGGCTTTTTCAAAAACCTCAAGGGCCTCTTCAGGCCTACCAAGCCTTCGGAGCACATTCCCTTCATTATACAGAGCTTCTTCATAAAGCGGATTTATCTCAAAAGCCTCCTCGAAAGCCTCCCTGGCTTCCTCATACCTCCCAAGCCTTTCAAGGGCAATTCCCTTATTGTTCCAAGCAGGAGCATATTTTTGATTAAGTTCAAGGGCCCTGTCAAAACATTCCATCGCTTCTTCGGGCTTTTCGTCACGTAAACGTTCGAGGCCCTTAAAATTTAAGTTAATGAAATCTTCAGTTGTCATATAGTCCCCCTCATTAAAAGTTTTAAAAATTTTTATGCAATCCAAAGTTTCTGTACATTTATTAAGTAGATTTATCAAATACCTTCAACGCACCCTCCATAGCTGGTGGAGAAGGTTCTTTTTTTGGAGGCGTGACAGGATATAATTCGAATTTTAATTCTTGAGGTGAATTCATTTTTATTTCGAAGTCTTTTCCTTTGATGCGTTCTATACAAGGAAATAACAAAACAAATATCAGAAATAGAACAGCAAGGAGATACAGAGTCCAGTTTATAGATACATTAGAGGCCCCCGCCGACAACACCGAATAAATATTATTTGATACTGGAAGTACAGGGCCTATAATTAAATAAAGACTACCTATTAATGGTGCAAATAACATCAATAAAATGATGGAAAAAAGACCATAAAATGTATATTTTTTATTTCTTGAATGTACCGGATAATCCAACCACCATTTCCACCATGGGGGTTTAATCTGATAGGTCCAGATATTTTCTAGTAATTCACATGCTGATGTATGAACTTTGAGCAATTCAGGAGTTAAAGTTTTATTCTGATCTTCTGAGGTTTCACATAATTCTACGCATTGTTTTAGTTTTTCTTTTGCTGAAAAGAGATCATTGATTTTATAATAAAAACAACCAATGAAATATAGAGAACATTCTCCAATGCAACCTTTTTCGTTCAAGAAAGCTCTTTCTAAATCTTTTATAATAGAATGAATACATTCCATATATTTTATATTATCTTTTGATGTAAAATAAAACTCTATTTTAAGGTATTTGGCGTAGGCTTTCCATAGGAGAAACAGTGGATCTATCGAACAATCCATTTTTGCATTAAATAAAATCGCCTTATTAAAATAATCAATAGCATCGCCATATTCTTTTCTTTCAATATGAATTAATCCTTTAAGTTTCCAAACAGCAGAGTTTTCATACCCTATTTCAAGCGCCGCATTTATGCTTGTATAAGCATCATCAAGGTTGCCCAAGTCTAAATAAATATTTGAAAGAACTGTATACAACAAACCATTATTAGCGTTAATTTTTGTGGCTTCATTAAGGCAATCTATAGCTTCTTTATGACGCTTTAATTCATAAAGAGTTCTTGCTTCATGAACCCATGCATTTACATGATATGGTTCTATTTCGAGAACTTTTTCAAAATATTCTAACGATTTGCTCAAATAGAAATTTTTCAGTATTTTAATATCTCTATCTTTATTAATTGACATTAATTCACTTTCACTTAAAAGCTTGGGTAAATTTTCAAGGTAGCTTATATCCGCCAACTTAGTATTCAATCCCCGATTATAGCAAGCAAGACCAGTGTAATAGTATGCATTTATTAACGAATTTTGAGATTCAGATTTCTCTTTTTCAGATTTCTCTTTAGAAGTAAGATATGCATTTATAGCATCCTCAAAATGACCAGCTTTTTCATAGGCGATACCTTCATTGCACAATGCATAGGAATCGTTTTCAGACTTGTTAACAGACTTTTTAAAATACTCTATTGCTTCATCATAATTCCCAATACACGTGTAGGCAAGTCCAATGTTGTTCCACGCATGATTTTCAATCTCACACCCCTTGAAAAAATTATCTTTAAAGAGCTTGTTATATAAATTAATAGCTTCCTTGTATTTTGGATATTTTCCGTATTGGGTAAGAATATAACCCTTTAAATCTAACGTACTATAATAAAATAATAGTTGTTTTTCCTTATTAAGAGAATTTACAACTTTATCTAAATAATCAATGGCATCATCAAAATTCTTAATTACCTCATCGTACTTCCCAGCATCACGAAGAGCAAGACCTTTGTAAAAACATACAAGACCTTTGTCATACCATACATAAATGTGATCTAATCCAAAATCTACAGCGTTATCAAGGGCCTTGATTGCTTCATCGTATTTTTCAAACTTTACTTTGTATTCTTTTTCATTATCAGCAAGTTCACGAAGAGCAATACCTTTTAAATACCAAGCATCTTGGTAATTAGGGTTAATTTTCGTAGCTTTGTCGAAAGCATCAATGGCTTCATTGTATTTTGTAAGTTTCACTTCATCTTCTTTCTCAATCTGCCCAAGTTCACGAAGAGTAAGACCTTTATCGTACCAAGCCTCTGGAGAATCATTCTTAATTCCTATAGCTTTGTCAAAAGCTTCAATGGCTTCATTGTATTTTGTAAGTTTCACTTCGTTTTCTTGCTCAATTTCGCCAAGTTCACGAAGAGCAATACCTTTAAAATGCCAGGAATCTGAATAATCATTTTTAAATCCTATAGCTTTGGAGAAAGCATCAATGGCTTCATTGTATTTTGTAAGTTTCACTTCATCTTCTTTCTCAATTTTCCCAAGTTCACGAAGAGTAAGACCTTTATCATACCAAGCCTTTGAAGAATCATTCTTTATTTCTATAGCTTTATCGAAAGCTTCAATGGCTTTGTTGTATTTTGTAAGTTTCACTTCGTTTTCTTGCTCAATTTCGCCAAGTTCACGAAGAGCAATACCTTTAAAATACCAAGCATCTTGGTAATTAGGGTTAATTTCCGTAGCTTTGTCGAAAGCATCAATGGTTTCATTGTATTTTGTAAGTTTCACTTCATCTTCTTTCTCAATTTTTCCAAGTTCACGAAGAGTAAGACCTTTATCGTACCAAGCCTTTGAAGAATCATTCTTAATTTCTATAGCTTTATCGAAAGCATCAATGGCTTCATTGTATTTTGTAAGTTTCACTTTATCTTTTATCTCAATTTTCCCAAGTTCACAAAGAGCAATACCTTTAAAATACCAAGCATTTAGATAATTAGGGTTAATTTCTGTAGCTTTATCAAAGGCCTCGATAGCTTCTCCAAGATTTCCATCTTTGCATAGAGCAAGACCTTTTTTATACCAGACCTAGCCTTCCTCGTCATTCATGACATGATCGCCTACCGAATTCAGAGAACAATGGTTAATATAATAATATAATATTTAATATTATAAAAAACAAAATTCAGAATTAGAGATCAGAACATGTTTTTCATGTCGTAAAAAAGAACGAAAAAAATACCTTCGCAAAATGAATTTTAAAATATCTACCTTACATCATTGAAGGCCGAGTAAGCGGGTAGAGCCTTATCTAACACTTCGAGCCCCTCAGTCTGTCTATTGGAATTAACAAGTGCAAGGCCTTTGAGATACAGGGCCGGAACGTATTCATTATCGAGTTCCAGGGCTTTATCCAGGGCTCGGATGGAATCCTCGTAATTTTTAAACGCGTAAAAGACAGACCCTTTACCGTACCAGGCCCAAATATCTTCAGAATTGAGTTCCAGGGCTTTTTCAAAAGAGCTCAAACCATCATCGTATTTTTGAATGTTACAGCATGTGATCCCTTTTTCACACCACACACAGGCATCCTCCGGATTTATTTTAAGGGCTCGGTCAAAAACTTCAATGGCTTCAGCATATTTACCAAGTTCCCGGAGAGTTTGAGCCTTATTCATGAGTGCTTCATGATGTTCGGGAAAGATCATTAAAGCCTTTTCAAAGGAATTTATGGCATTTTCAAAAAGTTCCCTGCCTTCATGTTCCTTTCCACTTTTGCAAAATACGGCGGCCAGATAACGGGAGGCAAGACCCCGGTTGTACCAGGCATGGGGATTGTCCGGGTCAAACCCCAGGGACTGCTCAAAAGCAGCTATTGATTCCTCATACCTTTCAAGTTCGACAAGCCCCAGCCCTTTATAGTACCATACGTTTGCATTTTCAGGGGAAATTTCAAGAGCCCTGCTAAAAGAGTTCACTGCGTTTTCAAGAAATTCCCGGGAACTTTGCCCGATCCCAAGTTTATAAAGGGTAATCCCCCTGTCATTCCATACAAAGGAACTGCTGGGGTCACAGCGGGCGGCTTCATCAAAAGCCGGGACTGCTTCTTCCAATAAGCCGGCTTCGCGGAGGGAGAGGGCCTTGTGGTACCATGCTGACTTATAGTCCGGGTTAATCTCAAGAGCCTTTTCAAAGGAGTTTACCGCAGCATCAAAAATCGTGCCAGCTTCATCCCCATTTCCGGAGTTAAGCAAACCAAGGGCCATCTGCCGAAAAGCAAGCCCTTTGTCATACCATACATGGGCATCTATAGGTTTTATCTCGAGGGCCTTATCAAAAGCAAGGATGGATTGGTCATACTTGCCCGACTCTCGAAAAGCAAGCCCGAGGTAATACCAGGCCTTCTGGAATTCTGGTTTAAATTTGAGGAATTGCTGAAAAGCCGAAACTGCCTGCTCAAGGGTCTTTATTCCTTCCCGGTCTTTTTTATTTTCCAGAAGTTTAAGGCCTTTATCTCGCCGGAGTAAACCGAGGTAGTACCAGGCAAAGGGATATTCGGAACTCATTTCGACAACTTTTTCAAAAGCCAGTATTGCATCATCACATTTTTTGAGTTCGCGGAGGATTAGAGCCCTGTAGTAATATACCTCTTCAGAACCTGCTCCAGAGCCATATCCAAAGTTATCACCAGAGCCTGTCCCAGAGCCTGTTCCAGACTCTTCAGAACCGGAGTTAAGCTCAAGAACTTTATCAAAGGCTTCCAGGGCATTCTTATAGGTCAGGTCCGCCTCTTTGTTTTTCTGCAAATCCCGGAGAATAAAGGCCCTGCGGTAAAAAGTTATGCCTTTTTCGTGCCAGGCAGCAGCATTTTCAGGTTCCAGGGTTATTACCTCGTCAAAGGCTTCGAGAGCTTCATCGAATATTCCCAGTTTGGAAAAAGCAAGACCTTTGTGATACCATGCAGCGGCGTTTTCGGGGTCAAGTTTGAGCACCTCTTCAAAAGCCTTCGCAGCAGCGTCATAGTTTTTGACCTTTAGAAGGGCGAGCCCCTTTGAACTCCAGGCTCCGGTATACCTCGCCCAGGCCTCGGCATATTTTTGCTCGAGATCAATGGTTTTTTCAAATGATTTTATGGCATCATCATAAATTTCAAGTTCGTGAAGAGCAAGCCCCCTGCCATTCCAGGCAAAGGTATCTTCGGGGTCGAGGTCCAGAGCCTCGTCAAAAGCTTTCACAGCACCTTCATGTCTTCCAAGAGCCGATAGGGCCATACCTTTGTTGACCCATGCCGAAACCGATTTCCGGTCATTTTTTACTGCATTTTCAAAAGTGTCCAGGGCCTCACCATATCTGCTCAGCCCGTAAAAGGCAAGCCCTTTACTATTCCACGCATGCGTATATTCCGGGTAAATTTCAACTACCCGGTCGAAAGCTTCCCGTGACTGCTTAAACTTCCTAAGTTCCTCAAGAGCCAGACCCTTGTAATACCATAAGGAAGCATCTGCAGGGGTATTGCCAAGATCTTTTTCAAAGATATCAATTACCTTTTCAAAGGCTGTGAGGGCTTCTTCATATCTCTCAAGTTTTTGAAGCAAAAAACCCTTTTTACAGTACCATCCAAGAGCAAAATCAGGTTTATTTTCAAGTTCTTTTTCGAGCTTCCCTATTGCTTTTTCAAAATTCCCAAGTTCAAGAAATGCAAGTCCCTTGTAATAGAGGGCTTCCCTGTAATCCGGTTTGAGATCCAGTACCCTATCAAAATCTGCTATTGCCTCATTATATTCTCCCAGATGGAAATGTGCAAGCCCCCTGTAAAACCAGGATTCCTCATCCTTAGAATGAATCCCCATATAAATTTCAAAAGACTCCACTGCCTTTTTGAAATTTGATTTGGCTTCATTGAATTTTCCAAAATCAAGTAACGAAAGCCCTAAAAGGCAAAACGATTTAGCAGACAGCAGGTGCATAAAAACCTCACAAATAATAATTGACCCCGGTTGAGTGATATATAATAACGAAAATATAAAAGGAATTAGAAAAAATAGTTCCTGATTTCAGATCTGCCGCATTATAAACCATAAAGTAAAGAACTCCTCTCAACCCGGGTTTTCAATGGATATACAGGCGTGAAAGCCCGGATCGCAGTGCTTCCCGGAAAACAGATGACCTGTTTGACCTGTTTGACCTGTTTGACGTGCTTGACCTGCTAGAAGCTACCCTGGCTTTTACTTCGTTTTCATAGAAGGTTCTCAGTTGTTCCTGCTTTATTAGAATGGAATCAATGGAATTAAAAAATCAATGGAATCAATGGAATTAAAAAATCAAAAAATCAAAAAAGAGGTAAAAATAGCTCGGAATCGACAAGCTTTAAGCCTTAAACTTTAAGCCTCCACCTTCCACTTCTTCATCTGTTCTTCCCTCCACTGCTCGATCGCTCTCCAGATGGGCAGAGGATCTATGCCGTGAACTTTGATATACTCCTCCCGTGTGTACTCATGCATACTGCCGTCCACAAAATGCAACGTAGCCTGGTCCGCCTGCAGCCTCGCACCTGCCGGTATTGCCGAAGGATTTACGCAGACCTCTGCACAGTAGCGCCACCCGTCTCCACCTGTTGATTCTATCCTGAACGGCTTTCCGCAGTTAGGACAGACTCCGATCATTGACTCTTCTTCCTGTTTATCCATAATTTTCCCCCAGTATGGCTGAAAAAACGTCAGCTTAAATTGATATTGTGCAGGATAATACATAACAGTATTTTTATAAATTTATTTTAATGCATTGTCGAATCTTTTTTAGCAAATCCTCAAAAGCTTCCCATAGGGATGATGCTGACAAAAAAATTCATGCCAAACCAGACATTCTCGTGAAAAATCTCATACTGGTAAGAGTTATTGGCAAAGATCATTGGAAAGTGCCAGAGTGACCAGAGTATGCTGAAAATCAGCGATGCCTTAAAATTCTCGAAAATAACTCCGTTCTGAAAAAAATGACAACTTCTTTATACGTTGACATTTTATAAACTATAATAGGGTTGGTGGCATAGCTTTGCGAAGTTGTAGACCTTATAACCTGGTGATCGTTTTTATCTTATTAGCTGCCCAGTTCTACCCGGCAGCCGCATCAAGTAGCCAGGAATCAGTTCAAGAACCTTCTTACATTTCGACAGGTACTGCTGCTACTCTGGCAATGGTATCTCAACTTAGTGTTCAGAACCAGGTCAACACCGATCTGGACGTGGTCGGACTTATAGGCGTTTCCGAGAACAAAACAGATACAGATAGTGACGGGCTGCCCGATTCTGTTGAAGCTGTTCTCGGAACTGATTTTAATAACACAGATTCTGATTTTGACATGCTTGACGACTATAATGAATCGGTTTTCTATGGGTCAGACCCGCTTGAACCGGATTCAAATCATGACGGGCTGTCGGATTACTTTGAAGTTACAGACGTCGACTCCCTTGATGCTGATGGGGACGGTTTTTCAAATGTATGGGACCTTGACAACGATGACGACGGAGTGGCGGACTCAATAGACCTGTCCCCATACTCCCATTCCGGTTTTAATGACAGTTTCTTTTTTGATATAAGAACAAATGGAAACCCGACATATCTCACGTTCCAGATAAAGCCTCAGAATCCTGACAATTTGAAGTTAGCATTACAGGATTGGGACTGGCCGTACGATGACAAAGGCCAGATGAAGGACCTGGATCATTCAACTGATGATCTCAAGTTCATTCCCATGCTTGAATTAAAATCAAACGTGATCCCTGAGCAGTCTGACCTGCTGGAATATGGTATTGCGGTTTCCTCTGACAGCCTGTACATTCCCCTGACAGTCGTAGAGGACTATGGTGCCAACGTTGCTTTTGGAGGCAGGATGTTCTTCCCGGCATCAGATCCTTTAGATGTTTCAATTAATGCGAGCCTTATCTGGTTGGTGCAGGGAAAGACCGATAATGAGACCGCAGGGGGGATAGAATCCGAAACAGTCACTCTTGCCAAATACAACGAAGGGTGTATGCTCACAGGCTTTGAGGTTGAGGAGAACTATGGTACTGACGTTGGTATGTTCTACGGCGACAGTGTGAACCAGACATTGCTGGCAGGCTTTTTAATGGCTTTTTCATATCTCAGGGACGACCAGACAACGTTATACAATATGCCTGCCGAGCTTGTGGGTGCGAATCTGACCGTAAATTCCGAGATCGAATCGGTCTCGCACCGGGATGTGGCAGTGTTTAACACTACATCAGGAATGAAAGAACAGGCACTCAGTTCATTACCTGAAAACAGGATACTGCCATTACTTGCCGCTTATCAATTCAACTTTACCAGTAAGGATATCGATGACCTTGTTTCCGGCGGCGTGTGCGTCAACGGAAAAGCATTTGATTTCGACCTGACGGCGTCCCCGGCTCCTGCCATTACCATGAAAACAATCAAGATGAGCTGGTATGACACCAGCACAAACGAAAGTGTTGACATGGAATCCTTTTTGCCTGAAGTGGAAAATTGGGGACAGGGAAGCGGGCTTGATGAAAACACAATTACTTCCATGATGGGCATGGCGCTTGTATGGAATATAGGTGAATCAGTTGTAACCAGGCTAAACGGGGCAGGTACCATTTTCCAAGATGCAATGGAAGTGAAATCTCAAATTAAAGAATATGGCTTCAGGTATCTTACGCCCACATTAAAGCTCGGCATTTTTGGGGTATATCTGTTCACCTCGATCAAGCTGGTCGGATTCGGAAAAGCCCTATGGGGTGCTATCAAAGTAACGCTTGGAGCAAGTGTAAAAGCAGCTTCACAGGCAGCCACTAAAACAATAGAAGCCCTGAAAGTCGCAGGTAAGGTCGTTACTTTTGCAGCACTTGTACTTGAAGCCGCGTTTGCAATTGTCGGTTTCATAGCATTATTGGACAACGGTACATCCTTTCAGGCAACCGTTTATCTTACTGCGATGACCATCTATCTTGTAATCCTTACAGTTCTTTTACTGGCAGGACCCATAGGTGAGGTGATTGCTGCTATAATAATGATAGCTGATGCCATAGCCAGCATATTCGGATATGCTTTTTCAGATTTTATCGGCTGGCTTGTGAGCCTTTTCCATAAGACATACCAGGATACCACCGTTGAACTTAATGTAATAAGCACCTCGATAGACATTCATGATGAAAAAGAGAACGGCCTGAATGTGGGAGACACTATCAGCTTCAGCAGCCTGATAAACGGGACCGTATCGAAAACCTCACATGGTACCTGGAATGATGTTCTGGAAAGCTACGTAGTTCCACACTATGCAATTAAGGTATGGTATCTGCCATCACAAGCCTGGTCATCTCCTGTGGGCAGTTATACCAGGAAAATATCATATTTTGAATATCCCGACCATAAAAACACAACATACGATACCGGAGCATGGATAAAACCCAATGTGGGTGCGGTCAACTTCCCGATACCCATCCGATTATTGGCAGATTATAAAATAATCTATACTGAGAAAAAATTAGAATGGTTTACATGGCATTCTTATCGAAAGAGTTCCGAAGGCACCTCAGCAACGGACCTCGATACAATATATTTCGACATACTTCCCGAAAGTATCAACGATTTTGCAAATTGGTATCCAATTTCCCCCCTGGACAAAGATGGGGACGGAATTTGCAACAGTGAAGACCCTTACCCCTGGAGCTGGGATCGCGATGGGGATGGGTTGAGTGACAAATTTGAACTGGACATTGGAACCGACCCTGGAAATTCTGACATGGATGGGGACGGGTTGAATGATAGAATAGAACTTATCCACGGTACGAACCTGACAGAATGGGATACTGACGGGGACAACCTATCGGATTACAAAGAAATAAACGGTTGGTCGATATCCTTCAACTACAGCAACCGGACGTTCAACATGTCCGTCCACTCCGATCCTCTGGTGCAGGATACTGATGGGGACGGCGTGGATGACCAGATGGAATACTGGAGTTCCCTCAATCCCGGATCAAAGGACACTGACGGTGATGGGGTTATTGATGTGCCAAAACCCGGATACATAACTTATGTTCATTTTGAAAAAAAATGGGGTCGTTATGGTTCAGGAGATGGACAATTTAATGAACCAATTGCAGTTGCAGTTGATTCCGAGGGGTTCGTATATGTTGCCGACGTTTATAACCACCGCATCCAGAAGTTCGATTCCAATGGGAACTTCATCACTAAATGGGGACGGCACGGATCGGGAAACGGAGAGTTTAGAACAATAGGTGACATGGTGGTTGATGCAAATCGCGGCTATGTTTATGTGAGTGATGTTTACTGGTATGATCCGCCATATGAACGCATTCAAAAGTTTACAACAAACGGAAACTTCGTAACATCATGGTATTGTAACTATTCTTATGCTTTAGCCGTTGATTCGGACGGTTATGTTTATGCTCCCTCCGTGTTGGAAGTTAACGGCTCAGCTCTCAAATGTATTCAAAAGTTCGATCCCAGTGGAAGCCTCATCACAACATCCTGGTTCGAAAGTGATGAGGTCATTCTTAATGGCATTACTGCACTGACTGTTGATTTAGATGGAAATGTCTATGTGACAGATGGGGCAGATCATGTCAATCACGGGATTTATAAGTTCGATTCCAATGGAACTTTCATTTTGAAATGGGAAAGTGAAGGTTATCCAGACAGGCTTTTTTTATGGCCTGAAGGTATGACGGTAGACAAAAAGGGATTTGTATACATTGCCAACACAGCTGACAACCATATTCAGAAGTTCGACTCCACCGGCTGGTTCATCACCAGATGGGGCAGCGAAGGTGAAAATGATGGCGAGTTTAAATACCCATCGGGAATAGCGGTTGACGCAAATGAATATGTCTATGTCAGTGAAGGAGCTGGATATGGTGGATCTGGCAATGAGCCCGGAAACCGTATCCAGAAATTCTCCCAGATAACAGAACTTCAAGTGCCCGGCACTTCCAATCTTACCGATACCGATGGTGACGGGCTGATGGACATAAACGAGACCAATGGCTGGAATGTGACCTTCACAAACCTAACCGGCACTTTCACGGTTCATGTCAGCAGCGAACCCTTTGCAAATGACACGGATTTCGAGGGACTTGCAGACCTTGATGAATACAATATTCCTTCAAACCCCGGGGATCTGGATACCGACGATGATGGGCTTAATGATTTTGTAGAGATGATGCTGGGAACGAACATCACCCACTTTGATACGGACGGGGATGGGCTTGATGACGGGACCGAGCTAACTTTTGGCAGCGACCCTGCAAAAGCGGATAGCGACGGGGATGGCCTTTCTGACCTTGATGAGTTCAATTACCTATCCAACCCGAGAAATAAAGACACTGACGGCGACGGGCTGAACGATTCCGAGGAGGCAGACTTCAATTCAAGCCTGAAAAACCCGGATTCTGATGGGGATTTGATGTTTGACGGGGAGGAGAAAAATAATAGTGCAGATCCCTGGGACCCGGATTCTGACGGCGACGGCTTACAGGACGGCTATGAACTGTTTTATAATACCAGTGCAGTGAACAACGATACCGATAAAGACGGGGTTTTTGACGGAGAGGAAGTTGAGAACAGGATGGACCCATCAAACAATGACACCGATGGGGACGGACTGGATGACTTCAGGGAACTCAGCAACGGCACAAATCCACTGGACAGTGATACGTACGGAAACGGCTTGAACGATTCCGAAGACCCCTACTCCTTTGCACCTAATGTGGACAGGATCTGGGCGGCATATGACCCTGATGATGACACGGTGCAGCTTATTGAAAACCTTGAAAAATACACCAACGTCACTGTATTCAAGCCGGAGGAAATAGGGAATTATTCCGGCAAGCAATGTATTCTGCTTATCGGAAGACCCGGACAGGAAAATAACACTGCCGGTAACATAACCCGGAGCATCCTGAACGCCTCTTCACCGGATGCCCTTGCCAGAATGCAGGAATCCGATTATGAAAGGTTCTATGTTGACCACGACCTATGGAACACAACCCAGACAGTTGTCATGCTTTCACACCCGTATCCATCGGACCATTTCAGAGTGCTGGAAATGTTCAAGACCCTTTCCCAGGAAATAGAATATCCGGATCTTGTAAGCGATTTCAAAGCAGATGCCATAGCCGAGATGGGGTCATTCGTCAGGGTCGAACTGAAAAACCCCGTGAAACCGACAATAGAAATGAAACCCTATGATGAAACAAACGTCCCTCATAGCCTTACGTACACTTTATCCGGAAATGAAAAAGCTGTGAAATACCTTGACATAAATGTCAGTGAAAACGTCATCAACGAAAGCTCCAATAACATCAGGCAGGCTATCATAGTTATTTACTATACTGCCGAAGACCTTGACAGGACCGGGGATGGGGATGCGAATGACCCGGGGGATATCGATGAGAAATCCATAGGCATTTCCTGGTTCAATGAATCATCAGGAGAATGGGAGAAACTGTCAACTGATATGGACTGGGTAAACGATCTTGGGGTAAATACCACAAATGATGTCATTTACGGCAGGGAATACGAGGGGTCTGTCTGGGCAAACGTCTCTCATCTCAGCC
The DNA here is from genome assembly GCF_000970045.1 of Methanosarcina sp. MTP4. Lineage (NCBI taxonomy): Archaea > Methanobacteriati > Methanobacteriota > Methanomicrobia > Methanosarcinales > Methanosarcinaceae > Methanosarcina > Methanosarcina sp. MTP4. Next base: position 2,264,715 of record NZ_CP009505.1, read on the forward strand.
TCTACGGGCTTTCCGGTAATGAAATAAAGCAGCCTCCGGTCGATCCTGCACCCCATGACGGACACCGCAGAATCCCGTTAATCACGGATGAAGAAAGCCAAGATGAGAATATCACGCTTGAAGATCAGGAACCCTTACAAGGTCCGGAAAACCTTGCTAACGAAACTGCAGGGACAGCAGAAACAGGTACACTCCCTGAAATATGGTTCTATCTGGCAGCAGCCATGATAATCTTACTGACGGGCCTGGGAGCTGCATATGTATTAAGAAAAAAAATGTGAATAAAGAAAGGGAAAGTGAACGAAGGAGAACGTGAACGAAGAGAAAGAATGTAAACAAAGAAAGGGAACGTGAACGAAGAGAGAACGTGAATAAAAAGAGATTGTGAACGAAGAGAGAGAATGTGAACATGAGAAAAATTACGCAAAACGGTCTTTCAGGCAGATTCACGATAACTCTTGTAATAATAATCCTTATCTCTGCTTTTTTGATTTATTCGTATTCTAATGGACAGGTTAAAAATGAGGAGGATTTGATATCCAAAACCTCCGATGCTTTAGAAAAAACCAGATTTTATCGCTTTGAGATGTACTCCAACCTTTCAATGATGAATGAGAATTTCCAGGTCATAAATTCGGAAGGGCAGGTTGACGTATTTAAGAACAAAATGTACCAGACGATGACCCTCCAAAACCACTCTATCGAGATAATTGTCATCGATGACCAGGCATACTACCGTGAAAACAAAGGTCTATGGCAGACTAAAAAGCTGGAAGATACCGAAGAATTAAATGCGATATTATCCGAACAACAGCTGATATTATCCAGTGCTGAAAATTCGACCATGTCCAGAGAAGAGGATGTCTGGCTGCTTGAGGTCATTCCGGAACAGGAAAATGTGCTTGAGCAAATGCAATCCATGGGAGTCGATACTTCAGGAATTGAGCTGAAAAGCTTTGTTACAAGATACTGGATAGAAGCGGACACATATCATATAATTGAGATCGAGAGTGTCACAAACGCTGAAATGAATATCATGGGACTCAAGACCCCTGTAGAAATGAAGAACACTATTCTTTTGAGCGATTATAATAAAAAAGTATCAATTGAAGCACCTGTCACTTAAAGTAAGAGCCTTCATGCACCTTGCTCAGGAATTCCGTCTTGTTCCCTGCTGTATTTGTAGTCATGAACCATTTTTCCTCCAGTTTATTCTATATCAAAAGGCAGCATTTGACCCAGTACATCCCACAAAGCAAACGCAATGGCAGGATAGGAGATGTTTTTTGCAGCAAATAAACTGAAAACTCCGTAACATTTTAGCCTCGAATATAACTCAGCGAATATAACTCAGTTCTGAAAAAAATGACAACTCTTTTATACATTGACATTTTGTAAACTATAATAGGGTTGGTGATATAGATTTGCGTAGTTGTAGACCTTATAACCTGGTGATCATTCTTATTTTATTGGCTGCCCAGTTCTACCCGGCAGCCGCATCAAGCAGCCAGGAATCAGTTCAAGAACCTTCTTACATTTCAAAAGGTACTGTTGCTGCTCTGGCAATGGTATCTCAACTTAGTGTTCAGAACCAGGTCAACACCGATCTGGACGTGGTCGGACTTATAGGCGCTTCCGAGAACAAAACAGATACTGATGGCGACGGACTGCCCGATTCTGTTGAAGCTGTTCTCGGAACTGATTTTAATAACACAGATTCTGATTTTGACAGGCTGGACGACTACAATGAATCGGTTTTCTATAGGTCAGACCCGCTTGAACCGGATTCAAATCATGACGGGCTATCGGATTACTTTGAAGTGATGGATGTTTACTCCCTTGATGTCGATGGGGATGGTTACCCAAACATCTGGGATTTTGATAATGATGGCGATTGCGTTGAAGATAACATCGATTCATCCCCTTTTGCTCTTTCTGCAGCCAGAGAAAGCTTCAATTTTAATCTTAAAACAAATGGAAATCCCACCTATGTAGACTTCCAGTTGCTCCCACAAAATCCTAATAATGTGAACATAGCTTTGCAAAAATGGGACTGGCCGTATGACAATAAAAGTACGATGCAGGACCTGGATAATTCCGAAGATGATGTGCAAGTTATCCCCATGCTTGAACTCACAATGAGTTCTGTTCCTGATCAAGCAGATGTGAAGGATTATGGGATTGGAATCTTTTCGAATACTGCGTATGTACCTCTTGTTCAGGTTCAAGGGCTTGGAGCAAATGTTGCCCTGGCCGGTAAGATGTTCTTTCCTGAATCTGAACCCCTTGACAGTCAGGTAAATGCGAGTCTTATCTGGCTGGTGATGGCAAAGACCGATTCTATGGAAAATGGAACTGTAATATCCGAAAACACAACCCTGATAAAATACCAGGAAAACTTCACGCTCACTGGATTTAGTATTGAGGAAAGTTATGGCAGTGATATCGGCCTTTTCTACAGTGATGAAATAAACCAGACAATTGCAGCTAACTTTGTAATGGCATATTCGTTTTTAAGAAATAATCAGACCACTGTATATGATATGCCCTCTAAACTTGCCGAGCATAACGTGAGTGTGTCCTCTACAATTAATAGCTCATCTCATCGTGATAAGGCATTATTGAATGTTACTACCAGGATGACCCCGGGAGTTTTGAATTCGCTTCCAGAGGACATGGTTCTTCCAGTCATTTCCGCAATTGAAAGTAATTTCGCAAAAAAAGATCTGTCAGAGCTTGATTCAAGCTCTTACATGGTGGGAAATGGGCTTTCCATTAACCTAAGGAGTGAGCCTGTAATAACCCTTAAAACCTTGAAAACAAGCTGGTATAATACTACTGATCAAAAACCCCTTGTAATCGATTCAATTTTACCAGTCATCAGGGATTGGGGGCAACTAATGAATCTGGATGATAATTCCCTTGCATCCATGATGGTTCTGGTAATAGCATGGAATATAGGTGAATCAACAGTAACAAGAATCGGGAACGATAGTACTAGTTTTGTGAATGAAGTCCTGGATGTGCTAGAGGTAATTGAAACAGGGATTGGGGGTTATCTTTTATCGTATTCTTCTTTGATTGATGTAATAAGTATCGCTACAGAAGGTACATATCGAGTTTTTTTTGCATTAAATTATGTAGGTGAATTTATTCAGGGCGTATTAGGCCTTGTCATGTACACATCCAAAATTGTAGATAAAGTTGTGGATGTTATCAGCACTGTGGCTAAATTTGCAGAAGGATTGGGGAAGGTTCTTGGTATAATAGGTGCGATCACGCTGGTAGTAGGATTCGTTTTTGATATAGGTTTTGCAATATGGGGTTTCTTTAAAATTGCAATGAGTGAGGGATGGTCATCAACCGGCACTTTCCAGGGAGCTGTTTATGCTACTATTATGGGTGTATATGCAATCAGTCTTTTTGTCATTGGAGTAATTTTGCTGGCAGTGGCATTAATTCCTTATGTGGGTTGGATAATTGCCCTGGTTGGAGGGATTATATTGGGAGTTATTGCACTGACCGACTTTATACTGGGATTCTTTGATATTGGTATTTCGAATCTGGTGGAAAAGTTAGTAGGTACATTCCATCAAACTTACATGAATACCGAATTTTCCCTCGGCCTGATTAATTCCTCGATTGACATTAAAGATTACAATGAAAATGGATTCGACATCGGGGACAGGATAACATTTAGTAGTTTTGTTAACGGGACCGTTTTAAGAACGTCTGACGGTACATGGGAAGATGTTAAAGAAAGTTACGTTATCCCTCATTATGAGGTCAAGAGGTGGATGACTGAAGATACACCATATGCATATTGGGTTTCACCATATGGCAGTTTTACCAACAATGTATCATACTCTGAAATAAACCCTGAATCCAAGAATACCACATACGAGATCGGTGCATGGATTGAACCAAAATTGGGTACCATTAACTTCCCTCTAGCAGTCCTATTTACAGCGGACTATAAAATAATCTATACGGACAGGAAAATTGAATGGGATTTCTGGAACGGCTATAAATATACACGCCTGAACCAAACAGGAACGATCCAAAACGAGCTAGATACACTCTATTTCGATGTACTTCCAGGAAATGTCAATGATTTCACAACATGGTATCCGTTAACGTCACAGGATAAAGATAACGACGGGCTTGGTAATAATGTAGATCCCTACCCATGGGCATGGGATGGGGACGGGGACGGGTTAAGCGATAAATTTGAACTGGACATCATAGGCTCTGACCCTGGAAGTAGGGATAAGGATGGGGATGGGTTGAGCGATCGAATGGAACTTATCTATGGGACGAACCTGACAGAATGGGATACTGATAATGATAATCTGTCAGATTACAAAGAGATCAATGGCTGGGATATCAATTTCAATTACAGTGGTCAATCCTTTAATATGACTGTTAAATCCGATCCCCTTATGCCAGATACTGACAAGGACGGGGTAGATGACCAGATGGAATACTGGAGCTCCCTCAATCCAAGATCGAAGGATTCAAATGGCGACGGTGTTGTTGATGTTCCAAATCCAAAGACTTTTACCTATGTTAATTTTGAAACAAAATGGGGAAAAGACGGCGTATCCGGATATCCGCGGTTTGACTGCCCATCAGCAGTAGCGGTTGATGCGGATGGATATGTATATGTTGCCGATTCAGGAGACGATTCTCACAGTGTCCAGACTTTCGATTCCAATGGTGGATGCATAAGAACAATCATACGGGGCTCAAAAGGCTCTGGAAATGGACAGTTTGGAGAGCTATCTGATATGGCTATAGATACAGCTAATGGTTATATCTATATTGCTGATTATATTTCTGGTACTGGTGGACGTATTCAGAAGTTCGATTCAGAAGGTAATTTCCTCACATCATGGAATACCGGTTCCGGATGGGGTCCAGAAATAGCAGTTGATGAAGAGGGCTATGTCTATGCTAACATAAATCACTGCATTCAAAAATTCAATTCAAACGGGACCCTAATATCAAATCCTTATTTTAGTACTTATGAGGGTGTTACTAATGTGGCAGTTGACCTGGATGGGAACGTATATTATACAGATGTATACAATGTTTACAAGGCTTATTCTAATTGGACATTCATAACACAATTTTATAGTGAAGGAGACTCAACCAAAGCTTTCGGTTCACCCCGGGGGTTGGCAGTAGACGATAGAGGTTTTGTCTACATTGCTGATCAGAGTAAAAACCACATTCAGAAGTTTGACCCTACTGGCTGGTTCATCACCAGATGGGGGAGCTATGGTTCTGGAGATGAGGAATTTATAAGCCCAATGGATATAGCAGTTGATGCAAATAAAAATGTATATGTCCTTGAAGCCCCCCTCGTCGCTATGTATAAGGATACTGCTGGAAACCGCATTCAGAAATTCTCCCAGATAACTGATCTTCCTCCCCGTAATGTCTCTGAGTTCCTTGATTCCGATGGGGATGGATTGAGTGACATGAACGAGACCAGAGGCTGGGATGTGACCTTTAGCGACAGGTTATTGGGCACTTCAACCTGCCATGTAACAAGCGAGTTTCTGGCAAATGATACGGATTTCGATGGACTCTCTGATTTTGATGAGTACAGCTATTCATCAAATCCCAGAGATGTAGATACCGATGGGGATGGGCTAAATGATTATGTTGAGAGTGTGCTTGGGACAAACATAAATCATTATGATACCGATAATGACGGGCTGGATGATGGCACTGAGATCACTTTTGGAAGTGACCCTACAAAAGTGGATACGGATTTCGATGGACTCTCAGATCTTGAAGAATATAACCCGGATGAACCGTTCGTTTATTTCTCTGACCCATGGAATAATGACACGGATGGAGACGGATTGAATGATAAGGATGAAAGGGAATTTAATTCAAGTGCCCGTAATCCGGATTCTGATGGTGACCTCATGTTCGATGGGACTGAGAAGGAGAAGGGTACAGACCCATGGGACCCGGATTCTGACAGGGACGGTTTGCAGGACGGGTATGAACTTCTATACAGGACGAATGCTTCGAACAATGATACCGATAATGATGGTGTGCCTGATGGTAAAGAAGTAAATAACAGGATGAACCCATTGAACAATGATACTGATGGAGATGGGCTGAGCGACTTTGAAGAGCTTGCAAATGGTACAGATCCGAGCAATGGGGATACAAAGGGTAACGGATTAAACGATTCTGAAGATCCCTACTCATTTGCACCCAACGTGGACAGGATATGGGTTGCTTATGACCCGGATGATGACACTCAGCAACTTATTGAAAACCTAGAAAAATATACCAATGTAACCGTTTTCCGTCCGGATGAAATCCAAAACTATTCCGGTAAATCCAATATTCTACTTGTTGGGAGACCCGGACTGGAAAATAATACTGCCGGGAACATAAGCTACAGCATCCTGAAAAACAAACCAGCTATCCTTTCCAGAATGCAGGGCTCAGACTATGCAAGGTTCTATGTTGATTACGATATATGGAAATCATCCCAGACCGTTGTCATGCTTTCCCACCCATATCCTTCGGACCATTACAAGGTACTGGATCTGTTCAAGACCCTTAATCAGACAATACAATATCCAGATGTCGTCAGTGATTTCAAAGCCGATGCCATTGAAGAGATGGGGTCATTCATCCGGGTCGAATTGAAAAACCCTGTAAAGCCGTCAATAGAATTGAAATCATACAATGGAACAAATGTCCCGGAGAACTTTACCTGTGAATTATCTGCAGATGAAAAGGGTGTAAAATTTCTGGATATCAATGTCAGTGAAAATGTCCTGAACGAAAGCTCCAATAATGTCGAACGGGCTCTGATAGTCATTTATTATACTGCTGAGGACCTTGACAGAACAGGTGATGGGGATGCTGACGATCCGGGAGATATAGATGAGAATACAATAGGCTTTAACTGGTTCAATATGTCTGCCAATAGATGGGAGAAACTAACTACGGACATGGACTGGGTAAATGATGTCGGAATAAATACTACAAATGATATCATCTACGGCAGGGAATACGAGGGATACGTCTGGGCAAACGTCTCACATCTGAGCATGTATGGACTTTCCGGTACTGAAATAACGCAGCCTGTGCATCCTGCACCCCATGACGGACACCGCAGAATCCCGATAATCACGGAAGAAGAAAGCCAGGATGAGAATATCACGCTTGAAGATGTTCAGGCAGCCCCGGAAAGCACGGAAAACACTTCTAGAGAAACTCCTGTGGCAAAAGAAACAGGTACACTCCCTGAAATATGGTTCTATCTGGCAGCAGCCATGATAATCTTACTGACGGGGCTGGGAGCTGTATATCTATTAAGAAAGAGAACGTGAACGAAGAGAAAGAACGTGAACGAAGAGAGAGAACGTGAACATGAGAAAAATTACGCAAAACGGGCTTTCAGGCAGATTCACGATAACTCTTGTAATAATATTCATGATCTCTGTTTTTCTGATTTATTCTTATTCCAATGGGCAGGTCAGGAACGAGGAGGATTTAATATCCAAAACCTCCGATGCTCTGGAAAAAACCAGATTTTATCGCTTTGAGATGTACTCCAACCTTTCAATGATGAATGAGAATTTCCAGGTCATAAATTCGGAAGGGCAGGTTGACGTATTCAAGAATAAAATGTACCAATCGATGACCCTTCAAAACCGCTCTATCGAGATAGTGGTCATCGATGACCAGGCATACTATCGTGAAAACAAAGGTCTATGGCAGAGTAAAAAGCTGGAAGATACCGAAGAATTAAATGCGATATTATCTGAACAACAGCTGATATTGTCCAGTGCTGAAAATTCGACCATGTCCAGAGAAGGAGATTTATGGCTGCTTGAGGTCATTCCGGAACAGGAAAATGTGCTGGAGCAAATGCAATCCATGGGAGTCGATACTTCGGGAATCGAGCTGAAAAGCTTTGTTACAAGATACCGGATAGAAGCGGACACATATCATATAATTGAGATCGAGAGTGTCACAAACGCTGAAATGAATATCATGGGACTCAAGACACCTGTAGAACTGAAGAGCACTATTCTTTTAAGCGATTATAATAAAAAAGTATCACTGGAAGCACCGCTCACTTAAAATATAGTCAAAGACTCAAATTCCTTTCCCAGTCTCAGGTAAAAGTTTAACCACATAAAGCACTGAAAACGCGGAATAAAGGAAATAAGGCGCAATCCTTCCGTGGTTATAATAAAGTAAGTGTAAATTTTATGTGCTCCCTCACTTATCAGTTGATATTTTTTTTGTTAGTACAGGTGCCGGTTAGTCCGGGAAACCTTTAATTTGACCTATCTCACCTGACCCGGTAAACCGTTTTTTCCCGCGAAGAGATTCGAAAGCCTCCGCCAGCTTGCCTGGCGGCCCTCACAAAAAAGTAAAAAAGTAAAAAAGTAATAAAAACTAATGTTCTTTTATTTGTGTTTAAAATTCTCGTTTTTGTCTTTTCTTCTTTTTATCTTTTAAATTTTTATAGTGTAAATGCCGGGCTCCTTCGTCGCCCGTGGACAAGAACGACATGATACGGCTACTTATGGTTGTACGGGGACATAGTTCAGGACTTTTTTCCGGTTGTACGGGGTCCTGGTCCGAAATTTAGAGCCAGCCATTGCTTTAATTCGACTTAACAACATCAACTGAATAATGCAGGACTATCAAATTTTACGTTCGGGACTTATTTACGTTCGGGACTATAAATGAAATTTTGCACAACTCAGCACATCAAAATAACTGATATTACTAAACATAAAAGTTAAAAATCACCTGCATTCACCAGGTTTACGTTGCTATCCTGAACTTCAACATCTTCCAATATTCTTATCTTTTTATTTCTCCAGATCACCAGAGCTATCACGGAAATCATTAATCCTGAAATTACGAAGATTAAGGCAATTCCCCTGCCTTCTCCTACACCGACAATAAAACCGGCTGTTTCAACCAGCAAACCGTCCGGTTCCAGAAGCGGGTTGAAAATATGATCCGCAAGAAATCCTGCGACTGCAAAGGCTATGATGGAGCCGAGATAGGTAACCATTGAAATTATGGACCACACACGCCCCTGCTTTCTGTTGTCGATATTCTTTCGAATTAAAACCTCAATAGAGGTGTTAATGAAAGGCAGGGTGGCAAAAAACGTAAATCCTGCCAGAGTAATCAGGATTATATTTGTTGAGAGCCCGAGGTTGGCAAAAAATATTCCTGACATGAATAGCGAGACAGATAATACATTTACCTGTTTGCTTTTGCTGCCGAATACTCCGATAAACAGGCTTCCGATAAGTATACCTGTTGCGCAGACGGATTGAGAGATTCCCACTGTTTTTACTGTTGTTAAACCCAGCAGCATCGGAATAAGAAGCGATTGGAGAAGCCCGACAAAAAAGAGGACAAGCGTGATAGTAAGGACCAGGTTAACCACGCCCTTATTTTTCGAAAATTCCTGGATACCCTCCCTGAGTTCAGCCATGATGTTTTGTTCCGCATGTTTTACTGAAATTCCGCCTATTGCATTTCTTACCCAGATAACAATGGAACTAGCAATTATGAGAGTGCTGATATCGATTAAGAAAATATATTCGATATCAATCAGTGTTAGCAAAATCCCGGCCAAAAAAGGGGAAATTAAATACTGAGCCGAACCTGCCAGCTGCACCAGCCCGCTTGCCTTATCATACTGGGCTTCGGGCAGGAGGTCGGTAATCAGGGCTTTATAAGCCGGTTCCTGGAAAGCTGAAAAAATCGAACTGGCTGCAATCCCGAGATAAATCTGCCAGAGTTCGATATCCCCTCTAACCATCATAAAAAATATGAAGAGAAGCCCGAGCGATGCCCCCATGTCCCCGAGAACCATCATCAAGCGCCTATCATGACGGTCTGCCAGGACCCCACCGTAGGGCTTTAGCAGGAAGGGAGGCAAAAACACACACATCAGTATAAAGACGTAGCTTGAAGCCGAACCGGTCTGCTGGTATACGTATATCCCTAAGGAAAAGATGGTGAGCCCGGTACCGATTACTGAGATGAACTGCCCGAACCAGATAAAAAGGAATTTGGAATAAAGGTCTTCGGATCCGGAGGGCATTTTTTCAGATCCGGAGGGCATTTTTCCGGATTCCCCGGGCGTTTTTTCGGACCCATATGCCATTTTTCCGGATTTATCTGTCATTTAGTTAGCTCCGCCAGCAAGGTGCTTTTCGGAAAAAAACAGCTCTTTGTCATATGCGATGATAGCGGCTGCAAAAACTATGAGGACAAAAGTTTGAATGCACTTTGTGGTCTGGGTCATATCCAGTGCCTCCTGCGAGATATTGATAATAAAGTGAAAGAGAATCGCCGCAGGAATGCTTTTTCCATTTTTTATGCAGATCCAGCTGATGATCATTCCCAGAGGGATGATGCTGACGAAAAAGTTCACCCCATACCAGATATTCTCGTGAAAAATCTCGTACTGGTAGGATTCATTGACAAATATCAGCGGAAAGTGCCAGAGGGACCAGAGTATGCTGAAAATAAGCGATGCCTTAAAGTAAGTGTGCCGGCTCTGCAGACTGTCAAAAGCATATCCCCTCCATCCAAGCTCTTCAAAACCCGCGGCAAGCATGAGAACAAGCAGCACAGGGACAAAGCCCGTTGAAAAAGAGAAACCTTCGGCGAGTTGGAACTGCGAAACCGATTCCCCGAACGGAAGCGAAAGAAGGATGGATATCAGAACGGAAAACGGCGCTATTAAGAAAAATACCGGCAGCATTTTAGGCGCTATCAGCCTTAGATTGATAAGCCGATTGATAAAATCTTTTACTAAGTCCGAGTTCTTTGACGCAAAGATCATGACAAGTGAGATCAAAAACGGTGCCAACAGCCCGGGCAGCATAATCAACATGTACAGCCCGCTATCGTCCTTAAAACTTAAATATGCCCCTGCAAACCAGAGAACATAGGTCGCTATAAAGGTCGCAGCATAATAGATTCCGGGTTTGTATTTGTAATTAGGAATCATTTTATTCTCCAGGTTTTAACTGCCACGCCCCGTTTTTATTTTTTTAACTTAACCCGGCTCTGACAGCAAAAAACAATAAGATTGCTTCAGGAATTCTCCTGATTTTCCTGCCTCCGACAAAAATACAAGCAATCATGAAACCCATGTAAATAATTTCTAATATATATACATTCCCATTTGATACTCATACTGTTTTCGGAAGCAGGAGGAGGAAATCTCACAGGGCGGCGCTATATAGAATATAGAGTTATTCGAGGGAATTAGTTAACAATGAGAAGATGAAAATTAGTAAGCTGCTGAAATTGTTTAGCTGTTTTCAACCCTCATTTTAGTGGAAGCTACTTATCGACTCTATATGAAAAGGTTGTATCAAAAAGAAATCCACCATGTATCAACTGTGTCTGTAAAATCCTGCTCAGGAATTTTGTTGCCTGCTTTTCCTCGCCTGCCGGTTCCAGAGCGTTTCAATCCTTGTTTTAGCGAAAGCTACGCCTGTATTCAGGTCACACAAGCGTAAATGTGAGAAATGATCACTCCGAAATAAAAGCACCTTTGTATTTCGAAGGATCAAAGTCAGGTTTTAATTCCAGTACCCGCTGGTATGCTTCATCTGCATCTTTGTTCCTTCCAAGTTCGGACAAGACACAACTCAACTTATACCACGATTTTACATAATCAGGTTTTATTTCTACTGCCCTGTAGTAATGTTGTAATGCTTCATCGTAATTCCGGAGTTTGTAAAGAACGTCAGCCTTATTGGACCATGCCATAGGAAATTCCGGATCGATTTTTAGGGCTTTGTCATAAATGCTGAGCGCCACTTTGGGCTGGTCCAGGAAATCCAGGCAGCTTCCGATATTAATCAAGGCTCTCATATCTTTTGGATTTAATTTGATAACTTTGTTGTTTGCGATAAGGGCGTCATTATACATTCCAAGCAATAAAAAAGAATTGCCCAGACTATACCAGCCTTCGGCAAAATCAGGGGAGATTTTCAAAGATATTTCATAGCACTGGACCGCTTCTTCCTCTCTTCCAAGCTTGTGAAAAGTAGATGCTCTGTTGTACCATAAATAAGAAATATAAGTTACTCTTTCAGGACTGACTTCCTCTTCCACTCCCTCTTTCACTCCCCCTTCCACTCCCTCTTTCCCGAAACTTTTTGAACCGACTTCAAATTCAGAAAGGGCTTTTTCATAGTCCTGCAGAGCTCTTTCATAATCTCCAATGCTCAAAAACTCATCAGCTCTCGCAGCAAATGCTTCAAAAAAATCAGGTTTTACTTCTATTGCCTTCCCAAAATAGAACAGTTTTTCATTCAAATCAGTTGCTTTAAGCCCCATTTTAAGAGATTCCCTGGCCCGGTGCAATAATTCATCCAGATAAAAAGACTCGATACAGGAATCAAATATGCTTTCAAAAACCGGAAATAATTTCGCTTTTACGGAAGTGCATGTAATCAAAAACTCTGTTCCATACCTGGCAAACGCAACCTTTTTTGTTTCAGCTCCAAAGTAAGAATAGAGAAATTCCAGTGCAGGAATACCCTTAACAATTATGCGCTTTCTGGATTTGACATTGCGGAATTTTAAAGCCCTTTCTGAATATATTTCGATCTCTTCTATGGATTCACAAATTCCATAGGTGGGTCCGACTACTAAATTGATCGCAGCCATATCAGGACCTGTAAAAATTACCATTGCATCCCTGGAGTCTTTCTGACTTTTGGGATGAGCCTTCCACCCCTCCGGACATTGAATAGAACAGGCATAATCCTCACAATAATACGTCCTTCCATCTTCCTGAACCCTGAAATCAGCCATTTCAATCCCTCTAAATTAGTATCAACAGCAAATCAGAAAAACCTATTCATTTTGCAACTACTAAACTGAAACACAATTCCATAATTTAGTATGTCGATCCCAGAGGCTCTGTTTCATCCCAAAATGATTTCCTTGATCTGCCTGAACTTCATATCCAGTTCTAATCCTTGTTATAAAGTTTCAATCATTGTTTTAGTGGAAGCTACTTCTCGACAAATAATAGATGGGATCAATTACCGATAAGAGTAATGTTTCAATCCTTGTTTTAGTGGAAGCTACTTCTCGACAAATATGGCTGACGCTCTTCAGGCAGTTGTAGGAAGGTTTCAATCCTTGTTTTAGTGGAAGCTACTTCTCGACTATATTAACACATACGAGCATGTAAAGAGAATGAAGTTTCAATCCTTGTTTTAGTGGATCTTGCTCACGAATCTTGTAATCGGGTCAACATCTCACACTAATTGTTATAGTTTCAATCCTTGTTTTAGTGGATCTTGCTAACGAATCAGTGATAATATGTACAACAAAAATACACAACTATGTTTCAATCCTTGTTTTAGTGGATCTTGCTCACGAATTCCCATGCTTACTCGTGCTGCAGGTCAGACTACTCAAGTTTCAATCCTTGTTTTAGTGGATCTTGCTAACGAATCTGACCAAAATATCAGGATTACCAATAGATTACCGTAGTTTCAATCCTTGTTTTAGTGGATCTTGCTCACGAATACTGCCTTATGGACAACTGGTGACGGCATTTGGTATTGTTTCAATCCTTGTTTTAGTGGATCTTGCTCACGAATGAGCTGAACGAACCTGACAGGACAGACGCGAAGATGTTTCAATCCTTGTTTTAGTGGATCTTGCTCAAGAATTTCCTGGTATCCGTCTTTCTCTCCCTCGTAACCGAAAGTTTCAATCCTTGTTTTAGTGGATCTTGCTCAAGAATTTCATACACTGTTTGTTCCTCCGTTTATCATCGTTTCAATCCTTGTTTTAGTGGATCTTGCTCAAGAATACGCGTTACAAGGTCCCAAGCTTCAGGCAGTGTTAAGTTTCAATCCTTGTTTTAGTGGATCTTGCTCAAGAATAAATTCACGGAGGGCGCTCAGGCTCTCGTCGGGTAGTTTCAATCCTTGTTTTAGTGGATCTTGCTCAAGAATACCGCACTCACTGAGGTAGCCATGAGTCAGGACGTGTTTCAATCCTTGTTTTAGTGGATCTTGCTCAAGAATGGGTGTGAGTTGGAACCTTCTTTTGCATTGAAATGTGTTTCAATCCTTGTTTTAGTGGATCTTGCTCAAGAATAAATTAGAGTTGTATCGACAAGAGAAGAATTACATCGTTTCAATCCTTGTTTTAGTGGATCTTGCTCAAGAATGCCATTCTAGGTGTGGCGATTATTGGAAAGGAACTGAGTTTCAATCCTTGTTTTAGTGGATCTTGCTCAAGAATGCCATTCTAGGTGTGGCGATTATTGGAAAGGAACTGAGTTTCAATCCTTGTTTTAGTGGATCTTGCTCAAGAATTTATTCCAATGTCAAAGGCCACTTTGATGGAGGATGAGTTTCAATCCTTGTTTTAGTGGATCTTGCTCAAGAATCCGGGGATTTCTCGGGAGGAAAGGGAGAAGTTGGAGTTTCAATCCTTGTTTTAGTGGATCTTGCTCAAGAATATAGGCGGTTGCATAGGCATTATAATCTTTGTACCTCGTTTCAATCCTTGTTTTAGTGGATCTTGCTCAAGAATCGGTGTTAAACAGTTAGAGAGATGATGGGATACTCCAGTTTCAATCCTTGTTTTAGTGGATCTTGCTCAAGAATTCATACGCGGTTGCGGGGGATAGTGCGTATTTGCGGTGTTTCAATCCTTGTTTTAGTGGATCTTGCTCAAGAATCTGAATCCGGCATACCGTCTACAAAATGGACCGATGGTTTCAATCCTTGTTTTAGTGGATCTTGCTCAAGAATCTGCCGTCTGGCATGGTTTCCACGTGCTCGAAATCTTGTTTCAATCCTTGTTTTAGTGGATCTTGCTCAAGAATGGGGGTGTGTTGTTCGGGGTCATGTCGTATCCTGAAGTTTCAATCCTTGTTTTAGTGGATCTTGCTCAAGAATTACAGCAGCACCTACGCCTGCGGCGATTACACCGGCAGGCCCAAATTTAGTTTCAATCCTTGTTTTAGTGGATCTTGCTCAAGAATCGGTCGGGAAGCCTGCCCCAAACTTGATTTTTTGGGTTTCAATCCTTGTTTTAGTGGATCTTGCTCAAGAATCTCTCCGTTTCCCGTCCCCGCTTAATAGCTGCTGGAGTTTCAATCCTTGTTTTAGTGGATCTTGCTCAAGAATGTTCTCAGTGCGTTTGTCACGGGATAACCTGATTCTGTTTCAATCCTTGTTTTAGTGGATCTTGCTCAAGAATTCTTACTGTATACTCTACTATGCAACCTAAACTAGTTTCAATCCTTGTTTTAGTGGATCTTGCTCAAGAATTTATACATACATATACATATACATATACAATACTTACTCTCTAGTTTCAATCCTTGTTTTAGTGGATCTTGCTCAAGAATGATCTCCCTGCAGTCTTCCAAAAATTGCAGGATTTTGTTTCAATCCTTGTTTTAGTGGATCTTGCTCAAGAATACGTGGACCTCGGGGCCACATATTCAAATCCAACTAGTTTCAATCCTTGTTTTAGTGGATCTTGCTCAAGAATTCAGCCCCCTACCCTGCAGTCGTGGAATGAGAGTGTGTTTCAATCCTTGTTTTAGTGGATCTTGCTCAAGAATCTGAATAAAATCTGTGATACTTTTCACGATGAATGTTTCAATCCTTGTTTTAGTGGATCTTGCTCAAGAATTTAGCCCCTTTTGAGTACCCGAAGCCGCCGACTGCGTTTCAATCCTTGTTTTAGTGGATCTTGCTCAAGAATCTCAGCCGACTACGCCACCACACCAGTACAATACAGGTTTCAATCCTTGTTTTAGTGGATCTTGCTCAAGAATAGGATATTTGACCAATAGTTCACCCTCCAATATTTTGTTTCAATCCTTGTTTTAGTGGATCTTGCTCAAGAATCCGTTTTCGAAGTTTTATATGAACCGTGGTATAAAGTTTCAATCCTTGTTTTAGTGGATCTTGCTCAAGAATTCATTGATTTTTGGGTCCGTGTCCGGTTGCCATGCTGTTTCAATCCTTGTTTTAGTGGATCTTGCTCAAGAATCCGGGATCATTGACAGAATAGACTGTGGAGTATATGTTTCAATCCTTGTTTTAGTGGATCTTGCTCAAGAATTTTTATAATCCTGATATTTCCGGAAAATTGAAGGCTGTTTCAATCCTTGTTTTAGTGGATCTTGCTCAAGAATACGCATCCGAATGGACCGACGTGGCCACCAAGTGGAGTTTCAATCCTTGTTTTAGTGGATCTTGCTCAAGAATCCTATTGAAATATGTCTCAGGCAGGGACACACAGAACGTTTCAATCCTTGTTTTAGTGGATCTTGCTCAAGAATACCAACATCCGGAAGAATGGCATAACCCGGATTTCAAGTTTCAATCCTTGTTTTAGTGGATCTTGCTCAAGAATATCACAAATGGGTTAAACTATGAATCTCTCAAAAGAGTTTCAATCCTTGTTTTAGTGGATCTTGCTCAAGAATTGTATGAATTTATGAGAGAAAAAGGGGAATTTTGACGTTTCAATCCTTGTTTTAGTGGATCTTGCTCAAGAATATTTCGGGTCGATGGTCCTGAAAGTAGGCGGGACAAGTTTCAATCCTTGTTTTAGTGGATCTTGCTCAAGAATAAATCGTTATTATTTCCCGTGGGAAAATAGACCCTCTATGTTTCAATCCTTGTTTTAGTGGATCTTGCTCAAGAATGGCCAAAATCCCTAAATGCCTACTCCCGGAAGTGATCGTTTCAATCCTTGTTTTAGTGGATCTTGCTCAAGAATATAGATAGCTCGGGCAACGGAAACAACGGGACGAGTTTCAATCCTTGTTTTAGTGGATCTTGCTCAAGAATGCCTTTGTCCCGTCCGATGTGTATATACCATTCCGGGTTTCAATCCTTGTTTTAGTGGATCTTGCTCAAGAATAAAAGGCACTCATGCTGCAGGGGACCGGATCAAACGGGTTTCAATCCTTGTTTTAGTGGATCTTGCTCAAGAATACCGCGAATTTTTGCCTGTTTTTAGCCAAAGGAGGCCTGAAAAGGGTCCTTTTTTAGAGCTAAATTTCTTGATGGTAATTTATCAAACCCTTTATATAGACAAGAAAATCCGGGTTTTTGATTGTTTGAAAAACTTTAATTATATCTGAGTAACTTTCTATTAAATTTTCGTATATAAAACTGTTTTGCAAGAATAAAACAGGGGTGCTTTTAAGGCCTCAGTATTCCGCAATAAATATTACCAACCTCCCCCATTATCCGCCTCATAACACCCAACCCAAAATCCCCCAAAAAAGGAATAAAAAATGATAATCCTCGACCACCCCTACGTCTCCGAATTTTTAATGGATACCGTTGCCGAAATGCAGGTCCCTGTTTTGAAAAACGAAATGTCAGCCGGAATAAGCACGGAAAATGCAGGAAAAAAGTTCAGGCTCCTTGAGGAAGCCGAATTTATCGAAAGCGTAAAAGAGCAGGGCATCTGCCCGCTTTATTCCAATTCCGAAAACTCCATTGACTGGATAGCTGAAAACCTGGCTTTTACGGGGCTTCCGGAGAAGATTGAGTTTTTCAAGAACAAGGTAAGGTTCAGGGAACTGCTCGAAAGAATTTATCCAGAGTTCCGCTTCCAGGCTGTGGACTTTGACAGGCTCGACGAGCTCCGGGTTGAGGAGATAAAAAAGCCCTTCATCATAAAGCCCGCAGTCGGGTTTTTCAGCCTCGGGGTGCATAAGGTCTCAAGCGATCAGGAATGGGCTTCCGTCCTGCAGAGCATAAAGGCAGAGGTGGAAGAGATAAGAGACCTCTATCCGGTGCAGGTCCTCAATGTGGGGCAGTTCATTATCGAGGAGTGCATCGAAGGCGAGGAATTTGCGGTTGACGCCTATTATTCAGGCGAAGGAAAGCCTGTTATCCTCAATATCTTCAAGCACATCTTTTCTTCGGAAAGCGACGTCAGCGACAGGGTCTACTTTACTTCGAAAGAGGTGATCGAAACTTACCGGGAAGCTGTTGAAGACCTTTTGAAGGAAATTGGGAAGCTGGCAGACCTGAGGTATTTCCCCCTGCACATCGAACTAAGGATTGGAGAAGACCGCCGGATCCAGCCAATCGAGCTTAACCCCATGCGTTTTGCGGGCTGGTGCACCACGGACATCGCGCACTTCGCCTACGGAATAAACACCTACAGGTACTTCCTGGAACAGCTTGAGCCCGACTGGGAGAAGATTCTCGAAGGCAGGGAAGGGAAAAACTACTGCCTGATCGTGCTGGACAAACCGGCTGGCCTTGATTTGAAGGACGTGAAAGCCTTCGATTACGAAAAGCTGCTTTCCGATTTCGAAAAGCCCCTGGAGCTCAGGAAAGTCGATTATGGGAAATTCGGTTTCTTCGGGTTCCTCTTTGCGGAAAACCGTGCGGAGAAATGGGGAGAGATCGAGAGGATTCTGAACTCGGATTTGAGGGAATATATCCGGAAATGAATGAAATGAATGAAATGAATGAAATGAATGAAATGAATGGAATGAATGAAATAACTGGGGCCGAAATCCCCCTTAAAAACTACTTTTTTCTTTTTTTCAGGTCTGTAGAAATCCTGTCATATTGCTTGAAACAGCCCTGATTTTTTATGATAGGGTTTAATGCTGATCCAGATTCGGGGGATTTTTCCGCTTCGTATCGATAACAAGGGCTCTCACCGTTTGCGAAGCAAACGGCCTTTCCCGAAATTTTTGAAAAGAAGTGATTGCACAATAAACTACCATTATTTGCTGTAATTATTTGCTGTAACTATTTGCTGTAATTATTAGCTGGCATAATTAACTGGCATCATTAGCTGGCATTATTAGCTGTAATTATTTGCTGTAATTATTTGCTGTAATTATTAGCTGGCATCATTAGCTTCGATTATTGAATGGCGTTATTAGCTCCTTCTTTTATTCGACTCACATTACGCAAATATTCTGATATTAAAATTGTCCGGACATCCTTTTTGAAAACTTAACAATTATTTTTAGTAATTTAATTATACTTCCTGGAAAAGCCGGTCGTCTTCGACGACCGGTGAGAGCGTCGGTACCTATAAAGCAGATCGAAACTTTTTTCCTTTCTTTCTTTCCCTCTTTAAACCGATCCTATTTTTTCAAAATCAGAACCTCTTTTCCTTAACTTTGTTTCAAAAATTATATCCTTCTTCCAACGTGAGATTAATTCTGATTTAAAATATAAAACCACTGGATAAAAATATCCAGAAAAGGGGAGATAAAATGATGAGGTTAAAAGGTCAAACTGCCCTAATAACCGGCGGGGGGAGAGGTATCGGAAGGGCTGTAGCCCTTGAGCTGGCAAAGGAGGGGGCAAACATTGTCGTTACTGCCAGGCACGAGAGTGAAATCCGGGAAACAGTCCGGATGGTGAAGCAGGCCGGAGTTAAAGCAATGGCTGTCCAGGCCGATATCAGAAATGAGGAGGACGTCTGGAATCTGGTCTCAAAGACCATAGAAAAGTGCGGAAGGCTCGATATCCTTGTGAACAATGCGGGGATAGCTCACAGGAAAGCTATTGAGGAAACCTCCATTGAAGAATACGAAGAGATAATGGACACAAACGTGAAGGGGCTTTTCCTTTGCACCAAGCACGCAATCCCCCACATATCAAAGAGCAGGAACGGGAAGATCATCAATATCTCGTCCGGTGCGGGGCAGCACGGGATCTCAGAGCTTTCGGTTTACAGCGCCTCTAAGTTTGCGGTAAACGGCTTCACGGAAGCTCTGGCTTCGGAACTAAGCGGGAGGGCTATGGTCTACTGCGTCTGCCCGGGTGCGGTGGACACTGAGATGTACAGGTCCATGTTTATGGACATCCCGGTACTCAAACCGGAACACGTTGCAGAAAAGGTCCTGAAGCTTTCCCTGCCGGAATCGAATGTGCTCTCGGGGTCCGTAATCGAGGTATATGCGCCGCCGATTCCGCAGCTATAAAGTGAATGTACACACATTCCCTACATTCCCCACATTCCCCACATCAAACTTTTTTTTATTTGCCACAAAAACCTGAGTAAACCAGGAATCTTTTAATTGAACGTTAATGGAAAACGAAGTACTCTTTTTAATCAGCCTTTTTAATCAGCTTCGATTTCTCGGATTAGAAACTCTATTCAGAAACCCTGTTTCCAAAAGCATTTGACTCCTGCACCCCAGTTTTCAAAGAAGAATGATCGAAAAAAAGGGGGACATGTATGCGCCTTGAAGGCCAAACAGCAATCGTTACGGGGGGAGGCAGAGGTATCGGAAGAGCCATCTGCCTGGCGCTTGCAAGAGAAGGAGCAAATGTTGTAATTGCGGCAAGGACCTGGAGGGAAATTCAGGTAGCTGAAAGGCTGGTTGAAAGAGTCGGGAGTTCGAGCAGGGCCCTTGCTATAAGGACTGATGTGCGGGATGAAGCCGATGTCCTGCACCTTATCGAAAAAACCATAGAAGTTTTTGGAAGGCTGGACATTCTTGTGAACAATGCGGGAGTTGCTTACAGGAAGTTTCTTGCGGATACTTCTCCCGAAGAATACGAAGAGATAATGGATACGAACGTGAAGGGCATATTTCTCTGCACTAAATACGCTCTTCCCCACCTGCTGAAAAGGGGGAACGGCAGGATCATAAACATTGCTTCAGCGGAAGGAAAACACGGGGTTCCGAAGCTCTCCGTGTACGGAGCCTCAAAATTCGCGGTAATCGGACTCACCGAAGCCCTGGCTTATGAAGTAGGGGGAGGGCTGCAAGTGTATGCGGTTTGCCCGGCCGGGGTGGATACGGAGATGTACAGCTCCATGTTCATGGTCGAACCGGCTCTAAAACCGAACAATGTGGCGAAACAGGTCACTGAACTCTGCCTGCCTGGAACGGAAATTCCATCGGGGTCTACTATAGAGGTCTGCAAGAGTCCTGTCCGGCTGGTCTGAGGGACCTAGCCTGAGGAAGTTTGGCTTGTCTAAGGAGCTTAGGCTGACCTGGGGAGGCAGGGCTGCCCTGAACCTGCTTCTAAACTGAACCGGGATTTAAAGTAAAAACCGGGGATAGGGCAACAAATAGTTGGGAAAGCCTTTATCCTTGTCAATGACGGGATAGCCATAAGCTTCACAATACGAGCGGTAATCTGGTTCTGTAAAAACAGGGAAGCAACAGGGAAGCTGGAAAAATAGTTGCTGCCGTTACCTTAGCAATTTTTTATAATCAAAGACAGACAGACAGAGGAGTTGCAGAAAAAAAATAGGAAGAGAGGGGATGCGAGCGTCTTGCTTGAAACCCCTGCTCATTTTCCCAGGTCTATTAAAACTGGCATGACGTTCAGGATAAGGAAGCGTTGGGCCTGCTTGGGATGAAAGAACAGGAATAAAGGGGCGAAAAAAAGGTATAGTGAGAAGCGAGAAAAAACGTAAACTCATCTAATAAAAACCTTTCGATCTTAAACCGGGCTAAACTCGGGGGTACTTTCTGAGATAATTAAAGAATAAATACAAAATATGTGATGAATTTTTGTGAATTCGGTCCAAATGAGGAGGGGGAGACCAGATTTAAAATATATACAAAAGCTGGAAGTATATAAAAAATATAGGGCATATAGACATATGATGAGTATTAGGAGACGATATCTATACGAAAAGGATAAAATATAATGAAATCTCAGGAAACCCATAAAAGACCCTATATATATAAAAAAATCTTTATCGCTATAATATTTATAAGATCAATTGAACAAAATTTGAAACATTTCACAAAGTCTACAAAGATTCAGTGTTCCTGATCATCATGAAATCCTGGAAAACATAAAGTTCTGGAGAAAAGAAAAAAATGGACTTACTTGTCATTGCACTCATCCTCGCCGGCCTGTACATGGCCTGGAACATAGGAGCAAATGACCTTGCCAACGCTATGGGGACCTCGGTTGGGACCGGCGCGTTATCAATAAGGCAGGTTATTATTATTGCCGCAATCTTCGAGTTTTTAGGGGCGGTCTTTTTCGGAAAAAGAGTAACTTCAACGATTGCCAAAGGAATCGTTCCCATCGATATGATCAGCGAGGTCCACCCGAACATCGTGGTGCTCGGGATGCTTGCCGCAATCCTCGCGGCAGGCTTCTGGATTACCCTTGCAACTTTCTATAACCTTCCTGTTTCTACCAGCCACTCTATTGTCGGCTCCGTACTAGGCTTCGGACTCATTGCAGCTTTCAACGGCACAATCGCTTTTTCGGACATCCACTGGCTCGTTCTTGTCAAAATCGTTGCCAGCTGGTTCATATCTCCAATTCTTGGAGCGATTCTTGCTTACCTGACTTTTTCTCTGGTCCGCAGTTTGTTCCTCCACAGAGCAGCAGACCTCCCTCTCGTTGAGAAAAAATTCATATCCTTACAGGTCGTAACTGCATGCTACATTGCATTTGCGCACGGGTCCAACGACGTGGCAAACGCCGTCGGTCCTCTCACAGCCGGGCTTAAGGTACTTGGGATGGCAGGAAATGAGGTCCCTATCTGGGTGCTTATCCTTGGTGGTATCGGGATGGTAGTCGGGCTTGCCACATGGGGCTACAAGGTCATCGAAACCATCGGGTCAAAAATTACGGAACTCACGCCGACCCGCGGTTTTTCCGCACAGTTTGCGACCGCCACAGTGGTTCTGCTCCACAGTTACAGTTCCCTTCCCATCTCCACTACCCACACCCTCGTGGGCTCCGTCATAGGAGTCGGACTGGCAGGCGGGATTGCAGCCGTAGACCTGGGCGTTATCTGGAAGATAATTTCTTCCTGGATAGCAACCGTCCCCATAGCAGCACTTACATCAGCGCTGATCTATGTGGGGCTTGAGGTGATCTGGTTATGAAAGATTACATTCGTTCCGTCCTCGACGTGGTCGTAGATTCTCCCTTTGTCCCCCTTGAAATACACGCCAAAAAAGGAGTTCTTGCAGTAGAGAAGCTGGCTGAAGCCATGGATGCCTACTGTGCCGGGGATACAAAACGCCTGGAAGAGCTAACCGCCGAAATTGACAAACTGGAACATGAAGCCGATATTATAAAACAAAAAATCCGGGCAAGTATCCCGTCCTCGGTGAAGCTTCCGGTTGACAAAAAAGACCTCCTGTCCTTCTTAAAACAGCAGGATTCCATTGCCGACTACGCCCAGACCTCAGCTTACTGGATGACCCTGAGACCCTGCAAAAACCTTCCCGATGAAGTAAAAGAGGGTTTTTTAGAACTGACAGCAGGCGCACTTAAAACTGCTGAGCTGTATAACGATGTCATCGATGAGCTGTACAAGCTGCTTGCCACCTCTTTCAGCAAGGAAGAGGTCAAGGAAACTCTGACCATTGTCCCGGAAGTAGAGAAACTTGAACATGAAGTGGATGTGCTGGAAACCGCCCTTTTAAAGAAGATATTCGAAAACGAAGATGTCATAGGAGGCCCGGGCGTCTGCCACCTTATAGGCCTCGTCGGAAGGATAGGCACAATTGCTGACAAGTCCGCCAACTCCGCCGACCGCCTGAGGACAATGATCCTCAAAAGGTAAAAACCTGAGGCATCCAGGCCTCAAATTACTTTTTTTGTATTCTCCGTAAATTATTCCGTGCCTTTATCCTCAGCCGATTTTCGCGACCATGCAAACCTTATAAGCTTAATTAACAGGATTCCACCTTTTCGGCAGAATCGGACTGTACCCCACCAAACTCCGAGGAATCCCTGAAACTGACGATTAAGGATGCTATAAGGACCAGAAGACATCCGGAAAGTGTTGTTGAGGATAAGGAAATTCCCAGGATCACAACATCGAAAAAGACCCCTGCAACCGGTTCGATCAGGGCAAGCAGGCTCCCGGTCTGGGATTCCAGGTTAGCGAAGCCGATGGTGGTAAGGATCCCTCCAAGCCCCACGGAAGCCATCCCGAACGACATAAGGGCTGGCATATTTTCCACAATAAGGGAAAGAGGGGACTCAAAAGCAAAAGGTATCATAAAAAGGCAGCTGATTGCAGTTCCCCAAAAGGCGATGGGAAACTCGGAGTATTCGGTTTTCAGGATCCGCACGTTCATGATGATAGCCGCAAGGATCATCCCCGCAAAAAGCCCTGAAGCAATCCCGATAAAGTGGCTGCCTGAAAGCTCAAACTCCGAAAACCCGCCCTCGGGCCTGATTACCAGGAAAACTCCCGTAACCGCAACGAAGAGGGCAGCGATGTTTTCCTTTCCAATTTTTTCCTTTAGCAAGAAGGGAGATGCAAGCATCACGTAAATGGGAGCCGTGTATTCAAGTAAAATGGCTATGGAAACACAGGTCTCTTTCACACAGATAAAGTAGAAAAACATGTTCACGACGACAAAAATGCCCTGCATGAGGAGGGACATCTTCTTTTTCCCGGGTTTAAGTTCCCTGACCCTGCCTGTTCCCAGGACGAAGAGCATGATAAGGAGCAGACCGAAGAATAACCTGTAAAATATAATGGAAGTTATGGGCATGTCCCGGATGTGCACCAGGAAAAGCCCGGTCATCCCGTAGAAGGTGCAGCCGAGAAGCACTGCCAGGTGAGGTCCTTTTTTCGCAAAAAACATATGGCAGGTAAAAAGGATTTATGCTTAAAAATATGCCGGATCACTTACATAATATTTTCATAAGTTTAGTATTAAAAAGGATCTGGTTTCAGGAAATGGACCGGAGTTCGAAAGAGAAAAACTTTAGTTAGAAAGAGAAATTTATTACGCGATCAGGGGATCAAAATGAAAACAAAGTGGATCAAGGACAACATATCTTTTAGTTATTGCGTGGAGGCAGACCTGATGAATATAGCATCAATGCTTTCAAAGGAAAGTGTGTGCAAATACATGTTTTTTGGGCCAAACAAAGAAGAGGATACAATGGCTTACTTTTCTCCGCTGGTCAGGTCAATAGAAGACTCTTTAAAGGAAGATAAAATACCGGATTGTCATGTTTTCACTATCAGGGGAAATAGTACCGGCGAATTTATAGGCCAGTGTGCACTGCTTCCAATAGAATTCACCAATGGGAATTATCTGATCGGGTACCAGATCGATGATACTCAGTGGAGAAAAGGATATGGTACTGCTGCCTGTGATTTTTTAGTGCATTACGCTTTCAATGTTACAGATGCATTCAGGCTCACAGGCGATTGTGCCCGGGGCAATTCAGGATCAGAGAAGGTGATGATGAGATCAGGTTTTCAGTCTGAGGGCAGACAAAGAAAATACTGGTCTGTTGGTGAAAAATATTTTGATAGAATGCTTTTCTCACTTCTGAAAGAAGACGTTCCTGAAAGCAGGTTAGAAGAATTGAATAATATGTATAGGTGAACTAACCAGAGATTTTGGGATGTGCGAAATCATTTTGGGATGCAACAGTTAGAAAATGCAATAACAAACACTGAAAAAAAGGATAGCGTACTTTTCAATACAATCAAATAAGAGACCACTCCTTTATGGAAATAAGAAAAAAGAAACAAACAAAGGAGTTCTTTTATGAATCATAAAATCTTAGTTTGCTTTTTTTTGTTGATTGTGATTGTGACTGCAGCCGGTTCCGGATGCATCTCAGAAAGCGATAACATGCCTGAAGAGGAAATCGAAAACATCGAAGACATCGAAGGCCTCTGGATGGGAAGCCTGGAGGTCCAGGGCGGACAGGAATTGAGAATTTTATTCAATATCTCTACCGGACCCGAGGGTTCCCCGACCGCCACCATGGACAGCCTTGACCAGGGGGTAAGCGGCATACCTGTAGAGAAGCTTACTTACAAAGACGGGAACCTGCGCCTTGAAGTGACATCCACAGGTGTTTTCGAAGGGGTGCTGAAAGAGGACGGCACAGCCCTTGAAGGAGAGTGGAAACAGTCAGGATTAGTTTTGCCACTTGTGCTTACCCGCATTGAGGAAAAACCTGAAATGAGTAGAGAGCAGGACCCCGTAAAACCCTATCCTTATGACGAAGAAGAAGTCGTTTATGAAAACAAAGAGGCAGGGATCCAGCTGGCTGGCACATTAACCACGCCGAAGACTGAGGGGCCTTTCCCCGCCGTGCTGCTCATAACCGGGTCCGGAAAGCAAGACCGTAATGAAGAGGTTTTCGGGCACCGCCCCTTCCTTGTACTCTCGGATTACCTGACACGCCAGGGCATTGCCGTCCTCAGGGTCGATGACCGGGGCGTCGGGGGTTCAACCGGGAACTTCTCCAATGTCACCACCGAAGATTTCGCAGAAGACGTAGTTGCAGGCGTTGAGTACCTCAAGAGCCGCGAAGATATAGACCCGGATAGGATAGGGCTGGTCGGGCACAGTGAAGGCGGTTTGGTTGCCCCTATGGCGGCAGTCCGGTCCCCGGATGTCGCATTCATCGTGCTCATGGCAGGCCCGGGCGTGACGGGAGAGGAAATTGTCCTGGCACAGAGCAGGCTGGTTGCCGAGGCTGACGGAGTGCCTGAAGAGACTATCACCAAAAATGAAGCTCTTCTAAAAGACATATTCACCGTGATCAAAGAGGAAGAGAACGACACAATTGCCGGGGAGGAAATCCACGGACTTATAACGGATATGGTGGAAAACCTGAGTGAAGAAGAAAAACAGTATTCCAGCTACACCGAAGAATCCCTGGATACCGAAATAAAGCTGCTGGTATCGCCCTGGACTCGCTATTTCCTGACCTACGACCCCAAAACGACCCTGATGGAAGTGGAATGTCCGGTCCTGGCAATAAACGGGGAAAAAGACCTCCAGGTGCCACCTGAAGAGAACCTCGCTGCCATCGAGGAAGCTCTCGAAGCAGGAGGCAACGAGGACTATACCGTAAAAGAGCTGCCAGGCCTTAACCACCTGTTCCAGACCGCAGAAACCGGGTCCCCCTCCGAGTACGCAGCAATTGAAGAAACCATGTCACCTGCTGCTATGGAACTAATAGGAGACTGGATTCTGGAACGCACCCGGATGGAAGAGTAAACAAATGAGGTTTGGGAGCGAAGCGGTGAGCTAAGTATTGCTTGAAACGGCCCTGATTTTGTGACAGGGTTTAATGCTGATTCCAATTCTGGGATTTTCCTTCCTCGTGTCGATTCCAGGGGCCCTCACCGCCCGCTTTGCGGGCGGCCTTTCCCGAAATGTCTGAAAAGAAGAGATTGCAAACTAAACTGCCATTAATGGTTTTTACTTTTATTCAACCCACTTCACGTCAATATTCTGATTTCATTCCTAATTTCCGACTTATATCTAATTTTAATTTATTCAGAATAACTTTCATTGATTGAGGGTTTCTACCGAGCAAATTTGATTTGTTCTGCTTGCTTTCAATCATCTAATTTTTTGATGAGGAATTTACTTTTTGACATGTCCCTTCTTTATTCATATCTATCCGGAAAAAGCCGGTCACCTTCGGTGACCGTGAACAAGAACGACATAAGATGGCTAATAAGGTTGTATGGGGACTAACCTAAAGATTCAGAACCGGGCACTTTTCCTTTTTGGCTAAAAATATCAAATGAATATCAACTGACTACCGGAATATATTGACTGACTAACTGCTGACTAGCTGCTGACCACAGGAAGACTGCCAGAGGATGCAATTTACTTATATAATAATTCAACAATCTTTCTTCCACAATAATTCAATACCATCTGTTTAATTAACTATGCCCGCACTCAAAAAATATTTGCTCTGAAAGACACTGATCTTACATAACGGACCTGGGAAAAAAATGGATGAAAACCGGCTTGCATCAAAGTTTCAACCCTTCTTTTTAATTGTTTTACAGATCCTCATTGGTGCATACCTCATCATCTACATGTTCAAGCTTTCGGATGCACTGGATGTGGATGAAAAACCGGTTCAAAGTATTTCTATTATTTTTAACACGCTTATTGTAGTTATGCTGCCTGTATCTTTTTACTTTATCCACATCGAATTTTCAGCTAATTACTCCGAAGTTACGGGGAGCCATGACATATGTACTCTCATATTCAGGTATTCCCAATTAGCTGTGGTTGTTCTATTGGGCTTGATTGTTTTAGGAGATATTGTTTTCAGGGTTGAGATAGCCCGGGAATTGAAAATATTGATCACTGATCAAACTGCAGGGTCGGGTACTCATTTTTTAGAGCTATTCAGGTCAATTATTGCATACTTTAATACTGCCATATATTTGTTTATAATTGCTGCTTTCTTCCTGTTGATCCTTCTGATATACCTCCTGGGGAGGTACCACGATACCCTGTCCCTTTCACTGAAATCGGTTAAGTATATAAAAATGGGAGAATGGGAACAGGCCAAAAAATGTGAGATGAGGAAACTGGCGCTTCTGGAAAATAAATATGTTTTCATGGGCCTCAAAGATTTCTTCCATAAATTGACAGAATACGATTGCCATTATAACCTGTCCCTATGCCACCTCATGCTGGGCGAATACCAGGAATCGATAAAAGAGATTAGGAAAATTTTTAAAATCGACGGGCACACCCTGGAAAGCATCTACAAAGGGGAACTTGACATACTCAAATTGCTGCAGGACAGATACCCGCAAAAGCAGCCCGAAAACAGGCTTCTTCAATCTTATACCCGTCTCAAAAACAGGATTGTCAACTTTGCAATTCCCGGAACCTTAAAAGGAAAGTACCCTTTACTAACCCTTTTTTCAGCATTTTTTGCCATCTATGCTCTTGTGATTTTAATCTGCGGGCTGGACGGGACTTCATATTATTTCAAAAAAGATTACACAACCGGCATTCAGTTTATCAGCATGTGGATATTTTTTGGCATTTTGCTATTTCTACCGTATTTCATCACCCGATTTTCAAGTTCCGAAGTTGAGCGGGAATACTCAAGGAATGCCTTCGACCATCCCGAAAGCAACGAAAACTGGAACCCTTCCTCGAGCTTACCCGGCTTGCTAAAAGCATACAAGCTCTTTATGCTCACCCTCCCGGTATGCAGCCTTTTCTATGCAGTGCAGTGTACCGAGTGGTTTAATGTACTGGTTCCGCTTATGTTTGCAGAGTTAAACGCTGATTACCTTTACATTGCAGGCATGATATTTCTCTCATTTTCTTTTTTTGTCCACTTCTTGCTAGTACTCTCAATTATGGATTACCTGGCATATTTTATAACCAGGCCGCTGAATGAAAACCTGGCCCTTAAGTGGTTAGTGGAACTGTCTTTTCTGATAATGGCATTCCTGCCCGGGCTCATCTTCCTATTTTTAACCGTTTTTTTAACAACTTTCCTGGAAGGCGCTTCTTACTCCTACAATTCCGTGCTGGCTTTTTCGATATTTGACCTGGCCGAATACGGTCCGAATAACCCTGTGCACATACTGCCCCATTTTTTCCTGACAATCCTCGTATATCTTATATTCTCAGGGTTCCTTTATGAGCAGTTAAAGTTTATGGCAAACAAACAGGCGGGAGACTATTATTATGGAGCAGGCAAATATGCCGAAGCAAGTGAACGCTACGGACTTGTGGAAAATCAGTTAAGCGGGAAGCTATATACGAAAATTCATCCTTTTCCCCCACCATTTTTTTTAAGGTATTACCTGGCCTACGGGGACAGTAAGTTCAGGGCAGGGAAGCCCGAAAGCCAGAGAATATCCGAAAACCGGAGAATACTCGAAGCCTCCGCACTTCTGGATAAGGCCTTAAGCTATGCACAGGAGTTTCCCAATTCATACCTGTGGAAAATATTTTACACAAAGGGCCTTCTCGAAGCGGAGACGCAAAACCTCCGGAGAAGCTATGAAAATTACAAAAAGGCGATAGATGCGATCGAAAACCTTCGGGGAAGCATAAAAATCCCCGAAAGGAGAGGAGACTTTTTCGAAAACAAGATCGAAGTTTACAAAAAAATGGTTTCCACCTGCCTGGAACTGGAAAAATACGAAGAGGCTTTCGAGTATGCGGAAAAAGCCAAAGGAAGGGTCTTTCTCGACATGCTGGATTCTGCCAAACTCAACCTGAAAGCCAGTCCCGAACTGAAAGAAAAAGAAGCCGAGTACGTCAGAAAAATAAAGGAGCTCCAGCTAAAAGGCGGGACAAGGACCAGAATGGGCGCCCTGGATTCCGAACTGGAAGGAGTCTGCAAGGAATACGATGAATTCCTTCTAAAAATAAAGGAAGAAGACCCGGAGTATTATGCCATAAAAACAAGCGGAGTAACAAACATTGAAACAGTACAGCGCTGCCTGGAGGAAAACGAAGTTGTACTGGAATTCTTCATTGCGGAAAAAGCAATCCTGTTCATAATCCAGAAGGAAAACTTTAAGGTAAAGGTCCTCCCGACAGCTGTGGACACCCTCCATGAAAAAATAGTGGATTTCCGGAAAAGGATCGAAGCCGAAAGGATGGAACTCAGAAAACATGAGGCAGAGAAAGAGGAAGAGAGCAAAACCGATTCAACGGGATCAGGGAGCGAAACAGGGTCAAAAGAAGGCCAGGAAAAGAAAAAGCTAAGGCGCCTGAAATTTGTAGCCCGGGACCTTTACCGGGATCTGGTGAAACCCTGGGAGGATGAATTACAATCCGGACCCTGTGATGACTTAGCCTGCGTGGAATCTGTCTGCGATGAATCAGTCTACGATGAATTAGCCAGCAATGAATTAGCCTGTAGTGAATTAGCCAGCAGAGAATTGATCATTATTCCTCACGGCATTTTGCACTATCTTCCTTTCAATGCCCTGCACGATGGGAAGAAATGGTTCATCGAAAAGTACGAAATAAGGTTTTTGCAAAATGCTTCGATCCTTGAACTGCTGGCAAAAAAGAAGGTTAACAGCCAGAAAGCTCTTGTTGTCGGGAACCCCACTTCAAACCTGGAGTACGCCGAAAGCGAGGCTTTGAGCATTGCCGAAAAATTGAATACAAAAGCCCTTATTCGGGACGAAGCTACAAAAACTTCGGTCCTGGAAGAGTTAGGGAAAAAGGGTATAATCCATCTTGCATGCCATGCAAAGTTTATCGAAAAAGCTTCCAGGCTATCCCACCTGGTCTTTGCCGACGGCAATCTCTTTGTGACGGAGATCTACAACCTCGAACTTGAAACGGACCTTGTTGCCCTGTCGGCCTGCGAATCCGGCCTTGGAAGCCTTGATAACGGAGATGAAGTCGAAAGTATGACCCGCGCCTTCATGCGTGCCGGGGCTCAGACTGTTATTTCATCCCTCTGGAGCGCTTATGATAAAAGTACAGAGAGCCTGTTTTTAATATTTTATGAAAAAGAAGGGAGCAAAGTACGGAGGTTAAGGGAATCACAGCTTGATTTGATGGAAACTTACGAACATCCCTATTACTGGGCTCTATTCGAATTGTTCGGAGAAAAATGAAACGGTTTTTGTTTAGCCCTTAGTTCCTTAGCCGGACATTTTCGCCATCTATCGATAATTTCTCCTCGTTTTCCAGGTCCGATAAAGCGTCCATAAATTCCCCGTAAGCGATATCCTGAAGATCCGGTGCTTCGTTCAACCTATCTCTCAGCTCTTTGAGGGACAGGCTTCCCTCTTTGGCAAGCAAACCAAGTATCGATTTTGTGAGCAGTTCCGAAAGCCCGTCTCCGGTCATGTCTTTCTCGTCCTGGTATTCCTCCTGACCCTCCAAATCAGTGTATTTTGAACCTCTTACCGCTGCCACAGGCGGGTTATTGGTTATCATCGAACCGGAAACAAAACTTGAGCCGGGCTTCTGGATCTCCGGGAGCTTAGGAGATTCAGGAAGTTTGGGAGATTCAGGAAACTCATAGAGTTCAGGGGAGCAATCGGAATTCCGGGAATCGGGTTCGGAAAAAAAAGCGTTTAAAAAATCAGTGTAAAAGTGTTCCAGAGAGTGATTATTCAACTGTTTCCGGATTTCCTCAAGTACTTCCGAAAGGTCAGGGTCCTCTTCCCGATAACTATATGCCTCTGCCAGAAGGGAATTTTTAATCTGCTTTACTCCGGGTTCATCTCTTTCTTCTTCAGCTCTTTTCAGTTCGCTTTCCAGAATTTCGAAGCGTGAGATGTCCTGCACTTTAAAGGTGTCAACCAGATCTCCCAGGAATTCATAGAATAGATCCAGCTGCCCGTTTTGTTTCGCATGCTGCTTCCACCTGTAAACCACATCAAACGGGATCCTCCCCATAAAGAGCTCATCATAATCCATATTACCACTTTCTTTCCATCAATTCAGGTTCTTAAATACTTCATATTTTGCCTCTACGACACAGCGCCTTTGTTTTCCCGTTTCCTCCTTAGGCCGTATTTCGAGCGGTGCCAGGAACTTTCCGGGCCTGTACATTACCTTTTCAAGCAGTTGAATACGCTCACCTCTGCTTTCCATACTGCACCCTCCTTCCCGGTCACAGATCAGGTTAAGGTCCAGAACTGCCCCGTACCCGTACTTTTTCTGAATTAGTTCCCTGACCTCAATGTCCCCAATCTCCAGGTCTTTGATCAGGCCAAAACAGTTGAAATACACTTCCAATTCCCCTTTATTTTGCTCCTTTATGTTACGCTCCCCTTTATCCTTCCCTTTTTTATCTTTCCCCCTTCTATCCGTATATCTTCCTTCCTGAACCCATCCATCCTGATACTCTCCATTCTGGCCCCCTTTATCCTGCAACCCATTCTTCCAGCCTCTTTCATAAGAAGCGATTCCTTCTCCACATTCGACCTGAATTAATTTCTCTATTAGTTTTCTCCTTTCTTCCAGGTCCGTAAGTTTGACCGTTAGCAAAAAACCGAGTTCCTTACTTATGCTCCCGTACCAGGGGCAGGTTCTCCTGGATTCGATATCCCTGAGCAAACTGACCAGGCAAACGCCCATGGGAGTGAGTTCCAGGAACTCCTCCCCATCTTCATAAACAAGAGCAAGAACTCCACTTTGAAACCCTTTTCTTAGCGTTTCGTAAAACTTGCCGGGGTCTTCCTCATATCCCGTACCTGCACAAACAGCTCTCTGCCTAGTTTTTTCTTGAAAGAAGCTGTTCATTATTACCGAGGCTAGCAAGGGCTTTGTGTAAGGGTTAATGCCCTGAAGAGCATCCCTGATGTTTCCGATGCTTTCGGGACTCATGCTGTTCAAATTAACTCTCTTCGGGTTTTGGGCTCTTTTTTCACGGAAATCCCCGGACATGATGAAGTGAAGGGAATAATCAGCTTTTTGCTCGATTGTTCTACTTATGCTTCCGAAACCGTCAGGAAAATTAAAATGTCCCAGAGCCTGTTCCAGAGCAGACCCGGATTTTTTTCTGTATGCTCTGCTGCATTCAACAAACTCTTTTTTATTCCCCCTGTTATCATAAAGAGCCGTACAAAATTCTTTTAACTCGATTTCCTGATTTAATTCGGAAAATTTGTACAATTTTTTTATAAGTTTTTTCCCTAAAAAGGATATCTCTACAGCTTTGAAAAAACGATGGACTCTGCTATCATCCTTCAAATTGGAGGAAACCGGATAGTAAATGGGAACGGCAAGGTTCAATCCATACAGGTTATCAATCACGGCATTAAGGTCCCCGAATGTTTCCTCCCTGTGGCCCCTTTCAAAGCGGCTTATAATATCTCTATTTCGGAAGAGCCCCTCTTCATAGGACACATCATAAAGTATTTTTAATACCTCGATGTGGTTGCTTTTTGCCAGGGAAACCCAAAGAGAGTTACCGAAATCGCTTTGAAAATACATAGTTAACCCTGAGTACACTGGATATTATTTATTACATTGATATATTACCCATTGATATTCAAAAATTAATATCTGTTGGTCACCTCCTGAGCAGCCGATTGTCTCTCTCAAAATGCATAAACAGAAAACGCCGAATAATAAAAATATTTAATAAATGTAAATTATTCAATAAATACAAACTGTTTTCGGGTGGAGCTGAATTAAAACTTATTGTAAAAGGTCCCGGAACCAGAGCCTATTGCAACCCGTTCTATAAAGACAAGTTCTGGCTCCCACCGGGTTTACTTCTTACTTTTGTCCTATCGTTTCCGAAAGCCTCCTGCTCTCTTCTGAAAACGCCTGCAGGAGATCATCCAGGCAGATCTGAGGCCTGTCATTTTTACCTATCAACCGGATCCTGCTGCTGATCGCCGAATCTCCTTTAAGGAACCTCTCAACCGCAAGATCGCTTGCCCTTACCACGGCTCTTTCAAGGTCCCTGCCCGTAAAAGCGTAAAGCTTCCCGTTTCTGGAACAAAATTCCGGCTCCGTTGTCCGGACGGCTTTTTCGATATCACTGTCATCAACGGCACAGTGCTGAGGTGCGGTCTTCAGAAGGGATTTTACGATCCCGCATCTTACTGAAAAGTCAGGGAGAGGGATGTTAACCATTTTAACTCTGGTCTTGAAAGCAGTGTCGATGTCTTCTTCCCTGTTGGTGGCAAAGAGCATGATGAGGCGGTCTGTCCCGAACTGCAGGGACTGCACGCCGTCCATGAACTGGAGAATTTCCGCCATAAGGGCGACAGAGGCTTCATGGGGGTTCTTTGCCCGGGAAGGTACCAGGTGGTCTACTTCATCAATGAAAAGAAGAACTTTTTTCTCGCTCTCTTTACAGAGTTCCCCTGCCTGCTTGAAGATGCTCTGCATACGGGCCGCAGACTCCCCGTACCCGCTTGAGCGGATCTGGGCCGCATCAACTGCAATGAAATCAGCCTCCATTCTTTGTGCAAGGGCTTTTGCAACCGTGGTTTTTCCCGTCCCCGAGGGACCCGCAAGGAGGATGTACTGCTTGTGGTTTTTATAGCAGGGCATCTCGGGAAACCTGAGCCTGCGGGTATAGAATTTCTCGATATCATCCACGACCTTTCCGGCAGTCCCGTGGATATTGATTTTTTCTCCAAGAGGCACCCTGAAACTCTCGATCGGAACCATACGGGCAGATTCTTCACTGGAGCTTACCTTTTCCGCTCCGTATCCCGATGAAAGCTGGCTCAAAAACCTGTATATCTCGTCATCGTTTTTCTCGTTTGCAAGGAGTTTCTGGATTGAAACAAGCTTATTCTGGACAGACCTGCTTTTTGATTCCGCAAGCAGCCTGTCAACCTGGATCCTGAAGAACCGGTCCCTGCACAACAAAAAATTCGGTATGTCACCTTTTTCAACGTAACGGTTCAGCTCCTCCCACGTTTCGTTCACCAGGTTTTTTTCCTGAGGAGCAGGCGAAAGCACCTTGCGGTTCAAGCCGGAGTTCATAAGCCTCCTGTTCATTAAAGCTAGCTCTGACATTCTGGAAAACACCTCTCTGGATTTATGAAAAAATTAAATTTCGTTTTTTTCGGCAGGAATAGTTCAGTACATCTCCTTCAGTCCGCTTGAATCCGTTTCCGCATGAAGGTGGGAATTCAACCTTACTTTGAGCTGGTCTATCTGTTTTGAGCGGATGTCCTCAAACTCAGGTTCGTCAACCCGTCTCAAGACTTCCTCATAGCCCAGGAGGTCGGTTGCCTGAAGCTCGGACCTGTTGAGGAGTTTTTCCGCGGTCTCCGAAAGAGCCCTGTTGATCTCTTTTTCATCATATGAGCTTCCGTCTTCCAGAAGGTCCATGTCTATACTTTCGAGTGCCTCAAGGAATTCGGCAAGGTAGTCCTCATTTAATTCTTCCCCATCTTTTATTATGTCGTGCCTGTTTTTCAGCTCATCGATGATCATTTCAATCAACTGGACGTTGGCATCGGCATTACAGTAGACCCCATAACACCTGTTCAACCGCTTCTCCGAAAACGAGGCTTTTTTCAGGGATTCTTCCGCTTTCCTGGCAACTTTTCTCCGCAGTCTCCGGGTCTTTGGCTCACTGCAACTTTCAGTCGTATCGTCAAGGGCTTTAAGGCATTTTTCGGCTTCTGCGATCAGGGAATCATAGTCCGCCTCGGCTGACTCTGCCAGGCGCCCGTACTTATGTTTCCGCTTTTCATAGTGCCGTTTCTTATCTCCCATGAGACGAGTTTTCTCCTCAATGCTCTGCAACTTTTCGAATCTGACCTGCTCTCCCGAAAGCTTAAGCCGACTGTTCCCGTAGCCGTCATCAGGCCAGTTTTTCCCCGGGTTTTTCCCGGGATAGCTTTCCTCTCTACCCTTGCTTTTGTCCTGTTGAAGCCTTACGCCCAGGGCTTCAACATATTTTCCCATCTTTACAGGTATCGATAAAGACACTTCAGGCCCTCCTTAAATTTTAATCCCGTTAATTTCCTTTGAATTCGCTTCAAAGTCCCTGATCATGTTTCCTATCCTGTCCTTAACCGTTCTCAGGTCATTTTCAGTGATCTCTTCGGCAGCCAGGCTTTTTTCTTTAATCTGCGTTTCCCGGATTACTTTTTCAACATCCATCAGCTTCTCCGCATCCAGTAAAAGGGAATTTAACAGCTGCGTCGAACAGAGTGAAATTTCTTCAAAGCGGCATCTGTCTTTATGTGTAATTGACCCGAAGCGGCTTTTGTTCAACCTTACGAGCCTGTCCATTTCCTCAATCACGAGCGGCATTTCCGTGAAAACGAAATGGTAATTGCCAATGAAGTGCTTGCGTTCCAAAACCGGCACTTTGAAACGGAGCATCAAAGCTTTTCCATAATCCCGGGAAGAACTGAAATAATGTTCAAGGTCAAGTTCCCGATCCCTGCCCTGGCTTCTCATTTCCCCGTTTTTGAGGACTTTTTGCTTGAAAGCTTCCTCCTTCCTTTCCAGTTCGCATATCTGCGAGTAGGCTTCCTGAAGCACTGCTTTTGAAAAGAAAAACCTCATTTTTACCGAATCGGAGATTTTTTCGGGGGTATTTATTTTAGAACCTATCCAGGCCCGGGATTCCCTATTGACATTCATCTTGATCCTCCCGGTTACCAGTCAACTTCTTTTCCGAGCTTGCTCCGCATCATATAGTATGCCAGGGCCCCGACAATGAAAGAGGCGATCGGGTGGTTTTGCATATAGGTAATCAGTTCAAAAAGGAAATCCCGAACCCAGTAAATTATGTTATAGCACGCAAGCCTGATACCAAACTCAAAGTCAAGGACCCTGTTAAATATCAAAACGGAATCCGGATCTATTGAGCCCAGGGCCGACCTGCAGCCAGGTATAAAAGGTTGAAACCTGTGCCTGATTTCAACATACCCAGCTGCAAGAGCCAGCAGTACAGCTGTGTATATTCCCAGGATTTTTAGTCGATTCCCGGGGGAGTAACAAAACCCTTCTTTATCTTTCCCGGACATAACAATCTTTAGATCTCCATGAATTTCACTGAGTGACATAGCAGTCTCCTCCTTACAAACAAGACCTCCACTTAATTTTAAGGGTCAGTTTGAACATATTATGACTGAATTTCGATATTTATCAAGCACCGTTTCAATGCTCCTGTTCAATGCTCCTGATGACCTTCCTGCGAACCTGAGGAGAGCATAAAATCCAGCCCTGCCTTCCTTTTACTTAGAAAGTCTTCAATTATTTTTATTGTCTTCAATTATTTTTACTTCCCTATCATCAAGATGCAGCAAATTTTGCCCATTGAATCTCGGGTAACAATTTCACAAATTTGAAACCTCCTGATCCACGCTTTAAGATACAAGTCTAATTTTGAAAGAGTCGTTATACATAGTGTGTCTCCATCCCTTTCGGGAATTCCTCAAAGTTCATTTTTACCATTGAGAAAACTTTCATACATAGTGTGTCCCCAGACTTTTCGGAACCTCTTCAAGCTGCACGGATAGGATTTCAATCGCACGAAAAAAATTGATTACTGAAAAAAAGGCAGAAAAGGCCAAACCTTTCCCCGGGGAAAGGTGGGGCAGTTTATTTAAATTCAGGGTAAAAAACGTAGTTGCTTTTTTTCACCAAGCGTGCTGAGAATTGTAGCAATCAAAAAACGTTTGCGGATATCTAAACCGAAAGCTTTGTTTATTTATTCCTGCCAATACACATTCCTTCATATTTTTTATGGCCAGTGTGATTGCCTCAAAGGCAATTTGGCATCCGTGATCAAGGTCAGGTTTAAGTCTTTGATCGCAATTCACTGGTTAGTTTTCGCATGGCTTCGAAGAGCCGAAATAAGTACAACCTTCCTATCCAGGGGAATGACAGGGTTAATAGGCAAATATGGATACTGTGAAAATTAATTTAATTTATTTATGCCTGTTATTCACGGAATATCATGTTCGTTTTCTTAAATGCCACTCTCTTAACAAAATTGATTTAAAACCTATATGAATAACTATTTATTAGATCTATATAGGTATAAGTGTATAACACTAATAGATAGTTTATTAAAATTAATATGATCGTCTAATCATATACAAATAAAATTACAATTTATGATTAAAAATCATCTATTGGTGCTGAAAATTAGTTGCGCGCATCTAACGTACAAATCCATATTTTTAGTTTATTAAAATAAGGATTTGACGCTATCTTAACACTTTTAGTTCATTTTATATGCTAAAAATACACATTTATAATTAAAAATCTTATGCAGAAGCTTGATTATAAGTTTAATTTTAATTTTAAAGTTTGAAAACTATTTTTCAGGAAAAATACGGCTTGATAAAGTTTTAAATTCCATTCAAAATCAGCGATTTTACCCTGCTTGTAAGAATGTTTATATAGTTAATCGACTAAGAAAAAATTGGAAAACTTTGAGAGTTGGGGACTGGCATATCCTTCAAATGGACATGCATATAATATTTTGACTGTTGCCATTATAGATTGAAATGTAGCAGTATTGTTTGTTCTCAAGCCTCAAAATAAAACCAGAGATCCCATATAAATATAAAACTTGAACAAAAATTGAAAGGTGTGATGAATGAAGACATTGAAGAAATTGCTCGCGCTGTCAATTGTTTTACTGGCAACGATCCCGCTCGCTTCGGCAGATACGACGGTCGCCCTGCTGGCCAGCCAGACGCTTGATGTTGGAATGGTAAACGCTACATGTGACGGAACTAACCTCTCCGTAAAATATACAACAGAAGACGGATGGACCTTAAACGAAACCCACCTTGCCATCGTAGGTGACCCCGGTGAAATCCCGGCAACAAAGAAAGGAAA
The DNA here is from genome assembly GCF_000970045.1 of Methanosarcina sp. MTP4. Taxonomy (NCBI): domain Archaea; kingdom Methanobacteriati; phylum Methanobacteriota; class Methanomicrobia; order Methanosarcinales; family Methanosarcinaceae; genus Methanosarcina; species Methanosarcina sp. MTP4. Next base: position 2,303,788 of record NZ_CP009505.1, read on the forward strand.
CCCGGCCCCCGGTCAGTTCGAATATGCAGAAGAACACGCCCCCGGAGTAACGGAATTTACCTATACCATTCCTCTTGCAGACCTGGGCCTTGAAGCGGGAAGTCCCGTATATATCGCAGCCCATGCAGCCGTGCAGCAAGAGGTAGAGGTAGATGAAGAAATAACACTTCTTGAAGAAGGTGCATGGGGTGCAGGCGACCGTTTCATCCCGAAAGGAAACTGGGCCACGTATTTCGAATATGAAATTCCAGTTTAAATCCCGAGTTCCCCCGACCCGACCCCCCTGAACCCTTAAACTAGGGAAAAGCCACAAGTGCACAGGAAGAGCTTACCCGGGGCATCGAGGCTCTCATGTTACAGGAAAAAAGACCCGCCGCTGCTTTGAACCCCTGGGTTATGTAATATACCCCACCATTACAGAAGCTCTCCTGCATGCTTCACTGCATGAAAACGATAAACAAAATACAAAGGGACCGGATTCCAGAAACCAAAAACTCCAGAACTATGAATTCAGGTCCCTTTTTTCCCATCTTCAATATTTTGTCGCCGAGAACGCATTTTTGCGCCAAAATTACAGGCAGACGGTGAAGACGATTGGATAGCTTTTCAATTAAATACGATGTTAAGTGGTTCAGTCGAGTCCTGTTGACTGTTCCTGTTCACTGCCCCTCCTTCACTGTTCCTGTTCATTGCCGCTTTCCTCAAGCCTGCCGCTAAATGTTACACCTCCAAGCCCTGTCAGCTCTTGAATTTGAAGCGTAACCCCATCGGCTTCAAAGGTCATGTTTACCTGGTAGTTGTTAATATTGGAGACCTCATTGTAATAGAGAACGAATTCTGTGTCTGTTTTCCAGAACCCCTTCAGGGCCAGAGGTCCGAACTCCCCCCCGGGAGATATGCGGTAAACATTATCCAGCCCTACCGGAAGCACCTGCTGGTCCCCTTCCAGGGAGAGGGTGAGAATTGCTTCCTCCTGCCCCGGAAAACTCATGGAGATGCTATTGATGCCAAAGGGGTTGGGTTCAAATACATACGTTTTACCTGAGATTTCCGCTGCCATCTCCGGCAACGGAGGTACGGGTTCGGGATCAGGGGGGTTTGTGGCAGCCGTTATTTTGTCCTGAAGCCGTCCATAGGCTTCCGGGTTTTCCGGCAGGGCCTGGTCCGACTGCAGAGCTGCAAGAAGGAAGGGAGAAAGATCTCCGGGCTCAAAACCTCCGCCTGTGGTCACGACTACAATGTTTTTTTCGGGCCAGACAGAAACCCGCTGGCCTCCACGTCCCTTTGCTTCGTAAAGCCCGGTGATATTGCCTGAAACCCACCACTGGTACCCATATCCTTCTCCTTCGCCCAGGGAAACCTGCTTTTGAGTCGATCTATTCACCCATTCTGCCGGCACTACCTGTTCCCCTTCCCAGGCACCTTCATTCAGGTAGAGGTACCCCAGCCTGGCCATATCCGGGGGAGCCAAACGCAGGTCACCCCAGCCGTGGTTGTTCCCCTGAGGGTCGGAAGGCCAGCTTACGTTCCAGATGCCGAGAGGGCCAAAAAGACTTTCATTGGCATAGTCCAGTTCGCTCATGCCGGTTGTCTCCCGGATGATCCCTGACAGGAGATGCGAGTTGCAGCTGCAGTAAACGAAACGGGTGCCCGGTTCTTCTGCCATGGGCAGGTCAAGCGTAAACTGGACCCAATCCGGGCTCTCCCTCATCTGAGAGAGCGTGGTTTCAACAGGATAGTTGATGCACTCAAAACCCGATCTCATGGTAAGAAGGTCTTCAAGAGTTATTGCCTCCTTCCTCGAATCAAGATTTTCCACGCTCCGTTCCGGGAAGAATTCCAGGACGGGCTGATCGACACCTGCTATGTGCCCCTCGGAGATGGCGATGCCGGTCAGGGTTGATGTGAAACTTTTGGTAACGGAAGCGGTATCATGTATGGAACCCTCTGCAAAAGGATAAAAGTAAGCATCCGTCACGACGTAGCCGTTCCTTATGAGCAGCAAACTGTGAATGTTAACTTCCTCTTCCCGGATGTAATCCAGCGTCTCAGCCAGTTTTTCCGAGTCTATCCCCTGCTGCTCCGGAGTTGATGTCCGCCAGTCCTCAGTTGGCCAGTATGCTGCTGGTTCTGTGACTGGTTCTGTAACTGGCTCCGTGACTGGTTCTGTAACTGGCTCCGTGACTGGTTCTGTGCCTGACTCGGGCGTTTCAACGCAACCAGCGGCTGCGAGCAGGACCACCATAAGAGCCAGTAATCCAAGAAATTTCGAATTCTTTGCGTTCCCCATAACTTCTACCCCCTCGTAATGAAGCTCAAAGCATGATGCCTGATTCTTTTGAATTCAGCTTCCAACAAGCCTGATTCCCCATAAAAATAGCGGCAATATACTTTGAATTTCTGGCAATATATTTCTTAAATATATATTGTGGATTTTATCCATAAAAACCAGACCTTTACCCGGGGAAAAGTGGGGCAGTTTATCTAATTTCAGGGCAATTAAGGGATTGAGCAAGATGCCAATCGATCAGATCCCAATCGGAAAGTTTTCCTTCATGACCCGCCTCACGCAAAAAGCACTCCGCCTCTATGACCGGAAAGGGCTGCTTGTTCCGGAAGCAAAAGATTCCTTTTCCGGCTACCGTTACTACACGGTTGCCCAGGTCGAGAGGGGGATGACGATCAAAACTCTCGCATACCTGGGTTTTTCCCTGGACGAGATTGCCGTACTTCTGGATGCGGAAGGCACGGGAAACTGTGAGGTCATTGAAGCCTGCTTCAAAAAGAGGCTTGAGAACATCCGGCTGGAGATCGGGCAGCTGCAGAAAATCGAAGGCATTTTGCAGGGCGCCTGCAAGCAAGACGGAAAAATACTGGAGTTATTCAAGATGTCAGTAACAGATCCCGTTATAAAGGAAGTCCCTGAAATGCGCGTAATAAGCAAGCGTGAAAAGGGCGTTTATGCCGTAACGATCGGAAAACTCATAGGCGAACTCTGTGCCTGCGTGGACAGCCCCGAAAACCGTCGGAACCGCGTAAAAGTTACAGGCCCTGTCATGTTTCTCTGCCATGACGAAGAATACAAAGAAGAGGATGCCGATATCGAAGTCGCCCTCCCGGTCTCGGGCAGGATCTCGGTGGAAGACCCGAAAATGGAAGTCAGGACCCTCCCCGGCATCCGGGCGATTTCCGTGGTCTACAGGGGACCATACCAGGGTGTCGAAGCCGGATATTCCCGGATTTTTGCCTACGCCGCCGAAAAAGACCTGGAACCCCTGGGACATTTCGGCCCGAGCAGGGAACTGTACTTTAACGACCCTGCCGAAGTCCCGGAAGAAGAACTGATGACAGAGGTTCAGCTCCCGGTTAAATGAGCTCTGCAGGTTAAGTGAACTCTGCCGATTAAGTGAACTCTGCCAGTTAGGTGGGCTCTGTCGGGGAAAAAATTCAATAGATTAAACTGTGCCGGCACATTTTTACCTTTTTTTCTCCAGAAACACAACGGTGTTATAGACCGGAGGCTCGGGATGTACCCTTTCCTGTTCCTCGAAACCCTCAGGCAGGTCAAAGAGGCAGCTCCCGTTCAGCAGTTTCCTGAGCCCTTTTTCGTAAATCCTGCACGAAATCCTGCTCCCGACAGGCATGACCTCCAGAAGGTGCCCGAAAATTTCCTTTTTGGGTTCTGCCTGGGCAGCCACCATCAGGGCTTTGACCCCGGAATCGGGCCCTGGCACGAAATCCTTACCATCCAGGGAGAAATGGTTTCCGTTGAGTATGTTTATATCTTCCGAAAGCCCGAGCTTTTCCAGGACTCTTTTTGACATATAGGCCCGTGTGGAATTCTGCTCTATCCCGATGCTCTTTACCCCGTACTGCCTGAAAAAAACAATCAGGGTAAGGGGAAGCGGCCCGCTCCCGAGGAAGGCAACCCTGTCCCCGGCTTTTAGCCCGAGCCCTTCGTATTCCGTGCGGACAAGCTTGAGGTAATTCCCGTAAAAAGGAAACTGCTCAAGGACGTCCCAGGGTGATTCGTCTGCAAGGACTTCATTAGCATGTTCGGTTTCGAGTTTTACGGTGTAAAGGTTCCTGAACCTGATGATGTCGGTAAAAATCGGTTCGAGTTCTTCCTTTTGCAAAATCTCCAGGGCGGTTTTATCGTCCATCTCCAATGTGATCAGGGAGTCCAGTTTCCCAAACAGTTCCCCGTTTCGCTCCGAAGGCCCGTACAGGATTTCTTCATCGGACAAATTCCTGATATCCCGGTGCAAACCGAGAATTTCTTCAATAATATATTCTGGAGAAAGCTCCAGACCCTCAATACCTGCAATAGCCATTCCAATCCCCATTAGTATTTGGGTGCTCTGTAATATAATGCTGTTGAAAATTTCTTAAATAAAATATAAAAAAAGGTTAATGTGCAGCTTCCAGGTTCATGAAAAAGTTTGCCTACAAAAAGTGCTTACAAAAAGCTTGCTTACAAAAAGTGCTTACAAAAAGCTTGCTTACAAAAAGCATGCAGTTTAATAGGCAGGAATATTCACATTAATAGAGAAAAAAATTAATGTTGTTTCCCTTCTTCAGTAGTTTGGACGTATTGAAATGTCAGAACTTGAAAACTGTGAACTCTGCGAATGGCGCTGCGGTGTAAACCGCCTTGCAGGAGAGCGGGGAGTCTGCCGGGTAGGCAGCCCTGAAGTCGCTGCAACAAGCCTTTCCGGAACCCTGAAAAGCTATTCCGTAACCCTGCTCGGCTGCTGTTACCGCTGCCTGCACTGCAACGCTTACCGCATCTCCCAGTACCCGGACCCTCTCTGGTGGTACGGCAGGCATATCAGCCCCGAAGAACTGGTTTCTGATGCTGAAACCAGGATCAGGGCATACGGAGAGTCTGTATACAGCAGGTCTGCTTGCAGCGATTCAGGAAAAGAGTTCAAAGAAAAGTTAGAAATCGACAAGATAAGCTTCACGGGAGGCGACCCGATCATACACCTCCCCTACATAGAAGAAGTAGCCGGAGTCCTCCGGAAAAGGGGTTCGAAACTCGGGGTAGGGCTTGCTACCGGCGGTTTTTGCACTTCCGAATCAATGGAAAGGATTGCAGGGATTTGCAGCAGCATCACGCTTGAGATAAAGGCTTTTGATGACGAGGTGCACCGCGCACTTACCGGGGCACCCGTAGAGCCCGTGCTCAGGAACGCCTCCTACCTTGCAGAAAATGCCAGGGAAAAGATCCGCGTCTTCAGGACAGTAGCTATCCCCGGCATGACCGATAAGCAGGTCGTAAAGATTGCGGAATACATTGCAGCCCTTGACCCCGAAATTCCCTACCGACTAATAGGGTTCAGGCCGAATTTCGTGCTGTACTACCATCCCGGGCCGGAAAAAGAGATGATGGAAAGGCTCGCGGAAAAGTGCAGGGATGCCGGGCTTAAAGACGTAGCCTGGAGCGGGTATTACCCTGAAGCTTATCCCGAGGGGATTGAAAGAAAGGCAGAGATACTGGAGAAACGCTATTCAGGAAACCAAGAAGCAGGGCTCACCGCTGCCTACGCCCTGGATACGGGCTGCCCGACCCACCCCAGGAACTGCGGGGAGTGTGAACTTCGGGACAACTGCCCAGCGACCCTTCGTGAGCCCTGGAACCGGCGTTAAGGGAAAGCAGCTTTTGAAATTATTCCTTTAGCGGTATTTTTCCACATACCAGCCTACCACAGGCGGGACCCAGCAAAGGTTGGCAGCAATGGTTTCAAGGGCTGTGTAGGTCTGCGTGGTCGGGCTGAAACCCAGGAACCTGGCCCCCAGCAGCCCGAGGGGGACAAGCGTGATAACCGCAAGGCTTGCCAGCATCACAGGATGGCGAAAGTACTTCCCAAAAGCGGCATTCCAGGAACCTTCCCTCTTTTTCAGGAAAAGCATCCCTGAAATGTTAGCCCCGATCTGGTCGCTCAGGGCATAGAAATAGGGGATATAAAAACCCTGGACTCCGTACACGTCCACTCCTGCCAGCCGGCTTCCCAAGTCTATGAACCAGGGGATTGCAAGCCCGAACAGTTTTCCCCAGCCGTAGGCTTCCGCCATTGTCCCTTCGGCCTTCCGGAAGCGCTGTTTCACGGAATAAATGCCTTCAAAAATGCTTTCCCCTTCTCCTGCCAGCGTCCGGACCAGCCACTGCCCAACCGGGCTTCTTTGATACCCCTGCCAGTCCAGGAAAACCCCCGCCAGAAGCCCGATAATGTAGCCGGGGAGAGTGTATTTGATCAGTTCGGAGAATTCCTCCCCTTCAAGAGCTTTTTCATCAAGTTCATCTCCCTCAGAGGCTTCTTCATCAAGTTCATCTCTCTCAGAGGCTTTTTCATCAAGGGCTTCTTCTTCAAGAGCTTCCTCGTTTTCTATCTCCGGGGATTTTTCTCCTTTCTTAAAGGTTGCTTCTCTCCCCCCGGAACTTTTGTCACTTTCAGTCCCCACTCTTTCCTCCCTCGGTTTTTTATTCACTGTAAATTAATTCATATACACTTAAAGCCGGAACGTGTTTTTATCAGGTTCAGGAAACACATTTAAACAGTAGGATCAAATATGCATTCGAGAATATATGAAATCTTTTGAGTGCAGGACCATTGACATAGCCCCCACGCTTTCAAAGCTACTGGAAATACCCATGGTCCCGCCTACTGGCAGGCCGATTCCCGAGGTAATGGGTTTTGTAAAAGGAAAAAGCTGCAAAAGAGCGGTTATAATCATCGTTGACAGCCTGGGCTACTCCCTGTACAGGCACTTCTCTTCGATAATGAAAAATACAGGGGAGCTTGCCGAAAAAGGGCTCCTATTCAAATGCAAGTCCCCGGCAACCCATACATCCCCGGCGATTGCATCCATTTTCACAGGATACTTTCCGGAAGAGCACGGGATCTATTCAACCGGAGACATCTACGTTGAAAGAACAAAAGACCCTGAAAATCCCAAACTGAAAAGCATCATGGAGTGGGCGTACCAGGCAGGGAAAAAAGCTTCAGCCGTGATCGAATCAGAAGGAGCCGAGAGTTTCAGGGGAAGGATAAAAGATTATTACGGGGTACCCAATTCCGAAGACATCCTGGACTATGACCGAAAAATAACGGGATATGCAGTGCAGTCCCTTCAGGAAAAACCCGATATCCTGGCCGTACACCTGCGGGCTCTTGACCGCTTTTCCCACAGGGCCGAAAGCTGGGCAGAAATGAAAAAAGCGGCAAAGGCTGTTGACAAAAATTTAGGAGAAATTTTTTCAGCTTCCGAAAAAGGCACAATTTTCTTCATCTGTGGAGACCACGCCGTCCACGGAGGAGAAAAATGGTTGAAAGGTGCCACAAAGGAAGCACTTGAAAATCACCGGAATAACCTTGTGGCACTTATAGTCGGCTGCTACTAAGAAAGTTTAAGCCTTTTTTACTTTATTTGTTCTTTTTGCCTCTATTCACCACGTAGACCGCGGAAACCAACCCGATCGCTGCAAAAGGCAGTACAAAACCGGGAATTTGTCCTCCATCTTCTTCCTCGGAGCCTGAAGCCTCCACATTATTTGCCATGTCACTCTGTACTTTCAGGGCTTTATACTCGTCGGACTTCTCGGAGTTTTCTCCCGGAGAATTCGAACCGGAAGCAAGATCAGATTCCCCGACAGGTTCCAGTTTTTCCTTGCGGATAATCTTTGCACTTCCTACCCCACTACCTCCACGGTGAGAGCTTGAAACCGAGCTTTCAGAATCCCCGGTTTCCCCGGAATCTCCAGCATCACCGGAGTCCCCTGTATCACCTGAAACATCGGCAACTTCCACTGTGATGAAATCGATTTTTTCCGTTGAGTTGCTGCCGTTTCCGTTACTTACCGTCAGGTTAACTGTGTAGTTACCTGCACTTTCGTAAGTGTATACGGGATTTTCCGAGGCATCATCGACATCCCCGTCCCCGTCAAAGTCCCAGGCCCAGGAGTCGGCGTTCTCGGAGAGGTCAATGAACTGCACCGTAAAGGGAGCTTCTCCGGAAGTGACGTTGGAACTGAAGTTCGCAATAGGGAAGACGGGATCAGATGGTTCGGAAGGTGCCAGAACCTCTATTGTAGCAAGTTCCCAATCCGTGCCGTTTTCGTTGCTCACAGTCAGGTTGACGTTATAGTTCCCTGGATCCGTGTATGTATGTGTTGGGTTTTGCACATTTGACTGACTGCTATCTCCAAAGTCCCAGAGCCAGGTCGTTGCATTTTCAGAACAGTCGGTGAAATTAACCATCAGCCAGTCCATTTCAACCTCGAATGCTGCGACAGGTTTGATCGGAAATACAGGATTGATTGGAGATTCTGCAGTATCAACTGTTATCTCCTGAGTTGCGATGTCATTAAGGGTTCCGTTGATCGCTTTTAACGTTACCGTGTACGTCTCTGCTTCAGTGTATTCATATGTTGGAGAGGGATCATTAAAAGTTTCAAATATACCGTCTCCATCAAGATCCCATTCAATGCTTGTTGCATTTTCCGAATTGTCCGTGAAAGTAACCGTCAGAGGAGCAGGACCTAAATCATGATCAACTGTAAAAGCTGCAACAGGTTGATATGGAGCAGGCGTTTCTGGAGTAACTGGCGGTTCATCCGATTCAAAACCAGAGTTCATCAACGGCCTGTAGTCGCGATTCTTGTTGTCAATTGCGTAAGGTGTGTCTCCGATGCCGTCCTCAGGATTTACATCTTCCCCTTTATAGTCACTCCAGTAGTTACCAAAGGTGGTGATATTGAACTTATTACTATTCTTCCTGTTGTCTTCGGCGTTTATCGTATTGTTGAAGGAGTTGTTATAAATCAGGTTATCAGTCGAAATCTGCATCTTTATACCACAGTCATTGGAACGTACCAGATTGTAAGTCAGCAGGTTATTATCCGATTTAAACAGGTTGATTCCAACGCCATTGTTTGAGACCTCATTGTTTTTTACAGTGAAGTCTTTGACAGTGTTAAGATTAATTCCAATATCGGTGTTTGTTACATTGTTGTTTTCAATGACGCAGTTGTTGATATTGGAATTAAGACAGATCCCGTGTACATCACTATTGTTATTATTGAAGTAATCCTTTGTCGTCGCGTTCACAGAAACGGAAAATCCGTCTATTGTTGCGTTATTGGCGATTACCTGGATTACATCAGCACAGTAGGTAGTCCCGACGATGAAAGTTTCATCCGGACCGGCCTCAGACCTCAATGTCAAATTGTCTTTGTTGATCTCAACGTATCGATAGTAGATCCCGGGTTTAACCGTTATTATATCGCCTTCAGACGCATCGTTCAAAGCACGCTGAATCGATTGCCCGGGATGCACAACAGTTTCCATAGCTGAGCCTGAGCCTGGAGCTATCGCAAAAATTAAAAAAAACAATGATAGACAGGCAATTATTTTAGCTTTAGTTACCACTACATAACCCCCATTAGATTTTGATATAGACTAATATTAAAGGTATTAAATTTCGTTAGATATAAACATGTGGATTTGAATAAATATAATATAATAGATATTAAAAACGGCATCGGGATGGAATAAATGAAAAAACATAAAAGAATGAATATTCAAAATTAAAAAATTAAAGAGTTATAGTATAATATTTGCTTAACCCATAAGTGAAACAGATTTGAATCAACCAGATGCTCTGGATTTTTGGGTTTTTCAACAAAAATTAAGAGTATTTTTCAGAAGCAGCATTAAAACAAAATTGAGAATCTTCAGCCTGAATTAATTGGATACTTTTATTTACACTTCCGTTTTTATCAGGAAGTGAAAATCATAGAATTATTAAAGAAATATAAAATTTTGAGATAAAACTTCCAATTAATTTGAACTCATGAGATGTATAAAGCTTTTTGACTGCGGACTCTGAAATAAGCCTCAGAGCTTCAAAATTTCAGTACATAGTCATAAACTCTTTAGTCATAAAATCTTCAGTATTGTCCATTTACCGGGCAAGTGGATTTCGCAGAAAAATTCGCATAGAGACATAATCCTGCATAGAAGTGCAATCCTGTATAGGCGCAACCCCGCATAGAGGTGCAATCCTGATAGGAATGTAAAATTAACTTTTTATGGAGAGGGAAAAGGGGGAATGAATCATAATCAAATTAATAAGAATTTATTATTGTCACATTTATACTGGTCCTGCCGTAAAGTGTACATCCCATATCAATGGCGTACAGGTACCCCGGAAGGGGGCAAAGGTTTTTCAACAATCCTTTAATTAAAACTCCTATAAATCCAAGCTGGAGAAGATACTAGCATGCAGGAAAAAATCAAGGAAATCGCAGCCCGCGTCCATGAAATGCGGGAATTGTCCGAGATCTCAATAGAAAAAATGGTAGAGTATCTGCAGATCCCGGAAGAAACCTACAAAAACTACGAAAGCGGAGAAGAGGATATCCCGGCAAGTGTCCTTTTTGAGATTGCACACAAGATGCAGGTGGACATGGCTACTCTCCTGACCGGGGAAGAGCCGCGGATGAACATCTTTACCGTTACCCGAGAGGGAAAAGGGGTCAGTGTGGAGAGGAGGAAGCAGTATAAGTACCAGAACCTCGCCGAGAAGTTCATCCACAAAAAGGCAGAGTTTTTCATCGTCACTGTCGAACCCAAACCCGAGGGGACAAAGCCCGGGACTAACTCCCACCCAGGGCAGGAGTTCAACTACCTGCTGGAAGGAAGCCTGAAAGTATATATCCACAACAACGAAATCGTCCTGAAAGAAGGAGACTCAATCTACTTTGACTCCAACTACGAACACGCCATGGAAGCCCTGGAAGGAAAGCCTGCAAAGTTCCTTGCCGTGATCATATAAAAACGTCCGAGAATCAAAATTGATCAATAAAGGATGATAATCCGATACACCAATAAACAAAATTGATTCAAGAATCAAAATTGATTCCGAACCGCGACCCTGAAAACCACAGCATAGCACGGAAAGCAATAACAGAAAGCAATTAGACAGGTGTCCGAAATGACTTCCTTACTCAGCCGATTTGTTCCAAAAACCGATTTTGAATCCTACGAGGATTTCCACGAAAACTTCAGGATCATCGTTCCTGAAAACTTCAACTTTGCCTACGATGTCGTGGATGAATACGCAAAAGACTTCCCTGAAAAACGCGCCATGATCTGGTGTAACGACGAAGGGGAAGAAAAAATCTTCACCTTCAAAGACCTCAAGTATTACAGCGACAAAGCTGCAAATTTCTTTGCGAAGCACGGAGTCGGGAAAGGCGACTACGTGATGCTTACCCTGAAAAGCCGCTATGAGTTCTGGTTCTGCATCCTTGGGCTGCACAAGCTCGGAGCCATAGCCGTGCCTGCAACCCACATGCTCAAAACCCAGGACATTGTCTACAGGATCGAAAAAGCCGGGCTCAAGATGATCGTCTGCATCTCCGAGGACGGAGTCCCGGAACAGGTTGACGAAGCCCATGCAGAATGTGGGAATGTCCCCCTCGGGAAAGCCGTGGTCGGCGGGAAAAGCCGGGAAGGGTGGATTGATTTCAGGAAAGAACTGGAGGTAACTTCCCCCGACTTCGAGCGCCCCACCGGCGAAGCCGCAACAAAAGAAGACATCTGCCTTGTCTACTTCTCCTCGGGGACTGCTGGCTTCCCGAAAATGGTAGAACACGACCATACCTACTCCCTGGGGCACATCCTTACCGCCCGCTACTGGCAAAATGTGGAAGATGACGGACTGCACTACACGGTTGCAGACAGCGGCTGGGGAAAATGCGTCTGGGGAAAACTCTACGGCCAGTGGATTGCAGGGTGCGCTGTTTTTGTCTATGACTACGACCGTTTCGATGCAAAGCACATGCTGGAAAAAGCCTCAAAATACGGGGTCACCACTTTCTGCGCCCCTCCCACAATCTACCGTTTCCTGATTAAAGAAGACCTGAGCCAGTATGACTTTGGCACCCTTACCTATGCCGTGGTCGCAGGAGAGCCCCTGAACCCCGAAGTTTTCAACCGCTTCCTGGAATTCACAGGGATCAAGCTCATGGAAGGTTTCGGGCAGACCGAAACAGTAGTTACTATCGCAACCTTCCCCTGGATGGAACCGAAACCCGGATCAATCGGAAAACCCACTCCCGGCTTCAAGATCGAACTGATGGACAGGGAAGGAAACCTCTGTGATGTGGGAGAAGAAGGCGAAATCGTCATCAATACGAAAGAAGGAAAACCCGTAGGGCTCTTTGTCCACTACGGAAAAGACCAAAAAAGAACTCAGGAGACCTGGCACGACGGCTACTACCACACCGGAGACATGGCCTGGATGGATGAGGACGGGTACCTCTGGTTTGTCGGCAGGGGCGACGACATTATAAAGACATCCGGGTACAAGGTCGGGCCCTTTGAAGTAGAAAGTGCCCTTATCCAGCACCCCGCAGTGCTCGAATGTGCTATCACCGGGGCTCCTGACCCTGTGCGGGGACAGGTCATCAAGGCAACCATCGTGCTAACGAAAGGTCACACGGCCGGGGAAGAGCTCAAGAAAGAGCTGCAGGAACACGTAAAGAAAGTCACTGCCCCCTACAAGTACCCGAGGATCGTGGAATTCGTGGAGGAACTCCCGAAGACCATCAGCGGAAAAATCCGCAGGGTAGAAATCCGTGATAAGGATCAGAATCAATAAAAATAACAACGGTTATAATGCAGTCAGGAATACAGTCAGGAACACAGTCAGGAACACAGTCAGGAACACAGCCCGCTTAAGAGGACCGGTCAGGTTTGCCGGATATTCAAAAGGAAACTTTCTCGAAGGAAAAGGCATAAGTACCCTGATATCTTCCTCTGAAATGTTATGGCCTCGGATTTTTTCGGGGCTGCGTTCCCTGATTATAATCAAGTTTTTCCATTTATTTAATCCCGATAAATGGCAGGCTCTCCATTCTTTCACGAAAATTGATGATCTCAAAAAAGGGACTAAAAGTCCTGTATTGGCAACTGAGTCCAATCCGGGACTGAAAGTCCATAGAAGAAAACGGAAAAATGGACCTGAGAGCAGAAAATGGACAGAGAAACATCGAGGAGCCCTGTCAGTATCCAGAATTAAAACAATATGAGGTCCGCTATGTCAAAAAGTGATAAAAAAGAACCGTACCCTGTTATCAACATCCTTGAATGCAAAGCCTGCGGCCGCTGCCTCCTGGCATGCCCGAAGGGCGTGCTTTCCATGAGTGAGGAGCTGAACGAACGCGGGTACCACTATGTGGTATACAAGGGCGAGGGCTGCTCCGGATGTGCGAACTGTTTCTACACCTGCCCTGAACCCCTGGCAATCGAAATTCACATCCCTCTAAAGGAGGAAAAGGCCGAATAAGGCAGGAGGAGGTATAAAAGATGGCAACACAACTCATAAAAGGCAACTCCGCTGTAATCGTCGGGGCACTTTACGCCGGATGCGACTGTTTCTTCGGATACCCCATCACGCCGGCAAGTGAAATCCTGCACGATGCGTCCAAATATTTCCCGAAAATAGGCAGGAAATTCGTCCAGGCCGAGTCCGAAGAAGCCGCAATCAACATGGTCTTCGGTGGAGCATCAGCCGGTCACAGGGTTATGACCTCTTCCTCCGGACCCGGGATCAGCCTGATGCAGGAAGGGATGTCCTACCTGGCAGGCGCGGAACTTCCCTGTGTGGTGGTGGACATCATGAGGGCAGGCCCGGGGCTCGGGAACATCGGTCCCGAACAGGGGGACTACAACCAGGTCGTAAAAGGAGGAGGACACGGAAACTACCAGAATATCGTGCTTGCCCCGAACTCCGTGCAGGAAATGTGCGACATGACCATGAAAGCTTTCGAGCTTGCCTTCAAATACCGGAACCCGGCAGTGGTCCTGGCCGACGGGGTGCTCGGGCAGATGATCGAGTCCCTGGAATTCCCGACAGAAGCTATTGTTCCCGAAATAGATACTTCCTGGGCAGTCAACGGCACAGCCGAAACAAGGCCGAACCTGGTCACTTCGATTTTCCTGGACTTCAACGAGCTTGGGCAGTTTAACGAAAAGCTGCAGGCAAAATACGAACTGATCAAGCAAAACGAGGTTGACTACGAGGAATACCTGACAGACGATGCCAGAGTCGTCCTGGTCTCATACGGGATCAGCAGCAGGATCTGCAGGTCTGCCGTGGACCTTGCCAGAAAGGAAGGCCTCAAGGTAGGGCTCTTCAGGCCAAAGACTCTCTTCCCCTTCCCCGGGGCGCAGTTAAAAGTCCTGGCTGAAAAAGGTTGCTCTTTCATCTCAGTGGAGATGAGCAATGGACAGATGGTAGACGACATCAGGCTTGCCATCGGCTGCTCACAGCCCGTGGAACTTGTAAACCGCATGGGAGGAAACCTGATCACCCTTGACCAGGTAATGGACAAAATCAGAAAACTTGCAGGAGAGGCATGAAAATGGCAGCAAAAATCATAGGCGATGAAAAGGTAATCAAAAGGCCTGACGCCCTGTATGCGGAATTCACCCGGAAGGGTGGAGCCGCTCCCACAGCCACCCACTACTGCCCCGGCTGCGGGCACGGGGTCTTGCATAAGCTCATTGCCGAGGCCATTGACGACCTCGGGGTCCAGGACAGGACCGTCATGATCAGTCCTGTGGGCTGTGCAGTCTTTGCTTACTATTATTTTGATGCAGGCAACATCCAGGTCGCCCATGGCCGCGCTCCTGCGGTCGGGACCGGGGTTTCCAGGGCTGAGGATAACGCTGTGGTCATTTCCTACCAGGGTGACGGCGACCTTGCCTCAATCGGCCTGAACGAGACCCTCCAGGCGGCAAACCGGGGCGAAAAACTTGCTGTTTTTTTCGTGAACAACACCGTCTACGGCATGACCGGCGGACAGATGGCTCCCACGACCCTGATCGGTGAAAAAACCACCACCTGCCCCGAAGGCCGGGACCCCCGCTTTGCAGGCTATCCGCTCCACATGTGCGAGCTCCTTGACAACCTGAAAGCCCCGGTCTTTATCGAGAGGGTGTCGGTTTCAGACATTTCCCACATCAGGAAAGCCCGCAAGGCCATCCGGAAAGCCATGGAGATCCAGCGCGACGGCAAAGGTTACGCCTTTGTGGAAGTGCTTGCCGCCTGCCCGACTAACCTGAAGATGGACGCCGAACAGGCTATCGAGTTCATCAATGAGGAGATGGAAAAGGAATTCCCGCTCAAGAACTTCAGGGACAACTCCGAAGAAGCAAAACCCCTCGACCGCGGGACCAGCGACTTCACAAAGGAAACTCTGGACAAGCTCTACGGCATTGAAGCCGAAGCCGAGGAAATCCCCCCCAGGACAGATTTTACCCCTGTCCAGACCAAGATTGCAGGTTTCGGAGGTCAGGGCGTCCTGAGCATGGGCCTGATCCTTGCCCAGGCAGGAGTAAAGGCAGACCTCAACGCCTCCTGGTTCCCCTCCTACGGTCCGGAACAGCGCGGAGGGACTTCAAACTGCTCGGTTGTGATTTCCGGTCAGCCCATCGGCTCTCCAACAGTCTACACCCCGGACATCCTGATCGCCATGAACCGCCCCTCCCTTGAAAAGTTCGAAGGGGCCGTAAGAGAAGGCGGGACCATCCTCTACGACGCCACCATCGGGGAGGTCGAAACCCCCGCAGGTGTCAAAGCCGTCGCAGTCCCTTCAACCGAAAAAGCCAAAGAAGCCGGGGACGAAAGGGCAGCCAACTCCTTCATGCTCGGAGTCCTCCTGGGCCTCGGCGTAACCGGCCTCGAAGATGAAGCCTTCAAGGAAGCCATTGCCGAAAACTTCCCGGGAAAGCCCAAAGTCATTGCTTTCAACCAGCAGGTCCTGGAAGCCGGGGCAAAGTGGGCAAAGGAAAACGCTTGAGGAAAAATAGTTTATTTCAAATTTAAGACAGGTGGATGAAATACAAATTCATCCACCCAGACTACTTTTTTGCTTTTATCAATTCATGGAATTTAACCGTTTTTTAATAACGCTGTTAAGCAAAAATTAAAATAGTTACATTCAATCAGTAATATGAAGAGCGGTATATAGTCAGATCATCACCTCTCATTCTCGCATATGCCGTTCTTTCCTTAAATTTATGTAAACCCACCGCTTTTTTTTCATTATTCCATTTTTACGCCCAGACCGCGATTTTGGAAGGGACCAAAAGTGGAAAATCGATTGAATTGAAGGAATATGAGGGTCGGTTTTTGTAGAACTTCGAAAGTCAAGTTGCTGCCTGGAATCAGAAAGATCTATGATTTTTCTTTTAGTCGCAATGAAAGCGAAACAGTACGAGGTCCGTTTCGCTGCGTTCAAGCGGACTTAAAGCCATAGCAGCAGTTTTTACCGTGACCCGTGGTTATTTACCCAGGTGAAAGCGAGACTGAAGCAGGAAAAGTCGGGGAACAGAAACCAAAAATAATCGCCTGAACTCCCGAAGATATCGCAAAAATCCTGACAAGCAAGCGTATCCGCCTGCTTCGGGTAATTTGGGAAAAGAAACCGGAATCTTATTTTGAATATTTGGAATTATATCTGGCTTCACTATGAGGCTATAAAAGACAATAACGGAACATATTGATATTTTCTTCATATCCCTTTTGCTGATCAGCTACTTTTTTCCTGACCTATTTTTCTGCTACCCTCAAAAATGGATATTATTATATTAAATAATATAAAAATAAATCACGTTTATTCGAAGAATTAAAGGATTTTTAATCCTTTTTTGAAATTCAAGGAATAAGAGTCCCATATTTTGATAGAGGTAAGGGCTATGGGGGAGAAAGAAAATTCAAACGCAGAAACCAGGGTACGGGAGAACATCGAAGGACTGTGTGAAAATAATTATGAGTTAATAAAAAGTGAAATCGTCTCTGCCATAATAAACGGGGTCGAAGAAGGAGTGAAAGAAGGGGTTAAAAACGGAATTATAAGCGGGCTGGATGAATGTTTTGATACCGGACTCCCGAACATCGGAGGCATCGGAATAAAAAATGCAAGAGATATCCTGGAAGAAGTGGCTTCGGAAACTGCCAAAAATAAGGTGAAGGACCGCATAAAAAGTAAAACCTGCCCCATTCTGGAACGCCGGGGGGACAGGTTCTGTGAGAGGATATTGAATGAAATAGAAGAAGAAAGTGAAGGAGTTCCCGAGGCGGAACTGGACATAATACGAGCCCTGAATATTGAGGAAGTTTGTAAGGACAAAGCAAACGAAATCAAGCAGGAGATTGAGGCAAAATTGCCACAAAATTTCGTAGCGCTTGCTCTATTCGACGGGATGCTGGAAACAATAGCCGAATGTATGGTTGAAGACGTTGAAAGCTGCAGCGAAAAAATCCAGGAGGCTGCCAGGCATAGCAGGTCCGTTTAAACGGGAGGTCCATTTGAGCTGGTGAGGGGAGATTATGGGGGGCAATCAGGACAATGAAGAAATCAAAGAACAAGTTGAAGACCTTGCAAAAGAAATAACGCAAAAGTATGTCCGGGAGCTCAATTCAGAGGCACTTAAAAAAGCCTTAAAAAACAAAACCAGGAATTTGAGTGAGAAAGAAACAAAAAAGTTAGAAAACCAGCTTAAAGACCTGACTAACGAGGAGAAACTCTCCAGGTTCAAAGAAGCCTCCGATGAAATCGTAAAAGGTATCCTTGACGGCAACATAACGGGTGAAAAAGCAATCGAGCAAATAAGTGGAGTACTTGAAAAACCTTTAAAAATAAAAATATCACTTCCGGGCAGAGCAGCACTTTCTTTTAAAAACATACCTCTGACTGTAAAAATAGCAATTTACATACTGATTCCCTTTATAGTCGCCACGGCCCTTTGTATTATGCCCTCACTATCGGTATCCGAAGGTGACATGAGCTTTAACCTTGCAGAAGGGGAATCCGATTCGGATCAATTCCAAATATCAAATCCCGGAGCCGGAGTTCTGTTATGGACGACAAGCTCGGACCAGCCATGGATAAACCTGAGCCCGAAAAGAGGAGCAAATACGTGCAACGTTATTGTTCAGGTTGATGCGGAGGATATGGAAGAAGGGACGTACGAAGGAACCATTACCATAGAATCGCCTGCAGGAACGGAACAGTGCCCGGTCTACCTGTCGGTGGAACCTTTAACTGAAAGTCGGGATCCTATTTTGGCCGTTGATCCGGACCCACTATATTTTAACTTCAGTTTGATAAAGAGGGAATCAAAAAAGGAATTAGAGATATCAAATGTCGGAGAGGAAACCCTCGAGTGGGAAGCGAGTGCCGATAAACCATGGATAAACCTGAGCCCGGAAAGTGGAACAAATTCAGGCACAGTAACAGTTGAGGTTCAAGTGGATAAGCTGGATTCCGGAATCCATGAAGGAAATATTACAATAAACTCAAACGGAGGAATTAAGGTGGTCAATTTATACTTGATTGATATTATATATCGGAATCAATACATATTGATAATCTGGGAAAAACCTGTTCCTTTTACTCTACCTGATAATCTTCATGAAAACATAACTCCCTAACTCCATGTCTCGTAAGAAATATGCCACTTTAGATCCCCAAGCACTTTTTTTCAAAACAGAGCACTCTTTTTTAAAGCAGGAAAGACTTAAGGCTAACAAATACGGTCAAATTTTTAACCCTCACATAAATCCTAAAATTCATGACACAGAAAAAACTGTAAAAAATTCCTTTCTTCTATACAATGGTGGTCTTTTTGTCTTCAAAACCTAGCCGTGAAACTTTTATCAGGTCTCTTGTGGACCTTCTCAGAAAAGCGGAAACCGGACTTTCCGATGATGTTGTAAATGCTATCAAAAAAGCCGAGGCCAGTGAGGAAAACCCTGTTGCAAAGTCCCAGCTCCAGGCAATCTTGAAAAACATCGAAATTGCCGAAACCCACGGAGTTCCCATCTGCCAGGACACAGGCATCCTGATCTTTTTTGTGGAGCTTGGAAGCGAGTTCCATGCAGGGTTTGATCTTGAAGCTGCAATCCGGGAAGCATCCGCCCTTGCAACAAAGGAAATCCCGCTCCGCCCCAACGCCGTGGACCCCCTGACCCGGAAAAATAGCGGGGACAATACTGGAAACGGGATCCCGGACATCAACTGGAAACTTGTGCCGGGAAAGCAGCTGAAAATCACGGTTGCCCCCAAAGGTGCGGGTTCGGAAAATATGAGCGCTCTTCGGATGCTGAACCCCACTGAAGTGGGAAGTATCAAGAAATTCGTGCTCGAAACAGTAACAAGCGCTGGCGGGATGCCCTGCCCTCCCCTTACTCTCGGGATAGGGATCGGAGGCTCTTTTGACAAATCTGCCAGGCTTGCAAAAGAAGCTCTTCTGGAACCCCTTGACATTCCCATGAACGAGTTTGAAGAGGAAATCCTGGAAGCCGTAAACACCCTTGGAATCGGGTGCATGGGGCTAGGGGGAAGCACAACCGCCCTTGCAGTCCACGTAAGAACCGCCCACTGCCACACGGCTTCCCTTCCTGTTGCGCTGAACATCCAGTGCTGGGCAAACCGGCACGCTTCAATCGTATTCAGGGGGGATGAATAATGGAGTGGCACCTGAAGACCCCGCTGAGCCCGGAGGACGTCAAAAAGCTCGAAACCGGGGACATAGTCTATATCTCCGGAGAGATCCTGACAGCCCGGGACGAAGCCCATGCCCGCATCCTGGAATTTGCGGAAAAAGGAGAAGAGCTTCCTTTCTCCCTGGAAGGAGCGGTAATCTACCACTGCGGCCCCCTCATACAGCAAATAGGGGAAGGAAAAGACGAAGAGGAAAAAGAAAGAGAAGAAGGGGAGGAAGGGAAGCGGGGATGGAAAGTGGTCTCAGCCGGCCCCACCACCAGCGGCAGGATGTCAAAGATGACCCCTCCGCTCCTGGAAACCCACAACGTGCGGGCAGTCATCGGGAAAGGCGGGATGAAAAATGTATCCGAAGCCATGAAAGACAAATGTGTCTATCTTGCCTACACCGGAGGTTGTGCAGCCCTTGCCGCCGAACTGATAAAGGAAGTAAAAACCGTCCACTGGCTTGACCTGGGGATGCCCGAAGCTGTCTGGGTCCTGAAAGTCGAGGAGTTCGGCCCTCTTATCGTGGGGATTGATTCTAAAGGCAGGGACATATTTACGGAAGTAAGGGAAAAGGCTGAAAAAGTGCTTGCAGAGATGGAAAACTGAAAAAGTGTTCTTGGAATTAAAAACTAAAAAGTGATTGCAGAAATAAAAACTGAAAAAATCCTTTCAGGAATGAAAAAACCGAATTAAAAAGTTGAGCTCAAAGCCTGAGCTCAAACCAATTTTTATTCTTCTTTAGGCACAAGGATTTCAGGCGGCAGGAAGATCGAGACGATTATGCCGAATATTGTGACGATCACCAGCCCCAATAAGGTAGTTCTTATCCCCTTAATACGGGCTATTTCGTTTATCCTCAGGATTTCTTCGCCAAGGTCAGGGGGGACACCTTCCAGGGCGGCCTGCAGTTCTTCGTCGCTCAAAAATTGCACATTCTCTTCTACCGCAGATACCAGGTCGGGCTTGAGGTCCTCCGGAATGGCAGTACTGTCATCGATTAAGGTAATGGCTCCTACTGCCAGGCCTGCAACCAGGAGAGAGCCCATCAGCGCAGTCCCGATGGCCATGCCCAGGTTCTGGGAAGTGCCCATCAGGGCAGCCGTCTCGCTGGTCCTTTCGGGAACTACCTGAGAAAGCACGAGGTTCATTACCTGGGACGCTATGAGCCCCCCGCCTATACCTACCAGGGCAAACCCGGTCATAAGACCAAGCCCTCTGACCTCCACGTCAATGGTTGCGATAGCCAGGAAAAGCCCTGCGAGAAGTATGACCAGTCCCACCTGGATAATGCGTTTCGGGGCAATGAAGATAGAGAGCCGGGATGCCGTTAGCGAGGCGATTAAAAGCGGTATGGAAAGAGGCAGGTAGACAAAGCCTGTCTGCATCGCGTTCAAGCCCAGGACGATCTGAAGGAAGAGGGCTATGCTGAACAGGAAACCTCCGAAAAGGAGGGTCTGGACCAGCTGGATGAAGATTCCCGATGTGACCCTGCGGTCCCTGAGCACGTCGAGCCTTACGAGAGGCATTCCCCCACTGCTAATGACATGGCGTTCCCAGGCGGCAAAGCCCAGCAGGATAACGACTCCTGCTACAATGAATACGGGGGTTGGGGAAAGGCCGAACGGGGAAATTTCAATCCCTGCTATGGAGAAAGTCTGACGTGCTTCCCACCAGCCGTAAGTCCCTGCCAGCAATATGCCAAAAACGATAAGCCCCATCCCCAGCGCGGAGAGTATAGACCCGATTACATCCAGCTTCGGTTCTTCTCCGGCCTCGAGAGGTGCGTCCAGGATAGCCCGGCTTAATGCCAGGACAATGATTACCACCACCACTTCTCCGGCAAAGGCAAGCCGCCAGGTGTATACAGTTGTCAGCCAGCCTCCTATAATGGGCCCGAGGGCAATTCCGCTTGCAACGACTCCCCCAAGTATTCCATAAGCTATGGCACGGTCCTCACCTTTGTAGTTTGAGGTCACGAGGGTCTGGATAGCAGGCATGACAAGGGTTGCCCCAAGCCCTTCAAGGATCGACCAGCCCACGAACAGTACAGCTATTGTCGGGCTGATTGCCGTCAGAAACGACCCCACCCCATATATCACCAGTCCGAGCCTGAATGCCCGTTTTCTCCCGATGATATCCCCTATCTTTCCCCCTGTGATCATCAGGGATGCCATAACAAGTGCATACAGGGTAATGGCACCCTGGACAGTGGTCACGTCCGTATTGAAGTCACTGATAAGTGCCGAAATCGAGACGTTCATGATTGTCGTGTCAATAACGAGCACGAACATTGCAAGCGTGAGTGCGACAAGTACGATCTTTCTCTCCATGTTACAGCCTCTGCTAAAGGGAAATAAGGTTCGATCTCACCGGCCCTGAAGCAAAGGACCCACTCCCAACAATTCTGCTGACTAACCTTTGACTGAAGACTGACTGCCCGGAAACCCCCCGATAATTGAAGCCAGAGCAGGCTATCGGGAGACTTTTTCACCAGTTTCGGTTTTTTCCTTTTCAATCCGTTCCACTTCAATCCGTTCCGAATGCACTCCTTACCCCGGGCAGCATGATGTATACAAGAAGGAGACCGTTCAGGATGACTGAAACGTTGATATCATACCATGTACCTCCGGTGATTAGCACCACAAAGTCTATACAGAGGTTGAAGACAACGATAACAGCCAGGAATAGCCAGGCCTGCGGGTCCACATTCCAGAGCATCCCGGTAAGCCACGCCCATACGTAAGCCAGCAGGCCGTACAGAAACGCATACCAAAGGTTGAAAACGCGGACATCAAGCGGTCCCAGGAAGGGTAAAAATCCCAGGAACCGAATCATTATGATACCATTGATCACTGCCAGAAGGGCAGCCCCAATGGCCAGAATAGTTACACCTATAGGTCTTTCCATGTTCAAATCCCCCTATTAGTATCTCTTTTATTCTCCAGATCATCTCTCTTTATTCTGATCTAATTAATTCTCCGGGTCCTAGGTAAGATACCGAAGCCTTCTAACAGAGTGTAAACAACGTTTTAAATGGCAAATCCGTCTTATGCCAGAGCTCCTGATACCTCCTAATGATTGTTGAAAGGGAAAAAATTCCCTTTCATCTCACAGGATGCACACGGTTCGTGACCCTTTTTCAGGAACGCATTTTGAATCCTATGATAAGTGCCCCGATTCCCCCGGCAACAAGGAAGAGCCCGTATAACCACGGCAGAGCCAGGGTTCCGGCCAGCGGGTCGCTTAGCAGGAGTATCCCGATGATCAGGGTCAGGACTCCTAGGATTCCCACCCCCCAACCCCCTCCTTTAAGGCCCCAGGCGATTTTGATAGCTCCGCTTATGACAGCCCATACTCCAAGAATTATAACGAATAATGCTAGAACTACAAAGGGGCTGAGGATAGGGTACATCAGGACAAGGGCTCCGGCAATGATGCTCAGGACACCCGAAAGCAGCTTCCAGAACCAATCATCCCTGTTAAACAACACCCCTATAATCGAAATAATTCCGCCCAAAAGCCAGAAGATGGCCAGGATCCTCAGGAGTACGATGGTGGTAATCCCCGGACTGTACAGGAGGAATATGCCGATAATAATGGCAACAATTCCTTCCAGGATAACTAACCACCACGGTGCCTCCAGGGCTTCATACCCTGTACCATAGTCAGCAGCAGTTGATTGTTCCATATATTCCACCTCCAAAATTCTATTCAGTGCCTCAACGTCAATACTGTCCTCTGCCCGGCGCAAATACGGAGGTGGCTATAAGAAACACCATTTTGTCTTAAACAGTAAATTCCCCACCCCAGGGTAAAGCACATACAGGCCAGGCCGGAGTCAAAGAGAATACATCGTCTTTCCCCACTTCCAAAGACGGACACGTTCTTCTGCCGGGCAATGCATTGGTGAAAAAAACACTAATGTAATCACAACTTGTCTCCACCTCACAGCTCGTCCCCGAGAATCCTCCGTTTTTGGGACAAACCCTTTGAGAAAGGTGACGGTTTGCGAAAGATAGCAATTCCACCTTTAAAGACACCTGGCATGACGCAGGCGGCAATGAAATTCTTCAATGAAATTCTTCAATGAAATTCTTCAATGAAATTCTTCAGTCATATCACTAAATCGATATGGAGACCGGTTTTTACTTAAACACCTGTTTCGATTAAACATTTCCACATCCGGTCGGACTCGGTGTAGTGATATTATTAAATATATATAAATTATAATATATAAACTCGTTCATTTTTAAATATCAAAAAAAAAATCTCTGTTCATAGACCAGTTTACTTTCAAATGTAGAAAACCCCTTCTGTTTTATCCTGAAATAATTTCGCCTAACCTGCTCAAATATTCTAATTTTTTCACATCCTCACAACCCTAATAACATAACATTGATTCTGAATTTCACTTCAACGGGCAGTCTATTCCGGAACGTATCCACTGCCTGACAGATCCCCGTAATTTTGACTTCCATAACAGCTCTTTTGCAACAAGCCTTTTAAAACAAATGACCGATTCAGTTCAATGTCGTTGATTCGAAGTCGTTTTGCTAATGCAAAAATGGATAAACCAGAAAACAGCTAAACAAAGAAATGAATAGAAACAGGAAATGAATAGAAACAGGAAATGAATAGAAACAGGAAATGAATAGAAACAGGAAATGAATAGAAACAGGAAATGAATAAAACCTATAACTTCCACATTCCAGAGGATAACCGATGAATTCAATAAAGCCCCGGGACATTCCCCTTTACATCTACCACGCAGGACAGTGCAACCCTAAAAAATGCACAGGCAAAAAAATGGCCCGCTTTGAGCTTGCCCGCCTTTTTGAGAAAATATCAAAACTACCTCGCTCGGCAATTCTCCTTGACCCATTTGCCGAAAAAGCCATATCTCCGGCTGACAGCACGGAAAAGGGAATAATCGTGCTTGACTGCTCCTGGGAAGAAGTCGAGAGGGTTTTTCCCGAACTTGAAAAGCTGAACCTCCAGCACCGGGCCCTTCCCTACCTGCTTGCGGGAAACCCGGTAAACTTCGGAAGACCTTTCAAGCTCAACTCAGCCGAGGCTTTTGCAGCAGCCCTCTATATTCTGGGGCATAAGGAGCAGGCTGAAAAAGTCCTTTCTAAATTTAACTGGGGACACAGTTTCCTGGAATTGAACCATGAACCTCTAGAGGATTATTCGAAAGCAAAAAACAGCAGTGAAATAGTGAGAATCCAGAGCTATTACATATAACCATTTCTCAAAAACAATTTCTCAAAAACAATTTCTCAAAAACAATTTCTCAAAAACAATTTCTCAAAAACAATTTCTCAAACTCAGGTAAAGGAGCGTTATTATTTATGGTCACCGGGATCCAAAAACAGATCGGAGTCATCGGGGCAGGCGCCTGCAGTGAGGAAGTGGAATCCAATGCGGAAGCTGTGGGCAGGGAAATTGCCAGGAAGGGAGCTTTGCTCCTCTGCGGGGGACTCGGGGGAGTTATGGAAGCTGCGTCTCGCGGGGCAAAAAAGGAAGGAGGGACGACCCTCGGGGTCCTTCCAGGAATCCGGAGAGAAGATGCAAATCCCTGGATCGACGTTGCTATCCTGAGCGGGATGGGACACGCCAGGAACGCGCTGATAGCCCAGTCTTCGGACGCCCTGATAGCCGTGGGCGGGGAGTACGGGACTCTCTCGGAAATTGCGCTCGGCCTGAAGATGGGAAAGCCGGTGGTCGTACTTGAATCAAAGTGGAAAATCGAAGGGACGCAGCGGGCGAAAAACCCGAAAGAAGCCGTTGAAACCGCTTTCAGGCTGATAGAGGAAAGAACCGGGTGAATAATCAAGGATAAGGGACTATGGCTGAAGGAGAGGAGATGGAGGGAAAGAGCGCACAGGGAATCACAGCACATAAATTTTGGATGTATGAAGGCTATTGAGCCCGATTTTTCTCGGAAAAGTTCAACAGTTTATTATAAAATCCAATCCAAAAATTTATATTCAAGAAGGAAACTCAAGAAATAAAGAACCATTCTACAGTCAAACGGAGATTAATTTCGGGGTACGCTGACATTTCAGCAAAAAAATATATAAAAAATTATACTGGAGTTTCAAATGCATCTTATCGTAACGGAAAAGAATATCGCGGCGAGGAGGATAGCCGCAATCCTGGCACCGAAAAGCCCTAAAAAAGAAAGGGTCAGCGGAGTGGATACCTACCAGTACGAAATAGTTACCGGCAAGAATAAGCAGGAAACTATTGTCATCGGGCTTTCCGGGCACATAGTCGGGATTGATTTTCCAAAGGAATACAACAACTGGCAGAAGGTCGATGCAAAAGACCTGATAGGTGCCGACATCATAACGACTCCCATTAACAGGAAGATCGTGGCCGCCCTGAGGAAGCTCGGGAAAGAAGCCGGAAAGGTTACAATTGCCACTGACTATGACCGGGAAGGGGAACTGATCGGAGTCGAAGCTCTCAATATCATAAAAAAGGTGAGCCCTGACATCGGTTTTGACAGGGTCCGCTACAGCGCCATTACCCCGAAAGCCATTGAAGATGCATTTTCAAACCCTACTCCTGTGGACTTCAACCTAGCAGATGCCGGGCATTCCAGGCAGGTCATCGACCTGGTCTGGGGTGCAGCCCTGACCCGCTACATATCCCTTGCCGCAGGCAGGCTCGGGAGGATGTTCCTGTCCGTAGGCAGGGTCCAGTCCCCAACCCTCTCCCTGATCGTGGACAGGGAAAAAGAGAGGGAAGCCTTTGTCTCCACCCCTTACTGGGAAATCCATGCCGAACTCGAAAACGGCAAAAAAGAAACTTTTCCCGCCCAGCACGCGACCCGGCGCTTCCTGGAGAAAGAGGAAGCTGACAGGGTCTTTGCAAAACTTGGAAAAAAGGCAACCGTGCAGGAAATAGAAAGGGGAAACCGGCTCGACCAGCCCCCTACTCCATTTAATACCACGGGCTTCATCAGCGCTGCAAACGCAATAGGGCTTACTCCCTCAAACGCTATGCGCATAGCCGAATCCCTCTATACAAACGGGTACATCTCATATCCCAGGACCGACAACACAGTCTATCCCGAAACCCTGGACCTCAGGGCCCAGATCGAAATTTTCACGGAAGGGCCCTTCCAGGAGTACGCAAACGCCTTGCTGGCGAAAAAGGAGCTCAAGCCCACCCGTGGGAAAAAGGAAACTACCGACCACCCCCCGATTTACCCGGCTTCCCTTGCAAAGGAATCGGAGCTGAAAGAGGACGAATGGAAGGTCTACGGACTGGTGGTCAGGCGCTTTTTTGCAACCTTTGCCGAGCCCAGCGAATGGGAGACCCTGCGCATAAAGCTTGACATAAACGAAGAAGAGTTCAAGGCAAGCGGGGCAAGGCTTGTTGTCCCTGGCTGGAGATGGTACTACGACTACAACAAGCCCGAAGACAGGCTGCTCCCTGAACTTTCGGAAGGGGAAACCCTGAAAGTGGCAAAGAAGGAGATGCTCGACAAGGAGACCCAGCCTCCCGGTCGCTACGGGCAGGGGCGCCTGATCAACATGATGGAAGAGCTCGGGCTCGGGACGAAAGCCACCAGGCACGAGATCATCAGCAAGCTCTATTCCAGGGCTTATATCCACGGGACCCAGGTCCAGCCCACGAAGACCTCTTTTGCCGTCATGGATACCCTTGAGAAATATTCCCCGACGATCACCAAACCCGACATGACCCAGATCCTTGAGGAAAACATGGACAGGATCGCCGAAGGTAAGATCTCGGAAGCCGAAGTCCTTGAGGAATCGAGAGAGATGTTAAAAGAGGTCTTTTCGGAACTGGAAAAGAACCGGGACAAAGTTGTGGAATCCCTGCAGGCAGGGCTCCGGGAAGACAAGATCATCGGTAACTGTCCTGACTGCGGAAACGAGATAATGGTCCGCCGTTCTAAGCGGGGAGGCCGTTTCATAGGCTGCAGTAACTACCCGGACTGCACTTTTTCCCTGCCCCTGCCCAGGAGCGGGCAGATTGTGGTTACGGATAAGATTTGCAAGGAGCACGGAATACACCACCTCCGCATAGTCAATTATGGAAAACGCCCCTGGGACCTTGGCTGTCCCCAGTGCAATTTCATTGAATGGCAGAAGGCAAAACAGGAAGAACAGGACAAAATCCCCGATCAAGAACGCCCGAAATCCATCAAGGAAATCAACGGGGTCGGGAAGGTTACGGCAGAAAAACTCGGGGAAGCGGGGATCTCAACCGTCGAAGACCTGATCAAAGCCAATCCTTTCGAACTTGCGAAAGTTACCAATATCAGCATAAAGAAGATCAAAAACTGGCAGGTAACCTGCGGGGCAGCTATTGAAAGCTGCTGAACCCGCCCAACCTGTAGAAATCGTAAAACTGTAGAAAGCTGCTGGCTTATTGAAAATAAATTTTGGGCTGGCAGAAACTTCTGAATTTTTATAAAGCAGAGTGCCCGGTACAAAATTGCCGGAAGCTTCCAAAATCCCGGTAAAACCTTCTTCTGTCAGATACTTATTTATAAAATTCAGTCTTTTTTCAACTGGTAGAAAAGCCCGAAACAGAAAGGAAAGCTTCTTTATTTCACAGGGCTTATTACCAAATTTCAATATTTTTTTTAATAAGTTTTTAATAAGTTTTCAAGGAGTTGGAATATTGGAGTTTAGTTTTAAAGGCGGATGCAGGGAAGTCGGACGTTCAGGTTTACTCGTCAATGAGGAGGTCCTGCTCGATTACGGAATTAAGGCAGGGGATATCCCCGAATACCCCCAGAACGGTATGGAACCCAAAAGCGTGCTTATTTCCCACGGGCACCTGGACCACTGCGGGGCAGTCCCGAACCTCATGTACATGAACCCGGAAGTCTTCATGACCCCGCCGACTGCGGAGTTTACCGGGCTTCTGGGGAGAGATACCCTAAAACTTGCGGAAAGGACCCTCTCGGGCGTGGCCCCCTTTGACCCTGACGACCTGCAAAAGCTCTCCCGCTCCATCCAGAAGACCGACACGGGGACGGAATTCATGACCCATGGTTACAAAGCCCGTTTCTATGGGGCAGGGCACATCCCCGGGGCTTCGGGCATTTACCTGGAATCCGAAGCAGGAGAAAGTCTTTTTTATACGGGTGATTTCAGTCTTCAGGCCACAAGGCTGGTTCCGGGAGCTGAAAAGTTCCCGAAAGCCGACACCCTCATACTCGAAAGTACCTATTTCGGGGAAGAACATACCCCTCGCAAAGAAACCGAGGAACGTTTCATCGAATCCGTCTGGGAAACCCTGGACATGGGGGGAACAGCTATTATCCCGGCCTTTGCCATCGGCAGGACCCAGGAAATCCTTATGCTTCTGGACGCCCACGGGATCCACGCTTATGTGGACGGGATGGGAAAGGATGTATACAAAATCCTCAAAAAATATCCCGAATACCTGAAAAACCCCAGACTCCTTGACCAGGCCTTCGATAATGCCACGCCCGTAAAGCCGAGTAAAAGGGCGGAGATCCTTAAAGAACCCTCAGTAATCGTCACCACCGCCGGTATGCTGAACGGGGGGCCCGTGCTCTACTACCTGAGCAAGCTCCATAAAGACCCGAACTCAAAAATCCTGCTTACCGGCTACCAGGTAGAAGGCACAAACGGAAGGATGGCCGTGGAAAACGGGATCATCGAAAACAACGGAACTGTCCTGTCCCTGAAACCGAAACTTGAACAGTACGACTTTTCAGCCCACAGCGGAGACTCCGAACTGAAACAGGTTGTAACGAAGTTCTGCAAAAAGGGCACGGAAAGGGTCTTTGTAATGCACGGGGACAAAACCGAAGCCTTTGCCCGGTGGATATCAGAGGAAATCTCAGAGGAAACCGGTGTGGAAGCCTATGCCCCTGCAAACGGAGAATCCTTTAGTTTTTAAAAAAACATATAGGCATTGAATCATTGAAGAATAGTTTGGTCTGAATAACGATGCAAAGTTAGTATAATAAATATGCAACGTAAAATCAATCATAAGCTTTAATAAGGATCAAAACACTTGGAAAAAACAGATACTTGCTCCGAAAGTATTGGACAAGTTATGTGATGAATAAGTATATGATAGGGGCCTTGTTCCCTTTTCGCGGCTCCCTATCGATGATCCAACCCCATGAAATTGAGAGGAAACCCTTAAACTCTCAATCTTCACATCTGTTCTTATGCCATGCGAGTATATATCACAACCGATCTTAATTATTTAATATAATTAAAATGTTTTATATACATTGTATTTTTTAACCACGTCATGATTTTTAATGGCGGTAAATATTTAGTTAGCTTTGAAATTTTTGCTCGGTTGAAAAGCATCCCGGAAGCCGATTTTTCGTCTATAGTCCCGAGCTATTTCTGAAATCTGTTAAACAACCGGGGACACATATTTCCAAGCTTAAGTAAGGCCAGAGCAGCGTTATTACCGTCTCCCGTGGTTATTTCTCCGAGCGTCAGCGAGGCCTGCCCGCTAAAACTGCCATGAGTGAGAAGAGTGAACAAAAAAAGAATTAACCGCCATTTTCAACACTTATTTTTTATTTTTTGCTAGTCAGGGGCAGCTGCGTGCACTTCGCCGAAGCAAACTTAAACCAACAATTCCAATAATTTTTCAGATCAGGGCTGTTATGTCTTACAAATTGCTTCTTCTTTTTCATTTCAGTCATGGAAAAGCCGGTCAGCAAGCTGACCGGTGAGAGCCCCGTTTCTTAGAAGCCAATAGATCCCTGCTGCTATCCTATTTACCAGAACAAAAAGAAGAACTCCGGACCCGGGGCTTTCCAAGACCCACGAAACCCTTAAGCCTGAAAAACCCCAATAATCCGTGCATGATCCTGAATCCTGAATCCGAAGTGCTCGAAACGCTCGCAAAAAGCATCCTCCTGGCTGCCAGGACCGCCCCGAAAGCCAAAGGAGTTGACGATATAGTAACAGCCCTGGTGGAAGCCGAAGATATCGAAGTTCTTGCCTCTACAATGGAAAAACTCGCCGACGAGAAAGGCGAAGGCTTCGCCTTCCTGAAAAGGGACGCAGGCAACCTCAGGAATGCCGGAGCTGCGGTCCTGATAGGGGTCAAAGCCAGCGGGGCTGCAGGCTTAAATTGCGGAGCCTGCGGTTTTTCGACCTGCAAAGAGATGCTTGCACAGCAAAAAGTAGAAGAAGAATTCAAAGGTCCCAACTGCATGTTCAAGTACGCCGACCTCGGAATCGCGGTGGGATCAGCCGTTGCCAGGGCAAAAGACCTTTGCATTGACAACCGGGTAATGTACACCGTCGGAGCAGCCGCCAGGGTTTCGGGGCTTCTGGACGCCGACGTGGCTTTAGGAATTCCCCTGAGCGTGACGGGGAAGAACGTTTTCTTTGATAGAAAGTAAGCGTTTTTTAGTTCCTTTTACTTTTTTTATCAATTTTTACTTTTTTTATCAATTTTTACTTTTTTTATCAATTTTTACTTTTTTTATCAATTTTTACTTTTTTTATCAATTTTTACTTTTTTTATCAATTTTTACTTTTTTTATCAATTTTTACTTTTTTTATCAATTTTTACTTTTTTTATCAATTTTTACTTTTTTTATCAATTTTTACTTTTTTTATCAATTTTTACTTTTTTTTCGGATCTGTCTTTGTTTCAGCCTGTCGGGTTTCCTGCGGAATAGCAGTATATTGATTCCGAAATCCGTGCCATTTTGATCTTTTTTTGGGTACCGGCGCTCTCACCGGTCAGCTTGCTGACCGGCCTTTTCTAAAAATGATATTTGATAATTTAGTTCAAGCACAGAAGCATTTTGAATTTAAAGATGAATCTGGAAAAGAGTATCCTGATGGATAAAAAGTATATTTGAATAACTGTAAGAGGTATTTGGATAACTGTAATAGGTATTTGAATGACTGTAAAATATATTTGAGTAACTTTAAGAGGTATTTGAATAACTTTGATGGGTATCTAAATAACTTTAATAGGCATTTGAATTACCAAAAAAGATAGCCGAATGACTATTGAGAGCAACGGGAGAACTAAGAATGTCGTATAATGCCAGAACTGCTTATTTCCCTTTTTTGGGTTTTAGAATCAGCTTTCTTTGCGCCAATTTCCTGAAATAGCCGCACTTCGTGCGGGGGGCAAAAGCGGTTTGATAAGGCATTCAGGCTGCACTGGTTTTGATAATATCCATTAAAAACCGGTTCCCTTTTGCCATAAATATTCAAAAACCCGCGGCTCACCCCATTTCCAGGCCCCGGGAGCAGCCCACGGGCGCACCAGCGGCCGGTCTTCGCCAAAAACTGATGGGTCTTTGCTTCCATCAACTTTGGAAAAGTTGGAGAGAGCTTTTAAATCAACCCTCTCCTCCGTTCACTCCTGTACTCATCGAAGATGCTCTGCAGTTCGTCTTCTTTGGCTTTCTGCCGCTTTGTTTCGGCTTCTGTTTCCCATTCGGCAATAGCCGTTTTCAGGACTTCAGGCTCGACCATGGCAAAGTCGTCAGCCCTTTCAAGGGGCACGTTTTTCAGGACAGGGACACCCCCTTTGAAGAAAGTGCCCTCGGCTGCGTGGGAGATGTCTTCAGGGATAAGGACTGCTCTTACCCCGGCTTCCACCAGGATCTGGGCAGTGGCTGTCCCGCCTCCGCTGGGGTTTTCCAGGAAGACGACATCTCCTTCTTTCAGGCCGTAGTGTTCCTTTGTTTCGGCAATGGATTCTTTTGTAAAGGCAGAGATGACCTTGACGGGGGTGCCTTCCCCCCGGACTTCCATTTTCTGGATTTTCCGGAGCTTCTTGCTCCTCCGGCGCAGGTCTTTCAGGGTCCTGTTTTTCCTGACCAATTCCCTTTTGAGGTTCTCGATGGTGCTTTCCCTGATCCTGAGCTCTTTTTCCTTCCGGACTTCCATGTAGGCTTCTTTTTTGAAATCTCTCAGCCTTGACTCAAGCTTTGAGATCTTCCTGTCCTTGGCAGCAGCCTCCCGCTTTAACTCTCTCACGTATTCCTGGAGGTTCCGGATCTGTTCGCCCTGCTGCTGGACTGTTTCCCTCATTTTCCGGAGCGATTCTTCAAGAGCCATATCCTCGGGCTTTCCGGGAAGCTCTGGGGCCTTTTTGGGCTTTTTCCTGGCCTGGGCCTGGACTTGCACCTTTTCAACGGCAGCTTCAATCGAATCTCCCCGGATTACCCAGAGCTTGATCATTTCGAGGTCGGCCCCCCCAGGGGCTTTCTTTTCAATCCGGGAAAAGACGTTCCTGTAGCTTTTATAGGTGAGGAGGGCTGCGGTTAGCGCGTCCCTCTCATGGTCGTTGGAGTAGCCAAAAGGCTTTCCAAGGGCAATTTTCTCCTCGGCAGAGACTTCAGTCCCCGGGCTTGCAGGCGCAGCGTTAAAGCTTCTCCTGATCTTTTCGACCGAACCCGGCATTGGGGCCACGTCACTGGCAATAACGGCGGGTTTCCCGTATTCGGCAATCAGCTTGACGACCTCGTCGGGGGCTATTCCCCGGAAACTTTTCAAAAAGAGGAGGTCCCCGTCCAGGGAGAGGATAGCTATGCCTACGGTGGTCCCGGGGTCAATCCCCACGATCGTGAAATGCCGTCTGGACTGTTTTTGCTTGAGGGGGATGTAGCGGATCCTGTCCCGTTCCACATTCTTTACGCTTACCTGTGCATCGCTGCTGACCATCGGGTGTATTGGAATCTCTCCGCGTTTTGCATATACGGTGAACTCGGACCTTACATAGCCTCCGAATCCCTTTACGTTCACGACTTCAAACCTGATTCCCTTTTCCCGGGAAAGTCTCTTCAGGATGTCCTCGATTTCCCGGCTCCGCTGCTGAACAAACCCATGGACCTTTCTTCGGTAGCGGTTCTGGCTCCAGCCCCCCCGGCCAAGGGAACGTGCCCTGCTGACCTTGATCTTTGTCATGTCTTCAAAAAGGGAGACCACATGCCCGACTCCCAGCTCAGCCAGGCGAGCACAGGTTTCGGCTTCCTCGTTCGGGTTTGTCGGGTCAAAGGAAATTCCGTGCTTTTTCCCAAGCCGGACAAGGGGTTCGGGGTGCAGCCCGCCCGTAACCTGGACGAGCTTTACGCCGTCAGGAAGGCGGTTCATAATGGAAATAAGCTCTTTTCGGTCCGCAGCCAGCTCAAAGATATTGTCCACGGCAATTATCTCCGGCCGGTCCTTAAGAACCATATTCAGGACCTTCTGGCGGCGGAGCATGGTATGATGGGTAATTTCCCCATCTCTGAGGACTGCCAGGGCATACCTGGGGAGCTCTTTCGCTCGCGGTGAGCCCCTGGCAATGTCAATTCCATAGATAATCCTGTTTTGCATGGACACCTATATATTATTTTTCAGAGAATATATATTTAACTGTGAAATACGGCTATTTCATTTGTCTATAAGTATCAATTGGGCCCATTAACCTGAAAAAACGAAGGGCAAGGAGATAAGGAGTCTTTCCGCTTTCAGTAATTTACTATTCGAAGGTCATCCCCGCATATCTTCTTTGAAATCTTCTTCGAAATCTTCTTCTTCAAAGTCATCCCCGAAATCTTCTTCAAGGTCAGCTTCAGTTTCAGTTCCGATCTCTTCTCCAGCCTCACCTGAAATCTCTTTTCCTGCTTCATCTCCAGCCTTGGATTCCCATTCACTCTTAATTTCCCTGAGAACCTCCTCAAGGTCCCTTTTTGTCCCGTATTTTTTGTAAAAGTGGTTCAGGACATTGGAAACATCCCTTTCCAGCAGTTCATCTGCGTGAGGATGGTCAGGGGTGACATACTGGGGCCAGTCGATTAGCTGGACACAGTCTTCGGCAACGAAGATATTATACTCACTTAGGTCAGCGTGGATTATTCCGAGGGAGTAGGTTAGCTTTACCTGGCGGAGGATTTCGTCCAGGTACCATTCCGGATCCAGGACCTTCGTCTTTGAGAGGATGCTCCCCTTTGCCAGTTCCATTACAATAGCGTGCCGGTTCTGGTCAATTGGTTTTGGGATGGAAACCTTCGGATAAAGGGTGGTCATGATCCCGTATTCCCGCTGGGCTGCCAGGCGGGCGGCATAAATCCAGGAAAAGTGTTCCCTTTCTCCCAGGTGATCGCGGACCCTTCTGACCTGCTTGAAACTGGTCCTCCCTTCCCGGTGGAACTTGATGATGACCGGAATAGGCTCCCCTATTGCCAGTTCAGGCTCCTTTATCGCCTCGAAGATCACGGACTCTTTCCCTACCCCAACCTCATCTCCGATGGCACTGATGCTTTTCCTCTTAACGAAAGTGTTGAGAGCCAGGGCATCGTAACCCTCGAAATAGATCTGGTAGCCCTCATAAGGCTGGAAAGTCCTGACAACCAGATTATTCCTGACAAGCTTCTTCAGCCTGTAGTCCAGTTTTTCAGAGGGCAACTTGGTATATTTGTTCAGGTCTTCCGCGGGCACCCACTCGAAATGCTTCATACCCATTTCGACACCCGTCAGGACCCTGAAATCCTTTTTATCAAGCTCCCTGAAAACCCTTAGTACTTCGTTGATCATTCTCTAGTAAATATAACCCTCGGTATTTAAATAATAGGGCAACGGCTCACCCGGAATCCGGAAAATACTGTTAGCCTGAAAAGCCGTTAACCGGAAAATCCTTTATCCAGAAAAGCCGTTAGCCAAAAAATATTGCCACCCATGATCCCCTCATCCGAGCAGTTTGAGCATTTCCCGCCCGAAAGCATGAAGATCGAACGGGTGTCTTGAAGTCACGAGGTTTCCGTCAACGACCACCTCACTGTCCTCATAAAGGGCTCCGGAGGCTATCAGGTCATCCCTTATCCCGATCCAGCAGGTTGCCCTGCGTCCTTTTATTACCCCCGCTGAAATCAGCACCTGGGGGCCGTGGCAGATTGCGGCTACAGGCTTGTTTTCCCTGAAAAAGGATCTCGTGATCTCAAGGGCGGCTTTATCAAGCCGGATTTTTTCCGGACCTTTGCCTCCGGACAGCACAAGGATATCGTACCCTGAGGGAATAACTTCCTTAAAGGCAAGGTCCGCATCGATTTCATAGCCGTGCTTGCCCCGGATTGTTCCCCTTTCCATCGACACCACATGAACAATGATTCCTTCTTCTTTCAGACGGCTATAAGGATAGAAAAGTTCCAGGTCTTCAAACCCGTCAGCTCCGAATATAAGCGCTTTCAATAAAAATCCCCCCTGTTTAAGAATCTTCCCTGCGTGCAGGAACTTCCTCACTTCAAGATTTTCCCCCTGTACAGGAATGTCTCCTGAACAGGAATTTCCCGATAAAAGATAGGT
Organism: Methanosarcina sp. MTP4; assembly: GCF_000970045.1. NCBI lineage: Archaea > Methanobacteriati > Methanobacteriota > Methanomicrobia > Methanosarcinales > Methanosarcinaceae > Methanosarcina > Methanosarcina sp. MTP4. Next base: position 2,339,665 of record NZ_CP009505.1, read on the forward strand.
TTCCCGTAAGATATACCTATCTTATCCGGAAAACGGCGGAGGTAAAAGACCGGCTCAGATCTTCTCCAGCGCCTGCTCAAGGTCCGCAATTATATCTTCCGGCTCCTCAATCCCGACCGAGATCCGGACCAGTTCATCCGTGATACACACACTTTTCCTTATTTCACAGGGAACACAGGCATGAGTCATCGAAGCCGGGTGCTGGATCAGGGTATCGGTAGCCCCCAGGCTCACGGCAAGGGAACAGAGCCTGACGCTGTCCATTAACCTGCGCCCGGCTTCAAGCCCGCCCCGTACCCCAAAGGAGATCATGCCGCTGTACCCGCTCATCTGCTTTTTTGCGATCAGGTGCTGCGGGTGGCTGGGAAGCCCGGGATACCTTACCCACTCGACCCCGGGGTGGGACTCAAGGAATTCGGCAACTTCCAGGGCATTTTCAGCGTGCTTTTCCATCCTGAGGTGCAGGGTCTTCAGGCCCCGGATGCAGAGCCATGCCTCATGGGGACCCATGATCCCCCCGGTGTACCCGACAACAGGAGCAAGGCAGCTCATGAAATCCTTGCTCCCGACAACGACCCCTCCCAGCAGGTCGGCATGTCCTCCTATGTACTTGGTGCAGCTGCTCAGGGAGACGTCCGCCCCAAGCTCCAGAGGCTTCTGGAAATAAGGTGTTGAAAACGTATTGTCAACAACGCAAAGGGCTCCGTGTTCCCTGGCCATGCAGGCGATTTCCCCTATGTCGCAGACGGTCATGGTGGGGTTTGCCGGCGTTTCCAGAAAGACCATTTTCGTGTTTTCTTTGAAAGCTGCTCTTACTTTGTCCAGGTCAGAGGTATCAATGAAGCTCACTTTTATGCCCAGCCGCGGAAGGACCGTCAGAAAGAGGCTGTAGGTGCAGCCGTACACCACGTCAGTTGAGATCAGGTGGTCCCCCTGTTTCAGGTGGCCGAGGACAAGCGCCGTAATTGCAGCCATGCCTGAGGCAAAGGTCTGCCCGGCTTCCCCGCCCTCAAGGTCCGCAACCTTTTCGGCAAGTGCGGCATGGGTAGGCGTGTTGGGGGGAATCCGGGTATACACATATCCTGCTTCTTCCCCTGCAAACCTTGCTGCCCCCTGTTCGGTGTTCTCAAAAACGAAAGTTGACGTCTGGAATATCGGAGTCGTGTGCGCCCCGTAAACCGGGTCCGGCTTTTCTCCCGAATGCACGCATCTGGTCCCGAACTTCATTTCTCTTTCCATTTTCCCAAAAACCCCCTGTAAAAAATATGTACGGGAAATTATCTGTGCTCCCACTAATTATTTGTTTGGAAGGCATAGCCGGGAAATAGGAGAACCATAAAACTAATTTAGTAAAGATAGGTTGTTTTCAGCGGGTTCCGTCAGAAATCTTAAAAAATATAATACACTATATAGCCTGAGTACAACCTGAATATGATCCCGGTGTGACCTGCGGTAAACAATGATAACACAGCGGAAACATACAGAAAGCACAAAAAGTGGCGGCTCAGAGTCACAATAAAACGTTAAGGGATGACCCTAAGTGATCAGATCAATACTTGATAATGACCTTTACAAGTTTACAATGCAGATGGCAGTACTGGAACTCTTCCCCGGGGCGGAGGCCGAGTATCGCTTTATCAACCGGGGAACGCAGCGTTTTACCGAAGGCTTTGTCGAAGAACTCAGGAGAACCGTAGACGAAGATATCTCCGAACTCACGCTTACGGAGGAAGAATACCACTGGCTCGGGAAACATTGCCCTTACCTGAAGCCCATGTACCTCGAATACCTCAAGAACTTCCGCTTCAAGCCGGAAGAGGTTACAATCTGTCTTACGGAAGACAGGAACCTTGACATGCGGATCAAAGGGCCCTGGCACAGTACCATCCTCTGGGAAATCGTACTCATGGCTGCAGTTTCCGAACTGTACTTCAGCACGATAGAAACAAGCTGGAACGGGAACGGGGAATCGGAAATATCCGAATCCGTCCTTGCAGCCTACGGGGACAAGGTCCTTAAAATCGGAAAAGCCCTGGAAGAAAACAACTGCCTCTTTGCAGAATTCGGGACCCGCCGTAGGCGGAGTTTCGAAATCCATGACCAGGCCATGGAGAGCCTGGCCGGGATAAAAACCCTTACAGGCACAAGCAACGTCTATTTCGCGAAAAAATACGGCATGAAAGCCATCGGAACCGTAGGGCATGAATGGATCATGGGAACCTCGGCCCTTGTGGGGCTTCGTTATGCCAACCGTTTTTCCCTTGAAAACTGGGAGGAAGTCTTCAAAGGCGACCTCGGGATAGCGCTTACCGACACCTTTGGCTCGGATGCCTTTTTCAAGGACTTTGACCTGAAACTCTCAAAACTCTACGACGGAGTTCGGCACGACAGCGGAGACCCCATAACCTTCGTGGACAGGGTTATTGCCCACTACAAAAAACTGGGCATCGGCCCCATGAAAAAAGTGGTGGTTTTCAGCGACGCCCTCAACGCCGAAACCGCAATCAATATCAGGAAATACTGTGAAGGCAAAATCAATTGCAGTTTCGGGATAGGGACCAACCTTACCAACAACTCCGATTTCTTCCGGAAAAGCCCCCCCCTGAACATGGTCATCAAGCTGAACGGAATCAACGGTATCCCGGTAGTGAAACTCAGCGACTCCCCGGAAAAAGAAACTGGAGAACGAGACGCCCTGAGAGTAGCAAACTATATTTGTGGAAGAAAAGGGCTGGACGACTAAAAACCTTAGGAAGGGAAAGGCCAAAGCCCCATCCAGGGCTGTGAAAAAAGAAAAAGCCGTTTTTCTTCGGACATCCTGATTTTTTGATCGAATTGCAGGAGGGGGATGCCCGGGGAGTTTAACTTTTTGTTTTTTACATTGCGTTTATTTTCTTTGCATTACTTTGCAGTGCATTACTTTGCAGTGCATTACTTTGCAGTGCATTACTTTGCAGTGCATTACTTTGCAGTGCATTACTTTGCAGTGCATTACTTTGCAGTGCGTTGCTTTACTGTGCGTTGTAGCCGTCGGCAAGGTTGACGTTTACGTACACTACAGCTTCATTGGTGTGCCTGTAAGCGTAGTCGTCGGTGATCTCGGGCAGGGCGTCAGCCTCGGCCTGGGAAGTGACCACGGTGCCTGCAGAGATGTACCTGCCGTCCGGAATGGTTACACCGATTGCGCCGGAAGTCGGCTCAAGCACGCAGTTGCTTCCGACTTTTGCATTGAAGACCATTGCCTGCATTCCTATGAAGGTGTCATCCCCGACGTAAGCCGGGCCGTGGACCTGAGCCTGGTGGGCAAGGGAGACCCTTTCTCCAACATAGACCGCGTATTCTTCCCCGTCTACCTCAATAATGTGGCTTTCCACGTGTTCGCCTTCCTCGTCAATGGTTTCAAGGGCATGGAGTATAACTCCGTCCTGAATGTTGCTTTCGTTTCCGACAAAAATGGGAATCCCCTCGTCACTCCGGACCGAAGCGAACGGGGAGACCATCACACGAGCTCCGATAGTCGCATCCCCGATCACTGATGCCTGGGGGTGGATGTAGGCAGTCGGGTCAATCGTTGGCTCGGTAGGCTCGGGGTTCCAGGGGGTTACAGGATTTGCCCAGATGTTCGAAGTAGCCGCCTCAACCGCAGCCCCTGCATGCTCTCCTTCTTCTGCCCCTTCTCCCTGGGAAACGCAGCCGCTCCCGGCAAGGGCCAGAACAAGAGTCAGAATCAAAAATGTAAAGACCTTTTTGTTAAAGTTCATCAGAAACCTCCATTCACTTTGTCAAGAAAGTAAAATATATAGAGTTTACTATTTATATTTGAAAAAAGAGAAAATAATAAATGTGAGGTGAATTAATTTTGAGAAAAATAACAAAAAAATGGGAAATCAAAAGGACATAAAAGGCCCTGGATGATGAAGTGAGGCGGATTCATATTATATCTAAATTCTCTTGAAATTTTCTTTCGATTTCCTTTCTTTCCTTTCTGGCGGCGACAGTATCCATTATCCGGGCCACGATGTAAGCAACGAGCCCACCTGTCAAAAGAGCGACTGCCAGATAGAAATAATACGATTTTCTCGAATTATTTCTCTTCCTTAAATAATCAAGTCCCCATGCAAAGAAAAGTGTCAATAATGGTATTGAGAAAAGGTATATCCATGTGCCATGATGATATTTGAGATAGTATATGATTAAAAGTGCCATATAATGTAGAGATACGATTGTGTTCCTCTGAATTTCAATTCTAAAATTACAGCTCTTATTAAGATAATTAAGTCCCCATTCAAAGAAAAATGTCCATAATGCTGCTAAAACAATAAAGATCCATGTCTCGTGGGGGTATTTAGTAACGATATAGTTTACGATTAAAAACCCCATGTAATGTAGAGCTAAGATTGTGTTTCTCTGGAATCTCATTACGACCATGGATAAAATTAATTACGTGCGTACTTATAAAATATATCAAAAAAGAAGGGCATATATAAACCGATTATATAATTTGTTCAGTCACTTTGACCCAGGCTCTTCACTCCATATTGTTGCCAATCAATGGAATTCAGCAGGGAGCCAGGAAAAATCACGAAATTGACGCCGCGTTTACAGGCTTCAAGCAGGTTGAAAGATCACAGTTTAACCCTTATTTCTCCATTTTTGTCTTTCACTTCGGGGAATTTAAATATCATAATAAATTTAAATTGCTAGTACATGGGCATGAGGTATTCCGATAACAAAAATCTCGAAAGAGAACAGCTTGTTTCCCTTTTTACGTCTGTTGAATGGGAATCGGCAAAGTATCCGCAGGAACTGCAGTTAGCAATTGCAAACTCGCACTCCGTTTATACAGCATGGGATGGAGACAAATTAGTTGGGCTTATGAACGCTTTGTCTGATGGAGTTATGACAGTTTATTATCACTATCTTTTAGTCAGGCCAGAGTATCACAAGCAAAGAATAGGTGCAACCCTCGTAAGAATGATGACTGATAAATATTCCGGATGCCGAACACAGGTTGTAATTTCATATTCAAGCCAGGTTAATTTTTATAAGAATTGTGGTTTCACCGTTGGTGATGATGAGATTCCCCTATTTATTTCAGATTTAGTATAATTATGTTCAGACTCTACAACCGAGAAAAACAGCAATGTACTCAGACCTGAAAAAAGAAATACTTCCCATGGCCTTGGAAATCATTCTTCATTCAAGGTTTTACAGGAATGCCCCCGCCAAATTGAAATTCATCTGACCCACGGGTAATGACGAGGGCTATTTTCTTGTTGCCCTAATTTCCTGGCAGCTTTTCCGAGCCCTTTGAGACTTTATCGTTGAGACTTATTTTAGAGCCCACTTTAATTATAGTCCCGAACGCAAATATTTACACTTACATTATAACCACGGAAGACACGGAAAGCACGGAAGGATTGTGCCCCTATTTCCTTTATTCCGTATTTTCCGGGCTTTCTGTGTTAAACTTTCACTTGAGATTGGGGGGAATTTGGATCCTTGACTATAAATCCGGTCAGGAACATATGAATATAAAAGTTTTTATGCTGCTAAATACAATACAATAGAAATATATTATCATTCAATTGGTCAGGGTTGTACAGTTTTTCAGATAGGTAATAACTTTTCAGATTTGAAACATAAACACAGGACTATGAAAATTATTTCATTGCAAGTGCTGCATGTACAGCCCGGAAGCAAAACCCCACATTTAATAAAAATATTTGAATTTATTGGTGTAAGTTTATAAATTTTAAGAACAATTTAGAATGAGAAAAATTAATCCGGTGAATTTTCGTCACATGGGGGTGGAAGGAAAATGGAAGCTAGAACCAAAAATCTGGTAAAGAAGTTGGAACGCTCGGTTTTTGCAGGAAACAGGGCTGCTGCGGCAGAGGAGTTAGGGAAAATAGGAGATCCGGGTGCGGTCCCTGCCCTGATTAATGCCCTCGGGCACAGCAACCCTAAGGTAAGGGAAGCTGCGGTAGAGGCTCTGGGAAAAATCGGTAGTCCCGGAGCAGTGCCGTGGATGATCAAACTGCTTAACGATCCCGAAAAGTCTGTGAAAAAAGCTGTATTGAGCACTCTTGGAAAAATTGGGACACCTGAAGCAGTTTCGGGACTTGTTAATGCACTCAATTATCCTGATAAGTTCACACAAAAAGAAGCCGTAAAAGCTTTAATAAAAATCGGCTCTTCAGAGGCGGTTTCAGGGCTTACGAAAGCCCTTGATAACCCGGAAAATTTTGTAAGGAGAGCTTCGGTAATCGCTCTTGGAAAAATAGGCACAGAAGATGCTGTCCGGGGGCTGATAAAAGCCCTCGAGGATTCCGATGACCAGGTAAGGCAGAAATCAGTAGAAGCCCTGGGGAAAATCGGTTCCTACGAAGCTGTTCCGAAACTCATGGAAACCCTCAAGGACTCCAAGCTTTCCGTGCAGGAGGCAGCGGCAAAAGCCCTTTGCATGATAATAGGGCCTGATATGCCGGTGCCCTTACTTATCAAGGTCTTCGAAGCCCCCAACAGGGACGTGAGAAAGGCCTCAATAGAAGCCCTCCGGTCCATAGAGACCACTGAAGCGGTTTCGGGCCTTGTAAGGGCACTCGATGATCCCGACTGGTACCTGCGCAACAGGGCTGTTGAACACCTGGGAGATATCGCTTCACCCGAGGCAGTTCTGGGCCTTGTTAAAGCCCTGGACCTCCATGAAAACGCCGTCCGGAAGGCAATAGCAGGCGTACTCGGAAGGATCGGGACCCCGGCATCTGTTTCAGGCCTTATCAAATGCCTCGAAGATTCTGACAGTTCGGTCAGGGAAGTAGCAGTAGTCGGCCTGGGAAGAATAGGTACGCAGGAAGCTGTTTCAGGACTTCTGAAAGCCCTGAAGGACTCCAAGAGTTCAGTGCGGGAAGCCTCGATATATGCTCTTGGGACCCTGGGCACAAACGAAGCTGTTCCGGACCTGATAGCCGCCCTTGAAGACCCTGAGCCTTCAGTAAGAAAAACTGCAGTAGGTGCTCTTGAAAAAATCGGAACACCTGATGCCATTTCAGGTCTTCATGACGCCCTCGACAATCCTGATGGGTCGGTGCGAAAGGCCGCAGCAAAAACTCTTGAAAAGATTGACAAATCAAACACCGTAGAAGAACTGGGAAAAATCCTTGAAGACACCGGGAGTTCCGAAAGGGAAGCTGCCGCAGAAAGTCTCGGGAAAATCAGGACACCTTCCGCCGTTTCAGCCCTGATCCAGGCCCTTGAGGACTCCGACAGTTCCATGCGGGACGCCGCCAGAGCCGCTCTTCTGGAAACTATGGGAACGTCCAATTCGGTGCCCATCCTCATCATGGGGCTCGACGCCCCGGATAAGGATGTGCGCAGCGCTTCGGTAGAAGGGCTCGAAAGAGTAGGCACAGCCGACACCTTACCCGGGCTCATCAAAGCCCTCGATGACCCTGACTGGTATGTGGGAAGCACCGCAGTAAAAGCCCTCGAAAAGATCGGAACCGCTGACGTGGTCCCTGTTTTGAGAAACTGCCTGCGGGACGATGATTCCAACATCCGGATTGAGGCTGCAAGGGCTCTTGGGAATATAAATAATACGAGTTCTCTGGAAGAATTCGAATTTGTAATGGAACTTGAAGAAGGAGGAGCAGGTGACGAAGCCGGAGTAAAAGCAGGAATACTGGCAGAAGAAGCCGGAGTAAAAGCAGGAATACTGGCAGAAGAAGCCAAAGTAGAAGCGGGAATAAGAGCAGAAGAAGGAGTAGGGGTAAAAGAAGAAGAAGAAGAAGAGGAAAAAAGAGTGGAAGAAGGAGCAGGGGTAGAAACGATAGGCGGATATCCGGAATGCAAACCCTGCACCGAATCAATCGGACCTGTGAGCTCCATAAACCCCGATTCCGATAACCCGGAAGATTGGATAGAAATCGGAGGGGAGCTTGATTATCCGGAAGCAATGGACTATTCCGACTCTTCAGTAGAAGCCGAAGTAGCTTCAATAACCGGAGAAACCGTAAAATCCGAAGCTTTCGGAATGCCACACAAAAGAGGTTTCGAAGAAGAGGAAAAAGATATCCCGTCCTGTCCGGCCTGCTCAGCAACACTTGAACTTCCCTTTGAACCCAACTTCTGTCCATTCTGCGGCGTGAGATTAAAAAAGTAAATTAAAGGCTCTTCAATAAAATTAAATAATCTTCAGAAACCCTTTATTATTTCACATCAAAATTCAGGGATACCGGAAGGTTCAAACCTTCCATCCCGGATAAATCTTCCAATTCAGGAAAAACTTGCCCACCCAAAAAGATGGGTAAACCATCCTCTTTTCACATTGGTTTTTGCTGGCCGTGTGTAATTTGAAGGCTTAGCTGAAAAGAGACTTTATGCTGTTGAGGAGCTGTCCAAAGAAACCTGCATTTTCGGATCCCGTTTCTTCGGTATTTCCTCTTTCAACAGTTCTTACGTCAGCATTTCCTTCTTCAGCGTTTTCTTCCATCTCGTCAGAGCTTTGTTCGCGCATTTTCCTTTCTTCAGGTACTCCATCTTCTCCTGTCGCATTCCCATCTTTCACCTGGCTCCTGTTTTGCATCATCGCAGGGTCCTGCCCAGATCCGGCTTCAAAGCCCTGCTCAGGAGCTCCATCCCCATCTGGCCCCGAGTCCATCCCCTGTCCGACAGGTCCGAGCACGTCTTTCAACTCGTCAGAGGCTTCCTCAATTAAAGAATAAAGCTCGGTTCTTATCTCAAGCATTTCGGAATCTGTTTCGACGTCTTCAAGCTCTACCTTTACCAGTTCAAGTTCCGTTATGAGTTCTTCGGCCTCCTCGAGCAGATCTTCATCAAAGTCCTCTTCTGAGTCCTCGAGGTTTTCTATCATGCTGGAGATTGACTCTATCATTCGGTTCTTCATCAAATCAAAGGCTTCTTCATCCGAAGCAAAAGGAGGTTCTGCTCTATCTTCCTCAGCAAATGCACTATTGGGAACTAAACAGAACAATATTAATAAAGTTGTAAACAGGGAAACTATTTTCATACCGGATATCTTCATTAAATCACCTTTGGGCTTGTATCATCACCTTTAAGCCTGAGCACTCTGCGCCCTTCCGGGTCTCGCCGTACCGGACCGGGCGCAAATGCCGGAAGAGATGGAATTAAAACATTTTGAGGTCATAATTCCACCCCGGTTCCAGACACCCCTTGCAAGCGCTTTTGCCAGGCATTTCTGCCAGGATTTTTTGGTCTTGTAGGTCTGTTTCTGATGTGGTTTTTGTACAGGTTTTTTTAAAGAGGTGTTTCTAATGTGGTTTTTGTACAGGTTTTTCAAATGGGTTTTTTCTCTTTTGGGTTTTTCTCTTATGGGTTTTGTTGAAGGGTTCCCTCTTCTAATCTCAGGGGGATTTTTTGGGTTGGGTTTTTTCCATAGGGGTTTCATCGAGGGAAGTTAAGGTGGCTTATTTTAGGCATTTTTTTAGAGATTTTTCAGAGGTGGTAAACAGTTTATCCGGATATCAGCCTACTATCTGGATACCAGCTTACGGATTTTATCCGGGGCACACAACCCTGGACTTGCTGATTATTTCAACGATAAGATTTCAAGGATCAGGCTTCCGCTTCAGCCCGGGGCATCCTGACCTGCATCTTCATGGAAGTACCGGGACCTTCACGTCCCATGGGGCCTCCCCTCTGCTTGATTCCGGCTTCTTCCCGGAAAGACTCCATGATTTCCCGTACAGACCCTCCTATTTCCTGGAGAGCTTCACGGTCTTCAGCACTGTCTACCTGCTCCTGAAGGGTAGTGAGGTCGGCAATGGTTGATGTCAGCAATTCATCGGTAACATCTTCGTTTTCGATTTCCCCGAGGTTTTCCTGCATTTTTGTGAATTTTTCGATATCCCTTGCGATGGAGTCGCTCACCCCATCTTTTGCATGGGAGAGAGCTATTGCTTTGAGATCATCGAGGCTCGTTGCGTCTTCGATTTCGGAGTAAAGGGCTTCAAGTTCGGCGAGTTTCCCGGCATTGGCTTCAGCTCTTTCTTCAGCCTTTGCTGCGGCTTTCTCTTCATCCACACCTTCGGGGAGATCTTCCAGCTCCGGTATATCCGACATGTTGCTCATTCTCTCGATCTGCCGGTCAAGGCGTTCGAGCATTGCCGTCTGAATTTCAGAGAAATAGTCTTCATCTGCATAGTCCAGGGGTACCATTCCCATTCCGGACATCCCGGCAGGTCCCATTCCGGGTCCCATCTGGCCCATTCTTTCTTTCATCATGTTTCCGGGACCTGCCCGGGTCATTTCATCTGCCGAAATTTCATCTTCTGCGGCAAAGGCGCCTGATGGAATAATACTTAAGACCATCAACACCACCGCAAAGCGGGCGATTGATTTTACTGAATTTGTTTTCATGATATATCTCCGTCAATTATCCTGTTATGTCATACTCGTTGGATCGGGGCTCACTGACTTCTCGCCAGTTGACGATTTCTTGCCAGTTGACAATCCTCACATTGTCAGGCTTAAATATAAGTTTACTTTCAGAGATAATGCTAAAAAAGGGGTTAAATTTACAAAATAAGCTTTAATAAATGATATGTTACTTAATTAAGCTTAATTAATACTTATAATTATATTTTAACCCCTAAAAAACCTTAATTTCCCAGCAAAGGATGAGCGGTCAGAAATACCCCCTGGTCCGAGAATATTTTCGTTGACCCCGAAAAACGCTTTTTTACCCAATCTTTATAATAGCCTCCGCCAGCTTGCCTGGCGGCGCCTCCTAAAAAGAAATAAAAAAGAGATGTGAAAAAGGGCATTCGTAGACTGTAGCTTTTTCTTTTATAATTGAACTCTTTTTCCTTTATTTGGGATTTTGAGGGTTGACTTTAAGGAATCAGGCAAAAAATCCGGAGTGTTTTTTATGCTGATTGGAAAAAATGGGCTTTTGAAGGGACTTTGCATTATCTGAAGCAGAACGCCAGGTCAGATAAACCGTTTACTCTGAATTGCGATATTTTTAAAACCACCTAATGTAAATTCATCCTGTCTAAAAGGATAGTTTTATATACAATATGTATGGTATGTTTGACATGACGATGAATATGAGATTAAGTGGAGAAGTAAAAGAAGACGAAAGAGATTATCGAATTTCAGAAAAAGCCAGTCTTAGAACCTTCCAGATAATATTTATAGTCCAGGGATTTCTGTATGCGACTCTTGCCATTTTGGGCATTCAATTGCCAGCACAGCCGGTAGTAGGAGCACTTTTTGCTATTACAGGAATCTCTTATGCGGGAATCTTTCAGTGGTACAAAAGAATGTAAACATATCTTGTCTAAAAGAATATTTTTATATACAATATGTAATGTATGTTATACATGGTGATAAATATGGACATGAGCTACAATGTTAGGAAAATAATTAGAATTATTGTTGCTGTTATTTGGGTAATTGGTGCAGCTATGTATGGGATGAAAGGGGATTATTTATTTTCAGGATTATTTGCATTAATAGGTATAGTGTTCTTAGTAAAAGGTTTAAAAAGTGAAAGGTAACCACTCAGGTTTTTGAATATTTCCAATTGATGTAGTAAAATATGCGGGGCACCATCTTGATTTTCTTCATGTGAATGGGTGGTTGGAAAGAGCTGAAATTAAACGCAAGATGGAACCTCGAAGTCTTTTAATATCCAAGCCTGCAAAAAAGACAAAACCGGGAAGACCACCTAAAAAGTTCATAGAATTCGTTGATGGTATCCGATCAATTCTGAAAAGAGCAGTTGAGTTCTCGGAGATAAATCCACCTTCACCAAAAGAAGAAAGCAAAGATTTATGAAAATCTTGGAAGAGAAATTTGAAATGACCGGCTATAAAAGAAGTAAATATATCTATATTTCTTAAATCTGAGTGGTTACAGTTAAAGGAAGTAGTAAAATGCTAAAAGTTAATAAATTATCTGCATGGTACAAAGAAGATAATATTATATTAAAAGAGATTACATTTCATTTGAAAAATAATACTGTAGTTGGATTATTGGGATTAAATGGAGCAGGGAAAACAACTTTGATTAATACGATATCAGGTGTACACAAAAGTTACAGTGTAAATGATTTAAAATATTATGGTAATGAAATTAAATTTGATGGTATAGAGTGGAAGGAACAGCGCTATACGGTTTTTACGGAAGAACAGGCTTTTACTTATTGGTCGTTCAGGGAGTACTTGCCTTTTGTTGCGAAGGTGTATAAAAAGCAAATTGACTATTTACGTGTAGAAAAATTAATTAAAGGATTTGGCTTTGATAAATATAAGGACTATCCTATTAAAGATTTGTCAACAGGAAATCGTAAAAAGATATTTTTGATTACGGGATTTGCTTTGGAGTTGCCACTACTTATTTTAGATGAACCACTGGATGGATTAGATTACTTAGCATCAGAATTTCTCTATAAGGAAATAGTTGGATATAAGAAATATGGAACAGTACTGATGAGTTCACATATTGCAGAAAGTATAGAAAAAACTTGTGACGAAGTTCTTGTATTAAAAGAGGGAAAAATAAGGACAGAGAATTTATCAGAAATACAAGATATTCGTGCAGCCGTGGAAGGATGGTTGTAAATGCTCAGTAAAATCTTTTTTAAAGATCTTGTAACGAAAAAAAAGGTTTTTAAATATTTGTTGGGAATGGTTTTATTTACAGTATTTGTTAAGCTTTTTTTAGCGGATTTTATTAAGCCTATTTTTCAAGAAGCATTTCTTCCCTGGATAACGTTTATTACAATATTTACATCTACTGCTTATACAATTTATACGTATTCACTGTTTGAAAAGGTAAAGACATATATAATGTTACCAATCAAAAAAAATCGATTTCTATTAGCTTTTACAATTGGAATGATAGGAATATCCTTTTTAGAGAGAGGGTCTTTTCTTATCATAGGAGCATTAATTTGTAGTAGTAGACCGATTTATAGCATCACAATAATTATATTGGTAGCGACGTGGTCAATTCTAATTAATATATGGGTGTTGCTTACAGTAAACAACCATAAAAAAATTAACTGGATTATAATTGCAACTAATTTTATCATGATTTTTCTTGCATTTAATCTTATTTCTTCAGAAGTATTTCAATTATTGATATTAGCAAGTGGGATTATAATTTGTTTTATTGAAATTTTACTACAGGACAGCATATCGATAGCTATAACACATATAGGGAAAAGAGGACTGGCAAAATTTCATTTTGCAGGTAATTACTTTTTGAAGGTGATTGCCTATGAAAAAATCTATATTGTAAACTCCGTTATGTTAATAGTAATGATCTGTCTCTTATCTTTTATGAAAGGAGATAATGTGATTATTTGGAGCCTTATATGGACAATAGGAGCTACCAATACTCCAGTACTAACTATGATGTCTTCTGATTTATATGTACGAAGGCAAGCTCAAATGTTCCCTGAATCAAATGTGAGCTTGTGGAAGATGTACTGTATATTTCTTATGGAATATTTCTTATTTATAAATGGATTGATTTGTGTTTTTTCTATATTTATAATCGGGAAAAATCCATGGATAACTATTCCAATTGCCTTAGTGCTTAGTGTTATAGAAGTAATTGGTGCTTATATTTTAGAGAAAAAGAAACCAATTCTTTATTGGCAGACTAAGCAAGAGCTATGGAAAAATCCTCGAAAATATATTTTATCAATTATTGTATTTTTACTAATAAGTAGTATCTATTCGGCTACCTCAATTTTTGAGTTATTTTGCGTATAAACTCAACATTTACTTTTTTCATAATAATTGAGCCTATTCCAAAATACTCCAAAACTCTTTAACTCAGCTTTCAAAGAAACAGTAAACACCCTTCTACTTTTATCGAAAAAACCTAAAACAGGGAGTTCACGAGAAAATTGCCAGCACAGCCGGTAGTAGGAGCACTTTTTGCTATCACAGGAATCTCTTATGCGGGAATCTTTCAGTTGTACAAATGAATGTAAATTCATCCCGTCTAAATGAATAGTTTTATATACAATATGTAATACATATTTGACATAGTGATAAATATGAAAGCTCAAGAAATTGCTTCGTTTACAATTGGAATCTTTTTGGTTACAATTGGGATTTATATATGGGTCTATGAACCCATCTGGGTTTCAAGCATACATGGTGCCACGGGGGGATTAATAGTTGCTGGCGTTGCACTTATTTTAATAGCACTGTGGAAATACAAAATCAGAATAAGTGGAGAAGTAAAGGAAGACGAAAGAGATTATCGAATTGCAGAAAAAGCCAGTTTCAAAACCTTCCAGATAATATTTATAGTCCAGGGATTTCTGTATGCGACTCTTGGAATTTTGGACATTCAATTGCCAGCACAGCCGGTAGTAGGAGCACTTTTTGCTATTACAGGAATCTCTTATGCGGGAATCTTTTGGTTGTACAGAAGAAATATGTAAAAGAGGAATGGTTATGAAAAATAATATCAAAGTCTGGCGTGCTAAAAAAGATATTACCCAGGAAGAATTAGCTAAAAAAGTAGGTGTCACCAGACAGACCATCAATGCCATCGAAAGAGGAAAATATGATCCAAGTCTGGAACTGGCTTTCGGTCTTGCCCGCTTTTTTGACTGCATGATAGAAGATATTTTTTCTTATGAGAAATAAAATTTCAGGCAGAGGTCATAAAATAGTTCCCATGCAAAATAGAGACCCGGATACTCACAAAATTTGAACCCGGAATACAAATATGCCAGATAATAAGTTACAAAAAAATTCTAAGGGATATAATTCCCCAAAATACAAAATTTAAGGATTATAAAGCATTAATTTCTAAAATATTCTGCTATAAAGTTTTAATATGAAATATAACGCTTAAATTGAACTAAAAAAGTAAGTATGCTTTTATGTTTAAACCCGAATACTGCACCTGTCATCAGGGACACCCGAACAGCACCCTCCCATCCGGAACAATTGAGTATAAAAAAAGTACTGCGCAATCCCCGCTGTACGAATGAAACACATCACAACATCGACCTGCAAAACAAACGCTGCCGGGTGTCCCTGAAAGGCATATCCCCCCTCGGGAAGAGCTTTTTTAACAGAATCAGAAACATTAGAAATATTGGAAACATTAGACGGAGACACAGAAAATGCTTTATGACCTGAAGAAGGAACTGATGGGAGATAAACTGATGGGGGATAAACTGCCGGAAGAAAAACTATTAATCCTGCCACTTTCCGAAGATTCCAGGAAAATTGCCAGGATCCTTTCGAACGAAACCTCGACCAGGGTTCTGAAACTGCTGGAGAAAAGGTACATGTCGGCAGGTGATATTGCAGAGGAACTTGACGTGCGCCTGAATACCCTGAAGTACAACCTTGACTCTCTTCTCGAAGTCGGGCTTATCAGGGTCAGGCAGGTAAAGTGGAGCCGGAAGGGGAGAGAAATAAAGGTCTACGAAGCCGTGGAAAAAGTAATCATCCTCCTTCCGGGGAAAAAGAACCCGGATGTTTCTTTCATCTTCACAGTTTTCAGGCAACTCCGCCAGGAAAGTTTTGAAGGCGCAAAAATCCCAGGAGAATGGGCCTGAGCCTTTTTTCATCTCTCGCACAACATTGCCGCGAAGAACGCTTTCTAAAAATATCCTGATATCCTGAAATCAGGGCAAATATTAAAATATAAGAACACTAATAAAAAATATATCTCAAGCTGTTTAATTTTCTTCCCGGAGGACGTGAACCCGCATGAAATTCAAATACTTACTCCTGCTTCTTATCCTGGCGGGAATGATTGTTACAAGCGGCTGCATGGATGCGGAAGCGCAGCCCTTAATCTATAAAGCTCCCGCAAACCTGTACAGGAGCATCTTTTTCCCGTATGCGGGACTCCTGAACCAGGAAGGTCCTGAAATTCCGGGAGGATACCAGTATCCCTATGATTCTTCATATACGGAAAGGCCGCCTTCAGGGAATGTGAATCATGAAAATCCTTTGCAGGGATCTCCCAGTTCCCTGAGGGATGCAACAGCCCTTCTCGACAGCAATATCGATAAAGCGGAAGACATTGCCATGCGGATTGAGTTAGGGATTAAGTACTTCCAGGCAGACGGACAGGACATCGGCAGGCTTCAGGAGCTCTTTGAGGAATACACCCGCCTGATCGAAGAGGCTAAACAGTACAGGGAACTTGCCGATTCGGCTGCCGGAGAAGAAAACGACTATGTGACCCAGAGGGAACATCTGGTCCGCTCTCAGGAAAGCATGATGCAGGCAAACCTCGTGCTGAAAAAAATATTTGAAGAATTTCAGCACCTGATGCCGGGAAGCGCAAGAATCAACGAAATAGACAGGCTCAGTGCCGAAGGGAGCGGAAAGGCAGTCCTTTCGGGCAGTTTCACCCTCAATATGCACCTTGAAAACGGAGTACTGGCTGTACTGGAGCTATCCCCCGACTCTGCGGTCTACATTAAAGGGGCTTACAGATTCGAAGAGCAGACAGAAGACCACCATACCGTGTTCCTCTACTATATACAGTCGGCAGACATTGAAATTCCGGGTTCCCGAAAAGCGGTTTTGCTCAACGCCGAAAACATATCCCTTACTGCAAGCGAAGGAAAAGGACAGGCAACATTCTTCGGTAACGGCACCTATACCATTGAAGATGCCGGTGGGATGAAGGAAGAAGAAAAAATATGGGCAAACTCCCCGGCTGAGATGAATATCATGAATTCCAAACCGGGACCCGATAGAATGACTCCCACCGGGCTGAGGGACGGAAGGACCGGAATGCACCGAATCGACCAAGGTTATACCTCCCGGTGAACAGCCAGCAAAAAGCCAGAAAAAGCCAGCAGAGCAAAAAAGGTTAAAAGGATAAGGATAAGCTATAATCCAGACCAGAATTCCGAGTTTCCTGATTACCATGAATTTGAGGTTTTACATCATCTGCATTGCCGCCGCACTCATGTTCGCAGCCCCTGCTACAGCAGCAGACAGCCCCGCCACAATCCACGGGGTAGTTTACGGCTGGGACACCTTCGAACCCCTGGACAACGCCGTGGTCGAGGTGAACTCCATACCTTCCCAGTCCATGGTGGCAAAATACGGCGTCTATTCCTTCGAACTGGCTCCCGGAGCTTACACTATCAAAGCCGGCTATTACCAGAACGGCACCCTCAGCTACTCAGCAGAAGAACCCATAACAGTTGAAAGCGAAGGAAACTACGTCCTCGACCTCCTTCTCCTCCCCGTCTATTCCGAAGAACTTATGGACAGCCAATCATCCGGCACAGGCGAATTGTCCGAAATCCCGGTAACCGAAACCGAAAGCCAATCATCAGGTCTCGAGACTGCAGAACCGGATTCAGCTTCTGAATCAGAAGCGAATTCCGAATCGGAATCGGAAGTGGACACAGAAGAAGACGGAATTTCAGCCCGCGAAAGTTCAGCTTCGGCTTCTTCATCTCTGAATACAACTCACCTGTTTGCAGCCTTCATGCTCATTCTTCTGCTTGTAGGAGGATACCAGTTCTCCCTGAAGCAAAAAAGCGGAGAGAAAAAGCCGGCGGCAGAAGAAAAAGCAGGGGAAAGGCAGATCCATTCAAGAGTTTCAGTAACATCCCCGGCGCCTGAACCAGCGGTAGGGCAGACGGCAAAGCTGGAAACAAAGGCAGCAGCAGAGAAGGCGCCAAAGCCGGATGAAAAAACAGCGGCAGAACCGGCAGTAAAACCAATAACAGAACCTGAATCCGAAATTCATGAAAACACTGAAGGATCGGCTGAAGAGCCCGGTGAAGAACCTGCCGAAAAATCCGAAGAAAAAGAAGATACCTCTACCCCGAAAAAACCCCTACCCCTCCCGGCCGACCTTCAGGATATTATGGACATAATCCGGGTCCAGGGAGGCAGGATCACCCAGAAAGAGCTTCGCAGCAGGCTGAAGTATTCGGAAGGAAAGGTCAGCCTCATGCTTACCGACCTTGAAAGGAGAGGGCTGGTAGAGAAATTTAAAAGAGGGAGAGGGAACGTGGTTATAATTAAAGACGGGAAACGTTAAGGGCTCTATTTTGCAGGTTTCCCTCCAAACTTTATTTAAATTTGAATTCCTGGGACTGAAGACCTTCTCATGGTCCCTGGCAACCTCATCCTCATATACACAGCAGCCCTCTCCCTTGCTTTCGGAAACGGGATCATGTGGCCCTGTGTCATCTCAATCCTCTGGAACACCGGAAGAAACATGACTCTTGCAAAAATTCGTGAAAAGCGATGAAAAAAGTACTGAAAAAATGCTTAAAAATGGGTCGGTAGAAATCCTGTAATATTACTTAAAATGGCCCTGGGGTTTTGTGACAGGATTTAATGATGATTCCAGTTCCGGGATTTTTCTTTTTTCTTATCGACAACAAGGGCCCTCACCGCCCGCAAGGCGGGCGGCCTTTCCGATTTATCTGGAAAAAGGTGTTTTCAAAATAAATTGCCATTACTGGCTTTTACTTTTATTCAACTCACTTCACGTCAATATTCTGACTTAAATTGTAATTGCCGACTTCATCTCTAATTCCTTACTTCATCTCTAATTCCTTACTTCATCTCTAATTCCTTACTTCACGTCTAATTTTATATTTACTGATAACTTGAATTGATTGTGGATTTCTACTAATGCAGAATAGAAGATGTGAGTGCCTTTAATTTAGAATAGAAAAACTGCAAATGCGACCAGGCAGTTGACAAACAAAAAATAACTGCTGTTGCTCTTTTTACTTATTTCTCTATCTTTTTAATTAATTTTTGGAAAAGCCGGTCAGCAAGCTGACCGGTGAGTGTGCCGGTACCTTAAAAGGTGCAGGAAAAACGGTACCTTGCTCTGAGTCCTATCTAACCAGCCGTTCCCGGATATGAGTAGATGCGCCATATTCGGACTATTAAACTTTACCATAGCCTTAATTTTATTTTTAAGCCAGATTAAAGATTAAATAGTCTAAAAATCTCCAAAAAAACCTTCATTGCTAAATATAATCCTCAAAATTCCTCTTTTCCGCTAAGTATGCTTTTATTATTAAATACCAATGAGGGGTTGACTGCCTCGAAGTATCCCTCCTGCGCAGTCAGCAAGAAACTCCACCCAAACACTCCATCAGGGGAGTCACCTACTACCTCGGCAGGTGGCTCATCCTCGTAGGGAAGCAGAAAAAGAAACCATGCTTCTCCAAGGCTATCTCCACAAAATGACGGCAGGAGGGAACGAGGAGGCAGCCATAGAAAAGAACAAACCCCTAGCATAAACGAAACACCTGAAAGCCAGAATGAGGCACCTTCCACCTCGCAGGTGCCTCTCCAATTTACAATTCATCAATTACTCAATCAATCAATCAATCAATCAATCAATTCATCGACTCACGAAGAACTTCCATTACGAGAGCAGGTGCGCAACGTTTTGAGGTTTATATTATGCTCATGGAAATTGCAGACACATTGAAAACAACACTGGATCCCAGAAAAGCCCTGGATTCCCTGAGAGGAGATGCAGATCCGGACAATAACTTCGAAGGGCCGGATAATAGTCCAGGCGATGATCCGGGAAACGGTTCGAAAAATGAACCTGACCCGAAACCGCACGGGGAGCGTATTAAAAACTCAGACTCAGTCAAACCTTCCCAGGATGGAAAAGCTCCCCTTATCAAACTGACTGATGTCTGGAAAATCTACCAGATGGGCGAAGTGGAATTTGCAGCCCTGAAGGGGATCGATCTGGAGATCTACGAAGGGGAATTCGTGGTTGTGCTCGGGCCCAGCGGGAGCGGGAAAAGTACACTTATGAACCTGCTTGGTTGCCTGGATGTCCCTTCCAGGGGCACCGTTTTGCTGAACTCCCGGGACATCTCGGAAATGGAAGAATCGGAACTTGCCCAGATCAGGGGGCAGATGATCGGTTTCATTTTCCAGAGCTTCAACCTGATCCCCACCCTGAATACCCTGGAAAACGTGACCCTTCCCCTTGAGTTCCAGGAAGAAAACCCTGGAAAGGCGCGGGAAAGGGCTGAGTACCTGCTCGATGTAGTCGGGCTTTCGGACAAGCATCACAACCTGCCTTCCCAACTTTCGGGGGGACAGCGGCAGAGGGTGGCAATAGCCCGCTCCCTTGCCGTAAACCCGCCGGTGCTCCTGGCAGACGAGCCAACCGGAAACCTGGACAGCAAGACAGGAGACTATATCCTTGAATTTTTAGATGAACTTCGCCGGAAAGAAGGCAAGACGATCATCATTGTAACCCATGACATGACCCCAGTCCAGTATGCGACAAGGGTTGTACACATCAAAGACGGCGAAATTGAAAAAATCGAAGAAGTTGAAGGGAATTATTGTAAGTTGTAATAAAAAACGTGAAAAATTTTGAAAGTATACACAATTTGCGATGGAGAAAAACTCATGAAAAAGCTCTCTTTACTGATGATTTTGCTGGTGCTTTCGGCAATCTTACCCCTGAATGCCGGCACAGCCCTGGCTTCCACCGGATTGATAGATTCGGCTTCAGTCCAGATCGACCTGACAAAACAGAACCCTGAAGCTGCCCGCCCGGGAGAACCTTTGGAACTTACCTTCAGCGTGCAAAACGACGGCTACGATGACCTGACGGACATAGTTGTCGAAGTCGAGCCTGAATATCCCTTCACCGCGATTTCCGGAGAAGCGCTTGAAAAAGAAATCGCCTACCTGGATGCGCGGCAGGATGACGCCGATGCAGCTGTCCTGAAGTTCAAGCTCATGACCGACGCCGACGCTTCCGAAGGCACTTACGAGCTTGATGTCACTACCACTGCCACGAGTGATGAAAAAACCGTCACCACCACACAAACCATCCTCCTTGAAGTCAGAGGCAAAGAATACGCCCAGATAGTGACCATCAACAAGGCAAACATCGACCTGGCTACCGAAGAACCCCTTGAGTTCATTGTCACCAATACCGGAAACTCCCCCCTGAAAAACATGGTCATTTCCTGGGAAGACCCCGAAGGCGTAATCCTCCCCGTCTACTCGGACAATACCAAGTACATCAAGTATCTCGAAGCCGATGAATCCGTAACTGTTGCCTATACAGTCATGGCAGACGTAAACGCAGACCCCGGACTCTACACCCTCAACGTAAACCTGACCTTTGAAGACTACGACTCCAACATCAACACCATCGAGACCACAGCCGGGCTTTTTGTAGGCGGAGAAACCGATTTTGACGTTTCCTTTTCGGAAAGTGATGAAGGAGAGATTTCCCTTTCCGTTGCGAATGTGGGAAACAACCAGGCATATTCCGTGAAAGTATCGATTCCTGAGCAGGAAAACTTCAGGACAAGTGGCAGTTCCTCGACCATTGTGGGAAACCTTGAGAAAGGAGACTACACCATCGCGTCTTTCGATGTCATGAGCACACAGGAATCAGATGAGGGATCCGAAGATGCCACTGAGGGCGGGACAGCAAGAGCAGCAGGTTCCGGCAGCAGCCCATCCCTGGAAGTCCAGATTGAATACACGGATTCAAAAGGTGAAAGGATCACAGTCCTGAAAGATGTCCAGGTCGAGATGACAGCCCCTACCGGAGTTGATGGAAGCACGGGCAGGCCCGGAGCACAAACAAGCAGCGGGACCAGCTCATACGTTTACTATGCCCTGGTAATTGTAGTTGCAGGTGCGGGAGTCTTCCTCTACCGCAGGCAGAAGCAGGGTAAGAAAGGCTCCGAAGAAAAGGAAGCCGGGAAAGGAAAATACAGTTTCGGTATCCTGAACAGGTGAACTATGTTACGGAAAAATGAAACGGAAAAATGAAACGGAAAATTGAACGTAACCATGAAACGGAAAATGAAACGGAAAATTGAACGTAACCATGAAAGCCAGTAAAAACCGGAGGGATGCGCAATGAGAAACGCAACCTACGTTAAAATGGCCCTTAACATGCTCCTGCACAGCAAATTGCGGAGCTGGCTGACCATCATCGGGATCGTCATAGGGGTAGGGGCCGTAGTTGGGATTATCTCCCTCGGTGATTCCATGGAGGCCCAGGTCCAGAGCAGGCTTGCCGATATGGACCTTACGAGCATCACCATAACACCCGGATACTCAGGTGCCCAGTCCCGGATGCCCGGACCCGGGGGTGGAGGAGGTGGTGATTCCTCATCCACAGACTCCGAACTGACCGACGACGACGTCGACGCGCTGCAGGGAATAGACGGCGTGCTGTACGTTGACACCCGGATTTCAGGGAGTGAAGAAGTGGACTACGCCGGAGAAACAGCGACCCTTTCCATCACTGGAGTAGATCCCCAGGTCTGGCAGTACATGAACACCCTGGAAGTAGAGTCAGGAAGGCTGCTTGAACCCGCCGATAATAACGTAGCAGTCATAGGAAGCAGTATTGCCACGGAAATTTTTGACCAGGAAATCGGAGTCAACCAGGTGGTGGCGGTCAACGGCAAGTCCGTGCGAGTTGTCGGGATCCTGGAAGAAGAAGGCGGCGGGGACGACAGGAAAATCTACATGCCGATTGATTCGGCAGTCGACCTGATTGAAGATGCGGAAGAAGATGTATTCGATTCCATAGTGGTCAAGGTAGAAGATGAAGACCTCGTGGAACCCACAATTGAGGAAATCGAAGAGAGGCTAATGATCTCCCGCCAGATCCACCAGGAAAAAGACAGGGACTTTAGCGTATCGTCCTCGCTGTCCATGGCCGAATCCGTAACCGAAATGACCAGTTCCATGACCCTCTTCCTGGGAGCAATTGCAGCCGTATCCCTGCTTGTAGGAGCCGTCGGGATTGCAAACACGATGTTTACCTCGGTCCTGGAAAAGACAAAGGAAATCGGCACAATGAAAGCCATAGGAGCCAAAAACCGGGACATCCTGTTGATCTTTGTCGTTAACTCTGCGATGGTCGGATTCGTAGGAGGGGTTTTTGGAGTCATGCTTGGAGCTTGTGTCTCAGCCCTTTTCCCCTACCTGGGCGTGAGCATAATGAGAACAGGAGGCGATACCGGAATTTCACTTTCCCCTGACCTGATGCTTTTCGGGCTTTCCATCGCTATCTTCATCGGAATAGTTTCGGGAGCATTCCCTGCTTACAGGGCTTCGAAACTGAAACCCGTGGACGCCCTGAGGTACGAATAATCGGAAATGGAAGAATTGGAAATGGAAGAATTGGAAAAGAAAGGGTCTACAGCCCTTTCTTAGTTTTTCTTTTTAACTGAAAATATGGGGAGGAAGATGGATGAATCTTTCACTTTCAGATATGGCGATTTACTCCGAAAAAAGGAGAAATATACTTCTGACCCTGGATGGAGAAAACAGAAGCATTGAAGAAATCGGGCACATACTTAACGAAATTCCATTATCGGTCCGGATTAATGTAAAAAAACTGATTGACTGCGGGCTTGTGGTTGAAGACAACGGGACCTTCGGGTTATCAGACATGGCATTTCCGATAGTTGAGGACCTGAAAGCATTGCTGGAGTCTTTAGCTTTGTTAGAAGACAGTATCGATTAAAAAAACTGTTGGAGACCGAATACAGGTATTACGAAAATATTTCGGATAGGCACGAATAACCAGGAAAGTAAAAAATGACAAAAAAGGAGGTAGGAATCGGCATGAAAAGAATCTTTATTGTTCTCCGGACTACCTTGCTGGTGCTTGCGATATTGACAGTTTTTGCCTGTGCAGGCGAAATCCCGGGAACAGGAAATTCAGGAAATGACCCGGAAACCGGGTATGAGACAATCTACGGAAGGCTCTGCACCGAAGCCCGGAACGCGGCAACTCAGCACAGTAACTGGATATTCTTTATTGGAACCGGAAGCGAAACCGGCACCGGAATCATGCAGGACCGTAGATCTCCGGCAGGGTTCACGTCCCCCTCCCCCGCCTGGAATGGAAACATCCCAGGAAACATCCGTCCTGCCTCCAACAATGGACAGAATAATCAACAGCACCCCTTCTTCGAGAGAGAAAGCCTGAAAAATAGGGAAATGCTTGACCGGGAAGAACTGAACCGTTTCCTGGAAAACCAAAACCAGAACCAAAATCAGGACCTGGACCGAAATCAGAACTTCCAGCAGGAAGACGGAGCTTACTACCAGGCCTATGTTACCCCTGATGCGGATGCGGTGAAGAACTATCTTGAAGAAAATGGCCTTGACGACAAATACGAAATCTACGAAGCAGCCCTTTCTTGGATCTGGGTGTCCGATGAAGCCCTGCACGGCACGGAAGAAAAATGGCTGACCCCGGCTGAGTTCCTGGAGGAAACTCCGGATTATGCCGAAAACCCTGTCACCAGCGAACCTGTGAGCGATTGCGAGGAACAGGCACATGCCCTCGCTTCTCTCCTGATCGCATCAGGGGAATATGACGAGAGCAGCGTGAGAGTAACCATAGGAGAAGTCAATTTTGGAGAAACTTCAGGCGGCCACGCCTGGGTTGAGGTCTACGAGGACGGAGCCTGGTTCCCCCTGGACGCAACTGGTGGACCTTACTATGATGAAGAAAGTTCCGAGGTGCTCTCGGATGTATCGGAAATAGATTATGAGGAGTACCGCAATAGTTCTTACCCGGTTGTGGAAGTCTGGTATTATTACAACAACGAGTACTTCGTTGACCTGGGAACCCAGAGCGGAGACGCCCCTATTTCATGGCAAAAGTTCCCTGAGAGTTATCAGGGAAATACACAGACCCGGGGAATCCAGAATTCCCGAATGCGTTGAAACCCAATAAAGGAAGTTCGAGAATGCTGGAGGTTCCGGGAGTACCGATTCAGTAATCTCCAGCTGTATTCCACCTGAACCGGAGAACAGTTTTTCAATTAGATGCCAAAGGGCGCCTCCGCCAGCTTGCCTGGCGGCCCTCACTAAAAAGAAAAAAGAGAGATTGAAAAAATATATACAGATTGTACAGGTTTCTATTTTTGTTAAAACCATTACTTTTTTTAACTGATTTCACATTTTGTTTTCTTGTTTTTCTTCCTTTTTCTCACTTTTATTTTGGAAAAGCCGGCCGCCTCTGGCGCCCGGTGACAATAACATCATGAGATATCTAATACGGTTGCACCGATAACAATCACAAATTCAGAACCAGCCATTATTTTTTAGCCATAAACATCAACTGAATAAGGCAGAGCAACCAAAAACAAAGAAAAGAAGGAAGGAAAACAAAAACCTGTCCGTTACCTGTCTGTTACCTGTCTGTTACCTGTCTGTTACCTGTCTGTTACCTGTCTGTTACCTGTCTGTTACCTGTCTGTTACCTGTCTGTTACCTGTCTGTT
Source organism: Methanosarcina sp. MTP4 (assembly GCF_000970045.1). NCBI lineage: Archaea > Methanobacteriati > Methanobacteriota > Methanomicrobia > Methanosarcinales > Methanosarcinaceae > Methanosarcina > Methanosarcina sp. MTP4. Next base: position 2,364,964 of record NZ_CP009505.1, read on the forward strand.
ACCTGTCTGTTACCTGTCTGTTACCTGTCTGTTACCTGTCTGTTACCTGTCTGTTACCTGTCTGTTACCTGCCCTTTACTTTCCTGCCTCCGGGTTCTTAGATTTTTTTCAGGGCGCGGTGGGACATGTGCAGGTATTCGGGTTTCCCGTCCTCCCCCGGGACCAGTATGAATTCCAGCGGCTGGCCCAGGAAGGGATTAGTTGCCAGAAAGCGGCTTTCCCCGATTTTCTTAACCGGGGCCTCAAGTTCCCCAATTTTCAGGAACAGTGTATCATCTTTTTTGACAAGATCCAGGTAGAGCTCGGGAGAATTGTAATAGTGACCCGCATAAGCGGTCATCTCCTCCTCAGTCATGACTTCCTCATCTATGGCCTTTCCAATCATCTCCTCCCCACTCATTCCTTCATCGGTAATGGATTCATCAATCATCCCATCACCGGTTACGGGAAGCGAAACGTTTGCCTCCGAATCTTCTTCCATTTCTGCTTCAAGGGGCAGGAAGAGTTCCATTGCTTTTTCAGTGCTTTTCGGAAACTTTGTGCCGTAGGTATTGCTCAGGATGATCACTGCAAAGCGGTGCTCTGGGACCATAAGGAACTGGCATGTAAAACCTTCCATGCCTCCCGGGTGCTCAACTATCTGCACGCCGCGGGAGTTGTGGATAAAGAGGCCGTAGCCGTAACTTCCGTTATTATAGCTGCTTATGACAGGGCTGTAAGGAGTGGAGAGTTTGCTTATGGCTGAAGGGGAAAGGACCTCTTTTCCTTCAAGCCTGCCCTCGTTCATGAAAGCTATTGCAAAACGAGAGAGCTCGTTTACGTTCGAGAACATGAAACCTGCAGGCCAGTTTCCGGCGTTGTCCGTATACGGCCTTATCACGGCAGGGCTTCCGTCCGGTAGGAGGTAGTGTCCCTGGGCCAGGGGAAAGGTCATTGCCTCGGTCGGGCGAAAAGTTGTGCGGTTCATGCCAAGGGGCAGGAAGAGGGATTCTTTTACCTGGTCGGCGTACGACTTATCCCCTGTTTCTTCTGCCACAAGCCCGGCAAGGGCATACCCCGGATTGGAATAGGAGAAGACCTCGCCCGGTCCGGTAAAGAATAGGGAATCGTCAAAGGCTCTTACTTCTTCGGAAAGTGCGGCCTCGTCATGCCTGCCGTAAGAGCTTGCTTCGTCCCGCAGGCCTGCCGTATGGGTCAGCAACTGGTGCGTCGTCAGCTGTGAGAGCCCGGGGCTGAGCCCATCTACATAGCTGCCGATCGGTTCGTTGAGGTCAAGTTTCCCGTCCTCGGCAAGCATGGCAAGGGTTGCTGCAGTATACATCTTGGTTGTCGAGCCTATGCGAAAGAGGGTATCCGGGGTAACCGGGGTCCCGGTCTCGATGTTTGAGACCCCGAAACCCCTGGCAAAAACGATTTTATCACCGCTGACAACAGCCACGGCCACTCCGGGGGTATGCGTTTCATTCATTTCATCGAAGACCACTGCTTCCAGTTCGCCAGCCCCCGTATAAATCAGGGCATTGGACTCTTTTGAATCTCCCGCATCAACCGAACCTGAGGCAGCCTGTACGTCCTCGACTTCAGTGCAGCCTGAACCCAGGAGCAGGAACGCCACGCCAACCGTTACCCAGAGTAATGTAAAAGCTTTCATGTTTCATCCATCCCTTCTTCCAATCAAGTTTAATTGCTAAAAAGTTATGCGGCTCAGAAGAAAATTTACGGACACATATAGAAATAATTTTTATAAACTTCTAACTTTTCCTCAGATACTGCCTCTTCATTATTCTGACTATTTTCATTATCTAACTATTCTCTCTATCTAACTATTTGGACCTTTTTTTGGACCCGACTTTATCATTTATTTTAAAACTTGCCCAGAAAGCGAGTGGAAGGCATAGACGTATATATAATTTTGACAAAAATATAAGTAAAAAAAATAAATGAGAGAAATATATAAAGAATGCTATTTATCTTTGGCAGAGGTTCAAGGTTGATCTTTAAAAAAATACCCATTCACATGTTTGAAAACTTCCACAATATATTTAGTGGAAGTACTGAAAAAACCTTCAATATTTGCAGGGAATGCGGGGGGGCATGTGAACATAATAAGATCGGAACCCTGCTGCCCGGGGAAAAAGAGTATATGGCCTCAAAGCTGGGCATAAGCGTCTACGAATTCAAAACCCGATACCTGGATATCCTGGAAATGGACGATGGGACCCGGATTGATGTATTAAAATTAGGAAAATTGTGCCCTTTTTTGAACAGAGAAACCGACGAGTGCGAATGCCGGGAATTTAAGGCTATCCTTTGCAAGATATATCCTGTTGTTTTCAAAGTTGAGGGAGAAGGAGTAACTTTTATAATAGACAGCTGGTGTCAGCTATCGAAGAAAAAGGAGTGCAAGAGTTATTTCGAAACTGCAATACCCCTTTTTTCAGCTCTCCCTGTTCCGGCGGAGTGGTTCAGGTACGTAGCAAGCTACGATGACCTTTGCTTTGATTACGACCAGCTGAAAAAGCACAGGAAAGGTAAAAAACCCTGTGAAGTGTTTTCCCTGCAAGAACTGCTTGACCTGCAGAAGGACGATTTGGGAGCAGAACGCCTGCAGCTCTATTCCGAAACGGAAACCGAAAAACTCATGGTTTAACTTTGCAGGCGGGAAGGCTCCTTCCTCGGAGGCCGTAGGCCGACAGGTGGGGGATGAAAGCCGTCCACTTCCCGGAACTACAATAAAATAACTTTTTACAAATTGTTCAAAGACTCGTATATATATGCAAACTGACATATTCTAAATGTCCCATGCAACTAACTGAAAAGATCAAAATTCATCCTACAGAAGAACAAGTCGATGTTCTCTGGACCACATCTAACCTCTGTAGGTTGACCTATAATTTTGCTCTGACCGAAAGACAGGAAGCGTGGAAAAACGAGAACAGGCGTGTCAGGTATGTGGAACAACAAAACAAGCTACCCAAGATAAAAGAAAAGTTTCCTCAGTACAAAATGGTCTATTCCAAAGTGTTGCAGGGAGTTCTCAAAAAGCTTGACGCTAACTACAAATCATTTTTTGCCCTTCGAAAAAACGGGGATACAGGTGCAAGACCACCAAAACACAGGGGAAAAACTACTTTTTCACAATAGTATACAACCAGAGTGGTTTCAAGTTCGGGGACGGAAACGTTTCTTTTTCCCATAAGGTCAACGAAGTTCCTCTGTCTTTTGAGATTGATAGGGGGTTCGAAAAAAGGAAAGTCAAACAGGTAGATATCTACAACAGTGACCCCTATAAAGCCAGAGGAGACTGGTTTATCTCAGTTACCTATGACTACGAACCGGAAGTTCAGTACCATGATAACGGTCTGTATCAGGCGATTGATGCAGGGGTTACGAAAATGGTAACTGCTGTCAACTCTTACGGAAAGTTTTTCGAAGCAAAAACCGCAAGACCTGATAAGTACTGGAACAAAAAAATTGATACTCTGAAATCCAGGAGAGATCACTGCAAGAAGAATAGCAGAAGATGGCAGAGGTTCAATAGCAACGTCAAAAAAATGGAGAGAAAAAGATCTAACCAGAATAAGGATTATCAGCACAAACTCTCCCTAAAGATGGTTAAAAACACGAAGACTAACACCATCATAGTAGGGGATCTGAAAGTCAAGAAAATGGCTAAGTCAAAAAAACTGAAAGGAAAGCGGAAAAAAGGACTTAACAGGTCTACTCAGAATCAGGGTTTCATTTCTCGCTTCATCGGATTTTTGACCTACAAAGCTGAAAAAGTAGGTAAGAAAGTAATAAAAATCGATGAAAGTTATACGTCAAAAGAATGTTACGTTTGCAAAAAACGGCATGATATGCCACTATATAAGCGAACTATGTCTTGTGATTGTGGAAACGTTATAGACAGGGATAAAAACAGTGCTATCAACATCATGGAACGTTTCCTAGTGCGACAAGAAGCTACAATATGAATTGCGGAAACGCTACCCCTTCCATTTGGGGTAATCCTACTATGACATGCGTAGATGGTAACGTCAGGGTATGAAGCTCATAGGACAATGTAGAGAAGTTTGGAAGTCTAATCTGGATCATCTGCTAGGATAAGAATACTATGAAGAACGTAATGTGAACCATCATAAGAATCGTAAGTTCCGACAAGCGAAAATAGACTGATACGCTTGAACCAAAAGGTAAAAAATCTGACCATTATGGCTTAGGTAACATAATGGGAAATGGACATTAGATTTTCGGTTCAAAGATGGCTTCTAAGGTACTCACAATTATTCATATTATAGAACTTGGTAAGCCCTATATGTTCCCTTCGGGGTAGGAATTCCGTAAGGAAGGACGAAGATATAGAGGGTAGAGGAAAGGAGTAAAAAGCGAAAGACAATTCGTAATGAATTGTATAAGGGTTCCAAATTTGCCCCAATCTGAAAGGATGCAGACTTACTCTATGGTATCTAAACGTAAGAAATGAAGGTATGACCTATGAAAGTAAGTTATTCAAATACGTTGATTGAAAATGCTGAAACACTCGCAGTAGATCTTCTTTGGAGAGACACCAAAGAAGAAAACTATCACAGTGTACAGACTAAATCAATCGGCGAGAAGCTTACTGACAAGCAGCAACTGAAATTCCAATGGAATCACATCAACTGGAACAAAGTGGAAACGCACGTTAATAGGCTACAAGTCAGGATTACGAAAGCAGTCATTGAAGGAAACTGGAATTTAGTTAAAAGACTAAGCTATTTGCTAACTCATTCCCACTATGCTAAACTGTTAGCTGTCAGGAATGTTATTCAAAATAAGGGTAAAAGAACGGCAGGGGTCGATGGAGAATTGTGGTCAACACCTGAATCCAAGATGAATGCCGCTCTAAGTCTAACTGATAAGAGGTATAAGGCAAAACCACTGAAACGAGTTTACATTGAGAAATATGGGTCTAATAAGAAAAGACCTCTAGGTATCCCTTCCATGTATGATAGAGCCATGCAATCACTCTATGCACTAGCATTAAACCCGATTGCAGAAGCAACAGCAGACAAACGTTCTTTCGGATTTAGAAAATTCAGAAGTACACAGGATGCTTGCAGTCAAATTTTTTCACGGTTAAGTAGGAGATTTGACGCTCAATGGATACTAGAAGGTGACATAAGAGGTTGCTTTGACAACATTAGTCACCAATGGTTACTAGATAACATCCCAATGGACAAATCAGTTCTAAAGCAATTCCTCAAAGCGGGGTTTGTTTTTGATCGAACTCTATTTCCAACAAATGCAGGAACTCCACAAGGCGGTATTATATCACCAATACTGGCTAACATGACCTTAGATGGAATTGAAAACCTATTGATTGATAAATACCATCGACATCCAAAAAGTGGAAAAATAACAAGCAATCAGCAAGCAAAATACAAAGTAAACTTTGTAAGATACGCTGATGATTTTATTGTCACTGCAAAGACAAAAGAAATAGTGGAAGAAATTAAAGGACTGATTAAAGACTTCTTGAAGGATAAAGGTCTGGAACTATCGGAAGAAAAAACATTAATAACCCATATTGACGTTGGTTTTGACTTTTTAGGTTGGAATTTCAAAAAATACAAAGGAAAGCTTCTTATTAAACCATCCAAGAAATCTATCGAGAAAGTTACCAAGAAAATCAGTAACTTAATCAAGAAAAATAAAACCCGGTCACAAGAAGCTCTAATTGACACTCTTAACCCAATCATAACTGGGTGGTCTAACTACCATCAAAGTGTGGTATCTAAAGCGACATTTCAATCAATAGATAACAAAATATGGCTTATGCTTTGGAGATGGACTAAGAGAAGACACCCCATGAAATCAAGAAATTGGATTGCACATAAATACTGGCATCCCAAAGAAACGAGAAAATGGGTATTTTCAACATCGGAAAACCAACTTAAATTACTAGCAAATAAGATTATAGTCAGACACACTCTAGTCAAGTTAGACAAAAATCCATACCTCGATAGCGACTACTTTGAAAAACGCAAATTCAATTTAGGTGCAAAAAAGCTATCAGGGAAATTCAAAAAAGTATGGGAAAACCAAAAAGGCAAATGTCCCATCTGTAATCTTTCGATTAACATTAATGCTAATGCAGATGAAAGACCATTGCATCACATAGACAGAAATCGAAAGAATAACAGTACACCTAACTTAGTCTATCTACATGCACATTGTCACAGACAATACCATGCAACTAATCCAAGACCGAAAACTGCTGCCCTATAAAGGGTTACAAGATACTTGAGCTGTATGAGGTGAAAGTCTCACGTACAGTTCTTAGGCGAGAAAGGGGGAGCAATCCCCCCGACTTAGCCGACTCACAGAATGCCTTGTGGACAGGCTATCGGTACTTTGCCGATAATCTTCGACAAACAGGCTTGAAGATGGGTATTGAGTTCTTAGAGCCGATACATGGATGATTCAAGTACTCGAAGGAAGCCCCTTCCTCGACTCCGAAGGAGGCAGGTAGGGGTAGTTCACCTTTCATGAAAGAAAACTTTCCAGGGGCTTGAGCCGCAGAAAGGTTATTTCCCCCTGACCCAAAACTCGATCCGGAAAAGAGAAGCTTGGAGCAGGGAGGAAGAAAGTAACTACAGGCTCAGTCCTTTTCCTCTTCCTCCTGCACTTCATCATTGGAGACGGTGCATTTTTTGCCTTTTATCGGCAATGTAAAAGCAAATGTGCTTCCTTCCCCTGCCTCGCTCCTGAACCAGACATACCCACCGTGCAGCTGGACAATCTGCTTGACCAGGGAAAGGCCTAACCCGGTACCCTGGAACTTTTTGGAGGCAAAGGAATCGACCTGGCTGAAAGGTTTGAAGAGTTTTTTCTGGTCCTTTTCCTCGATGCCTATTCCGGTATCCGTAACCGCGATTTCTACCATTTCCCCTTTCTTTTTCGCCTCGACCCTTACTAGCCCTTTTTCGTTAGAGAATTTTATGGCGTTGTCCAGGAGATTATAGAGGACCTGGATAAAGCGGGCTTCGTCAGCCCGGATGCTTGTAAGCTCGCGACCCACATCGATTTTGATTTCGATGTTTTTCCGGGAGGCGAGGGGGGCCAGCAGGGACTTTACACTGTCAAGCTTGCCGACAAGTCCGAATTCACTGTACTTCAGCTCCATCTTTCCGGCTTCCACCTTTGAAAGGTCCAGGATATCATTGATCAGGTTAAGCAGATGCTTTCCACTCTTAGAGATGTTCCCCACGGACTTCAACTGCTTTTCATTCAGTCCCCCGAAGACCTTCTCACGCAGGAGGTCCGAGAACCCTATGATCGAGTTAAGAGGGGTCCTCAGTTCATGGCTCATGTTGGCCAGGAATTCGCTCTTGGTGCGGTTTGCAGCCTCTGCAATTTGCTTTTCCTGAAAGAGTTTCTCGGCTTTCTTGCTTTCCGTAATGTCTCTCCAGGTCTCCAGGATGCCTATGATCTTTCCGGCATCATCGGTCACGGGAACCGCCTGGATTGACCATACCATCCCGTCCCCCGCAGAAAGTTCCCCGGCTTTTTTCTCTCCTCTTTCAAAGGTCTCTTCCAGGCGCAGGTGTTCGATAGCCTGGCTGCTTATTCCGGGAGCAACTCTCTGGGAAAGCCCAACTGCCTCTTCGAGCTCCATTTTCATGTGTTCAAGCGCAGCCTTATTAGCCCAGATAATATTAAGGGCAGGGTCTACAAAAACGACCAGTTCATTGAGTGAGTCGAGGATAACCTTCTTCTCCCGTTCCTGGGTTTGAAGTTCCTGTTCCGCCAGGTCGATTTCGTTCAGCATTCCGTTAATCTCGCGGGACAGCCTGAACAGCTCATCATTGTCTTTGAGCTCCAGCCTTTTGGAAAGGTCTTTTTCAGCCCTGACCTTTGTCACGAAATCGTCAATCTCGGTTAACCTTGAAACAAAAAGACGGTCCAGGGCAAGCTTGACTCCGACACCGGTCAAAAGCCCTGTCAGCAGCAGGAAAAAGTACATATAATCAAGGGTTTTCTTGCCGTGGGAATAAAGATCCCTCGGGAAATCCGCCCTGATGATAAGGGCAGGTCCACCTGCGATATCATTCAATTCAAAATAACCGGCGACCCTTTCTTCGTTTAGGGGTTCTACCACGATCCTTCCGGGGACCTCCGTAACACTTGAATATTCATTAAGAAAGTCCGGAGGCATTTCCTCGTCTACCCTGTACATGAGCAGGGAAGAACAGGTAAGTTCTTTAAAAGATTCCAGAAGGCCGCTATCGAAGTACCTCCCAAAAATAAGAGTGCCGCGCACAGGCCCTTCATACTTTGTGGAGAGAATCGGGTGGCAGGCAATAAACATCGGGCCCTCGGCAAGTAAAACAAAGCCGCTTATCTCATCGTCCTCTTCTTCCATAAGGAGAGTGCCGTCTTCAATCAATTCCAGCAGTCCGGCAGGTACGGGCACCTCTTCCTCGGTTTCAATGTCTATGGATTTCGCATATACAAGGGCCCCTGAGTCATTAACAAAAAGCATGAGGTTAACATCAATTCCTGCAAGGGTCTCGTTTTGCAGGTCCACGTCAATGTATTCCTGGTTCTGGTCTTCTACAAACCGGCAGGTATCGTCCCAGCAAGCCCAATCCTGGACACTGTAATCAAGATATCCCTGTTTTGTGGCAACGGCGTTTTGAACCCGCTCTACGTTCTCCAGTGTATCCTCCGCTTCAAGCTCCAAAAAATTCGATAGCTGCATATTATGGGTAAATGTAAATGCGGCAGTCAAAACTGCAAAAATTAAGAGAGTTATGATGAGTACTTTTTTACTTATATCCGTGCTGTGCACCTCGAAGTGGCTTTGGGGGTTTTGAATTCACCAATGAGAATTTTTTGGGGTATTGGGGATCACACTGGCTATAGTTATAGTTGAAGAAAAAAATATATAAAATTAATTAACTAATTGTAACAGAATAAAAGAATTTTTATATATATGCCTGCTCTATACTTTTTATTCAACCGATTTATAATACATTTATAATTTATATATTAAGCAGTCCAAAGGTTTCTTATAATATAACCTCACCCCCGGATTTCCCGCAAAAAAACAGCTCAGTTTTATTTTTTCCCGGTTTTCAGGGGGATGGAAAAACCAAAGGTACTGCCCTTTCCAGCTTCACTTTCAAACCACACGTGCCCTCCGTGGAGCTGCACAATCTTCTTCACAAGGACAAGCCCAAGGCCGGTCCCCTGGTATTTTTTGGCTGCAAATGAATCGATCTGACTGAAAGGTTTAAACAGCCTTTCACGACCCTCCTTTTCGATACCAATCCCCTCGTCCCTTACCCCGATCCATACCATATTCCCCTTCAGAGCTCCATTCACCTCTATAGTCCCTTTTCTGGGAGAGAACTTGATGGCATTGCTGAGCAGGTTTTCCATCACCTGGATGAACTTGTTCCTGTCAGCCCGGATTTCGGGGATTTTGGGGTCAACATCGATATTGATCTCTATTTCCTTCTCGGAAGCTATAGGAGACATGAGGGACTTAATTTCGGCCAGGGTTTCCTGAAGCGAAAACTCCTCATAATTGAGTTCCATCTTCCCTGCTTCGATTTTTGAAAAATCAAGGAGGTCGTTGATCAGGGAAAGGAGATGCTTTCCGTTTTTGGAGATGTTATTGACGTAGCGAAGCTGTTTTTCATTCAATTCCCCGAAAAGCTGTTCGATAAGGAGGTCCGAGAACCCTATGATCGAGTTAAGGGGGGTCCGAAGTTCATGGCTCATGTTGGCGAGGAACTCGCTTTTGGTCCGGCTTGCAGTTTCGGCAAGTTCCTTTTCATGGAGGAATTTTTCCGCTTTTTTCCTTTCCGTTATGTCAAGGCAGGTTTCCAGGATTCCGATGATCTTTCCAGCCTCATCTTTTACGGGAATTGCCTGGATAAACCACAGCTTCCCGTCAGGAGATGCAAACTCCCCGGATTTTGTCCTCCCGGAAAGGGTTTCTTCAAGCTCCAGGGCCCTGAAGACTCTTCCGCTTATCCCGGTGGCTTCCTGCTGCCTAAATCCAAGAGCATCATCAAGTTTCACGCCCATATGCCGGAGAGCGGCTTTATTGGCCCATACGACCCTGAAGTCGGTATCCAGGAAAATAAGCATCTCGTTTAGGGAATCGAGTATTGTCCTTTTTTCGGTATCCCGAGTCTTGATTTCCTTTCCGGCAAGACTTATGTCATCCAGCATTCCGTTGATCCCCGCAGAAAGCCGGTACAGTTCATCCTCCCCTTTGATTTTAAGCCTCTTTGAGAGGTCTTTTTCCTTTCGCACCCTGTCAACGAAATCATCAATTTCACCCAGGCGGGAAATAAAGAGGCTGTCCAGGAGAATCTTGCTTCCCATTCCCATGACAATGCCCGTTGCGAGCAAGAGGAAATAGAGATAATACAGGATTTTCTGGCCGTGGGCATACAGGTCCCTCGAAAGGTCCTGCCGGATCATGACAACAGGTTTTCCGTCAACCCCGTCCAATACAAAGTAAGCTGAAATCGTATCTTCCCCGGAAGGGAGAATCACAACTTTATCTGATGTTTCGGGAAAAACCGCATGAAAGTCAGAGGTCATTTCCCTGTCCACCCTTGAAACGAGCAGGGAAGACCGGGTAACATCCTCAATAGAACCCACGAATTCATCGTCAAGACATCTCCCGAGAATTAATGTACCCTCCACAGGCCCTTCATGGTCACTCCGGAGTATGGACCTTGATGCAAGGAGCACCGGCATTTCGTCAAACAGGACAACTCCTCTTACGAAGTCGTTTTCACTTTCCGCAAGAAAAGGACCGTCTTTTATCATTTCCTCCACCCCGCCAGGGAGAGGCACGGCTTCACCGGTGTTCAGGTTCACATACTTTGAATAAACAATGTCTCCGGAAGCATTAACGAAAAGAAAGATATTTACTTCAAGATCTAACATTGACTCATTACCCAGGTTCGAATCAATGTATTCGGGATCTAAGGTCTGGACAAATTCATATGTGTCATCCCAGTAGCCCCAGTCCCGGGCGATATGATCAAGATAATCATACTGGGTTTCAACGGCGTTCTGCACCCATTCCACGTTCTTCAACGTATCCTCTTTCTCAAGATCCTGAAAGCTCGATAATAAAATGCTTTGAGAAGAAAACGCCAGCGTACAGGTTAACAGCGCAAAAATGAAAATAACTGCAAAAAGAACTTTTTTACCTATATCCATGATATGAGCCTCTGGGGCATCTCCTGGTTTCAGCTGGAAGGGATAAAGACCTGAAAGTGATATTATAATTATATTAAAAACTATTTAAATATTATTAAACAAAGAATATGAAAATATCCAAAAAAAGTTTCGCCAAAAAAGGTCTGGCTTTTTAGACCATGAATATAACAAAAGTTAAGAAGTTGAATGGCCCAGGAAATAAATGACCCGGAAGTTAAGGAGGTATACAAATACCCACTTAAAGGGAAGAACGGATTCCGTTGATAATTTCTTCGAGCAGCCAGAGAGTGCCCTCGACACCCATATATGTTTTAGGGATGAAATCGATGTACCCTTCCGAAGGCGTGGATATTTCTATACCTGCTTTACAGCGCCCCATCCCTTTCAAAAACCCGAGAGTGTAGCCGTCAGCAAAGGCAATGTCAGCTGTTTCATACTCAGGCTCCCTATCATAAGCCTTTTCGAAGCCTTTTTCTTTTAAAAACGCCTGGAGAGAGGCTTCAATTCCCGGACTGCCCCCGGGAAGGGTTTTGACCGCAAGGGGGACCATCCCAAGGTAGGAGTAGAGCCAGAGGGCAAGCGGATAGGCAAACGAGGCTTCGGCTTTTATTGAGAAGCTCGTACCCTTGGGGAGCCCGGAAAAGGAGTGGTAGCGTGCGAGTTTAGAATAACTGTTTTTCCTTGCAGCCCGGACAAAGTTAAGGGCAGGAGAGGGGTCGATCCCGAGGCATTTTGCAAGCTCCTGGAGAAGCTGCTCGGTAGCGTCAAACCCTATTGGAGCTCCCATAGGAGAGAGAACCGCCGGGGTCCCGAAGCGTTCCCGGTACCATTCGGCAATTTTTTGTCCGTAAGCGGGGAAGAGCACGATATTACAGGCAGCACTGCTTGAGTTTTTCAGCTCTTCAACGGAAGTATCCGCAAAGAGCACGGCTCCGACCTCCAGCCCGAGAAGGGACAGGAGCTTTTTAAGCTCGGCTACCGTGCCCTCCCAGTGTTTATGCAGGATGGAAAGCCCAATAATGTTCACCCTATTCTGATTCCTCGGAAGCGGCTTCAGTTCCAGGTGCTCAAGGAGAGCAAGCCCGGTGTTTTCAAAGCCTACCGGTGCGGGCAGGGAAAAGCCTGCACAGTCCACAGTAAAACAGCGCTCACTCACCCCGCTTTTTTTCAGGGCGGTTTCCAGGTCGTCCCCGATCAGGCTTGCCCCGGGAGAATTAATAACCGCAAGGAGGTCGTTGTTTTTCTCCGAGACCGTGGAAAGGAGCCTTTCAAGCTTTTCGAGGGACCCTTCAACATAATCTTCCCAGTCCAGGTAGGTTGAAGGTACCCTCAGCTGCCCGAAATAAAACTCCCCCTGGAAAGCCATGGGGTCGTGGGAAGCTCCCCTGGGGAAATGTCTGTCCGAAAGAAAACTGTGATAAATCTTACAGCCTGTAGGCCCGTTCAGAAGGGCTGATGCGTCCTTAATTCCTTCAACCGTCAGAATGGAAGCCGTAAAAGCATCCGGGGAAAATATCATTCCTCTTCACCTCCATCGTATTTCCAGCCTTCAACCACAGGCAGGCGAAGCAGCGTACTCCAGCGTTTCGCAAGCTCGAGCCCGCTCATAAATCCCACTTTCGGAGAGAAGGGAATTGTGTCGCAGTGTACATTTTCTTCCGGGATAAGGGGAGCATAACCCGAAAGCACAAGGTCAGGTTTAAGGCTTTTTATGTCCTCGGCCCGCTGCCGGTCCGTATAGTTTTCCACAAACGGAATGTCCTCCGGAAACAGGGCCAGCTGTTTGTCTTTTCCAAAAGAGGAAGCCCGTATTCCGACTTTAACCAGCTCCATACCAAGATCCCGGATCGTATCAAGGACCCAGCCTATATCCTGGCTGTAACTTACGACAAGGACCTTTTTCCCCTCAAGATGGGGAGAGTATTTACTGAGTTCGATCCTGTACATTTGTTCCCGGGCTTCAAGGAAAGGCATGGGGTCTTTTTCCGGAGTAAGGCATTTGGAGAGGGCTTTTACCCACCTGCTGCTGTCCCTGAAACCCACGGGGAAGGGATGTTCAAAAAAGCCAAGCCCGAAGTATTCGGACAGGTAATCCCTGAGCAGCCGGTTTTCCAGGCTGTTGTGGGCAAGGAGATTTAGCCCGGCTTTTTTGAAAGCCCGGATAGAAGAAGGGTCGGCCCTGCTCAGGAAACGGCAGTTTACCCGGAGCCCGAGCCCTTCAAGAAGCTTTTCCATGATCCGGAAGTTTTCCTCGTCCCTCGGGGAGAAGTTTCGCTCCCCGATAATGTTAACCAGGCCCTCTTCAGGTCTTACGGCAGGGTCGATAAGCCCGGCAACTTTCTTGCACCCTTCAAAAAACCCGTAAGAAAAGTCCCCTGTAAGGTTTCCATCCACAGGTATCGGAAGAATCCGGGCCCCGGGATAAAGGCGCTTCATCTTCAAAACGGCTTTTTCGATATCATCTCCGATTATTCCTGATGGGCAGGTACTCACAACAAAAAGTAATTTCCAGCCTGAAGCAAGAGCTTCTTCCATCCTGCAGGAAAGCTTTTCAAGCCCCCCGAAGATGATGTCCTCTTCTTCCATATCCACCGACAGGAGCCCCGGAAGAGCCCGCCCTTCAAGACCCTTAACTCCGGTTTTCCTGAAGCTCCCGCTCCTCAAAAAGGAACTGGCAAGCGCATCGGAGATAATATGGGCACAGCTCCTGGGCCCGTGGAGGACCGTAAGAGCCCCGTTCACCTGGAATGTGGCAGTCACCGCTCCCGCAAATGCACAGCCGTAAAGAGGGGGTTTTAGCTCAGGAGTCCCTGGCCCGGAAGGACCCGGAACAGGAGCTTCTTCATTTCCCGAAGCAGGCTTTACCCTGGAAGAGTCAGAACAGGAGAGATTTCCGGAACCACTGGAATCCCCAGCTTCACACTCGCAGGTTTCCCCCTCACAGGTCCCACATGCCTCAGAACAGCATTTTTCGGGCTCATTAATAGTCCCAACTTCACTTCCTGCATCCTCCTCGAACCCACTTTCGCACCCTGCCTCCTTTTCGACCTCCCCCTGCATGAAGGTTGATGCACTATCTTCCAGACTCCTTCCGAGCACCAGCTCTTCAAGTTCCCAATCTTCGAGAGGCCTTGCATGATAAAGCAAACTCCTGTCCTTTCCGATCTTTTCCACATACCTGGCAAGTTCCCTGAAAATCTCAGCGTTTTCGGATTCAGGGAAGGTTTCGATCAGTGTCTTTCCAGCTTTTTCAGCCCTGGAGAATATTTCGCTTCTGGGAATCGAGGCGACTACCGGAAGCCCCACGGCTTTTGAAAAAGCCGAAATCCGCCGATCCTCATCTTCAATGCCTCTGCTATTCCGGATAATTCCCGCAACCCGGGGGGAGGAATCCTCAAAATTTTTGATGCCCCGGAGAATGTTATTTGCTGCGTAGATGGCCATGAATTCCCCGGAGGTAACAAGAAAAACAGCATCTGCATATTCACTCCGGAGGGGGACCGCAAAACCGCCGCAGACAACGTCCCCGAGCACGTCGTAAAGGACAAGGTCAAGGGGGACGTCCCGGATCCCGAGCCTCACAAGCGCTTCAAAACTGCTCAGGATTCCCCGGCCCGCACAGCCGACTCCGGGCTTCGGACCCCCGGTTTCCACACAGGCGGCTCCCTTGAAACCTTTGAAGAGGAGACTTTCAAGGTTCTGTTTGTCAGGAGGCGTTTTCCTGAGGTAGTCCAGCACCGTGGGAATCTTCCTCCCTCCAAGGAGCAGCCGGGTAGAATCACTTTTCGGGTCACAGCCGACCTGGAGGATGCTTTTTCCGGATTCAGCAAGAGCGGCGGAAAGATTTGCGGAAATCGTGGACTTGCCAATTCCACCTTTCCCATAAAGGGCAATCTGAATCAAGAAAGCTCACTCCTGTATCGAAGAGAAAAATCCTGCCCCGGGACAAAATTCAAAAGTAGTTTCACATCTGAAAGTAGTTCCACATCTGAAAGTAGTTCCACATCTGAAAGTAGTTCCACATTTGACGACTGCAATTTTTGTAGGCTTTGCTTCATCTGCCATTTGTCACACTCTTTTTTAGATTAGTTCCTTTCGTCCCATTAAACAGTCAGGCCAATTATTTCGGAGTCCCTATAACGGCTTTTCGGGCATGCTCGTAGGACCTTTTAGCGACTTCCACACTGCCCTTCATCTTCCTGACTTCCATGTTGAACCTGCAGGCAAATTCCCTGACATTTTTATGAAAATCCGGATCATACCCAAGGCCGGTATCAATTTTTCCGGCTACGCAGTATTTCGGGTCTTTCAGGTATTTACTGTCAAAATCAACGGAACTTTTGCCTTCATTTTCCATCTGACCCCAGCTCGAGACCCACATAGGAGTCAGGTAAATAGCCCCTGTTCCCCGGCAGGTCAGCATTGCCTCAGCATATGCGTCATTTCCTCCAAAAGCGGCACTTATGCAGTCTTCAACAGTCTCCCCGGAACAGTCCTTCATAAAGTAGAGGGGACAACCAAGGTCTGCAAAATCTTCATCCAGTTTTCCCAGGGCATGTCCGCAACTACCGTAAAAGATAAGGATCCCGTCCGAAAAAGCAGCCATTTCCCTGATATTCCTGTAGACCTCGGATTTAAGGAGTTCCAGGTCGGCATGCAGGGCAAGCTTGAGCACGTTTACCACCACTGTTACCTTTTGCCCTGCCTTAAGTTTCATATCTTCATGCAGTTTTCGGAAAAAAGGGAGCGCCATAAGGGGTTTTGTAAGAAGCCCGAAACCCGAACCGTGCCCGGACTGCAGGAGCATCGGAACCCTGTCAAGGGGAGCTGTCCTCAGGACACAGTTTTCGGATTTAAGTTTGCGGATAAGCCCCATGGATTCCCTGTTATCCACAAGGATCAGCTGCTTGAGCTCTTGGTCTTGAGACAAAACATACGTAAGTTCGTCTTCAAACATTCCACAGGCAATGATACTTAATACGGGCATTTCCAGACCTCAGTTTTGCACCCTGGTATCGGGTATGGGGCTTTAAGGCAAGCTTTGTATAAAAGGTTACAGATTTTAATTCCGGATTTCAATTTAAAAATTCAAGTCCGGGCTCAAGTCCGGAATTCAATTAGAGAGTTCTGCTTTGAGTTCCCTGTAACATTTATCAAATATTTTCTGGTTTCCTTTGAGCTCCAGTTCCACTACTTCAAAGCTGAAGATATCCGCAAAGTCCCTTATCCTTGCATCAAAATTTTCGGTGTACAAAAGCCCTGTATGGAGTTTCGCCACCCTCCCGTACCCTGTAATCTCATGGGTCATCCTCATCATATTGAGGGCTTTTTCAGGGTCCTTATGCATCTTGTCAATGCTAAAGAGTTCCTTCCAGGCTGCGGAAAACATGGGCGTAAAAAGGTAAGTCCCTACATCACTGACACTTTTGAGCACTTTAAGGTACTGCTCGGTCCCCCCGAGAGTAGCCCCGATGCAGTCGTCAACGACCCTGCCGGTGTTGTCCCTGAGGATCCGGACAGGACAGGCAGGCACGCGGGAAGCAAAGTCTTCTTCTATATTCCCAAGCACGTTTCCGCAAAGCCCGTAGAAGAGCAGGACTCCGGAAGAACAGGGGGCAAGTGTCTCTATGGTCTCATAAACCTTGTTTTTCAAATTTTCAGGCCGCGAGTGCAGGCCCAGCTCAAGCAGGAAGACCAGCAAAGTGTAATTTTCCGATTCGTTTCCATTATTATGGGAAAGCTCCGAAATCTCGTCCAGGGAAAGGACCTTATTCGGAAACCCGCAATTTTCCATTTTATCCAGGATCCCCCCGGAGTTTTCGTTTTCAACCACTATGATCTCATCGATTGACGGATCATTTTCCAGGATCCAGAGGATTTCATCCTCCAGAACTTTACACGACAGGATGCTCATTATCGTCATCAAGAAGGCCTCTTATAATTTATAAAGCGGGCATAAGCTCCCGGAAATTTAGCCAGGGGGATATAAGCGCAAATGGGTTCTCGTTCCTGGAATTCAATCACAGATTTCTGTTCTAAGTTCCCGGTAACATTTATCAAATATTTCCTGGTTTCCTTCGAGTTCCATTACTTCAAAGCCGAAGGTATCCGCAAATTCCCTGATATTGTCATCAAAGTTTTCGGTATATGAAAGCCCTGTATTGAGCTTCGCTACCCTCCCATACCCTGTTATTTCATGGGTTTTCTTCATCATCTTAAGGGCTTTTTCGGGGTCTTTGTGCAGCTTATCCAGATGTACAAACTCATTCCAGGCTATGGAGAACATGGGCGTAAAAAGGTAAGTTCCCACATCACTTACACTTTTGAGTACTTTCAGGTACTGCTCGGAGCCTCCCAGGGTAGCCCCGATACAGTCGTCAACGACTTTACAGGAATTATCCTTCAGGATCCTGACAGGACAGTCCGGCAGGCGGGAAGCAAAGTCCTTTTCCACATACCCAAGCACGTTTCCGCAAAGCCCGTAGAAGAGCAGGATCCCGGAAGAACAGGGGGCAAGCATCTCTACGGTCTCATAAACTTTGTTTTTCAACTTTTCAGGCCACTCGTGCAGGCCCAGCTCAAGCAGGCAGACCAGCACAGTGTAATTTTCCGATTCGTTTCCATCATTTTGAGAAATTTCCGAAATTTCATCCAGGGAAAAGACCTTATGCGTACAGCCGCATTTTTCCATTTTATCCAGGATCTCCCCGGAGTTTTCGTTTTCAACAACTATTATCTCGTCAATTGAAGGATCATTTTCCAGGATCCAGAGGATTTCATCCTCCAGGATTTTGCACGATAGAATGCTCATTACCGCCATCAAGAAAGCCTCATATGGAGCTGTTTTGTAGAATTATATCCTGAATTCCATGGACATCTGCATTTTAATATACTCAGGGTTATGAACTTCAAACCCTCACATTCAAACCCTCACATTAGTCGACTGCTAAATCAGGCAAAGGGGACTACAGAAATTAACGGGAAACGGTTATGGAAAATAAACGCTATAAATATTAAATTGCGGACAGATAAACATGGGCTGGTTAAGCCATGGGGTCAACTAAACTGAGGCTAATTAAACCACGGGTTAACTAAACCATGAATCGACAAGCTGTTGGCTAACTGAAAATGTTGGCTAACCAAAGCTGCTGGCTAACTAAATTACAGATAGATAAAAAGTAGACAGATTAAACCTGTCTTATGTCTCCCTGTCTTGTTTTGCCCTGATCTATTTTCATTCATTTTTTGAAATTTTCAGGAATCTTCTGATCCGGGGTTACTCCATAATACCTGGTCCTTGCAGCCCCCCAGATGCAGCCATTTTTCCCGAAGATTTTCAACTCCAGATTCTGGATTGACTTGCATACGCTGTTGCCAGCCCTTGCCCCCCTGCAGACTACGCAGTAATTCTCGCAAAAAACAGGAGGTTTCTCCTTATTTTCTCCCATATCACATCACCTCTGAATTTCCAGAAACTTCGAGACTGTTTTCCGGTTGTTTCCGGCGTCTCCCAATTTTCTGGTTGCTTGATTAAAGTTATTTAAGGTCACTTAAGGCTGTTACGGGTCGTTTTTCAGTGGGAAGCTGCAAACTCCCCACGAAAGCTGATTTCTGTCGGGAAACCCGATCAGAGCAGTTTCTTCCCGGCTTCAGGGCCCGGGGCGCACTGGAAGACGCCTGTGATCTTAACTTCGATCAGGTTCTTTGCAGGAAGCCCGGGCTTTGCGGAATGTACGATCTCCCTCATCTTTTCAAACTTATCGCCCGAGTTGATTATTGCGGCTTCACCCTTTATCTGGAAGCAGCCTCCGGTCTCGGGACCCCAGACATAGATTGCGACATTGGGGTTTGCCTCAAGGTTTGCCAGGGACTTGACCATGAAGTTGTCTGCAATCCAGATGGTTTCGTCATCCACGAGCTGACAGAAGCCTATAGGTACGACGTTTGGAACCCCCTCTTTGGAAGCGGTAGCTACAGGAAAGATCTTTACCTTTGAAAATGCGGTTTTTATAGCTTCAGTTAACTGTACCATAATATTCACCGAATGATGGTGTGCAGTACAAATTTATATATTTAAGCATTAGAATTCTGTACCAAATGTTTTATTTGTGTACTGTAATGACCCTAAGTACATTAAAAAGCTTAAAGAAGATTTATTTTTAAAATGGGGGAATAAAAGTGGACATTCAGGAAATCAGGGAACTTGGGTCCAAACTGCTGGGAAAAATCGACTCGAGAAACGAAAAGGTTATGAACTGGAAGCGCTGGCTGGCCGAGTACGGCTTTCAGCCGGAATATCAGGACGACCCCTATGTCTGGCTGACGGACGTGCTGGCTTTAAAGTCCGTGGACTCGGGAAACTACGGTGTAGGAAGCATTCTGGTCGATGAGGAAGGAAAAGTCATTGCCCTGGGGCACAACCTTGTATATTCCCCGTACTTCAGGAGTGACCTGCACGGGGAGATGGTAGTCGTAAACCAGTTTGAAAAAGAGCACCCTGAAATCACCACCCTTGAAGGCTACACGCTCTACACCTCCCTGGAATCATGCCCCATGTGCCTTATCCGCCTTATTTCTTCGGGCATAAACAGAATCCTGTACGCAGCAGCAGATTCGATAGCAGGCATGGTGAATTCCATTGACATGCTACCCCCTCTCTGGAAAGACCTTTCCGAGCGCCAGGTATTTTCAAAAGCCAGGTGTACCGAAGAGCTTTCAAGTGCCGCAACCGAAATTATGCTCATCAATGCCGAAGAACTCCTTGAGATCCTGGAAAAAAGGTCTAAACCAAGTTTCTGATCTATTTTCAGGAATAAAGGTACTAAAAGCCCGAAATTTGCCCAAAAAGGCTCTATAAATAGATAATATTATATAAAAAATGGAATATATTAAGTGTGAAAATATATCACATAATATATGAATTCATACAGATGAGTCCATATATATGTGCAAGTTAATTTCTGTGTATAAAAAGGGGGGAGAGTCATAAAGAAAATCAGACTTTTTGCTGTACTCCTAATTGCAGCTATGCTATTCGCTTCCGGCTGTGCAGAGGAGCAGCCGGAAGAAGAAGTTGAAGAACCGGTAGATGAAGGCACCGAAGAAGAGATGGTCGAAGAAGAAGAGATGATCGAAGAAGAGGAGATAGCTGAAGAAGAGGAGATGGCTGAAGAAGAGATGCCGGAAGAAGAGATGCCGGAAGAGGAAGAAGCAGTAGTTGAAGAAGAAATGGCTGAACAAGCCGCAGAAGGAATGGCTGGAGAAGAAAATATAACCGAAGATGAAATGGCCGAAGATGAAATGGCCGAAGATGAAATGGCCGAAGATGAAATGGCCGAAGATGAAATGGCCGAAGATGAAGAAGAAATGAACATCGTGGAAACTGCCGCGTCATCAGATGATTTTGACACACTGGTCACAGCAGTTCAGACTGCGGGTCTTGAAGAGGCCCTGAGTGGGGAAGGACCGTTTACAATCTTTGCACCGACAGACGATGCTTTCGACGACCTTCCACCAGGCACGCTTGATGATCTCCTTGAGGACGAGGATGCCCTGACAGATGTTCTTCTCTACCATGTGGCTGAGGGGGAATTTGATGTCACTGAAATCGAATCCGTTGAAACCATGCAGGGCGAGGAACTTCCAGTTGATCCCACCAGCGACCCGATAACGGTAGGTGACGCAAACATTATAGGGGACAGAATTGAAACCAGCAATGGATTTATCTACCCAATAGATGAGGTACTGATCCCACCGGAGTGAAAAATAAAAGAAAAGGTAAATTTATTTGATATTTTTATTTTTTCCTTTTTTATTTTAAGACTTGAGCTTATACCATTTTCCACAGAATTTCTTATTTTCCAATAATATTGGCTAATAAAAATTATTTGCCGAAAAAATTTGTTTAAAACACATTTTAAGCAATGATAAGCATAAATAAAGGTATAATGGCAATTATATGTAGTATTAATCGTTTAATAGGTAAAATAAGGGCAAATCGGGATTTCAAACATAGCAAAAAATTAGATTTTTGTGCATTATAAACTAAAAAATCATATTAAATGTTAATTTATAATTCATATATAACATAAATTAAGTATTTATGATTAATACTTCTAATAGGCATTTTGAGGAGTACTAATTTAAAATCATTATATGTAATTTTTTGGCTAAATAAGTATTTTTAAGCTTTTTTTACCGTTTTAAAGCATTTTAGTAAATTTTGGCATAAGCTCACTTATGTTTAAAGATTTTAATGCTTAGTTTAACGTTTCTTTTAAGGAGTTTTAAGGGATTGACTTTAAAATTATCCGGGAATTTTCTTCAAAATTTAGTTTTAGGGCTTCTTATAGTATCATTTCTTCGAAGAATAAAAAATGGGAAGCAGGATTAGCTATCCTAATCCGGATAAAAGCCAATTCGATTGCAACCATACCTCCCAATGCCATAAAGTCCCTTAAAGCACTGAAAATTAATGATAAGAGAGTTTCTGACCTATTTTCAGGAATAAAGGTCTGAAAAGCCCCTAATTCGCCAAATCACAGATAAGGTTATATAAAAAATAGAATATATAGTGTATGAAAAGTATATCACATAGTATATGGATTCATACAGAATATTGATTCATATGTATGTGTTAAGAGTACTTAGGTAATTCAAACAGGGGGGAGATTTATTAAGAAAATAGGACTTTTTGCTGTCCTTCTAATTGCAGCTATGCTGTTCGTTTCCGGTTGTGCGGAAGAAACCCCGGAAGAGGTAGCACAGGAAACAGCTGAAGAAGCACAGGAAACGGCTGAGGAAGCAGAAGAAGAAGCACAGGAGACAGCTGAGGAAGCAGAAGGAGAAATAGAGGAAGCACAGGAAGCAACGCAAGAAGCAATTGAGGCTGGACAAGAAGCACAGGAAGCAGAAGAGAGAATGAATATAGTGCAAACTGCCGTGGAATCGGGTCAATTTGACACCCTGATTACAGCAATTCAGACTGCTGAGCTCGAAGAAACCCTGAGCGGAGAAGGACCATTCACAGTCTTTGCCCCTACAGATGAGGCTTTTGACGCCCTTCCACCAGGCACGCTTGATGGACTCCTCGATGACAAGGACGCCCTGACAGATGTTCTTCTCTACCATGTGGCTGATGGAGAACTCATGGCAGCTGACGTTGTTGAAATGACGTCCATTGAAACCCTGCAGGGTGAGGACCTCACGGTAACCGTAATGGATGATACGGTTACGGTAAATGATGCGACCATCATCACCACAGATATTGAAACAAGCAACGGTGTCATCCACGTAATCGATGCAGTTCTGATCCCGCCGGAGTGAAAGTAGAAGAGATAAAATACGTTTTTATTTTTTCTGCATTTCCCTTTTTCTACATTTCCTTTTTCTACATTTTTGGTCTCAGGTTTCCTTTAAGGAATTTTTCTTCAAAAAAGAAAACCGGAAAAAACCGGCTTAGTTCTCAAGAAATACCTGATTCTCAAGAAATACCTGTAAATCAGAACTTTATGCTTCTTCTAATTAGATATCCGAATTACCCTGACACTTTTCAGAAAGTTGCCGTTTCTCTGTGCCCGAATTCCACACTGTAATCCAGGTAATAGACAATATCAGGAACAATCTTTATGAGTATCGTGTCAGGGTTCGGGGGCATATCCGCAATGATAGGAAACTTTCCCACCATTATTTCCCCGATCCTCCGCATTTCCCCTTCATCTTCCACTATATAGGCAAAGCCTTCCACCTGAAGGGCCTGCATGTCAAACCAGTCCGGATCGTCTTCGTCAACGGTAAAAGCCACAGCCTGGTTATGCATGATGTTCCGGACTTTCCGGGTGCTTCGGTTTGTTGCCAGGTATACGGTCGTATCTTCGGATACGTAGGCCATGGTGTGGGCCATGGGCCTGCCTTCCGGGCTCACGGTCGCAAGGTTCAGGTAAAAATGAGTTGCAAGGTATTCGCTAATCTTCTGCTTGAGCTCTTCTTTCATTGTTCCCCCAACTGTATACTTCAATAAATTCATTAGTTGAATTCAAGAATTACATTCATTAATTCCATTCATTAAAATCTCTCCTATAAAGCCTTTTCAACTGAATTTCTTCAGCAAAGGTTTCCGGACCACAAATGTTTCCCACACAAATGTTCCCATATAGTGTAGATAAATCAAATTTATAAATTTTACCTATAAAAAATTCACATTCATTATTATTCATCCCTTTTTGGGGCTTTCACACACCTCTTAAAAAATATAAGGTGCATATTATAATTTCTTATAGATATATATACCTCGAAATCATTGTCTTGAAATAGGGGGAGATTATCGATGAACGCCGAAGCGCAAAAGGCATCTTTAAACCGGAAAATCCGCATTTTCATATCAGTGCTTGTAATGATGTCGATAGCAGCATATCCTGCAGGAAGCGCAGCATCGGAAAGCCCGGATCAGGGAGACTACCAGGAGCAGGAAACAGCCCTGGATGTGGAGGTCATGGTTAATCCGGACAGGAATGTCAACTGCCTGAAAACGATGGAATTGGGGGATGTAAAGATCGCAGTCCTGGGGTCAGACGAACTTGATGTTACGCAGATACAGACCGAATCGGTTGCTCTGGGCTGTGAAAAGACAGAAGAATCCATTAAGCCGCTTGCTTTTGAATACGAGGACATTTCCACTGACGGGTACACTGACCTGGTAATGGTGTTCGACAGTCATGAAATGATCGTAAAATTTGACCTGAAAAACTGCTTCTGCAAAGAAGCACCCCTGAAAGTTACGGCCAGCCTGGATGAAAGTGCCGGAGCAAAAGCAATAACCGGAAGCGGTACGACCCTTATCCTTCCAAGTTTCAGGTGAAAGCCGCCTGAGCTAAGATAAGCTGGTACAAGCCAAAAACCTCAAATAAGCTACATACCCGAACAAGAACAGAAAAAATAGCGGGAAAAGAGCCGAAGGTTTATTCAAGTATTCAGAATGAAAAAGAATAATTTATTTCGAGAACCTTTAAGGCCCTTTAGTCCCCGTTTCGCTTTTTTACACACTCTTTTAATTTTTCCTCAAGCCTTATTCGGGAGATAAAGACTCCGAACTGGGTAGCAATTGTCTCGATGACGGTGCGTACGCTGTCGGAGAGTTCATATTCCAGCTGGGAAGCGAGGTAAAAGGCAGCGATGACCTTTTTTCCGTGCTTAACAGGAATGATTGCCGTTGCCCTCAGGTTTTCCCTTCTGAGTGCATCGTCCCTGGAGGTAAGCAGAAGGTCTATATGCTGTTTGTAAACGGGCTGCCCTATCATCACAAGCTTGGCGTTGGGAGAACTGGCACTGTAGTGAGAACCATGCTCGATAAAGGTTGGAGAAAACCCGCGGTAAATTTCAAGGGACATGTCGCCTGTCTCTTCATCGATCAGGTATATGCCGCCTGAATCGATTTCATCGATCGTGAGACAGGAATCCAGAAGTAGTTCCAGGGTTTCATGAAGGTCTTCCGAGGTGCTGAGGGCTATCCCGAGGTCCCGCTGGATGTAAAGTAGTTTTTCTTTCCGTTTGCGTTCGGTTATATCCAGGACTATGCCTTTCAGGTACTTTACAACCCCGTTCTCATCGGCTTCGATAAAGGTTCTCTCTTCAACCCAGCGCACTTCCCCGGACTTTGTAAGGATCCTGTATTCATGGGTAAAGTCCACGTATTCTTCCTCAATCCTCCTGGAAAGTTCCCTTTCGACCCTTTCCAGATCATCCGGGTGCACAATGTTCCCATACATGAGTTTTCCTGAGGTAAACTCTTCGATTGTGTATCCGAACTGCTTGATGTTTTCTGATACGAATTCGGCGGGCCAGTATTTTTCGGCCCTCCAGAGGAAAACAGTCACAGGCACCTTATTTATAACCGAAACAAGCTCCTTTGCCATTTCCAGGGCACTGCAAAGCGCCTGCTCATTCATATAATTGGAGGCCTTTAACCTTTTGTGATTTCCATTTTTACTTGAATTCGAAGCCATTTTAGCCATTTTGTTCTCCACTTTTGCACGGGGTTTTAGCAGGAAATATGAGAATTTTCACCTATTTAGATTTTTTGCTCTAAATGAGAAAGATTGCATGATAGGTTAAATAGCTTTTGATTTGATTTTCCCACATTTTCAGAATGCAGCTCCTCAAAAACTGAAAAAAGAAGATAATGCCTCCAGTCAAGGAAAATAAAAATAGAGGGAAAAATATATAAAGGCAAGACTGTCCCTAAAATATAGGTAATTTAAAGAGAAAAAAGAGCTTAACGAGCGGGCTGGCTGCTAAACTTCTTTAAGAATTCATTTATATCCTCGCTCTGCCAGCCGTCTATTAACTCCCTTATCGCCGCCTCCCTCACAAACTCGTCTTTTTCCCTGAGAGCTACCTTCTTGACCAGCGGAAGAGTCTCAGGATCTTCATTCCAGCCATTTGCCAGTTCCTGGACTGCTACGATCCTTACAAAATTGTCATTATCATTGAGTAGCCTGTCCCAGATCGTCTTCAGGGTTTCAGGCCTTTCAGGCCAGTTTCTTGCAAGCTCTTCGACAGCACATTTCCTGACAGAATAATGACTGTCTTTCACGGCTTTTTCCAGTATAAGGTCAAAAACTCCCGGTTCCCCGGACCATAAAGAAGCAAGCATGTGGAGAGCGATTCCCCGAACCATATTATCTTCATCACTCAGGCACCTTTCCCTGAGGAGTTCCAGCGTTTCGGGTTTGTCCGACCATCCTTCTGCAAGTTCTTTTATTGCAGCTCCCCTGACCGAATAATGCTCATCTGCTACTGCCCCCTCCCTTATAAGGCGAAGAGCATTTTCCTCATCATGCCAGCCTTCCGCAAGTTCCTGGACAGCCGCACTCCGGACCGAATAATGTTCATCCGAAAGCGCCTTTTCCCTGAGAAGTGGAAAAGTCTCAGGAGTTTCTTTCCAGTACTTCCCCAGGCTCTGGACTACGACGGTCCTGACAAAAGAATCCTTATCCTTCAGCGCCATTTCCTTCACAAAGTCAAAGGTACAGCAGCTACTCCCCCAGCGCCTGGAAAGCTCCTGAATGGCCGCACTCCGGACAAATTTGTCTTCCGCGTTTGCCGCCCAGTCCCGGAGAAGGTCAGGGGTTCCCGGCATGTCCCCCCAGTGAGCTGCAAGTTCCCTTACAGCGGCCCTCCGGACCTCATAGTTAACATCTTCGATAGCCCGCCCCCGGACCAGCGCCAGAATGCCCGGTTTTTCGTTCCAGAGCCTTGCCAGTTCCCGAAGGGAGATTTTTCTAACCGTATAGTTGCTGTCCTTAATCGCTCTCTCTCTGACTATCTCGAAGACTTCGGCGTCATTCCTGTATTTGTCCGCAAGCTTGAGGACCGCTTCACGCCTTACCGTGTAATCTTTATCCTTTACTGCCTTTTCCTTTAGTGACTTTACGTTTTCTAAATGACAGTTTACACTTTCATCAGGATCTTCAGGGGGGAGAGATACAATGCTTCCCGGCATTTCTTTCCACCTGTATATTATATTGACAGTATATATTTAAACAATAATTAAAAAACAATCAGTAAATAAGCCTTTCTATGTGAAATCAGTAACTTCATAAAAAACCGACTTCAAGTTTGAAAGGAAGTTTTTATGCCAGCCGGCCTCTGGAAAGATCTGGAAAAAATAACTATCAGTCAACAAAATGTAAGAAAAACACCTTCTCCGAAGATAACCCCCGTTCAAAATACTTAAATTCCGGGGAACATTTTTTTCTATTTTGCTTTTCCTTTTTAGAACATTCCATTTTTCCCTTCTTTTACCCTGTTAACGGGGATACAAATTCATAAAGCCCAAAAAGAACTATCTTAAGAGGTCAATTTGATATATTAACAGATAGATCTCATTTAATAGACCGGCCTGCAGTAAGCGAAAAGTGTAGAAGGGAAAAAGGCATCTGGAAAGGATGTAAAAATAAGAATTAAAAAAGTAATGCAAAAGGGGGGATTGGTCCGGTATGGACGACATAGAGGGAGTACTGAAGGGACAGAATATTGCTTATTTTTCTATGGAAATCGGACTTTCGAATGAGATTCCGACCTATGCCGGAGGCCTGGGTATCCTTGCCGGGGATACCATCCGTTCAGCCGCGGACCTGAAAGTTCCCCTTGTAGCCGTAACCCTGGTTTGCAACAAAGGCTACTTCAAACAGGTGCTTGAAGACTCGGGCAGTCAGCACGAACAAAAAGAGGAATGGGTCCCGGCCCATTTTATGACCCTGCTTCCCCCGGAAGTAAGCGTGAACATCCGGGGAAAAGATGTAAAGGTCAGGGCCTGGCTCTACAACTGCAAAAGCCTGACAGGCGGCTGTGTCCCTATCCTTTTCCTGGACACGAACGTTGAAGGGAACTCCGAAGAAGATAGAGGCATAACCGATTACCTTTACGGAGGCGACCAGCGCTACCGGCTCAAACAGGAAATAGTGCTCGGGATAGGAGGGGTCAGGATGCTCGAAGCCCTCAACTTCAAAATCCGGAAGTACCACATGAACGAAGGCCATTCAAGCCTTCTTGCCCTGGAACTCCTCAAGAGAAACGGGCTGAAAGTTACGGATGTAAAGGAAAGCTGCATCTTTACCACCCACACCCCTGTAGAAGCCGGACACGATAAGTTTGACTATGGACTTGTAGAAGAGCTGATAACAGATAGGAAAGACCTCGAAGTCCTCAGGAAATTCGGAGGGGAGGACAGGCTGAACATGAGCCTCCTTGCCCTGAACCTCTCCAACTACATTAACGGCGTCACGAAACGACACAGCCTTATTTCACAGGAACTCTTCCCCGGGTACAAGATCCAGTCAATCACAAACGGAGTCCATTCCTACACCTGGACTTCCCCCTATTTCAGGGAACTCTACGACCGCTACCTCCCGGGCTGGGCAAACGAGCCCGAACTCCTGGTCAGGGTAGGGGGAATCCCGGACGACGAGATCTGGGCTGCACACAGAAGCGCCAAGAGAGCCCTGATCGATGAGGTAAACAGGGAAACCGGCGTTGGGATGGACTACGAGACCCTGACCATAGGCTTTGCCCGGCGCATGACCGAATACAAACGTCCGACCCTCATTTTCTCCGACCTTGAGCGGCTCAGGAAAGTGAACAATATGGGTAGGATGCAGCTGGTTTTTGCAGGCCAGGCCCACCCCAGAGACGAAGCCGGAAAAGGACTGATCCGGGAAATCTTCAGGTACATCGAGGAACTGAAAGGTGAAATGAAGATTGTCTTCCTGGAAAACTACGACATGGAAATGGCAGCAAAATTGGTCTCGGGCGTCGACCTCTGGCTGAACACCCCACAGCGCCCTTACGAAGCCTCGGGCACCAGCGGCATGAAAGCCGCCCACAACGGAGTCGTAAACTTCAGCGTGCTTGACGGCTGGTGGATCGAAGGCTGGATCGAAGGCGTAACCGGCTGGGCCATAGGCCCGGAACCCGATGAAGAATTCTCCGATGAAGAGTGCATGGCCTGTGAAATCAACGACCTCTACAACAAGCTCTACTACATCATCGTCCCCATGTACTACGACAGGAAAGACGAGTGGTTCAAGCTCATCAACAATTCCATAGGCATGATAGCCTACTACTTCAACAGTCACAGGATGATGAGGCGTTATGTGACAAACGCCTACCTATGAAACCGGGAAAAACTCCCACTTCACATTTTATCTATCCTGCTTTATTTTTCGAATTTTATCGCGGGCTTTTCCCGCCTTTTCCGGTTCCCTGGCGCTTTCCCACAAATCCGCTGAGATTTTGAACGCATTTTCCGCCCCCCGGCCATTCCCAAGGTCCAGAAAAACACAGCCTTTCTCATACCAGGCTGCGGCGTAACCGGGTTTCAACCGGGTTGCCTTTTCAAAAGCATGAAGGGCTTCTTTCCCGCTCCCCATTTCAAACAGGACTTTACCTCTCAGGTACCAGGCTTCAGCGTTGTCAGGTGTTCTTTTGAGAGCATTTTCAAAAGCTTCCCTGGCTTTTTCCTGCTCCCCGAGCTTCAAATTGAGCTTTCCCTTTTCAAACAGGGCTGTGGTGCTTTCGGGATTTGCTTCCAGGGCCTGTTCGTATGTTTCAAGGGCTTTTCTGGAGCGTCGGATCTGCACCAGCATGGCATCTTTCCCATTCCAGGCATTTTTCTGGACCGGGTTCAGGTTAAGGGATTTTTCGAACGCTTCGAGTGCCGCCTGAAAACGTTCAAGTTTTACGAGTACGGCTCCCTTATTTGCCCAGGTTGCGGCGTGGTCAGGGTTGAGTTTCAGGGCTGTCTCGAAAGTCGTCAGGGCTTCTTCATAGCGTTTGAGCTTCAGCAGGGCAACCCCTTTATAAAACAAGGTCCCGAAATGCCCCGGTTTTCCGGCAAGCACCCTGTCGAACGCTCCCAGCGCCATTTTTAGCCGGCCCTGCTTGTAAAGTGTCACCCCCTCTTCATACAGGGCTTCGGGACTTTTACAGCCCTCTGCTCCGGCCTCCCCGGCCTTCCCGGTATCCCTTTGACCGCCGCCTTCCGCGAGGTATTTGAATCCCGTATCTTCCCCATCCTTGCCGAAGGCTGGCCGGACATCGGTGTAGACAAACTCCGGTTTCGGCACGAAAGCCTTGCAGATGCCGCCAGGTTCCGGACTCCTGCTTGTAACGACACAGTACCCGTCCACGTATTTCGAACAGGTCCCGCAGCAGTAAACGCGCCTTTCCAGCCGGTAGCGGATCTGGTCAAGTTCGGTGGTCACGAGGCCCTGGTTCAACCGGGTCTTGAAGGTCTCGTAGGGGATGTCCTTGATTTTGATGTAAACAGTTGCAGGTGCCGGAGGATCCCATTTAGGGGGATTTTCGGTTCCACTTTTGTTTTTGTGTTTCATGGTTTGATGGGAGGTTTTTAGGCAATTTATCTAATAAAGATAATCCCAGGTCAGGGAGGAACTCAAATTTGAAAGTAGTAAAATTTAAAATAATATATTTATGGTTCTATATGTTTATTTGAGAATCCTTTACCATGAAAGTTAATAAGAAACATAGTTTCGGGACAATTTTCCGGTTTGGATAGGATGAAAAAGTAATTCTTGAACATCCGAACCGGTCTTGATGAGGAAACTGGAATTGAGTCGGAAACCACTTCGAAAGATTATTTAAACTATAAAAAACTTATAAAGTGTGAAGCAGGAGGAAGTTTGACAGTATGGATGAAGTAGAAATGGAACTCTTTTTAAAATCCCAGTATCCCGAACTTCCTGAGGGAGAAAAACTGCCATTCTCCGACAATAGTCTTGCACAAAGCCTGAAAAGGGAAGAAAATTACCGGTTTTTTGCTGAAAAGACCGGTAGAATGTTCTTTGATGCCGATATTGAAAAAATGGAGATTGAGTGGGCAGGAGCAATAAAGGACCTTACAGGGTGCGACGCGGAAGAATTCAAGCAAATCGACCTGGACGCCTTCAAAGAGCTTTTGCATCCCGAAGATAGAGAACGGGTCAGTCGGATTATAGATTCTTCCCTTGAAACAGGGGAGGTAATCGATGAAGAATACAGGTTGCGCAGGAAAAACGGGAGCTATGTTAATCTGGAAACAAATGTAATTTTTCAAAAAGACGAAGGGGGACGCCCTTACAGGGCGCTTGGAGTATTAAAGGATATAACGGAAAAAGTACTTTCCAGGCAAAAACTGGAGAGAATCGAAGAAAAGTTCCTCTACGTCGCCAAACAGACAGGGCAATTGATCTTTGACATTGATACGAAGACAGATAAAATTGAATGGGCAGGAGCAATCGAGGAAATTACCGGCTTCGCCCCCGGAGAATTAAGCAAAGTCGACCTGCCTGCCCTCAGAAACCTTATCCATCCCGAAGAAATAGATAAAGTATGGAGCGCCCTGGAACATTCCCTGAAGACCGGGGAGAAATTCTACCAGGAATTCTGGGCCAGGAAAAAAAATGGCAGCTATATGTACGTGGAAAACAGTTCGATATTCCTGAAAGATGAAAAAGGAAAAGTATACCGGGCTCTCGGCGTGATGAAAGACATTACGGAAAAGAAGCAAAGCCGGGAAAAACTGGAAAAAAGTGAAGAACGCCTCCGCACGTATATGCAAAACTTTAAGGGGATCGGTTTCCAGCTTGACCGGAACTTTATTCCTGTGATGATGCAAGGAGCTGTGAAGGAAATTCTCAGCTACTCCCCGGAAGAAATTCTTTGCGGAAAAATCAAGTGTCTTGACCTCGTTGATCCTGAAGACAGGAGTCAATTCCTTGCGAACCAGAAAGAACTGATAGAGTACCCCAAAAAAGTAATAGAGCATGAATACAGGGTCCTGCGCAGGGACGGAATGAAGAAGTGGGTCCATGAAGTAATCCAGAATATTCGTGATTCTGAGGGAGAAACCTGGCTATTCCAGGGGTTTATTCATGACATCACCGATAAAAAGCTCGCAGAGGAAACCGTAAAGCGAGCCGAAGAAACCCGTAAAAAAGAAATCCACCACCGCATCAAAAACAACCTGCAGGTTATCTCCTCCCTTCTGGACCTTGAAGCCGAAAAATTCACCAGCCGGGAAGTTGTCGAAGCCTTCCGCGAAAGCCAGAACCGGATAATTTCCATGTCCATGATTCACGAGGAACTGTACAGGTCCGGAGACGTGGAAACCTTTGATTTCACGGCATACATTCAGAAACTTACGGTAGAACTCTTCCGCTCCTATAAACTGGAAAGCGCTGAAATCAGCCTTCAAATGGATTTAGAGGAAGGTGTTTACCTGTATATGGACACCGCAATCCCGCTGGGAATCATCATTAACGAAATTATATCCAATTCCCTTAAACACGCATTTCCCGATGGAAGAAAAGGGGAAATCCGGATCAAACTCTACAAAACGGAAAATCCTGCAGAAAATCTTGAAGAAAATCCCGAAAGCTGCAAAAATTCCCGGTTCACGCTTCTCATCTCGGATAACGGTTCAGGCCTTCCGGAAAACATCGATTTCGATAACCTGGATACCCTCGGCTTACAGCTTGTAAACACCCTGGTGAACCAGATAGAAGGGGAAATCGAGATTGGGAGAAACGGGGGAACAGAATTCAGGATCAGGTTCGGAAAAATGGATGGTTAAACAGCATTCCGGCCTAATACCAGGTCGATGTCGGGTTAATGTCGGGTTAATGTCGGGTTAATGTCGGGTTAATGTCGGGTTGATTCCGGCTCCGTTAATGTTACTTATTTTACTGATTTGAAGCTTTACTGGTTTAAAGCAAAGTTTTTGATAAGCCGCCAGGAAGTCACTCCTGATTTTACCACTAATCAATTAGTGTATGGTAAAGTAAGTTACTCGCAAGTACACTAAATAGCCTGTAACGTACGTCAGATACCTGAGAACATACATCAGATACCCGATAACATACGTCAAATGTCCGGAAATATACACATCAAATGCTCGATAACCGGGGCATTAACCTACCCTTTTACGCATCATTAGAGGACATTGAACTGTTTTCCGCAGAAACAACGTAGTTGAAATTCAACCACTCGCTTTTGTCACTTTCCTGGTCCGCCGCGTCAACAGCCCAGACGCGCCACCGCCCCTTTTCTGCATCGGGGAATTCAAAGGTGTAGATAGTTTCGTTTATGTCGGAGACTATCCAGGGCTCTTTAAAGTCCGAAAGCCACGTACCGGTTTCGTTTGAGTAGTAATCGATCTCTACCGCATAACTCGCTGCATCCGGAACAGCCTCCCACTCAAGTGTTGTCAGTCGCGGGGAATGATTGAATACCGTTCCGTCAGCAGGGTAAAGTTGTTTTGGAATTGAGATCGACTGAGTTGACTCAGAGGAAGTTGAGTTAGATGACGAGGAATCCAAGGAAGTGGAATCCGAGGAATTAGAGTCCGAAGATGTAGAATCTAAAGATGTAGAATCTAAAGATGTGGAATCCGAGGAATTAGAGTCCGAAGATGTGGAATCCGAAGATGTGGAATCTGAAGATGTGGAATCCGATGAAGTGGAATCCGAGGATGAAAGTCCTGAGGATGTGGAATCCGATGAAGAGTCAGAGGAAGTTGAGCCCGACGATGAGGAGCCTTCCACAATTGAGCCAGACGGTGAAGAACCTTCCACAAACACGACTTTGGTAGCTTCGACACTTCCTGCTTCGTTTGTGGCTATCAGGGTGTAATCGGTGGTTTCATTGGGGAACACATGCTGGCTACCATTTAAACCTACAGTTCCGATGTCGGGTTCTATGAAAACTTTTTCAGCACTGGAAACCTGCCAGACTAAATTGGAACTATTTCCTGTCCCGATAACGTCCGAATCGGCATTGAAAGAATCGATGGAAGGCAACTTATTTTCAACTGAAATAAGACAGGAAGCTATCTCTTCCTGGTCCCCACTCGAAGCTTTAAGCTGGTAAGTGGTGGTTTCAGCAGGGGACACGGAAACTGTCCCGACGGGATCTACGCTTCCGATATCTGGTTCTATAGTAACGTTCTTAGCTCCGGAGACATCCCATTTTAAAACGGGACTATTTCCTTCCCCGACAAGGTCCGTTTCCGCATCAAAGGAATTGATAACCAGAGCTTCCTCTTCAACCGTAACCGTGCAAAAGTCTACTTTTTCATCGTCATCATTCGAAGCTGTAAGCTTATAGGTGGTGGTTTCGGTAGGAGAAACCTCAAATGTCCCCTCCGGGTTTTCAATTCCAATACCAGGCTCTATACTTATATCCGTAGTCCCGGAAACCCCCCAGCTTAAAGTGGAATTTCCTCCAACTTCAATAAGTTCCGGACTTGAATCAAAAGAATCGATTTCAATAGGTGCGGGGGAAAGCAAGGTATTAAAAGCAATAATTATACCCAGAATAGAACCAGTCAATTTTATAATCTCAGGCAATGAATTCCAGGAATTCTTCAGTTTATCCCATAATTCTCTTTCACGGTCTATTCCACTCATAAACAGACTTCCATGTAGTCCACAAAGATCAACAGGTAATAATTCTTTACCGTAACTCGGAAAAAATCAGTCCCATCTTCAGGAAAAAGTTCATTTTTAGTTATTTTATTACCTTCATTTACTATGCCTGGACCCCACAGTAATGTTCGAATTTCGCAATAATGTTTGAAGTCTACGGTATATGCAGGCCACGGACTTAGTATGAATTTTTGTATTTGGCATGAAATATATTCCATAGTTCGATATTATAATATATATAAATTGTGGCACATAATTTCAAAATTTACAAAAACAGTTCCAGAAAGACCGAAAACATTAGCACTTCATTTTGAAAAAATCAGCAGTCGATAAGCATTTCCCATAGCCCATAAAAACCCGAAGCTCTGAACCTCAAGCAGGTCCGGGGAGGGGAGCCGTGGGGATCAACCTGCCGAAAGTCATGGAAAAAGCAGGTATCGAGCTTGAGTTCTGCAACCCTGAAAAAACTGTGTGCGTAGGGATTCTGCTGGTGGAATGAAAAAACTAAAAAGGAAAGATTGGTGGAAAAAGCGGGAATCAAAAAACAGCCGGAAAACTAAAACCGGAAAACTAAAACCGGAAAACTAAAACCGGAAAACTAAAACCGGAAAACTAAAACCGGAAAACTAAAACCGGAAAACTAAAACCGGAAAATTGAAAGCGGAAAGCGGAAATCAAATAATAGCCTAAAAACTAAAAATGGAAAGCGGAAAGCAGAAAGTGAAAAACAGCCGCAAAGAGGTTCTTACATGCCCTTACTGAGTATTATCGCCTGCAGGATATTTGAGGACGAACTTACCCATGTCCTTTCGAGTGATAGGGAACTGGAGCAGTTGATTGTGGTAGAAGGCAGGGATAGTTTTGGGCTGCTCCGGAAACTCAAGTCCGAAAACTGCCTGTATAGAACAGCACCCCTGGACAGGGTCCCCTTTCTCCTGGGAAAAGGGCAAGGCTCTGGTTCCGGCTCCGGTTCCGGCTTCATGTCGCTTGCAAAACCCCTGATCAAGCTTCCTTTTTTCAGGATAATTCACGAAAAGATGAAGCTCAAAGCGGCTCACAGGGTGACGGTGGTCGTAAACCCGCTCAGGCTGGGGCTTCATGACGATCTCGATCTCCTCAAGTCCGAAGTCTACGGAAAGATCCGGGAGATAGCCTCGTTCTCAGACGGAATCCTCATCTTTTACTGCAGTTGCGGAGAAGCCTTTGAAAATCTGGAAGAGGACTTTTCGGGATTTGAATGTCCCGTTTACTGCCTGAAAGACGGAAACGGGGAAATCGTGGCAGACTGCATAAGCGCCGCCATCGGGGGAAACGCCGCCTACGACGAAACCATGTACTCCTGCCGGGGAACTGGCGCCCTCTACTTCACGCCCATGTGGGCTTCGGCCTGGAAAGAGATGGCAGAAGAAAGGAAGAAATCCCGGAATCTCGACGACAGTTTCCTGAAGGACCCGAGGTACTCACGAGTTGTAAAACTCGATACCGGCCTTTCATACGACCCCGATTTCAATAAAAATGTCCAGGACTTTGCCCGCACTTTCAACATGGAAATTGTAGAAATAAAGGGAAGTACGGAACTTGCGGAAAAGTCCTACAAGGCTGCCAAAAAAGGTGTTATCCAGCATACTCTGGAATGATTTTTCCGGAACTCGTTCCAGAACACTTTCCGGAACTCGTTCCAGAACACTTTCCGGAACTCTTTTCCGAACTCTTTCCAAAAATATCTCAAAAGCTCATTCTTTTATCGCTCAGCGGCACATCATCATTTTTATACAAACAAGACGAATATTTATCCAGGAATCAATAGGGGGAATTCACGATGGAACCACAGAAATCAGAACGAGAAAGCTACTGGGACGCCAAAACTTTTGCATTCATCACCGACAAAACAAAACCCGCAATGAAATGGGCCATATCCGAACTCAAAAACCGGGGCAAAAACGTCTACGTCGTGGATCTATCCGACTCCCCTGAACCCGGCTCTTTAATAAGCGTATCAGGCCTGCCCATGGGCATCGACCACGTCGTGATCGGCATAACAAAAACCGAACCTGCAGACCTCATCCCTGTCCTGAAAGGCAAAGGCGTAAAAAAAATCTGGTTCCACTGGAAAACCGAAACCGAAAAAGCCCTTGATGCCTGCAAAAGCCTTGACCTCGAATGCATGACCGAGCACTGTCCCATGATGTACCTGGGAGGCGACTTCAGCATACACGGGGTCCACAGGGCGATTGCGAAGATGACGGGGAAGTATTAAAAAAGGGGGGATTATTCCCTTATTCAGTACCCTTTGAAACCGTTTTCGATTTGCTTTTCGGGTACCGGGGCTCTCACCGGTCAGCTTGCTGACCGGCCTTTTTCGAAGTTGGCGTGAATACAATGAGAATATGTTTACATTTTTCCATAAATTGATATGAGCCTGTATGTAATTTGACCACAGAAAGGATGGTCTGGACCCAGTGTATTTTCGATAATATCAAGAGCTTTTTCGAAAGAATGAATAGCTTCATCATACTTTCCATTTTTATCATAAAAATCTGCTAAATTGACAAGAGATATTGCAACTTCTGGATGTTGCAGACCCAAAATCTTTTCACGAATCTCAAGTGATTGTTCGTAAAGTTGAAGAGCTTTTTCGTATTCCCCCGTCTGATGATAAAATGTAGCGAGATTGTTGAGTGTTCTCACGAAGTCTGGGTGCTCTTTACCCAGTACCTTTTCAATTATTTCAAGTGCCCGATGATAAAGTGGCAGTGCTTTTTCGTACTTTCCCATTTGACGATAAAGTTCTGCTAGGTTGTTTAATGTTATTGAAACTAAAGGGTGTTCTAATCCCAGTACCTTCTCACGAATTTCAAGTGCCTGATTATAAAGTGGGAGCGCTTCTTGGTATTCTTCCCTGCTAGCATGAAGTGCAGCAAGATTGTTTAATGTTGTTGCTGTTTCTTTATGGTTTAATCCTAACGTTTCTTTTTGAATTTCGAGAGCTTCATTATATAAAGAAAATGCTTTCTTGCAATTTCCCATCTGTTGATGAACTAATGCTTGGTCATTTAATGTTATTGCAAATTGTGGATTCTTTTTACCGACTGTATTTTTTAATATCCTAGCATTCTTTTCATAGATCGACAATGCTTCCGAATAATATTTGAGATTTGCATAAAGCCCTGCTAAGCCATTTGAAGCAACGACCACTTCAATATGATCCTCACCCAATATGTTTTTACTAATATCCAACCCTTTTTCAAAAAGAGATATAGACTTTTCATATTCTCCTAATCTTTCATATAACTCTGCTAAATTATTGAATGAACGAGCTAAATCAGGATGTTTATCATCAAAAATTTCTATTCTTATGCTCAGAGATTTTTCATACAGTGAAAGTGCTTGGTCATAAATCCCTTTGTCCATATAAAGCAGTGCTAAATTATCACAAAGTATTGAAATATTTGGATGTTCTGGTCCCAGTACTTTTTCATTGATTTCAAGTGACCGACTATATAGAGGTAGTGCTCTTTCATACTCTCCCATCTGACGATGGAGTTCGGCTAGATTGTTTAGTATTGTCGCAACATACGGGTGTTGTTGCCCCAGTACCTTTTCACGAATTTCGAGTGCCTGCTGATAAAGTGGTAGTGCTTTTTCGTACTCCCCTATCTGATGATACAGTGCAGCGAGATTGTTTAAAGTTTCTGCAAAATTAGAGTGTTGTGGCCCAAGTACCTTTTCCTGAATTTCAAGTGCCTGCTGATAAAGTGGTAGTGCTTTTTCGTACTTTCCCGTTTGACAATAAAGTACACCAAGATTGTCTAGGGTGTGTGCAACAGCCGGATGTTCTAATCCCAGCACTTTTTCAAGAGTTCCAAGTGCTTGTTTATGAAGAGGTAGTGCTTTTTCGTATTCTCCCATCTGGTAATAAAGTGTAGCAAGATTGTTTTGTGTTGCTGCAACAAACTTGTCTTGTGTCCCCTGTACCTTTTCGATTATTTCAAGAGTTCTTTTATATATTGATAGTGATTTTTTATACTCCCCAACGTGACGATAAAGTGTGGCGAGATTGTTTAATGTCGTTGCAACTTCAATGTTTTCTGAACCTTGTTTTGTTTCAAGTATCTTGAGTAACTCTTCATACATTGGAATAATAAGTTGCCAGAATGCAGCTTTGTCAAATGGATCCACGTATCTAATGAACCACTCAAATAATTCTTCAGTTTCAAGTGTTTCTTTTGCATGGTAGAAGGCTTCTGTAAAGGCGGTTTCGTGTTCTGGATTTATGGATTTTATGTCGAGGTCCTTTATCTTGTTGCTGTAAAAGTCAAGCATGAAATTATGGACTTCTTTTTTCAAATCTTGATCTTGGTAAACCTGCAGGCTCTCCCTCATGAGTGGATGCAATTGGAGTTTCCCTTCGGTTTCCTGGACAAAAGAGAATCTATTCAATTCCGAAAATGCTGTGAGAGGATAGCCTGTATTGAAATTATTGATTAATGCTTTGAAAATATCTTGATTCCAGAACCGAGGAGTTGAAAGAACTTTCAGGGTTTCTTTTTCCGGGACACCCAAGTATTTCATAAATCTGTCAAAGATTTCACTTCGAGTTGTGCCAAAATCACTAGGTTTAGGAGAACTGGTCTTTGCGATTTCGGTATATGTGTCAACCGCAAGTTCAAGGTAATAAGGAACGCCTTCGCTGCCTTCAATTATTACCTTTTGAATCTCCTCTTCTTTAATTCCGCAGCGATTCAGAAAATCAAGGGCATCTTCCAGGGGGAGTTTTTCTAGTTTGTATTGTTCAAGATAATTATTCCAGTCCTTATCGGTTTCTTCCCAGCGGAGTTTCTCCCTTCCGCATATTACCCAAAGGGATAATTTTTGCAGGTTTGCTATAAGTTGCCTTATCCATTCATCTCGGGAATTATAACTTCCCTGCCCTCTTTCCTTTTCCCAGAGAGCTTCATAACTGTCTATGAAGATAACTGTCGATTTTGAAGTTTTTTGTAGGTAGTCAGCCAGGTCGTGTGCAAAAAATACAGGAAGCTTTTTTACAATATCCGGTGCTTCCATATCTGGCAGTCTAGCGATGTCATTTTCTCTCTTTAATGACCATTCCTTAAAATGGTCAGGAGCTCTTTCTACAACCTTTTTTATGCTGCTGTAATTTATTGAGAAAAAACCGCCAAATGAATCAAGAAGATCTGTTACAATACTGTCTTCGGAGTATCCATCCTTTGAAAGAGGAGTATATGGATCAACTTTTCGCCGGTAGGCGGCATGTGCGATATCGAATAAGTGGAATTTGACACCACATTTTTGATTCAATTCGTTTTTCAGGATTCCAAGAAATTTATCCATTTGCCTGTGGGACTCTATACTGAAATCAACCGTAGCCCAGATAATACCTGTTTTTTGATCTGGTTCGTTATGTTCATCAAGCTTTTTTGGCAGTTCTTTTCGC
The DNA here is from genome assembly GCF_000970045.1 of Methanosarcina sp. MTP4. Classification (NCBI taxonomy): domain Archaea; kingdom Methanobacteriati; phylum Methanobacteriota; class Methanomicrobia; order Methanosarcinales; family Methanosarcinaceae; genus Methanosarcina; species Methanosarcina sp. MTP4. The sequence continues at coordinate 2,404,639 of NZ_CP009505.1, forward strand.
AAACTGGTCTTTCCGATTCCGCCTATCCCATAGTAAACCAGAACGCTGTAATTTTTGTTGCCAATATTTTGAAAGGCAGTTTCAAATGCTTCGATGAATTCTTCTCTGTCAACAAATGGTCGATCTTCTTTGCCAGATACAGGTGTAGGACAAACTGCCAATCTTTTCCACCGCCAGAAATGCAGGTTAGATTAAAATTTCCAATATGTGAATATGTTATGAACTTGCATTATATTACACTACCTGAATTCTTTCAATTCAAAAAATCAGAAGTCTTCTTTGTCTAAGACAAGGAAAAGCCCGAGCTTGCGCTCGGTGAAAAACAGGTTTAAGACAGCTATTCCGGCAGCTTCGCTTGAATTAAAAATCAACATCTTCGGCGCCGGTTTACTCAAATATATCCCTTAACTTGAACCGAAAAAAAATAAAAAATTAAAAGTGGAGGGTGTTTTATTGATGAGGAGTGAGTGAGACTCGTTTCGTTTTTGGAAGAAAAGTTTGCGTCCCCATCTTAAAAAAACCTGGAAATTCCGATCGGGTTTTTCGTGGGGGGTCCGAACGGAGAGATATTCCATTTTCTGGGAGAGTTATTGAGGTATTTGGCTCACGGGGGGGTGTGAGGTTCTCTTTTTAATCTTTTTATATTGTAATGTTTTTAGTGGAGTAGGTGTTTGCTAGAAGATATTAAAGAGATGAGAACGCAAGTTATACTAGGACGTCCAGGTATTTATTATTTTTAACACAAAATGTTATTCATATCTAAGTTCTTAGCTAATTGTTCTAACATTTAGGCCAAACACTAACATTATATGATCTTACTAACAGTGAGCTGCCGGCAAAGAGTTGAGATTTATCCCGACGGCTGTACGACCCTGTTTTTCGCACCAATTTCGGTTCTGTATCCACCATAAGAAGGCCTTTGCAGCAGGTAGGGAAAAGGCCCGAGCTTGTGCTCGGTGAAAGCCAGGTGAAAGCCAGGTGAAAACCAGGTTCAGGACAGCTCCGCTTGAATAAAAAATCAGCATCTTCGGCATCGTGTTACTCAAATAGATCCCTTAACTTGAAACGAAAAAAAGAAAAAATTAAAAGTGGAGGGTGTTTTATTGATGAGGAGTGAGTGAGACTTGTTTCGTTTTTGGAAGAAAAGTTTGCGTTCCCATCTGAAAAAACCTGGAAATTCCGATCGGATTTTTATGTGGGGGGTCCGAAAGGAGAGATTTTCCTTTTTCTGGGAAGAGTTATTGAGATTTGGCTCACGGGGGGTGTGAGTTTCTCTTTCTGATCTCTTTATCTTGTGATGTTTTTAGTGGAGTAGGTGTTTGCTAGAAGGTGTTAAAGAGATGAGAACGCAAGTTATACTAGGAGCTCGAGGTATATATTATTTTTAACATAAAATGTTATTAATATCTAAGTTATTAGCTAATTGTTCTAATATATAGACCAGACACTAACATTATATGATCTTACTAACAGTGAGCTAACGGTAAAAAGTTGAGGTTTTTCCAGGCGTATTTGCTTGCAGTAGCCTTGTGATATCTGCTTTTGTACCTGCCCACAGTATTTTTATTATAAAAATGAAATTAATCGAATAAATACCATTTTTTTCCTCAACCTCGAAAACAAAAACAATTTATGATAGGTTCTGATAGGTTATTTTTCTGTACAAATAGAAACCTGTACACAATTATGACGCTCAAGTATATAAATATACACAACATTTCACTGTTTGGTTATAATTTATGGAGTTAGAAGACATTAATAACTAAGTACAGAACGCCAGCGCAGAAGAACTCAAAGCCTTTGGCTTCCTCAGCCAGTGGATGATGGAAAATGTACCCAAGTACTGCAACTGCCCCTCAAAGTGCTCCGAAAACTGCGAGCTTGCAAAAGCCCTCGGAGGAGCCCTGCAGGCTGC